>DATBZS010000001.1:0-38306 GCA_036513075.1 Acidimicrobiales bacterium
ACATCTGCCTGCCGGCCCCGGGCATCTATGCCGGATGGTACGAACGTCCGGACGGTTCGCGCCACCGCACCGCGGTGTCGGTCGGCCGGCGCCCCACCTTCTACGGAGCCGACGGCGATCTGTTGGTCGAGGCGTACCTACTCGACTTCTCGGACGACCTCTACGGCGAGCCAGCCCGGCTGTCGTTCGTCCATCGGCTCCGAGACGAGCTGGCCTTCGACTCCGTCGACCTGCTCGTTGCCCAGATGGGCCAGGACGTCGACCGCACCCGGTCGCTGCTCACCATGTGAACTGGTTCGTCCGGTCGACGACTCCGCCCTACGGATTGGACTTCCGACCGAGGACCTTGAGGACCCAGGCGCCGAACCCGGTGGGTGGCCCATCGTGGTGGTGGTCCGAGCTGTGGCCCGAGCGGCCGAAGGAGCCGCCGTCTGTGCCTTCGGCCCGGTTGGGTATTTCGTACTTCGGCACCTTGGGGAGGTGTGATGATCGCTTGCGTGGCTTATCCCCGGCAGATCCCATCGGGCCATCTTGGCAGCTTGCGACGGTCCGGTGCCCGCACCGCGCCCGCACGGCCCCGGTCGATCACCTCAACCACACCCTCGGGTCGTGAGGGCTTCCCTCCATGACGACCAGTGAATGACTGCTGAGGTCCGACCCGATCGGTCGGGCCGGTGTCAGAAGACCGGTGCGTCGCCCAGCAGTTCGGTGCGCAGCTCGCGCTTCAGGATCTTGCCGGCCGCGTTGCGGGGGAGGGGCTCGGCGCGGAACCAGTACCGGGTGGGAACGTTGTAGGCGGCCAGTCGTTCGCGCACGTGACGGGACAGCTCGTCGGCGCCTACGTCCATGCCCGGCCGGAGCACGATGACCGCACCCACTTCTTCGCTCAGCACCGGGTGGGGCACGCCGATGACCGCGCAGTCGGCGACCGCCGGGTGTTCGTAGAGGGCAGCCTCGATCTCGACGCAGTAGACGTTCTCGCCCCCGCGGATGATCATGTCCTTGGCCCGGTCGACGATGTGGACGAACCCCTCCTCGTCGATGCGGGCCACGTCGCCGGTATGGAGCCAGCCGGCGGTGAAGGACTCGGCTGTGGCGTCGGGACGGTTCCAGTAGCCCCGGACCACGTTCGGACCTTTGATCCACAGCTCGCCGGTGCGGTCGGGGTCGCCATCCTGGTCGGCCGGCGGCTCTGTCCCGGCCCATTCCTCGGGCACCACGGCGACATCGCACACTGGTGATGGCGGACCGACGCTGTCGGGCTTGCGCACGTAGTCGTCGCCCGAGTTCATGGTGGTCATGGCCGATGTCTCGGTGAGGCCGTAGCCGTTGCCTGGCGCCCCGGTCGGGAAGTGTTCCTTGATGCGCCGCACCAGGTCGGGCGGGCACGGGGCGCCACCGTAGGAGATGGACTGCACCGACGAGGTGTCCCGCTTGGCGAAGTCGGGCGAATCGATGACCTGCATGACCATGGCCGGTACGCCACCGAACACGGTGATCCGCTCCCGTTCGATGAGCTCGAGGGCACGTTCGGGATCGAAGTGGTGCATCATGACCAGCTTCCCGCCGGCCGCGGTGTTGGTGACCAACAGTGCGTGACACCCGGTGGCGTGGAACAGCGGGACCGACAGGAGGTTGGCGTTCTGCACGCCGGGCGATGCCGCCTTCTGGGCCCTGGTCCGGCGTATGCCGCCCAGGGTGGAGACGAAGAACAGGTTCATCAGGTTGGAGCAGCTGTTGCGGTGGGTGCCGACCGCACCCTTCGGCCGCCCGGTGGTGCCCGACGTGTAGAAGATGGTGGCGTCGGCATCGGCATCGACCGTGACCTCGGGCAAGGTGATGTCATCGGCTGGGAAGCCGACCACCTCTCCGAAGGGGATGACGGAAAGGGATTCGGCGCCGACCCGCTCGAGAGTGCAGCCCACGGCCGAACGGCGACCTCCGGTATCGGGATCGTGCTCCTCGCACGACACGATCATGGCCTCGAGTCCTGGAATGTCGGCAAGGTGGTGGGAGATACGTTGCTGTCGCTCCTCGTCCACGAACGCGACCTTGGAGCCCGAGTCGGCTAGTCCGTAGGCCAGCTCCTCGCCCGTCCACCACGCGTTGAGGGGTACCGCCACGGCACCGACGGTGATGGTGGCCCAGAAAGCCATGACCCAGTCCGGAAGGTTGCGCATGGCGATGGCCACTCGGTCGCCGGGTTGCACGCCGAAGCGGTCGACCAGCTGGTGGCCGAGGGCGGCGACGGTGCGGAAACTCTGGGCGAACGTCATCCGTTCGTCCTCGTAGACGAGGAAGTCCTTGTCACCGTGGAGCGCAGTCAGCTCGAACACGGCGCGGAGGTCGGCCGGGGCGGTCTTCCATGTCCGGGTCGGAATGCCTCTGATCACCACGTCCTCGATCTCGAAGGGACCCCCGACGTCGGTGAGCGTGGCGGTCACCTCAGCCCGGCTGGGAACCGCGTCGACGGGCGCGTCGGAGGTGGGCTGGATGTCGTCGGCCATGGATGCTCCTCTCGGTTGTGCGGCCCGGCGGGTCCCGCCGGCCAGGCCCTAGGGCGTGGTGTCGCGGAAGATCGTGGTGCGGTAGTACGCGAGCTCGGCCACCGATTCCCGAATGTCGTCGAGGGCCCGATGACCTGCTGCCTTCGGCGGTGCGGCCGCCATGGCTGCGGGATACCAGCGGCTGGCCAGCTCCTTGATCGTCGAGACATCGACCGACCGGTAGTGGAGGTACTCCTCGATATCGGGGAGATGGGCGGTCAGGAAGCGGCGGTCGGTCCCGATGGAGTTCCCGGCCAGGGGCACCGTGCGGGGCTTGGGGACGTGGGACTTGATGAACTCGAGGGTTTGACGTCCGGCCTCGGCGAGCGTGAGCTCGGAGGCGACGATCTCAGCTAGTAGCCCGCTCCCGGTGTGCATGTCGCGGACGAAGTCGTCCATGCCCGCCAGCTCGTCGTCGGAGGCATGGACGACCAGATCAGGTCCTTCGGCCACGACGACCAGTTCGTCGTCGGTTACCAGGGTGGCGATCTCCACAATGACGTGGCGGTCCGCCTCCAGCCCAGTCATCTCCAAGTCCATCCACACCAGCACGCGGTCACGCTACCGGAGGAGGGACGATCCTCCAAGATGACGGGCCGTCAGATTCCCGTAGACCGCATTAGGCCGTTGCGGTGTTGCCACGGATCCGAAATCGAGCCGGCGCGGTCTCAGCGTGGTGTCGGCGCGTCGGCGCGGCGAGGGGTAGCGTCCTCGGGGATGAGTGGATCGAGCGGGTGACGGCGGCAGCGGACGGGTCCGGCACGGCCATGGCCGCCGATGCCGGGCTGCAGGTGCCCGTCGTGAAACTCGACCCCGACTTGCCCATTCCCGGCTACGCGCACGTGGGGGACGCCGGGGCCGACCTGGTCGCCCGGATCGAGGTGCTCCTCGAGCCGAACGGAGGACGGGCCATGGTCCCCACCGGGATCGCCCTGGCCCTTCCGGCGGGCTTTGCCGGCTTCGTTCAGCCTCGGAGCGGACTCGCCCTCCGGCACGGGGTGACGTGCCTCAACACCCCCGGACTCATCGACGCCGGCTACCGGGACGAAATCGCAGTGCTCCTGGTCAACACCGATCCCGAGGTCCCCTACCGCGTACAGCGGGGCGACCGGATCGCCCAGCTGGTCGTTCAACGGGTCGAGACGGCGGAGTTCGTCGAGGTGGACTCGCTGGAGGAGTCCGAGCGCGGTCTCGGTGGTTTCGGGTCGACGGGGCGGTGACGTGGCCCACCTGACCGGGCTCGACGGTGCCTTTCTCGCCCTCGAGTCGCCCACCACCTACCTCCACGTGATGGGGACCATGGTCTTCGACCCCGCCAGCCTGCCCGGCGGGCTGAGCTTCCGTCGCGTCCGTTCCCTGGTCGGCGAGCGCGTTCCCCTGGTGGCCCCCTTCCGGATGCGGATCGTCGAAGTCCCCTTCGGCCTCCAGCACCCGACATTGGTGGAGGACCCGGACTTCGACCTCGACTACCACGTACGTCGCACTGGTGTCCCCGCCCCCGGGGGACCGGAGGAGCTCGCCGATCTGGTCGCCGACCTGGCCGCCCGTCCGCTCGACCGGACCCGGCCTCTATGGGAGTTCCACGTGGTCGAGGGCCTGGCGGAGGGGCGGGTCGGCATCGTGGCCAAGGTCCACCACGCCATCATCGACGGGGTGTCCGGCGCCGAGGTGCTGGCTGCCTTCTTCGATCTGTCGCCCGAGCCCACGCCCCGTGCCCTGTTCGGGGGCGACCCCAGCGGGACTCGTCGGCCCCTGGGCGCACCGGGCCGTCCGGGCGCGGCGACGGACGAGGACGCGGATGACCCCATCGAAGGCCCCGGTTGGTCGCCGGCGGCGTTGCCAGGCGAGCTCGACCAGATGCGCCTCACGCTTGCCAACCTGCCGGGGCAGGTCGACGCCGTAGCCCGGTCCATCGCCCGTACCGTCCGGTCGGCCCGGGCGGTAAGTGCCCGGAACCGGGAGCCCGGGTCGGGACTCGCCCCGTCACCGTTCCAGGCACCCCAGACGTCAGTCAACGGAGCCATCTCGTCCCATCGACGAGTGGCCTTCGCCGACCTGTCGCTCACCGATGTCCGCAAGGTGGCCGGGGCCTTCGGATCCACGGCCAACGACGTGGTCCTGGCCGTCACTGCAGCTGGCCTGCGGGAACTCTTCGCCCGGCGCGAGGAGGAGCCGGACATCTCGCTCATCGCCCTGGTGCCCGTGTCGGTCCGTACACAGGCCGAGGAAGGCGCCTTGGGTAACCGTGTGTCCGGTCTCCTGGTCTCGCTGGCCACCGGCGTCGCCGACCCTGTCGCCCGCCTCCGCCACATCCGCGACGGCATGCGGGTGGCCAAGGACCAGCACCGGGTCATGGGGCCGGAGGTGTTCGCCTCGTGGGCTGAGGCAGCGTTCCCGGCGGTGGCCACACGGCTGTCACGACTTGTCTCCAATCTCCGGCTGTTCGACCACGTGGCCCCACCGTTCAACCTGATCGTGTCCAATGTGCCCGGTCCGGAATTTCCCCTCTACCTGGCCGGGGCCAAGTTGGTGTCCATGCATCCGCTCGGACCGATCATGGAGGGTGTCGGGCTCAACGTGACCGTCTTCTCCTACCTGGACACCGTCCACGTGGGGGTCCAGGGCTGCTGGGACCTGGCACCCGACGTCGACGTACTGGCTTCGGCCATGGAGTGCGCCCTGGACGAACTGGTCATGGAGGCCGATCGGAAGGACCGCCCGGTGCCCTGGTGGCATGCCGAACTCCCGGCCTGACTTCCTTCAGTCGGCAACGGGGTGCCAATCGGTTCGCTCCATCTTCCACACCAGCCAGCGGCCGGACTGACCCGGTGCGTCGATCGCCTGGTCGACCTGGCGGTCGAAACTGAAGCCCAGCCTCGGGGGGACCGCGGCGCTGCGGACGTTGCCTGTGTCCATCCGGATCTCCACCGTGGTGACGAAAGGGAGGTGGGCGAAGGCCGCTGCGGTGAGAGCCCGGGAGGCGGCGGTCGCCAGGCCGCGCCGGGTGGCATCGGTGCGGATCCAATAGCCGATCTCCACAGTGTCGGGAGGTCCACGGCGGTGGAGTCCGATGGCACCGAGGACCAGGTCGGATCCGGGCTCGCCCAAGACGAACTGCCACTCCTCGTCGGTATCGAAGCCCGCTTCTCCGTCAGTCAGGACCTGGGTCATGCCCGGCACGGTCGGGGCATCCTGGGCCCAGGGCATCCACGGGCGCAGCTCGGTCAAGCTGGCCACCACAGCTTCTGTCAGGGCGTCTGCATAGGCGGGTCGCCACCGTCGGAGCTCGACGGGTCCGGCGGGCAGGAGCTCGGGGAGAAGCGCCACTTGAGCAGGATGGCACACGGTCCAGAGGGCGGGTCCCCATCCTGGGCGAGATCGGCCAACTGCTAAGGTATGACCCTTACGCGGACGTGGCTCAGCTGGTAGAGCACAACCTTGCCAAGGTTGGGGTCGCGGGTTCGAATCCCGTCGTCCGCTCCAGGTCAAAGGCCCTTTCGGGGGCCTCTGATGCGCGATCGGGCCCTTCCATTTTGAATCCACCGCGCCTCGTGAGGGCCTGCAGCCCGTGAGCTCTTCTGATATTCATATTTTGCGGGTGCTGTGATACAGGGTGCGCACCCGAACTCTCTCGCTATGCGGACTGGTGTAGCACGTAGTGCTACACTGAGGGTCATGGCAAGAGAACTCACCCAGCGAGAACTTCGGAACGAAAGTGGCGAGATCATGCGCGAGTTGGATCGTGGTGAGAGCTTTGTCGTGACGCGCAACGGCGTGCCCGTCGGAGAGCTCACCCCGCTCCGTCGTCATCGCTTCGTTGCAGCGGACGCGGCGGTGGAGATGTTCCGGACGGCCCCATCGGTCGATGCCAGTCGGTTCTTTGCAGATCTCGATCAACTCTCCAGCCAGGATCCGATCGCCCGTGGCTGAACCAGTCAGGGCATCTCGAGGTCTCCTCGACACGTCCGTCATTATTGACATCGAGAACATCAATGTGGCTCACCTGCCACGGGAAGTTGCCGTCAGTTCATTGACCATGGCCGAGCTGGCTGCCGGCCCCCATGCAACTGATGACCCCGACGAGCGGGGACGTCGCCAGGACCGGCTCCAGCGCGCCGAGGCAGTGTTCGAGTCGCTTGCTTTCGATGCCGAGGCAGCCCGCACCTATGGTCGCATCTATGCGGCTGTCGCCGCCGCTGGGCGCAAGGCTCGAGGAGCACGAGCGGTCGACCTCCTCGTCGCGGCAACTGCGGCTTCGCAGGGACTTCCGCTCTTTACCCGCAATGGCGCAGACTTCGAAGCGCTTAAGGGACTGGTACAGGTGGTCGTGGTATGACATAGCCGGCGATCAGGGACAGGCCGCAGCGTGCTGCTCACATCGATGGCAACGTCCGAGTTCATCAGCTGTGGCTGCCGGCGCCGAGCGCGAGCACGTCGGCGACGGACGTGTTCGGAAGGCCCGGGTACGACTTGTGGATGGGTTCGGAGTCGAAAGTGAAGTCGCTCTGGTCCATGACCAGTGCCGCTCGGGCTTGCCGCCCGAGTTGAGGATTCAGTCGACCAACGGTAGCGGCCATCAGTTTAAGCGCCGGGGGTGGTACGTGCCGAGGTTGCCCACTGTCGCCGTCGGCTGTCATGACTGCCAGCGCGAGGTCGTTGAAAGTGAAATCGTCTGGCCCGCCGATCTCGAGCGTCTTGCCCCGGGTGTCGCTCTCGGTGACGGCGAGCTCGACCACGGCTGCTACGTCGATGACGGAAACGAAGTTCAACGGGTTATCGCCGTGGCCGAAGACAAGCGGCCGGCCAGATCGACCGGCTGTCGTTCGGAGGAGCTCGATCCACAGTTCGAGGAAGGCTGTGGCACGGACGACGGTGGTGGGAATTCCCATGGAGGCGGCGTAGCGCTCAGCCGCATATTTCATGCGGAACAACTCCATGGGGCTGTCGGCGGCAGCGCCGACGGTAGAGACGAGGACGAAATCGGCACCGACTGCCTTGGCGGCGTCAATGAGGTTCCTGTTCCCTCGGTGGTCGACGCTCTCCGGCGAGTTCCCGCCCGGCCCGGTGAATCCGTGCACAGCCGATACGACGACATCGACGCCGGACACGGCAGCATCGAGGCTGTCGCGGTCCCGAACGTCGCCGGTCACCAGTTCGACCCGGCTGCCGACATATCCCGTTCGAGATGGGTTGCGGCTGAGGATCCGGACCTCGAGTCCCTGGTCCACCAGGGCATCGACTACCAGCTTGCCGAGCCGGCCGGTGCCGCCCGCGATCAGGATCATCCCCGGACTCCCGGAGTGACCTGGCGGCGCACCGCTTCGTTCACGCTTCCGGCATCCTCCTGCACTGGCTCGAGGTAGAAGCGCGCCCAGGCGGCGAGTCCATCGGCGACACCGAAGATCACCACGCCGCGCATGACATGGGAGGAGCCATCCGGTCGGGTGCCGCGGTGCTCCCACTCGGTCCACACCGTGTCACCGTTCACTGTGCACCGCAGGACTTCGGCGGAGAGATCAGGAATTGCACCGAAGATCTGAGTCCAGTTCAGGCGGACTTGCTCGTTCCCGACGAAGCCTCGCTCGGGGTGGGCCGGTGTCTCGTTCCGGTAGTCGGACGCAAAACAGGCGACCAGAGCATCCAGGTTGTGGTCGTTGGTCGCCTGGACCATGCGTTCCACCAGGGCGGTTCCCTCAACTTCGGTGCGAGCGGGTGCCATGGATGCTCCCTTATTCGATCTAGTGTGCTATAACAGTTCCAGTAGTATGGAACGGACACGGCAGGAAGTCAACACGAAACGGAATTACGACTCGCCGAGACGTCGGGAGCAAGCTCGCGAGACCCGTGAGGCGATTATCGAGGCCGCCCGGCATCTGTTCCTCCACGAAGGCTTCGGGTCGACCACGATCAACGCCATCGCCAGTGAGGTCGGCGTCTCCGTTGACACGATCTACAAGGGCTTCGGCGGTAAGACGGGTCTCGTTCGGGCCATCTGCGAAGTGGCCCTGGCCGGAGTGGGGACCGTGCATGCCGAAGACCGTTCGGACGCCCTGCATGGACCGGACGCCGATCCGCGCGACATCATCCGGGGGTGGGGTGCGCTGACGACCGAGGTGGCCCCCCGAGTTGCCCCGATCCTGCTGCTCGTGCGTGATGCGGCAAACACCGATCCGGACATGGCCAGCCTCAAGGCGGAGGTTGACCTACAACGTCTGGAGCGCATGACCAAGAATGCCCACAGGCTTGCAGCCGGGGGACACCTGCGTCCCGGAATCGACGCGGATACGGCTGGCGAGATTTTGTGGGCCTTTAGCTCGCCGGAGTTCTACGAGCTGCTCGTTGTCGTCCGCGGCTGGACGCTCGAGCGCTACGGCGAGTTCATTGCAGACGCCTTGATCGCCGCATTGCTGTAGGAAGTTCGACCCAACCCACGGTGCAGCGGGTCAGGCTCCACCATTCCCCTGACCATGACCCGATCCAGCCTCGACTCGCGTACGTCGTGGGCAGTTGTCCACACGCCTCAGACATGCCTGGTAGGGGGCAGGCGATAACCCCATGATGATCGCCCAACGAATGGCGGCGGGGGATAGGAGACTCCAGGAGCCACTGCCGTCTGTGTCTGCCGCATTCCATTGCGTTTCCATCGTGCGGTCCGGGTCGTTCAGGGTAGTTCAAGCCAAGGCGCCCACGTCTCTTTACCAGGGCAGTCGCAGATTTGCCCCGGTCAGAATCGGCCCTTTTTCCTTGCCAAGGTTGGGGTCGCGGGTTCGAATCCCGTCGTCCGCTCCACATGTGGTTGACCGATGAGCGCGCCATTCGGGGCGCGCTCATCGCACGTCCGGCCCCACCCGCATACCAGGATCGCTCAGATCGTTGACCGTGGCTCACGGCGCGGTGAGGGCGAAGGCGGTGACGGCCGCAGACCAGACCCCAGCTGATGGCACGCCGCCCAGCGTCTGGAGGTAGGCGAGGCCGATGGGTGCCGTGCTCGAGTCCACCGCGTACACGCCGAACCCTTGGTACGGGCTGACCACATTGAGGGTGGCGAACGGGTTGACGAGGCCGGTCAACAGGGACGGAGTCGCCCGGGTGACGTATGCGCCGGCCACGACGAGCTCGCCCGAGGCCGACGGATACGAGGCCCCCGAGCTGACTTGGGCGCCGGTGCCCAACGAACTCGAGGACGCCCCCGATGCACTGTCCCACCCGGTGATGCCGGCGTACTCGGTCACGTTGGCGTATTGGACCAGGGCTGCGGCGTTGAGGGTCACCGTGATCTTGGTGGTCGACCCACCGGTGGTGGAGCTGAGTCCGTACCAGATCTCGGTGTCACCTTGGGCTGAACAGCCGGTGGCAACCCCCAGGATCCAGGTGACCGAGTCTCCCGAAACCGCGGTGACGTGGGAGTCAACGGGCGTGCCCGCCGTGGTCGTGCAGGCCTGGGCCACGGTGAGCACCAACGTGTGGCCGGCGGCGACGCCGTTCGCGAGCGTGACCCTGAACGTCGAGTTGTCGCCGATTGGGGCCGTGGAATTTTGAGTCACGAATGGATCGGCAACGACGACAGTGAACGAGCGGGTGACTTGAGCGCCATTCGTATCTGTCGCCGCGACCGTAAAGGTGGAGGAGGTGTCGCCTTCTGCGAACGTCCCTGAGAGAACTCCTGTACCGGAGTCAAGAAGTAGTCCGAGAGGCGGAAGGCCGTTGATCACCGCCCATGTGTGAGCCCCGTATCCGCCCGTTGCCTGCAGTGTCTGCGAGTAACCGGTCTCGGCGGCCCATGCCGGTGCCAGGGTCGTGGTGGTGATGTTCAAGGCGCTGTAGACGGTCAACGGGGAAGGGCTCGATGTCGACCCGTTGAACGAACCGTCACCGGAGTAGGTGGCGGTCAGGGAATAGGGATTGGCCGACACAGCGAGATCGGACGGGTCCGGCGAGCATGAGGTGACCGGCAGGACGATCGTGCACAGGACGTTCGATCCCGATGCGATGACCACCGTCCCGGTGGGAGTCAGTGCGACTTGCGGGGTGACCGTTGCCGTGGCGTAGAGCTGATCCTCGCCCCCGAACGTTGCCGTCGACGAGGAGAGGCCGAGTGCAGTGGTCGTGTTTGCGGCCCCCACGATCACGTCGGCGCTCGGGGTGCTGGTCGAGGTCCAGCTGCCGGCGGTGGCCGTCACCTTGTAGTCGTAGGTACCGGCGGGAGCGAGTGCGTCGGTGCAGCTGACCGATGACGACGCCAGGGATGCCATCGGGGACCCGCACACGTCGACCGCCACGCCGGAGGGGACCGGCGTCCGGGTGACGTAGTAGCCGACAGTTGCTCCCGTGGGCGCGGCAATCCCGCTCCAGGTGAGGGCGACGGTGGCACCGGTAGCGATGCCGCTCACTCCGGTTGGGGCAGGCAGCGAAGCCACGGCGACCATGCCGGTCCCCGAGCCCTGGGCTGCGTAGTAGGCCCAGGCCGCCGAGGCGGTTACCACCAGAGCCACCGGCACGGCGAGGAGGGCAACGGCCAGACGCCGGGTCATCCGATCGCCTCCCCCTGGTAGTGCAGCGTGAGATGCACGCTCTGACAGGCGTTCTGATCTCTGCCCGTCTCGACCATGGTGACGGTCGGCCATGCCGCCGTGGCCACGCCCAGCTGCGCCAGGGTGGCCGACGTCCGGGCCGGAACGATGACCGGTCGGGTCAGGCCCTGGGTGACTGTGAAGTTGGACACGCCGCAGGCCACATTCGGCGTGGTGACGGTTGTGGTCGTCGAGATCAGGGTGATGGGTTCCGGATTGGGATTGGTGATCCGCAGATCGATGGCCGCGGTGGACCCGGGTTCGAGCGACGCCACGGTGCTACCGGACAACGTGTAGTTCTGTGGGCTGACAGTCGGGCCGTCGGTGGCGGCCAACCCGACAATCGGGCGTGACAACGCCAGGTCGGTCGCCGATCCGAAGAACGGAGCATCCCCGAAGGCGTAGACGCCCCCGTCGGACGAAGCCATCCAGTACCCGTTGCCGTCGGGGGTGGCCCGGAGGGCGACCACCGGACCGCTTGCAATGAGTCCCGAGCCTGACCCGTCGAACCCGGCGTCCCCGTAGGCGAAGACCCCACCGTCGCCAGCGGCCATCCAGTAGCCCTGGCCTGTCGGGGACCCGCTGATGGACGCCACCGGGCTCACCAGCGTGCGGCCGCCGGCCGACCCGTGGAACGCCGCATCCCCGTAGGCGAACACCCCGCCGTCGGACGCCACCATCCAGTACCCGGCCCCGGTCGGCGTGGGCGCCAGGTCGACGACCGGTCGGTTGAGGTGAAGTCCCCCAGTCGAGCCGTGGAACGCCGCATCCCCGTAGGCGAACACTCCGCCGTCGGACGCCACCAGCCAGTAGCCGAGGCCGTTGGACGTGGGCGCCATGGCGACCACCGGGCTATTGAGCCGCAGATCACCGGTCGAGCCGTAGAACTGGGCGTCCCCGTAGGCGAAGATCCCGCCGTCGGATGCCACCAGCCAGTAGCCGAGGCCGTCCGGCGTGCCCGCCATCCCCACGATGGGCCGGTTCAGATCCATGGACCCGGTCGAGCCGTAGAACTGGGCGCCCCCGTAAGCGAAGACTCCGCCGTCAGAGCCGACCAACCAGTAACCGGTCGGGGCGACAGGACCATTGAGAAGGGTGGCCCGCACGCCACTGCCCTTGGAGGACTGGATGTGGTCGCCGGCGCCGAACCCAACAGTGGCCACGCCGATCAACAAGAGCAGGGCACACAGCGCCGCCGGCAGCTGTCGGCGGTGGATGGACGCTGGTCCGTCGGTTCGGGTCGGATCAATTGCTTCCATGATGGTTCCTCGTTCGGGCGGTGCGGTGGAGCGGTCACATGCGGTCGGTGGGGCCAACTGGGGCATCGGTCCCGACGGCGGGGGAGCATTCGGTCCGCGAAATGGACCCCGGGGTGGGTCGGCTACCCATCACTGGCGAAGGCGATGCCCACCGAAGCGCCCTGGCAGGCGTCCTGGATGGATGCCGACGGAATCATCGAGATTGTGGGGAGCACCAGGCCGAGACCTTGAGCAGTGACGGTCACCCCAGCGCCAACGGGCTGGTTGACCACCAGTATCGGGCTGACCGAGAACCAGTTGGCGTCGCAGCCGACGATGTCCTGCCCACCGGGCGTGGCCGCGTCGCCGGTGTTCTGGAAGCGGCTCACCGACATCGAGATCGAGCCGACGCCGGAGTCGATGAGGCTGTTGTTGTGGATCGATACATCGAACGGTTGGCTGCCATCCCACGGCGTGAGGGGCGTCGACGGGCCGTTGCTGGTGACCTGGAGGATGGCAACCGGACCGGGGCCGACGTTGGCCGTGCCGGTCCCGCTGCCGCTGGCGCTGAAGAAGGCGTAGGCGACGCCGCCTCCGCCGAGTGCCAGGACGACGACCGACGCGGCTGCGGCGGTCCTGAAGACGGTGCTCGGCTTCATGGTGTGTTCCTTGCGTTGGGGGTGGGTATTCCGGAGCGGTGGCCCATCGACCGGGAAGTGACGGGGCCCGTCGATACCGACGTATCGCCCCTCGTCCTTGTTCCCATGTCCCGCTCTTCGGGTGGTTCTCGGAGAAACTGAATGCCATCGGGGCGTTTCGGGTCCTTCGCCCCTGAAGTCCAGTGACGCACCTCCATTCGTGGGTCAGGGGAGAGACGACGAGATCACAGTTCCGGCGTCGCGCCGCCCGGTCAGCACGTGCACCTCCCCCGTGTTGGCTACCCTCGTTGTGCGCTGGTCGTCCGGCGCAGGACCGTGTGACAGAGGAGTGTGCGATGAGTTTCGAGCAAAGTCCCCGGGGTGTAGACCTCCGGCAGCGAGTCATCGAGTTCCTGGAGACCGACGTCATCCCGGCCGAGGAGGTCTACGAACAGCAGATGGCGGCAGCGGGTGATCCGCACGCCCATCCGCAGGTGATCGAGGACCTGAAGGACGAGGCCAAGCGGCGTGGACTGTGGAATCTGTTCATGCCCCACAAGACACCGTGGACCCCGGACCCGGTGGCCAACCTCGACTATGCCTATCTGGCCGAGTTGGCCGGGCGGAGCCACCTGGCCTCGGAGGCCATGAACTGTTCGGCCCCCGACACCGGCAACATGGAAGTGCTGGCGCTGTTCGGCACGGACCAGCAAAAGGACGAGTGGCTGGTCCCACTGCTCGAGGGCCGGATTCGGTCCGGATTCGCCATGACGGAGCCCGACGTCGCCTCGTCGGATGCCACCAACATCCAGCTGTCGATCCGCCGGGACGGTGAGGACTACGTCCTGAACGGGCGGAAGTGGTGGATCTCGGGGGCGGCCTCCGAGCGCTGTGCGATCTTCATCGTGATGGGTAAGACCGACCCCGCCGCTGCCCGCCACCAGCAGCAGTCGATGATCCTGGTACCTCGGGGCACTCCCGGACTCACCATCGTCCGCAACCTGCCGGTATTCGGCTACACCGATCGCGAGGGCCACTGTGAGCTGCTCTTCGAGGATGTACGTGTGCCGGCATCCAACCTGATCGCCGAGGAAGGGATGGGATTCGCCATCGCCCAGGCCCGCCTCGGACCCGGTCGAATTCACCACTGCATGCGGTGCATCGGGATGGCGGAAGTCGCGCTCGAGATGATGTGCCGGCGGGTGCTCGGACGCGAGGCGTTCGGTAAGCCGCTTGCTGCCCAGGGGGTCATCCGCGAGTGGATCGCCGACTCGCGGATTGAGATCGAGCAGGCCCGGCTCCTGACGCTCAAGGCGGCCCACCTGATGGACACGGTGGGCCACAGGGGAGCGGCCACCGAGATCTCGGCCATCAAGGTGGTGGCACCCAACATGGCGCTACGGGTCGTGGATCGGGCCATTCAGGCGCACGGCGGCGGTGGGGTGTCCGACGACTTCCCGCTGGCCCGCATGTATGCCGGACTGCGCACTCTACGGTTCGCCGACGGTCCCGACGAGGTCCACCGTCGTCAGCTGGCCCGGGCCGAGCTCGGCAAGTACGCGACCTGAGCCGGGGGCGGCTCAGCCGGTCAATGCGGCAATGGCGGCACCCCAGTAGGTGGAGGGCCAGAACTGCGGGCCCGCCGCCAACTCGGCGGTGTCCCCGTAGGCGTCCATGTGCACGAACGTACAGGCCTGCAACAACTCGGGGCCGATCTCGGTGAACACCGGACCGGTGGCGTGGGCCACGATCGACTCGTAGGAGTCGTAGCCCTCGATGAGGCGGGCCTCGCCGGTCGCCTCGTCGAGGAACCAGTCGTAGTAGAGCGTTCCCGGCTCGGTGCTGCTGAACTCGGCGCACCTTGCCGCCACGTCCCTGAACGCGGCGAGGTCGTGTACCTGCATCTGGAGAACGCAACGGATGGCGGCGGACTGCTTCATGGTTGACATCGTTCCTTCGGGTCGGGCTGGTCGGTCGGTGGCATGGCCGCGTCAGGCTCTGATCGACTCGGCGAGCCTGTCGACCACCGGTCGGAGCATCAGGGTGTAGGTGTCGGCGATGGAGGGTTCCCGGTGGTCGGCCTGGGCGGACAGACGTGCGGGGTCGTGGGCCACGGCCAAGAAGGCCTCCTGTGAGGGGAACACGTTGAACCGGACCTGGTCCCAGCTCCGTCCGTCGCCCACGATGGTGCCCTCGACGTCCAGCCAGGCGCAGATCCGCGCACCGTGGGGAAGGGCGACCCGGGCCGCCTCGCTCGTGTAGAGGTCCATTTCGGGGGACGATCTGCCCTCGTGGTACTTGAGGACGTGGAGGATGACCACCGGCCCGTCTTCGGGTGTCGAGGGATGGGGGACCTTATCGAGTGGCGGTGCGTCGACCGGCAGATCCGGGAGCGGGGCCGGCCGGCCGGCGATCACGAACGTTGACGCCATGCCGGCGTCCTTGTGCTCGTGGAGCTCGACATACTCGGGCAGCTCCTGCATCGCCAGGAACGAGTGCCGGGTCGGGTAGCGGACTACGGCGATCCGGTCCCACTCCTGATCCTCCCCGACGAGTTGGACCTCGACATCGGACAGGAAGACGAGTTCGGCGCCGACTGTCCGGAACGGGCCGAACGGCGCGTAACGGTCATCGGCCTCGCGTCCCGTGAGGTCGGTGTCCCGGCCGTCGGCGTAGACGGCGCGGTCGCGGTAGCGCATGAGGTTGACCATCCAGATGGGACCGTCGTCGTCGGGGGCGACCGACGCCAGGTCCCGGGCGTAGTCGCGGTCGATGGTGCCGTAGGAGATGGCGGGAAGATCGTCGGCGTCCATGGTCGTCCTCACGGTTTTGTCGCGGTGGTGTTCGGGCGGAGTGGGGGAGGGTCGGTGGATATTGTCAGTACAAGTGTCACTATAGTGAATCGGTCGGGATCGGTGCCTGCCCACCGGTGATCAGGGCCCCCCATGAGGGTGCCGGCGAGAAGGGGCGCATGATGTCCACACCGGCCGAGATGGCGGCGACCCGTCACGGGGTCGATCCGATCCGACCCGACCGACCTCAGTCGATGTCGTCGGGAAAGGCGTCGTCGACCAGTGGCCCGGCTGCCTCGGGCGGACCTGTCCGACGACGGGCAAGGAGCACCGTCACGGCGTAGGCGCCGCCGAGGACGACCGCACCGACTGCCACCGCGACGGCGACGGTCCGGAGGCGGCTGGCGATTCGGCTGCCCCGCCGTTCGGCCTCGGCTGCCACGTCGAGCACGTGGCGGGCGCCGCCAACCACGGACTCGACGGCGGCCAGCTCCGTGGAGGCCTCGTCGATCACCCGGGCGAACCTCATGGCGCCACGTACCGCTTGGCCAGGTCGGCGAGCGTCGCCTCGCAGCCGTCCGCACAGTCTCGGATGGTGTCGGCCACCGGCCTACTCGCGGTGATTCGACCCGCCATCTGCCCGGACAGGGGGATGCCGGCCTCGAGGTCACCTCCGAAGTAGAGGTCGGCCACGTTGCCGAAGGCACCCATGGCGTTGCGCTCGTGGTCGAACTCGAGGGCCGTCGTGCGCCCGGTGCGCAGGGCCCGAAGCGCGGGTGAGGCATGGCTGTTGAGGAAGACGGTGTCGGTCTCGTCAGCATCGATGACGGCCTGTTTCCAGTTCGGATGGACCGGCGACTCGCGGGAGGAGAGCATGACCGTGCCGAGCTGGACCCCCTCGGCGCCGAGCGCGAAGGCAGCCGCCATGGTGGCCCGTCGAGGAATCCGCCGGCCGCGATGACCGGTATGTCGAATGCCGAGGTGACCGAGGGTAGGAGCACCATGGAAGCCACCGGCCGGGGGTTCTTGAATCCACCGCCCTCGCCGCCCTCGACGATCAGTCCGTCGACCCCGGCCTCGACGGCCTTGGCCGCGGCACGAAGGGTGGGCACCACGTGGAACACCGTGAGACCGGCGTCTTTCAGCGAGGCCGTGTACCTGGTGGGACTCCCGGCCGATGTGGTGACGAAGGTCACGCCCTGGGCGATGACGAAATCCACGATGGCCGTCGGGTCGGCCACGAAGGCCTGGGCGATGTTGACCCCGAACGGCTTGTCGGTGAGGTCCTTCATCTTGGCGATCTCGCCCCGAATGGCGTCGAGTTCGCCCGAGGAGGTCTCGATGATGCCCATGGCTCCAGCGTTGGACACGGCCGACGCCAGCTGCGAGCGGGCGATCCAACCCATCGGGGCCTGGATGATCGGGATCTCCACTCCCAGCAGCTCGGTCACCCGGTTGGACAGCACCCCGTAATTGTGCCACGTGTCGGCGCCCCGGGTCGGGGGTCAGCAGATGCCTGCAGGCTCAGTCGGAGGGGACCACCGCGGCTACGTTGCCGTCGCCCGGACCGGCCTGGCGGTCGGCGGTCGATCGGGTGGCCGCGCCCAGGATCAGTCGGATGACGATGGCGACCACCGCCAGGTCGGCCAGCATCTGGAAGGTGCAGATGAGCCGGGCCAGATCGGTGCGGGGGGTGATGTCACCGAACCCGACCGTCGAGAAGATCGTCACCGTGAAGTAGAGGGCGGTGGTCCGGTCCATCGTCCCGTGAAAGGTGGCCGGGTCGGAGGTCGACATGGTCAGGTAGATCCAGGCGAAGAACAGGATGAAGAGCGGAATGACCACGGCCATGGCGACACCGGCCCGCAGCATCGGATGCCTGGCCCGGGTGATCGCCCGGATCTCGATGGTCAGGACAGCGACGAAGATGGCGAACGCCGCCCCGAGACGGAGCATGGAACCGAGCTCGAAGAGGACGTGCCGGCCGTGGTCGTGCCGCACGGCTGTCGGCAGCAGGTAGTACGCGGCGAGCAGCACGCCCGTGCTGAGTGCCGCCCGCAGGCCGGAGGCGACCAGCTCCCTACGCTCGACCTCACCGATCCCGGCGATGGAGTGCGTGGCCATCGCCCCAGCCTGTCAGGCGTCACGCGGTTCGAGACGGACCCTGCGGTCCGATCCGTTGTCGGCGGAGCCCGGTCAGCCGCGTCGGGGGTCGGACAGGTAGGCCACGAGCCGGTCGCGCCGGCGGGCGATCAGGTGGAGCGAGACCCGCTGGCCGACATAGACGGAGACGATGGCGATGACACAGGCCAACGCGATCCCGAGGCCGAGGTCGTTGTCTGGCACCTTCGTCGTCAGACCGGACTTGGCGGTGAGGCCCCAGACGAGAAGGGAGGGGGACACGAGCATGACGGTGAGCGCGGGCACAAGGGCGTAGGGGACGAGTACGAGGGACCCCCAGCGCACCAGCATCGGCCACCAGTCCTTGCGGTGCCGTAACCGGTACCGGACCGGGATCGGATGGTAGGGGAGGAGTATCCCGAGCGATGCCGAAATGGCCAGAACGCCGAGCGGGATGATCCCGATGGCCACGGCCGAGTACACGTCGACGATCTTGTCGGAGCTCCCGATTCCGTTGAGGAACGAGATCAGCAGACAGACAGGAGCCACGATGGACCAGAGCACCAGACGCCGTGCGACCAGGATCCGGCGCAGGACCCTGGGCTCATCGATGGCGGCCAGGACCCGGATGGCGTCCGGGGCGAGCACGTTGGTGGCCGGGACGTCGGAGTACATCCAACTCGACAACACGAAGGCGAACGCCAGGGTCCCGTGGATCTCGAACAGCTGGTCGGACAGCCAGGTGGGGAGGAAGAACCAGGCCGAGCTCATGAGGGCGGCGTTGAGGGCGACGGTCAGGAGGGTCTCACATGGTGGATGGAAGACCCGCGCGTACTCCTGGCCGACCGCCTCGGCCAGATTCGCCGGAAGCGGGATATCCCGGTTCTGCGGGGGCGGGATGCCACGGCGGCTCTCCACAGGCGCTGCGGAGTCGGGGAAAGCAGGCACCGCTCGACCCTACACACGGCTACCGGCGCAACCTCGAGACCCGCACGCAGACGCTTCAGCGGCGCCCCAGGCGTCCGCCGTGCTACGGGGATGACCGGCGCGCGCCAAGGTCGGTAGGGTCGGCGAATGCCCCGAGTCGTGCTTGCCCCTGACAAGTTCCGGGGGACCGCCGACGCCCCTTCGGTGGTCGCAGCCATGGGCGGGGCAGCCGCCGGGCTGGGGTGGGAGGTGACCGCCCTTCCGATGTCGGACGGGGGCGAAGGCCTCCTCGACGCGTGCGCGATCGCCTATCCCGGGCTGGCGACGACGACAGTCACCGGGCCGGCCGGCCGCCCGATAGCGGCCGAGTGGCGGTTCGGGGGCGACACGGCAGTGGTCGAATCGGCGCGGGCGTCGGGACTGGGCCTGGCCGGTGGTGTCGAAGGAAACGACCCGTTGGCGGCCACCTCGGAGGGGACGGGGGAACTCATTGTCGCTGCCGCCCGGCAGGTGGGGCCCGGTGGCACGGTGGTGGTCGGCCTCGGAGGTTCGGCCTCCACCGATGGCGGGCTCGGTGCCGTGCGGGCGGTGGAGCAGGCAGGTGGTCTCGCCGGCATCACCCTGGTGGTTGCCTGCGACGTCGACGTGCCGTTCGCCGACGCCGCTCCGTGGTTCGCCCCGCAGAAAGGTGCCGGACCCGACGAGGTTGCCGTGCTGGTACGACGCCTCGACCGGCTGGCCGACGAGTACCGGAGGCGGTACGGCGTCGACGTAGCCGGACTGGCCGGTGCCGGCGCGGCCGGTGGGCTCGGTGGCGGCCTGGCCGCACTCGGCGGCCGGCTGCAATCTGGCTACGGATTGGTGCGCGATCTGGTGGGCCTGGTCGACGCCCTCGCGGGCGCTGACCGGGTGGTGACCGGCGAGGGGGCGTTGGATGCCACCTCATTTGCCGGAAAAGTGGTCGGGGGCGTGATCGACGACGCCCGGGGCCTGGGGCTTCCGGCTCTGGTGGTGGCCGGTCGGTGCACACCGGCAGGGGAGAGCCAAGCTGTGGCTGCCGGGTGCGACGTGGTCTCCCTCATCGAACGATTCGGGCCCGGACCGGCCGTTTCGGATACGGCCGGGTGTGTGGCTGCGGCTACGGCTGCGTGGCTGGGACCGGCCGGCATCTGAGGTCGGTAGGGGCACCGGGGGGTGCCCCCGGTAGTTACGCAACCGGGGCGGACTGCTAGCATCGCGTGGCGAAGCATGAAGACCCCGAGCGGGGAAGCCGGTCGAATTCCGGCGCTGGTCCGCAACCGTGGGCAGTTCATCGACACCCTTCGGGGAATGGACTGCGAGCCGGGATGCCGCTCGGGAGCTTGATGAGTCCCGCCCGCCGAGAACAGCGGCACGGACTCGGTCACCGGGGGGCGATCCACTCCTTCCGGTGCTCCCGGGTCATGGCCCGGAAACGAGAAGGTTCGATGTCCATCACCAGGCGCCGGTCGACGGCAGCCAACGATGAGGACTCCACCCGGTCGATCCGGATCCGGCGCGCCCGTGCATGGCACCGCATCGGCCGCGGGGCCTTGGTCGTCGCGGCCGGCACCGCGGCCCTGGCCCTGGCCGGCCCGATGGCCCTGCGGCCCTTCGTCGACGCCGCCGGTGCCGCGGGCACGGCCGGTGATGTCGCCGTGGCCTTCGTCATCGACTTCGGCCCCGGCACCACCCCGAAGGTCGGCTGCGTCGACGTGCCCCCCTCCGACAACGGATACGACGCCCTCGCGGCGTTCGCCAGCCAGGAAGGGATCAACCAGGCCACCTACAACTCGAGCGGTCTCCTCTGCTCGATCAACTCCGTCCCATCGTCCGGTTGCGGCCAGGTGGTGGGCGGCGGCTACATCTACTGGTCGTACTTCACCGGCGGTAAGGGCGGTTGGACGTACGCGTCGTCTGGGGCCTCCGGCACGGTAACCCCGAATGACGTCCAAGGGTGGCGGTTCCAGAACCCGGGAAAGGGCAATCCCAACGACCCCGCTCCCCGTTCTTCCGCCCGCTACAACTCGATCTGCGGGCCGAGCAAGACCACGACAACAACCACCCCTCCGTCGGTCGGCAGCTCCGGCGTCAAGGTGCGGCAACCCCGTGCTCGCCGGGTCACGGTCGCTCCGACCGTCGGCCCGGTGAATAACCGCTCGACGGCCAGCACCACGACCACCTTTCCTCCGTCCCCCACCACCTCCACCTATCCGCCGGTCACGGAGACCTCGCTGCCGACTATCTCGGTGCCGTCCGACCCGGAGAAAGGCCTGGACTCGGCCAAGCACTCGTCGGGCGACCCAGGCGGCGGACCCGGTCCCGACCCCTTGATCATCGGCGGCCTGCTCGTCGCCGCACTGGGTGTCGCCGCCTACACCCGGTGGCGCAAACGTCCCCGGACCCCGTGAGGCCACCGACTCGATGAGCCGGACCGCCCGCGTCGTGTCCGGTCGTCGGGGGCTCCACCCCGGCGCCTGGTGGCTGTGGGCCGCCTGCATGGCCGGTGCGGCCTCCCGCACCACGAATCCTGTCCTGCTGCTGCTGATCGGGGCAGTGGCGGTCTACGTGGTGTCGGCCCGACGCAACCCCTCGGCACCCTGGTCGCGCTCGGTTGTGGTGTTCCTCCGCCTGGGGCTGGTGGTCATCGTGATCCGGGTGGTGCTGGAGATCCTGTTCGGGATCCGTCTGCCCGGCCACGTGCTCTTCACCCTGCCCCAGGTCCCACTGCCGTCGTGGGCGGCCGGTGTCAGCATCGGCGGCCCGGTGACCGCGGAGGCGTTCATCCAGTCCGTCGTGCAAGGACTTCGCCTCGCGGTGGTGCTGATCTGCTTCGGCGCCGCCAACTCGCTGGCCAGCCCGTACCGGCTCCTCCGCTGCCTCCCCGCCGTCCTGTACGAGGCGGGGGTGGCCATCACCGTGTCCCTGTCGTTCGCCCCCGAACTGGTGATGGCCATCACCGACATCCGGGCCGCCAGGCGGCTGCGGGGCCGACCCACCCGGGGCCTGTCCGGGATCAGGGGGACCGCCGTGCCGGTGCTGGAGCGGGCCCTCGACCGCTCGTTGCAGCTGGCCTCGTCCATGGACGCACGGGGCTACGGACGTCGGGTGCCGGTCACCCGGGGAGTCCGGAGATGGGCTTCGGGATCGACGGCCGCCGGTATCCTCCTGCTCGTAGCCGGTCTCTACGGCGTGCTGGTGGCCGGGTCGCTCCCCGGTGGGGGGATCCCCTTCGTCGCAGTGGGGGCCGTGCTGGTGGGCGGTGGGCTCGCCACCAGCGGACGGCGCACCAACCGCTCGCGATACCGGCCGGACCCGTGGCGCAGGCCTGAGTGGCTGGTGAGCGCCTCGGGTGCCGTGGTGGTGGCGACCATGGTGGCCTCGGGCATGCTCGGCACCCCGGGCATCCAGTTCGTGGTCTACCCCCTCGGGCCGCCCACGCTGCCATTGCTGGCGGCGGTCGGGATCCTGGTCGGTCTTGTGCCGGCGTGGGCCGCCCCCGTCGAGCAGCAACCGGTGGAGATCCCGGGTGCCGTGAGCCGCCCCACCGGGAGCGACGTGCCGTCCGTGGAGGCCGTGGCGTGATCCGATTCGTCGAGGTGTCGTTCACCTATGCCGGCGCCGAGGACCCGACTCTCGACCGGGTCGACCTGGTCGTGGGGGAGGGGGAGCTGTGCGTGGTCGTGGGCCCCACCGGTTCGGGCAAGACCACCCTGCTCCGGGCGGTCAACGGTCTGGTCCCGCACTTCACCGGAGGCCGCCTGTCCGGCGAGGTCCTGGTGGACGGCCGGTCCACCCGGGACTTCCCACCCCGGGAACTGGCTGACGTGGTTGGCATGGTGGGCCAGAACCCGGCCGCCAGCTTCGTGACCGACGTGGTGGAGGATGAGCTGGCGTACACCATGGAGAACCTCGGCCTGGCCCCCGACATCATGCGCCGCCGGGTCGAGGACGCTCTCGACCTGTTGGGCCTCCACGAACTCCGCCACCGTCCCCTCCTGACGCTGTCGGGGGGCCAGCAGCAGCGGGTGGCGATCGGGGCCGTGCTCACGGCCTCGCCCCGGGTGCTGGTCCTCGACGAGCCGACCTCGGCGCTTGATCCGGCCGCCGCCGAGGAGGTGCTCGGATCATTGACCCGGTTGGTCCACGACCTGGGGCTCACCGTGCTGCTCGCCGAGCACCGCCTCGAGCGAGTCCTGCCCTTCGCCGACTCGGTCGTCCTCGTCCCCGGTCAGGGGCGCCCGCTGGTGGTCGGTCCGGCGGCCGAGGTGATGGTGGACTCGCCGGTAGCGCCGCCGCTGGTCGACCTCGGTCGCCTGGCCGGCTGGGATCCCCTGCCGCTGTCGATCCGGGATGCCCGCCGACTGGTGGGACCGCTGCGCGAGCAGCTGGCCGGTTCTGTACCTTGCGCGGCCCCGGCTCCGCCCCCCGCCACCGTGGCCGCCCGGGCCCACCTGGAGCGGGTGACGGTCCGCTACGACCAGTTGGTGGCCCTCGACGCGGTCGACTTCGCGGTCCGCGACGGCGAAGTGGTTGCCGTCATGGGACGGAACGGCTCCGGTAAGTCGACACTGCTGTCGCAGCTGGCCGGGGTGTTCCCTCCGACGTCCGGGACAGTCGACGTGTCCGGGGCCGACCCCTCCACCCTCGCTCCCCGGGCCCTGGTGGCCCGGGTGGGCCTCGTCCCCCAGGATGCGGGCGTCCTCCTGTACGCCGACTCGGTGGCCGCCGAGTGCGCCAGCGCCGACCGCGACACCGGTCTGCCCCCGGGCACAACCGCCGCCGTGCTCGAACGTGTGCTGCCCGACCTGGACGAGGACCGACACCCCCGGGATCTGTCCGAGGGACAACGCCTGGCCCTGGCCCTGGCCGTGGTGCTGGCGCCGGCCCCGCCGCTGCTGCTCCTGGACGAGCCCACCCGGGGGCTCGACTACCTCGGCAAAGCCCGTCTCGTACGCCTCCTGTCAGAGCTGGCCGCCGGAGGCCACGCCGTCGTCATGGCCACCCACGACGTCGAACTGGTGGCACAGGTAGCCACCCGGGCCGTGGTGTTGGCCGATGGCGAAGTGGTAGCCGACGGACCGGCCCGCGAAGTGGTCTGCCATTCGCCGGTGTTCGCACCTCAGGTGGCGAAGGTGCTGGCGCCCGACCCGTGGCTGACCGTCGGCGAGGTCCGGAACGCCCTCGAGATGGAGACCGTCCGTGGCTGACCTGGTGGCTGCACCGCTGCGCACCACCTCGGTCGTGCGACTCCACTCCCGGGCATCGGTGTTGCTGGCCGTGACCTCGGTCGTCGGCTTGGTGGGATTTACCTGGCCGCTGTTCATCCATGGCACCGCAGCCGCCAACCAGGCCCACTCCGCCGATGCTCCGTGGATCTTCATTGCCGTCCTGCCCCTCCTGTTGGCCGTCGTCCTGAGTGCGCTGGCCGAGGGATCGCTCGATGCCAAGGCCATCGCCCTGCTCGGGATCCTGGCCGCCTGCGGGGCTGCGCTGCGCATCCCGAGCCCGGGAGTGGCCGGCTTCGAACCCGTCTTCTTCCTGCTCATCCCGGCCGGCCGGGTCCTCGGGCGGGGCTTCGGCTTCGTGCTCGGGGTGCTGACCATCGTGGTGTCGGCCCTCATCACCGGCGGCGTGGGACCGTGGCTGCCGTTCCAGATGTTCGGTGCCGCGTGGCTGGGCTTCGGCGCCGGCTGCCTCCCTCCGGTGAAGGGTCGGGCCGAGGTATGGCTGCTCACCGTCTATGCCGCCGGATCCTGCCTGCTCTACGGGACGCTGCTCAACCTGTGGTTCTGGCCGTTCGGTGCCGGGACGACGACCCGCTTCTCCTTCGCCCCCGGGGCCGGGTTCGTGCACAACCTGCACGCTTTTGTGCTTTTCGACCTGACCACGTCGCTCGGCTTCGACATTCCCCGAGCCGCCACCAACGCCGTGCTCGTGCTGGTCCTCGGGCGGCCGGTGCTCGCCGCGCTGCGGCGGGCGAGCCGGCGGGCGGCCTTCGGCGCGCCTGTGGTCCTCGAGCCGTCGATGTCCACCGGGACGGACGGCTCTCCGGAGGCACCCGTCGTGGCGGCGGTCCACCTCCACTGACTGACCGGTAGAGCCCCCAATCGTGGCGCCCCTACACTCTCTGTCCACGCCGGTGACACCCGACCGGCCCACGTTGCGGTGAAGGAGGAAGCGGCTGTGTCGCTGACATACGAGGAGGCCCTGGCTGAGGTCACTGGCCCCGGACAGGTGTTCGAGGTCGTCGAGGACACCGTCGACGGCCGGACGCTCCGGGTGTTCAAGCACGCCCCGGCCAACCTGGGCCAGATGTTCGCCGGGGCGCGGGAGGACGAGTCCGACTTCCTGGTCTACGAGGACGAGCGCTGGACGTTCGACCGGACGATGCGCAACGCCGACGCCCTCGCCCACACGTTGGTCCACACCTACGGGATCAACAAGGGCGACCGGGTCGGGATCGCCATGCGCAACCTGCCGGAGTGGATTGTCTCCTTCGCCGCCATCCTGTCGATCGGCGCGGTGTCGGTCTCGCTCAACGCCTGGTGGACCGAGTCCGAGCTCGACTATGCCATCGAGGACTCCGGGATCGCATTGCTGATCGCCGATCCCGAGCGCATCGAGCGCGCCCATGGCCCCGCCCACTCCCGCGGGGTGCCGATGATCATGGTGCGGGGCGACCAACTCGAGCCCAACCCGACCGGGGTCGACCGCTACGACGAGGTGGTCGAACTCGGCAACCCGCTGCCGGCGGTCGACGTCGGTCCCGACGACGACGCCACCATCCTCTACACGTCCGGGACCACCGGGTTCCCCAAGGGCGCCGTCTCGACCCACCGGGCCGTGATCAACGGGCTGATGGGCTTCTGGTGCAATACCACCGTCCAGACCGCCCGCAAGGGCGAGGACGCGATCGGCTCCGGCGGCTCGTTCGCACCGTCCTTCATCCTCATCGTGCCGCTGTTCCACGTCACCGGGTGTGTGCCCGTGATGCTCTCCTGCTTCGGCATGAAGTTCAAGCTGGTGATGATGCACCGCTGGGACCCCGAGACGGCACTGCGCCTCATCGAGGCCGAGCGGGTGACGACGTTCGTCGGTGTGCCCACCCAGAGCTGGGACATGCTGGAGAGCCCGGCGTTCTCCAAGTACGACACGTCGTCGCTGGCCAGCGTCGGCGGCGGCGGGGCCCCGGCCCCGGCCAAACTGGTCGACCGGGTCGAGAAGGGATTCACCCGGGGTCGGCCCAACATCGGCTACGGCATGACGGAGACCAACGGATTCGGGCCGGGCAACACCGGTGACGACTACGTCAGCCATCCCAACTCGACGGGTCGGGCACGGATCTCGGTCATGGACATCGAGATCCGCGACGAGGACGGCACTCCGGTCCCGACCGGCACGCGTGGCCAGATCTGGATGAAGGGGCCGAACATCATCCGCTGCTACTGGAACAAGCCAGAGGCCACGGCGGAGACGATCGTCGACGGCTGGCTGGCCTCGGGTGACCTCGGCCGCATCGACGAGGAGGGTTTCCTCTATATCGAGGATCGGGCCAAGGACATGGTCCTGCGTGCCGGCGAGAACGTCTACTGCGCCGAAGTCGAGAGCGCCATCTACGAGCACGGTGACGTCTACGAGGCCGCGGTCTTCGGTGTGCCCCACGAGCGTCTGGGTGAGGAGGTGGCCTGCGTGATCCTGCGCCAGCCAGGGACCGAACTCGACGCCGACGAGTTGAAGGACTTCCTGGGCGAGTCGTTGGCACCGTTCAAGATCCCGAGCCGAATCGCCTTCGTCGACGAGCAGCTGCCGCGCAACGCGTCGGGCAAGATCCTCAAGCGAGCCCTGCGCGATGCCTACTTCGCACCCCCGGCCTGAGCCGTCCGGTCGGCCGAAGGGCGACCGAAGGTTTCAGCGTCGACGGGGCACCGGCACGCGCAGGAGGTCGACGGCCGCCACCACGTCGTCGAATACGGCACGCGCCTCATCGAGGAGCACGCGGACGTCCGGATAGCGCTGCGAGAAGTGGGTGATGACCAGACGGCGCGCCCCGGCGTCTCGGGCCACCCGTCCGGCATCCGCCGCCGTCAGGTGCCGGTAGCGGCGGGCCAGGTCGGCATCGGCCGAGGCGAAGGTGGACTCACAGACCACCAGGTCCGCGCCGGCGGCCAGCTCCACCGCGGCACCACACATCCCGGTGTCCATCACGAACGCCATCCGCTGACCCCGGCGGGACTCGCTCACCTCGGAGAGACTGATCCGCCGACCGTCGTGCTCGAGCACTCCGTGGTCGGCCAACTGCCCGACCGCCGGACCCTCGATGCCCAGTGCGGCCAGCCGATCGGGCAGCATCCGGATTCCGTCGGGTTCGACGACTCGCCAGCCGAAGGTCTCGGGCTCGTGGTCGAGACGCATGGCCTCGATGGTGAAGGGACGCACCGTGGTCACCGGGCCGTCGTCGGTCACCGGAATCGGTCGCACATCGAGGTGGTCCTGGTAGACCGAGGCGTGGCGCAGGCGCTCGAAGTAGACGGACCCGCTCGCCGGGAACAGCACCTCGACGGGGTGGGCAACCTGGTCGAGCGAAAGGCGCTGGAGCACACCGGGCAGTCCGAGGCAGTGGTCGCCGTGGAAGTGGGTCACACAGATGTGGTGGATCCCGGTGGCCGACGCACCGGCCAGCAGCATCTGGCGTTGTGTCCCTTCGCCGGGATCGAACAGGACGGAGCGGTCGTCCCAGCGCAGGAGGTAGCCGTTGTGATTGCGGTGACGGGTGGGTGTCTGGCTGGCCGAGCCGAGGATCACCAGCTCACGATCGGGCATGGTCCCGTTCTAGCGGTCTTGCCCGAGCTGGGCCCGGACCGTCGACGTGGCAGGCTGACCGGGTGAAGCGCAGCGTCCTGGTCCGGCCCCGTTCGTCGCGGTCCACTGTCGGCGGCAGCCACGACGGGCTGCTGGTGGTGCGGGTGCGCGAGCCCGCTGCCGATGGGCGGGCCAACCGCGGGGTGGTCGAGGCGGTGGCCGGTGCGCTGGATCTGTCGGCGGGGTCGGTCCGGATCATCGGCGGCCGGTCGTCGCGCCGAAAAGTTCTGGAGGTCGACGGCGAGGAGGCGGTGCTTGCCGCGGCGTGGGGGCGGCTGCTGGACGACGCCTGACTCTCCTGGCTGGTGTACCCACTGTCCGGTCGGGAAAACCTGATCAGTCGGGGTTGGGGCCACCCTCGGCCAACCCGCGGATACCGTCGAGGGTGGACTCCATGTTGGCCGTCCACTCGGCCAGGCGGCCGCTCACGATCCGCTCTTCGGCGTCGGGGTGCTCGTCGATGACCGTGGTCACCCCGGACGGCCCGGGGCCCATCCGGGCCCGGTAGTCCAGGCGGGTGCCGCCGTCCACCGGGGAGAGGGTGAAGCGCCAACTGGCGGCGGGCGCGTCGGGGTCCTCGACGCACCAACCGAAGGCCCGGTCCGGTTCCCAGTCGGTGACGGTGCAGGTGACCTCCCATTTGGCCCTCGTGTTCTTGTTCCTCCCGTGGAACTGCGCACCCACGCCGCGCGAAGCCGGTGGGCCGAGCCATTCGCCGCCCTGGAACTCGTTGGAGAACTGGGCGAGGACGTCGAGGTCGGTCACGAAGGGCCACACCGCCGACGGCTGGACCTCGATGTGGGTGGACAGTTCGACTGTCGGGTCATCGGCAAAGCGCACAGATGGTCCTCCTTGTGCTCGGGAGCCATTCCGACACTACGTGGCAGCGTCGTCGTCCGCCGACGGCCCCGGAACGCCGACCGCCCGGTTAGTCGCTAGAGGCGCGAGAACCGCTGCGCCTCGTCGGCGAACCGCTCGGCCGACTCCGCGCTGACCGACGGCCGGGTCCTGGTCACCGCGGCCAGGATGTCTGCGCCAGTCACTTCGGCGCCCTGCCCGTCCAGTGCCCGGTCGAAGGCCAGTTGGGCCGCCCGCTGGGCCACCAGGGCGAAGTCGGCCGGCGTGAAGCCGGGCGTGTGGGCGGCCACCTCGGCCGGGTCGCCGGTGGGAAGGAACTCGGTGGCCAGCTCGGCCCGTTCCACCTCGTCGGGCGCTCCCACCGGGATGATCAGATCGAACCGGCCGGGCCGGAGGAGGGCGGGGTCGATGGCGGCGATGGAGTTGGTGGCCATCACCACCAGGCGGTCGGGGCGGGACTTGAACGTCGGCACCGCCTTCAACAGCTCGTTGACGAGGGGTTGGCTGTCGGGTCGCTCCGTCCGGTCCGAGGCGATCTCGTCGGCCTCGTCGATGAAGGTGACCAATCGGTCGACCTGACTGAGCTCGGCCAGCGAGTCGCGCAGTGCGCGGGCACCGTCGACGCCCTGGCCGAGCAGCGACGGGTGGAGCTCGACGAACGCCCATGACAGGCGCGAGGCGATGGCCCGGGCGAACGACGTCTTGCCCGTCCCCGGGGGTCCGAACAACAGGACAGCCGACGGGGGCCGCAGTCCGAGACGGTCGGCCAGCTCGGTATGGGCCAGCGGGGCCACCACCCGACGGTCCAGGAGTTCCTTGGCCGCGGAGAACCCCTTCATCGACTCCCACAGACCGTCCGGGGGGACGTTGCCCCCGAAGCGCTCCACGATGGCCAACTCCTCGGGGATCATGGACACGTCCCGGGCGTAGAGATGGAGGCCCTCCAGGTGGGTGAACCCCTGGTTGACGAAGGCGTCCTCGCCGACCTGTCCGGCCTGGACCACGGCCAGCAGCCGGGACGACCCCCGGTGGATGACCTCCTGGTCGAGCTGGCGCAGGAGGGCCGAGCCGATGCCCTGGCGTCGCCAGTCGGGATGGAGGGCGAAGGCCAACACGTGGGCGTCCGGCCCGGCCACGCGGGCCACCGACGCACCGACCAGGTCGCCGTTCGGTGCCAGGGCGACCACTGCCGGCTGGTGCTCGTGCAGTGCCTCGACGACGTCGCTCCGGCTGTAGGCGGCACCGGTGGCCGTCCCAGCCATGTCGATGAGGCGGACCACCTCTTCGAACGGGGCGACCGGATCCCGGTCGCCCAATGTGAGCACTCGCCACGGTGTGGTCATGGGGCCGGCCTTCTGTTGGGGTCCCCCATGTTATGGCCCGGGCGGTCGTTGACCAGGGTGCATCCGCGACGCATGCTGTGGGCGTGGCCCGCCGGGCCGGTCAGGAGACATCGTGGGACTGTGGCCCAGGGCCGAGATCGAAGATGCTTTCGCCGAATACCAGCGTCGGGCAGCCGCGTCCGGGGCGAGCGGTGACTGGCGGCCGTGGACCGACCTGTTCACCGAAGACGCCGACTATATCGAGCACCTCTACGGACGGATGCACGGTCGCCAGGCCATCTACGAGTGGATCCAGACGACCATGTCGGAGTACCCAGGCAGCGAGATGCCCGAGTTCCCCATCGAGTGGTACACGATCGACGAGGACAAGGGCTGGGTGATCTGCCAGGTCTGGAACCGGATGCGCGACCCCGGTGACGGCAGCGTCCACCAGGAGTACAACATCACCATCCTGAAGTACGCCGGCGACGGTCTGTGGTCCTCGGAGGAGGACATCTACAATCCGATGCACTTCGGCACCATGCTCCAGGCCTGGGAGGCGGCCCGGGACGCGGCGGCCGCCACCTGAACCAACCGGCCGATCGGGGCCGGTGGCACTACGGTGGGCTGCGTGGAGCGACGCAGACTCGGACGCACGGGACACGACTCGTCGGTGGCCATCCTGGGCGGGGCCGCCTTCGGCCGGTCGGATCCTGACACCACCGCCACCTCGTTCAACGAGGCGCTTGCCGCCGGGGTCAACCATCTCGACGTGGCACCCCAGTACGGCCTGGCTCAGGAGTTGCTCGGCCCGCTCATCCCCCCGGTCCGCGATCGCCTCTTCGTGGCCTGCAAGACGCTGCGCCACCACCCCGACGGGGTCCGAGCCCAGCTCGAGGAGTCGCTCCGACTGCTGGGCTGCGACTCGTTCGACCTCTACCAGCTCCACGCCGTGACCGACCTGGCCGAACTCGATGCCCGGGACGGGGCAGCCCGGGCCATCCTGGCGGCGCGTGACGAGGGCCTGACCCGGTGGGTCGGGATCACCGGGCACGAGCACACCGCACCGGCGGCCCACCTCGAGGCGCTCCGGCGCTACGACTTCGACACGGTGATGTTCCCGGTCTACCCACGTCTGTGGGCGGACGCCGACTACCGCCGCGACGCCGAAGCGCTGCTCGAGTACGCAGCCGAGCACGACGTCGGGGTGATGGCGATCAAGGCTGCCGCCGCCCGCCCCTGGGCCGGGCGGAAACCCAACGCCGACACCTGGTACGAGCCGGAGACCACAGTCGACGAGGTGTCACGCGGGGTCCGATTCGCCCTCTCGACTCCGGGAGTGCATGCGTTCTGCACGCCCGGCGACACCCGGGTGCTGACCACCGCCCTGGCCGCGGCCAACGCATATTCGCCGATGTCACCCGATGAACGGGACGAGGCTGTCGCCGCCATGGCCGACGAGGCATCGATCTACCCGATGCCCACGGCCTGAGCCTGGTGGACCAAGGTACAGGGGGCGACGTGCGCCGGGGCGAAGAGGTGCGGCTGTCCGCCCCCTTGCCGGGGACGGTGGTACTGCTGCCGGTTCCCGTCGGGAGCCCGGTGTCGGCCGGCACCGTCGTGGTGGTGCTCGAGTCGATGAAGATGGAGCACGTCGTACGCAGTCCGGTGCCCGGCACGTTGACCTATCTCGATGTCGATCTCGGCGGGCTGGTGGTCGACGGGACGCCTCTGGCCGTGGTGGAGGCGGGGGAGCCGGCCGACGGCATCACCGGCACCGTCGACGAGATCGACCTGGACCGGATCCGCCCCGACCTCGCCGAGCTGTTCGCCCGGCGGTCACTCATTGCTGACGCCGGGCGGCCCGAGGTGGTGGCCCGGCGACACGAGCGGGGTCGTCGTACGGCCCGCGAAAACATCGACGACCTGTGCGACGCGGATTCGTTCACCGAGTACGGCGGCTTCGCCATCGCCGCCCAACGACGCCGACGCGATCTCGACGAGCTCATCGAGCGGACGCCGGCCGACGGGCTGGTGGGGGGAACCGCCCGGGTCAATGGCGACGCTTTCGACGACGAGCGGGCACGGTGCGCCGTCATGTCCTACGACTACACGGTCCTGGCCGGTACCCAGGGCCAGCAGAATCACCGTAAGAAGGACCGCTTGTTCGAGTTGGTCGAACGCCTGCGCCTTCCGGTGGTGCTGTTCGCCGAGGGGGGAGGCGGCCGACCGGGCGATACCGACTATGCCGTCATCACCGGCCTGGACACCCAGGCGTTCGCCCTGTTCGGGAAGTTGAGCGGCCTCGTGCCCCTGGTGGGCATCGCGTCAGGCTGGTGCTTCGCCGGGAACGCCGCCCTGCTCGGCTGTTGCGACGTCATCATCGCAACCGAAGGAAGCTCGATCGGTATGGGCGGCCCGGCGATGATCGAGGGCGGCGGACTCGGTACCTACCTCCCCGAGGAGGTCGGCCCGCTCGACGTGCAGGTTCCGAACGGCGTGGTGGACCTGGTGGCGACCGACGACGCCGAGGCGGTCGACCTGGCGCGCCGCTACCTCTCGTACTTCCAGGGGCCGGTCGACGGCTGGAGCTGCGCCGACCAGCGGCTGCTGCGGGCTGCTGTGCCCGAGCAGCGCCTGCGTGCCTACGACATCCGGGCCCTGCTCACCATCCTGGCCGACACGGACTCGGTGCTCGAGCTCCGGCGCGGCTTCGGCGCCGGCATGGTCACGGCCCTGGCCCGCATCGAGGGGCGGCCGGTGGGGGTCGTGGCTAACGACCCGACTCACCTCGGGGGCGCCATCGACGCTGACGGCGCAGATAAGGCGGCCCGGTTCCTGCAGCTGTGCGACGCCCACGACCTGCCGGTGGTGTCACTGTGCGACACGCCGGGGTTCATGGTCGGTCCCGAGGCAGAACGGACCGGCCTGGTGCGTCACGTCAGCCGGATGTTCGTCACCGGGGCCAGTCTGACCGTCCCCTTTTGCACCATCGTGCTCCGCAAGGGCTACGGCCTCGGTGCCCAGGCCATGGCCGGCGGCAGCTTCCGGTCACCACTGTTCACCGTGGCCTGGCCGAGCGGCGAGCTGGGTGGGATGGGACTGGAGGGTGCGGTCCGCCTCGGCTTCCGCCGGGAGCTCGAGGCGGTGGAAGACCCGGCCGAGCGGGAGGCGCTGTTCGCCTCCATGGTCGACCTGGCCTACGAGCACGGCAAGGCTCTGAACGTGGCCACCGCCTACGAAATCGACGACGTCATCGATCCCGCCGAGTCGCGGACCCGGATCGCCGAGGCCCTGCGGGCTTCTCCTCTCCCGCCGGCACGGACGAGCAAGAAGCGCAGCTGCATCGACACCTGGTAGCCGGGCGCCCCTGAAGGTCCCGGTGGGTGGCAGAGGGGCAGTCCGGCTCAGTCGGCGTGGGGTTGGCGGTGAACCACGACCGGGCACTCGGCGTGGGTGACGCAGTGCTGGCTAACCGAGCCGAGGACGAGGCCGGAGAACGAGCCGTGGCCGCGGCTGGCCACCACCAGCAGGGCAGCGTGACGGGAGGCTTCGACCAGCACCTCACCGGGTCGGCCCTCGACCACGTGGGAGTGGACCGGGAGCCCGGGGTGTTCGGCGACCAACCGCTCCACGACCGGGTCGAGCATGGCCCGGGCATCGGCCGCCGGGTCGAAGTCGCTCGGCAGGGGGATCACGCTGCCCCAGCTCATCGGGTACTCCCAGGCGCAAACCAGCTCGAGCCGCCCGCCGGTGCGGTCGGCCTGCGTGGCGGCCCAGTCGACAGCGCCGATGGCGGCGTCGGATCCGTCGAAGCCGACCACCACGGCGTCGGGCGCTACGTCACGGTCCACGGTCACGGTTTCCTCCAGACGGCATCACCGGCAGTGCGCGGGCGATAGCGCCGAGCGTAGCGCCCGAGGATCCCGGGCTCGTCGTCGGACGGTGTCATGCCCGGGCGTCGGGCTCGTCATCGTGGAGATCGCCCCACAGGGTGGCGTGCCGCATGGCTGCAGCGTGGTCCACGAACTCGGAGCCCGGGCCTCCGCTGGTCGGGGCCTCGTCGGCACCGGGACCCGGTGCACCTACCAGCCGCCCGAGGGCGGCGCCCACCGAGGACCGCAAGGCGTCGACGTCGTAGCCGCCCTCGAGGAAGACGATCAGCCGTCCTGGTTCGGGGGCATAGCCGGCCACGATCCCGGCCAACTCGGCGAAGTCGCCGGCCGACAGGGCCAGATCGGCCAACGGGTCGTCACGATGGGCGTCGAATCCGGCCGATACCAGTACCCAGGTAGGGGAGAAGGCGGCAACGGCTGGGGTGACGATGCGCTCGAACGCCGCGTTAAGGACGTCGCCGGTGGCCCCGGGAGGAAGCGGGACATTGAGCGTGGTGCCCCGAGCCGTGGTTCCGCCGACCTCGGTCGCCGCTCCGGTGCCCGGAAAACTGAGCCACTGGTGGGTGGAGACGTAGAGGACTGCGGGGTTGTTCCAGAACAGGTCCTGGGTGCCGTTGCCGTGGTGGACATCCCAGTCGACGATCAGCACCCGCTCGCCGGCGTCGACGAGAGCGGACGCGGCCACGGCCACATTGTTCAGGAGACAGAAACCCATTGCCTTGTCGGCGGGGGCATGGTGTCCCGGGGGTCGGGCCGGGACGAAGACGGGGGACCGGTATGACCGGGCCGCCTCGATGGCCACCAGTCCGGCACCCGCGGCCATCCGGGCGTCCTCCCAGGACGTCGGTCCGGCGTAGGTGTCGGGGTCGAGGGCCCCGCCGCCGGCCGCGCTGAACTGCTCGAGCCGTTGCAGGTGGGCCGGGGTATGGACCCGGACGAGGCGCTCGGCCGGCGCCGGTGTGGCCGCCACGTACAACAGGTCGGTGCCGAGGTCGAGGTCCTCCACGCCGCGCATGGCCGCCACCACCCGGGCCGGGCGCTCGGGGTGCCCGGGACGGCTGTGGTCGCCCGCTTCGAGGGGCTCGACGACGATCAGTACCGGCACGGTATCGGTCCGGTGGTGCCCGCGGACGGCCAGGTCACGGCGTCGGGTTCTGCACCGAGAACCAGTCGCGGGCCTCGAGGTAGGAGCTGAAGGCGGTGGCGATGGCGTCGATGTCGGCCGTCGACTTCGGTCGCTGGATCTCGTACACGTGGGGGAACTCCAGCCACCCGGTGGTCAGGTCCCACAGCCGCACCGCGGCCTCGCCCTCCGGTGGGTAGACGAGGACCGGACCGAACAGCATCTGGTCGTCGTCGAAGACCAGGCTCGGCACACCGAATCCGCCCCGGGCAACCACTGCATCGTGCTCGGACTTGACCTCGTCAGCCGTCGTAGGGTCACCGATGGCCTCGGCGACCAGGTCCGGGTCGAGTCCCATCTCGCCCAGGATGGCTTCGGCCACCTCGGGACGGTGGGGCTTGCGCCCGTCCTCGTGGAGGGCACGTCCGGCTTCGGCGTACCACCGGTCGAGGAGGGTCATGTCCTTGCGGCGCAGCAGGGCCCCGATGCGCATCATCGACCACCCGTAGGACCAGTCGCGTTCCCACGGGTGCTTCTTCCCCTCCTGCCGGTTGATCTCTTCGAGGCTGAAGAACTTCCAACGGATGTCGAGCCCGATTTCGTCGCGGACGTGCCTGATCCACAGGGACGTCTGGTAGGCGTAGGGGCACATGATGTCGAAGTGGAAGTCGACCCCGGAGGGCCGGACCGGATTCGCACTGCTCATGATGTCCTCCGTCGACTGGTCTGGGCACTGGTGGGCCGCCCGCTGTCTGGAACCGGGTACTCCATCGAACCGTACTCCCGCCCTTTGTCGGGGGGCGTGCTGACGGAGGCGTTCGGCCACCAGTCAGCGGACTTCCTCAGAGCTGTTCTGGTCGTCGAGCGAGTGTCACCGGGTCCCGTCAGAAGTGCCCGAGGACCGGGTGGGGCACATAGGGCTCCTCGAGACTGGCGATCTCTTTGTCGTCGAGGGTGAGTGCTTCTGCTGCCAGGGCGTCTTCGAGATGGCCGGGCTTGGTGGCACCGACGATCGGCGCGGTCACACCTGGTCGGTGGAGCAGCCAGGCCAATGCCACCCGGGCGGCAGGTACGCCGCGTGCTGCGGCCACCTGGGCCACCCGCTCCACGACGTCGAAGTCGGTGGGCTGACTGTAGAGGTAGTTGGTGAAGTCGTCGGTATCGGACCGGGTGGTCAGCTTGTCGCCCGAGCGGGTGCGGTTGCCGGCCAGGACGCCCCTGGCCAGCGGGCTCCACGGGATGACCCCGACCCCCTGGTCGAGGCAGAGGGGGATCATCTCCCGCTCCTCCTCGCGGTAGATGAGGTTGTAGTGGTTCTGCATGGAGACGAACCTGGTCCACCCGTGGGTGTCGGCGACGTACTGGGCCTTGGCGAACTGCCAGGCGAACATGCTCGACGCACCGATGTAGCGGGCCTTTCCGGCCCGGACGACATCGTGGAGCGCTTCCATGGTCTCCTCGATCGGCGTCCGGTCATCCCACCGGTGGATCTGGTAGAGGTCGACGTAGTCCATGCCCAGCCGGTGCAGCGACGCGTCGATGCCGGACAGGATGTGCTTGCGGGACAGCCCGCCACCGTTCTCGCCGGGCGACACCGGCATGCGGACCTTGGTGGCCACCACCAGTTCGTCACGGGTCAGGAATTTCGGGAGCAGGCGGCCGGTCGCCGCCTCGCTGGCCCCGCCCGAGTAGACGTCGGCGGTGTCGAAGAAGGTGATGCCACCCTCCACCGCGGCCCGGACGATGGGTTCGGCCGCGTCCTCGTCGAGCACCCAGGGGCGGTCGGAGTCGTTGCCGAAGCTCATCATGCCAAGGCACACACGAGAGACGCGCAGGCCTGTGCCACCAAGATTGACATACTGCATGGGTACCTCCGTGGGTCGGGGCGTGAACGGCGGTGTGGGCCCACCCTAGACACGCCGTCGGGCAGACGGTTCGAGCCCATTTCGTCGCCGAACTGGGCGTACCCGGCCCGGATATCACCCTCATCCGGACATTCTTAGAATTCTCACAGGTGGGGTACAGCGGGGACTTATGTTCCGATGATGAGATGTGCGGCTGGAATCCCCTGGCCAGCGGCTATTTCCGAACCAGCGGTACCACAGGCGGCTGAGGCCACCACGAGTCGACGAGGTCCAGGTGGCTGAATCAGCAGGCGCACGAAGGTCGAAGCGGAAATGGTGGATTGCCGCTGCTGTTGTGATCATCCTGGCGGGAGCCGGAGCAGCCGCCTGGTTCGGCACTCGGAGCAGCCCGAGCGCTGCAGCCGGCATCGTTACGACCACCTCGGTGAAGGCGGTGACTACCGGTTCCATCTCGCAGACCGTGGCGGCCACCGGCACCATCGAGCCGACCACGACGGCAGACCTGAACTTCACGGTGTCAGGGACGGTCACCGCCGTCGACGTCGTGGCCGGGCAGTCCGTTGCGGCAGGCCAGACGCTGGCCACCGTCGACCCGACCACCTTGAACGCATCGCTGGCCCAGGCCCAGGCCAGCCTGGCCAACGATCAGGCCCAGCTGGCCACTGACGAGGCGGCTGCAGCAACGGCCACCCAGATCACACTGGACGACGCCAACATCGCCTCGGCGCAGAATCAGGTGACTGCGGCGCAGACCGCGGTGAACGGTGCCACTCTCGTGTCGACCACGGCCGGTACCGTCGCTTCACTCGATCTCGCCGTCGGCCAGCAAGTGTCGGCCTCGTCGGGCAGCTCGGCCTCGTCGAGCGCCGCGGGATCAGGGAGTGCCGCCACCGGGACGGGGGTCTCGCCGTCCGGCGCCGGTGCGACCTCGTCAGCCTCCTCGGGAACGGGCGCTTCCGGCTCCTCGTCGACCGCCCAGGTCGTGGTGGTATCGACAGGTTCGTTCATCGTCAACGCCTCCGTCTCCAGCAGCGGGGTCTCCCAGATCGTGGTGGGCGACCAAGCCGACATCACGCCGTCGGGTGCTACGACGCCGATCTACGGCACGGTGGGCTCGATCGGTCTCGTCGCCACGACGACGTCCGGGGTGGCCTCGTTCCCGGTGGTGATCAACGTGACCGGTAGTCCGTCGGGCCTCTATGGCGGAACCAGTGCCAACGTGTCGATCGTCGTCAAGGAGCTCCAGGGCGTGATCGTGGTGCCTACCGGGGCGCTGACCTATCCCGGAGGGACCACGTCGGTCACCCTGGACGATGCCGGGAAGAAGGTGGTGCAACCGGTCACCGTCGGCATTGCCTCCTCCGGTGAGACCCAGATCGTGAGCGGGCTCACCGCCGGGCAACAGATCTACGTGACCAGCGTGTCGTTCCGGGGTCCGTTGGGCACCGGTCGGACCGGGACCGGCGGCTTCGGCGGAGGCGGTGGTGGCTTCGGCGGAGGCGGCGGGTTCGGCGTCGGTGGCGGCGCTGG
>DATBZS010000002.1:0-11063 GCA_036513075.1 Acidimicrobiales bacterium
CGCCGGCGCCCGCCGCATAGAGGAGGCAGCCCATCCACAGTCGCTGGGCCACCCACAGAGGTACGTGGAGCTCGGCCAGGAACCAGTAGAAGGGCCCCATGGGGAGGAGATAGCCGATGTTCTCGTGGGTGACCGTCCCGAGCCCGACGTGGGGATCCCACAGCGACACGGCCTGGCGGACGTAGCGACCCGGGTCGAGGTAGAGGTAGGTCTTGGTGTCGTCGGTCACCACACCCGGTTGGGCGGCCAACATGGGCACGAAGGCCAGCACGGCCAGCGCCATGTAGTCGACCCACGTCCGCAGGGCGCCGGGCGACCGCAGACGGGAATAGAGAGAGCCCTTCGTACCGGTGATCTGGTCCGTGGGCCCGGCGGGAGAGGGTTCTGGTTCCGGCACGAGTGGTCGGTAGTGTAAACAACGCCAGCGCCGGGACGGCACCACCAGCCGCCGGCACCAAGAGGGGAGCCCGATGCGCCAGGTCGACGACAGCAACGGTCACACCAGGGGGAACCGGTGAGCGGCGCGTCCGCCGGTGAGGCGACGGGGGAGAAGAAGGGCAAGCATCTCACCGGCGAGCGACCGATGGAGGGGGTCACCCCCGACTCGCTGCTGGCCCTCCACGCCGCCGGCTACCGCACGGTCATCGAGCGCCTGGGGAAAGGTACCGTCCTCGACGTGGGCTGCGGGCAGGGCTTCGAGTCCGCCCGGTTCCTGGCCGACGACCGCCAGGTGGTCGGGGTCGACTACAGCCAGGAGGCCGTCGAGCTGGCCCGGGCCAACTGGTCCGCCGACGGTCTCGACGTGGCCCAGATGAACGCCCTGGCCCTCGGTTTCGCCACCGGGAGCTTCACGTGGGCATGCTCTTCCCACCTGATCGAACACTTCGACGACCCCGAAGGCCATGTTTCCGAGCTGGCCCGGGTGCTGGCCGACGATGGAACGGTGTTCTTCCTGACCCCCAACGCGCCGGCCGACTTCGAGAACCCGTTCCACATCCACCTGTTCGAGCCAACCGAGTTGCGGGCCATGCTGAGCGCGCATTTCCACGACGTGACGATCCAGGGTCTCGACGCCGTCCCCCACGTGAAGGCCGACTTCACCGCCCGGAGGGAGAAGGCCCAGAAGGTCCTCAAGCTCGACGTCTTCGATCTGCGGCACAAGATCCCGAGGTCCTGGTACGTGGGCTTCTACGCCTGGGCGTTACCCATCGCCTACAAGCTCATCGCCCGGGGCGATGCCGGCGGGACGACGGGCATCACCGCCGACGACTTCTTCGTCACCGACGACCTCGACACCACCACCATGGTGCTCTTCGCCACGGCCTCGAAGCCGCGGCGGGCGTCCTGAACCGGATGGTGGCGGAACCGTGCTGACCATCGGCCTGACCGGCAACATCGGGGCCGGCAAGTCCACCGTGGCCGAGCTGCTGGTGGCCCATGGCGCCCACCTGGTCGACGCCGACAAGGTGGCCCGTGAGGTGGTGGAGCCGGGTGCTGCGGCCTACCAGCCGCTCATCGACCGGTTCGGCACCGGCATCCTGGACGCCGAGGGCCGGATCGACCGGCCCAGCCTCGCCTCGGTGGTGTTCGCCAGCCCCGACGACCTGGCCGACCTCAACGCCATCATGCACCCGGCCATCGGGCTGGCCATGATCGAGGGTAGGGACACCCACCAGGGGACCGACGCCATCGTGGTCATGGACATCCCCCTGCTCAAGGAGCTCCACAAAGAGATGTTGGCCCTGGACGCCATTGTCGTGGTCGACGCCTCCCTCGAGGTCCGCCTGGATCGTCTGACCACACAGCGGAGCATGTCCGAGGAGGACGCCCGGGCCCGGATGGCCGCCCAGCCGACACGCCAAGAGCGTCTGGAGGGTGCCGACTTCGTGGTCGACAACTCCGGCGACCAGGACCACCTGGTCGACGAGGTGGACCGGGTGTGGGCCGAGCTGCTCCGCCTACCCCATCGGGAACCGGCACCGGCGGACACCTCGTCCTCACCCTGACCGGCGTGCTGGAGGCCACCCGAGGGTCGGAGACCACCTGACGGTCCGACGGTGGTCGCTCACGGGGCGCGGGGCGGCCCTGCGCCCAGGCATGGGTGATACACCCGCCCGGTACCATCCAGAGCGTGCCCCCTTTCCAGGTCGTCTCACCTTTCCACCCCGCGGGCGACCAGCCCACGGCCATCGCCGGGCTGGTCGAGGGGCTCGAGCGCGGCGACCGCTACCAGACCCTGTTGGGCATCACCGGGTCTGGCAAGACGGCGACCATCGCCTGGACCGTCGAGGCCGTCCAGCGGCCGACGCTGATCATCGAGCCGAACAAGTCGCTGGCCGCTCAGCTGGCCGCTGAGCTGAAGGAGTTCTTCCCGAAGAACCGGGTCGAGTACTTCGTCTCCTACTACGACTACTACCAACCCGAGGCCTACGTGCCGTCGTCGGATACGTACATCGAGAAGGACTCGTCCATCAACGACGAAATCGACCGGCTCCGTCACGCCTCGACCTCGTCGCTCCTGCTCCGTCCGGACACCATCGTGGTGGCCTCGGTGTCCTGCATCTACGGCCTGGGGTCGCCCGACGAGTACCGCGACCGGATCGTGGCGCTCAAGCCGGGCGAGGAGTACGAGCAGCGGAACCTGCTCAAGCGGCTGGTCGAGCTCCAGTACTCCCGGAACGACGTGACCCTCAGCCGGGGCCAGTTCCGTGTCCACGGGGACACGGTGGAGATCCACCCGGCCTATGAGTCGCGGGCCGTCCGCATCGAGTTCTTCGGTGACACGGTGGAGCGGATCCGCCCATTCGATGTCCTGACCGGCGAGATCGGCGACGAACTCGAGGACCTGGTGGTCTTCGCCAACACCCACTACGGCACAGGCGACGAGCGTATGCGCCGGGCCGTCCTCGGCATCGAGGACGAACTACGGGGCCGCCTGGGTGAGCTCCAGGACGCCGGCAAACTCCTGGAGGCCCAGCGCCTCCGGATGCGCACCGAGTACGACCTCGAGATGCTCGCCGAGACCGGGGTGTGCAGTGGGGTGGAGAACTACAGCCGCCACCTCGACGGTCGGGCTCCGGGCGAGCCGCCGTTCACCCTGCTCGACTTCTTTCCGAAGAACTTCCTCTGCGTGCTGGACGAGAGCCACGTCGCCGTCCCGCAGCTCCGGGGCCAGTACGCCGGCGACCGCTCCCGCAAGGAGACGCTGGTCGACCACGGGTTCCGGCTCCCTTCGGCCATGGACAACCGCCCGCTGCGGTTCGAGGAGTTCAGCGAGCGGGTCGGCCAGGTCATCCTCCTGTCGGCCACCCCAGGACCGTGGGAGTTGGAGCACAGCACCAACATCGTCGAGCAGGTCATCCGTCCGACCGGGCTGGTCGACCCCGAGGTCGACATCGTGCCGACCACCGGGCAGATTGACGACCTCCGGGCCCGCATTGACGCCACCGTCGCCGACGGGTACCGGGTGCTGGTCACCACGCTGACCAAGAAGATGGCCGAGGATCTGACCGACTACCTGGCCGAACAGGGGGTGCGGGTCCAGTACCTGCACTCCGACGTCGACACCATGGCCCGCATCGAACTGCTGCGCGAACTGCGGCTCGGGGTATTCGACGTCCTGGTCGGCATCAACCTCCTCCGGGAGGGCCTCGACCTGCCCGAGGTGGCCCTGGTGGCCATCCTCGACGCCGATAAGGAGGGCTTCCTCAGGTCAGCCTCGTCGCTCATCCAGACCATGGGCCGCGCCGCCCGCAACGTCAACGGCCGGGTGGTCATGTACGCCGACCGGATCACCGACTCGATGACCGCCGCCATCGGGGAGACCCAACGTCGCAGGGCCCGCCAGATCACCTACAACGAGGCCCACGGGATCGACCCCCGCAGCATCACCAAGTCGGTCACCGACATCCTGGAGCGGGTGCGGGGCGACGCCTTCGCCTCGGGGGGGAATCTGGCCGGCCTCACCCCGATCCCCGGTCCACGGCGTCAGAAGGGGGCCCGGGGCGAGCGTACCGGCGTCGACCCGCGGGCCATGGCCGCCGAGTTGGCCCACGCAATCGGCCCCGACGCCGACGAACTCTCGAGTCTCATCCACCGATTGGACGCCGAAATGGTGAAAGCGGCCGAGGAGATGCGCTTCGAGGAGGCGGCCCTGATCCGCGACGAGGTGGCCGAACTGCGGGCGTTGCTGGCCCGGGACCCGGTGGACGGCAGCCCGGTCCTGCCGGGCGAGACCGCCGACATCGACGCGCCGGCACCTGCGTGATCCGGCCCGGGGCCCCCGCCGGAAGCCCACCCTCGCACCGGTATCCTCACCGCCATGGCTGATCGATTGGTGGTGCGCGGCGCGCGCGAGCACAACCTCCAGGACGTCTCCCTCGACCTGCCCCGTGACCGGCTGATCGTCTTCACCGGGCTGTCGGGCTCGGGCAAATCGTCACTGGCTTTCGACACCATCTACGCCGAGGGCCAGCGGCGCTACGTCGAGTCGCTCAGCGCCTACGCCCGCCAGTTCCTGGGCCAGATGGACAAGCCGGACGTGGACTTCATCGAGGGATTGTCGCCGGCCATCTCCATCGACCAGAAGTCGGCCTCCCGCAACCCCCGGTCCACAGTGGGCACGGTCACCGAGGTCTACGACTACCTCCGCCTGCTCTACGCCCGGATCGGCAAGCCCCACTGCCCGGTGTGCGGCCGTCCGGTGGCCCGCCAGAGCCCCCAGCAGATCGTGGACCGCATCCTGGCCCTCGATGACGGGACCCGGTTCCTGGTCCTCGCCCCGGTGGTCCGGGGTCGCAAGGGCGAGTACAGCGCCCTGCTCGACGATTTGGCCAAGCAGGGCTTCGCCCGGGTCAGGGTCGACGGCCAGACGATCGAGCTGTCCGAACGGGCCGGCCTCGACCTCGCCCGGTACGAAAACCACACCATCGAGGTGGTGGTGGACCGCCTGATCCGCCGGGACGACATCCGGCGCCGGTTGACCGAGTCCCTCGAGACGGCGCTCGGCCTGGCCGAAGGGGTGGCCGAGATCGTAGTGGTCGACGCCGACGGGTCCGAGCAGGAGGCCATCACCTTCAGCCAGCACCTGGCCTGTACCCACTGCGGGATCAGCTTCGAGGATCCGTCACCGCGGAACTTCTCGTTCAACTCGCCCTACGGGGCCTGCCCGGCCTGTACCGGTCTCGGGACGAAGTATGAAGTCGATCCCGAACTGGTGGTGCCCGATCCGACCAAGTCACTGGCCAAGGGGGCATTGGCCCCGTGGTCCGGTGCCCGCAGCCAGTACTTCGAGCGGATGGTGGGGGCCGTGGCCGACCTCGGGGGCTTCTCGGTGAACACCCCGTGGGAGGACCTGTCCAAGGAGGACCAGGACCTCGTCCTGTACGGCACCGGTAGCGACCAGGTCCATCTCAAGTATCGCAACCGCTACGGACGCCAGCGCTCGTTCCACTCCACCTACGAGGGGATTGTCGGCTGGCTCGAGCGGCGCCACTCCGAGGCCGACTCAGACTTCCTGCGGGACAACCTCGAGGGCTACCTGCGCGAGGTGCCGTGCCCCGAATGCGGGGGGAGCCGGCTGAAGCCGGAGTCGCTGGCCGTGACCGTCGGAGGCTTCAACATCTTCGCCCTGTGCTCCCTCCCCATCGGTCGGGCCGTCGAGGAGGTCGGGAGGCTGGAACTGTCCGACCGGGACCACATGATCGCCGACCGGGTGTTCCGTGAGGTGTTGGAGCGGATGCAGTTCCTGCTCGACGTGGGTCTCGACTACCTGACCCTGGCCCGCTCGGCCGCCACGCTGTCCGGGGGTGAAGCCCAGCGCATCCGCCTGGCTAGCCAGATCGGGTCCGGCCTGGTCGGCGTGCTGTACGTGCTCGACGAACCGTCGATCGGCCTGCACCAGCGGGACAACCAACGGCTGATCGGCACCCTCGAGCGGCTGCGCGACCTGGGCAACACGGTCATCGTGGTCGAGCACGACGAGGAGACCATCAAAGTCGCCGACCACGTGGTCGACGTGGGTCCCGGCGCGGGCGAACACGGTGGCCGCATCGTCCACTCGGGTCCCGTGTGGGGAGCCGACGGCATCCTGGAGAACCCGGAATCGCTGACCGGCCAGTACCTGTCCGGCGCCAAGTCGATCCCGGTGCCCCAGTTCCGCCGTCCGGGCAATGGCCACCACCTGGTGGTCCACGGCGCCCGCGAGCACAACCTGAAGGACGTGACGGTCGAGTTCCCGCTCGGTCAGTTCGTGGCCATCACCGGGGTGTCCGGATCGGGGAAGTCCACCCTGGTCAACGACATTCTGCTGCGGTCGCTGGCCAAACAGGTCCACCGGGCGAAGAGCCTGCCCGGCCTGCACCGCACGATCACCGGGGTCGAGCACATCGACAAGGTGGTGGATGTCGACCAGGCCCCGATCGGGCGGACGCCCCGGTCGAACCCGGCCACGTACACCGGGGTGTTCGACCACATCCGCAAGCTGTTCAGCCAGACCAACGAGGCCAAGGTGCGCGGCTATCTGCCCGGTCGGTTCTCGTTCAACGTGAAAGGCGGGCGGTGCGAGGCGTGCTCAGGCGACGGCACGTTGCGCATCGAGATGCACTTCCTGCCCGACATCTACGTTCCGTGCGAGGTGTGCCACGGTGCCCGGTACAACCGGGACACCCTCGAAGTGACCTTCCGCGGCAAGACCATCGCCGACGTGCTCGACCTGTCGTGCGAGGAGGCGTTGGCCTTCTTTGCCGCCCAACCGCCCATTGCCCGCCACCTCCAGACGCTGGTCGACGTGGGCCTCGGGTACATCCGTCTCGGCCAGTCGGCCCCCACCCTGTCCGGCGGCGAGGCGCAGCGGGTCAAGCTGGCATCTGAGCTCAGCCGCCGATCGACTGGCACCACGCTCTACGTGCTGGACGAGCCGACCACCGGCCTGCACTTCGACGACGTGCGCAAGCTGCTCGACGTGCTCAACCGGCTGGTCGACCAAGGCAACACGGTCATCGTCATCGAGCACAACCTCGACGTCGTGAAAAGCGCCGACTGGATCATCGACATGGGTCCCGAAGGCGGCGACGGTGGTGGCACCGTGGTAGCCGAGGGCAGCCCCGAGCAGGTGGCGGCGGTGCGGGAGAGCTACACCGGTCAGGTCCTGGCCCCGATGCTCGGGGTCCTGCCCGGCATCGCCGCCCCCACGGTGGCATCCGGTACCAATGGCCGGGCGACCAAGGTGGCCGGCAAGGCGAAGGCAGTACCGACCAAGCCGATCTCGAGGACCCCGACCAAAAAGGCCGTCGCCAAGAAGGCCGTCGCCAAGAAGGCCGTCGCCAAGAAGCCGGCGGCCACGAAATCGGTCACCACGAGCGCCATCACCAAGAAACCGGTGAAAAAAAAGGCCGTCGCCAAGAAGCCGGCCACCAACAAGGTCGCCGCCGTCTCCTGACCCCGGTACCGGTCCCGGACGGCCAGGGTGGCAACGACGGTTGGCCTAGACGGTGGCGAGCATCCGCTCCAGCGCCACCTTGGCCCAGGTCGCTGTCTCCTCGTCGACCACGATCCGATTCCGGACCTCACCGTCGACCAGCCCCTCGAGCACCCAGGCCAGGTGGGCGGCGTCGATGCGGAACATGGTCGAGCACGGGCACACCAGTGGGTCGAGCGACACCACCGTTTTGTCGGGTGTCTCGTCGTCGAGCCGCTTCACCAGGTGGATCTCGGTCCCGACGCCGATGACCGAACCAGCCGGGGCCTCGGCGACGGCCGTGATGATGTAGTCCGTCGAGCCGACCTGGTCAGCCACCTCGACCACATCGTGGGCGCACTCGGGGTGGACAACCACGATGCCGTCGGGGTGCTCGGCGCGGAAGGCCTCGACGTGGGACGGTCGGAAGCGCTGGTGGACCGAGCAGTGTCCCTTCCACAGCAGCAGCGAAGCCGACTTGAGCGTCCCGTCGTCCAGACCGCCCGAGGCCAGCCGAGGGTTCCACACGGCCATGTCGTCGGCGCCGTAGCCGAGCTCGAATCCGGTGTTGCGGCCCAGGTGCTGGTCGGGGAAGAACAGAACCTGGTCGCCCCGGCTCCGCCCGGTGCCGTCGTCTCCGAGAGCCCAGGTCAGCACGGCCCGGGCGTTGGACGACGTGCACACCACGCCGCCGTTGCGACCGACAAATGCCTTCAGGGCGGCCGACGAGTTCATGTAGGTGACGGGCACCACCCGCTCGATGTCGGTGACGGCCGACAGTGTCTCCCACGCCTCCTCGACCGAGTCGATGTCGGCCATGTCGGCCATGGAGCACCCGGCGTTGAGGTCGGGGAGGATGACCTGCTGGTGGTCCCCGGTCAGGATGTCGGCCGACTCGGCCATGAAGTGGACGCCGCAGAACACGACGTACTCGGCCTCGGTCTGGCTGGCGGCGATCCGGGACAGCCCGAACGAGTCGCCCCGGGCATCGGCCCAAGCCATGACCTCGTCCCGCTGGTAGTGATGACCCAGGATCACCAGCCGGGAGCCGAGTGACTCCTTGGCCGCCCGTATGCGGTCGGCCAGCTCCTCGGGGGAGGCATTCGAGTACGCGTCGGGTAGGGCGTTCTGTAGGCGGAGCATGTGGGGTATGACCTCCTCGGGGAGGCGCTCCGGTCAGTGGCCGGCGGGGACAGCCTGGTCGCCCATCCGCGGGGATGTCGGCCCCGGAGCGGTAGATGTCGCCGGAATCCAGGCCGGCGTCTCGCCAGTGTATTGCCTCTGACCTGGAATCGCGTTCCATGTCCCTGGACCGGGTGTCCATACTCCTCGGCCGGTCGACCCGGGACCGGCCGTCGACACGGCACACTGGAGCCGTGGCCACCCGTCCCCAGTCCGCCAGCATCCCCGACGAACCCGGCTCGTACCAGTTCGTCGACAAGGACGGCCGCGTGCTCTACGTCGGGAAGGCCAAGTCGTTGCGGTCCCGGGTGAACTCCTATTTCCAGGACCCGGGGAGCCTGGCCCCCCGCACCGCCCAGATGGTGGCTGCCGCCGACCACGTCGAGTGGATGGTGGTGGGCTCCGAGGCCGAGGCCCTCCTTCTCGAGCACAATCTGATCCAGCAGTTCCAACCCCGGTTCAACGTCCGGCTCAAGGACGACAAGAGCTACCCGTGGCTGGCCCTGACCGTGGGCGACGAATGGCCGAAGCCGGCAGTCGTCCGGGGACGCAAGCGCAAGGGGGTCCGGTACTTCGGTCCCTATCCGAACGTCGGGGCCATCCGGGGCACCCTCGACCTGCTGCTGCGGTCGTTCCCGGTGCGTACCTGCTCGGACGCCAAGTTCCGCAACCATGAGCGCCTGGGGCGACCGTGCCTGCTCTTCCACATCGAACGGTGCTCCGGCCCATGCGTGGGGGCCGTGACCCACGAGGAGTACGACGGGATGGTGTCCGACCTGGCCACGTTCCTGGCCGGCGACACCGGGCCGCTCGAGCGTCAGATCTCCGAAGCTATGGGTGAGGCATCGGCCGCCCTCGACTTCGAGCGGGCCGGCGTCCTGCGGGACAAGCTCGAGGCCGTCCGCGCCGCCGATGCCGTCCGCCAGATGGAGCTCGACCGACCCGAGGACCTCGACGTGCTGGGTCTGGCCGAGGATGAGCTGGAGGCGGCTGTCCAGGTCTTCCATGTGCGGTCCGGCCGGGTCATCGGGCGCTCAGCCCTGTTCGTCGACAAGGTCGAGGACCTATCGCCGCCGGAGCTGGTCGAGCGTCTCCTGGTCGATCTGTACGCCGACGCCGCCTCCGGGGTGCCCCGCCAGATCCTGGTACCCACCATGGCGGCCGACCTCGACGCCGTGGTGGAGTACCTGACGGAGCGCCGGGGAGGTCCCGTAGCCGTCCGGGTGCCGTTGCGGGGTCCGAAGGCGGCCCTGCTCGAGACCGTGCAACGCAATGCCGGCGAGGCCTTCGTCCGCCATCGCCTGCAGCGGACCGCCGACCACAACAGCCGGGCCCGGGCTCTCGAGGCGCTGCAGCGCGAGCTCCGCCTGCCCGACGCCCCCCTGCGGATCGAGTGCTACGACATGAGCCACCTGCAGGGCACCGACTACGTCGGGTCGATGGTGGTGTTCGAGGACGGACTGCCCAAAAAGAGCGACTACCGCCACTTCAAAGTGGCGACGGTGGCCGGCAACGACGACTACGCAGCCATGGAGGAGGTGCTCACCCGACGGCTCACCGCCCTGCTCGACGACGAGCGCGAGAGCGCCGCCGGGGGAGACGGACCGGACGGTTCGGCACCGACCACGGGACGCCGGAGATTCGCCTACCCGCCCCAGCTCCTACTCATCGACGGCGGCCTCGGGCAGCTCCACGTTGCCACCCGGGTGCTCGAACGGCTCGGCCTTACCGACCGCGTGCCGGTCGCCTCACTGGCCAAGAGCTTCGAGGAGGTCTACCTGCCGGGCTCCTCGGTGCCCGTCCGCCTGCCCCGCCAGTCCGAGGCCCTGTACCTGCTCCAGCGCCTCCGTGATGAAGCCCATCGGTTCGCCATCTCGTACCACCGCACGCTACGGGGCAAGCGCATGACGGTGGGTGCCCTCGACGGTGTTCCGGGCCTCGGACCGAAGCGCAGGAGTCGCCTGGTCGAGCAGTTCGGCGGCCTCGGCGAACTTCGCAAAGCCACCCGGGACGATCTGATGGGCCTATCGTGGTTGCCGGCCGACGTGGGGACTGCGGTATTCGAGCGCCTGCACACGCCGCTGGCCGTGGACCGATGACCGTGCGACGGGTGAGAGTGGACCGATGAGCGAGTACCTGGTGGTGACCGGCATGTCCGGGGCGGGGCGGTCGACGGCCGGCGCCACGTTGGAGGACCTGGGCTGGTTCGTGATCGACAACATGCCGTCCGCCCTGATCACCAAGGTGTCCGAACTGGTCGACGGAGCCGGCTCCGAGATGGAGCGGGTGGCCTTCGTGGTCGGTCGGGGGGGAGGGGACCTCGACGACGTGTTGCCGGCGGTCGATTCGCTCATCGCCGGACGAAACCGGGTCCGGATCCTGTTCCTGGACGCGGCCGACGACGTGCTCATCCGTCGCTTCGAAG
>DATBZS010000003.1:0-10392 GCA_036513075.1 Acidimicrobiales bacterium
CGATCCCGGCGGGGACTACTTCACCCGGCTCAACCCGGACAAGGCCAAGCACCGTGCGCTCGACCAGCTCCACAAGATGGGCTACTCGGTGACGCTCGAGCCCCTGGCGGTTGCTGGGTAACAGCGAATCTTCGCCTCAGAAGGTGCTTTCCCCTGGCGAACGCGGACCTGGCCATACGGCGATGTTCGAACCCCTGCCCCTGGCCTAGCCGCCATCGGCGATGCGGATCGGAGGCGCTTCGGACGAGAGGTGGAACGGGATCCCCTTCAAATCTGACGTGCTGGTCATCGGTCCGATACGGACTCGTCAGATTTGAGGAGAGTATCCGGTAATTGTTCGTCTGCTGCCCGGACCACGGTGGGCAGAAGGGCGGCAGCCGACCGGGCGCGCAAGGACCCGGTCCACACCCCGGCCCCGTAGGCCACGTCGTCCGCCACTGACGCAGCCACCCAGCGGACGAGGTCGAGGTCAGGGCGGCGGCGCATCCAGTCGACCACGGGGGGCACGAGCACGAGGGCGATAGCCGACCGCCGCCCCCGCTTCCCGGAGGCGGCCAGACCAACCAGCCCGGGGAGGGCAAGCATGGTGGCTGCCCGGCCGATGCCCATCACCGTCCACCCGGCGCCCGACGCGGCCCACCGCCAAGCTTGTGCGGAGGGGATGCCGAGGGGACGCACGGTGGCGGCCAGCGGCACCGCCGACGACGCCACGACGAGGGCGGCTGCCCCCGGCCGTCCGGCGAGCAGAGCCAAGGCGGCGACCGTCGGGCGGGGGCGCAGCTCGACCGGGGCGAGGCGACCGGGGTGCCGTGCAGCCAGCGGGGCGGCCGACGTGCCGTAGCGGAAGCGGCGGGCGAGCAGGTCCGACCAGCCGTCGGGCTCCCGGTGGGACACTTCGACCGACGGGTCGTACCGGACCCGCCAGCCGGCATCCACCAGACGCCACACCAGGTCGACGTCCTCGCCCACCCGCAGGGCGGGGTCGAACCCGCCCACCGCCTCGAGGGCGCGGCGTCGGACCACGACGGCGGCGGTCGGCACGTAGCGGACCGCCCGGTCGGGGCCGACCTCCCCTTGATCGGGCCCGAGGTCGAGTGGTGAGTGGGCGAGGCCGAACCGGTGGGCGACGCGACATGACCGGTACGGGTCGACCGCGGCCGGTCGCACCCGAGGGGCCACCGCACCGACGTCAGGATCGGTGAAGTGCCAGGCCAGTCCGTCCAGCCAGTGGTCGGGGACGGTGCAGTCGCTGTCGACGAACGCCACGAGGTCGGTCGTCACGTGGACCAGGCCTGTTGCGCGGGCGGCCCCGGGGCCGCCGTTGGCATAGCGACGCACCATCCGGGCGCCATGTCGGCGGCACACGGCGGCCACAGCCTCGGGGTCGCGCGAGCCGTCGTCGACCACGACCACGGGCGCCGCCCGTCCGAGGGAAGCCAGGCAGCCATCGAGCTCGTCGGTCCGGTCCCGCACGGGGATGACCACGGTCACCGCGGTGGTGCAGGCGTCGGTCCGGGGTCGGATTGTCCGAACGGTGTCCGCCGGGCGTCGGGGGTGGGCCATGCCGGATGCCACCAGTCGCCCGGCCAGGGACCGGGTGGCCTCGTCGACTTCGCCGCCGGCAACGAAGGCATCGAGGGCGCGGGCGCCGGCAGGGGTGAGGGTCAGGACCCGACCGGGGCGGCCGCCGGCCAGAACGGTGCCGTCCCGAAAGCGTCGGAGCGCGGGGTCGAGCACCAGCCCGAACCCGGCCGGCAGGGCACCCATCAGACCCTGACCATCAATCAATGGTCACAACGCCAAGCCGCCGTCCACCGCCAGGTTGGCCCCGGTGACCGCGCCGCGCGCTGCATCGGCCAACCAGACCAGTGCGTCCGCCACCTCCTCGGGAGCCAGCAGCCGGCCGATGGGCTGCTGGTCGGCGAACGGGGCGGTGCCGGCCAGGTCGTAGAGGCGGGCGCTCTCGGCAAGCATGGCCGTGTCTGTCGAGCCGGGGCAGACGGCGTTGGCCGTGATCCCGGTGCCCGCCAGCTCGGCGGCCAGACCACGGACCAGCCCGGCCACGCCGGCCTTGGCCGCGCCGTAGGCGGACAGCTTGGGCAGGCCCGTGGTGGCGGCCGCCGATGCGACGGCGAGATACCGACCCTCGCGGGGCGCGGGGCGGCGCAGCAGGGCCGGCACCCCGACCCGGGCCGCGGCGATCGGGCCGACGAGGTCGACCTCGAGGACGGCGGCGAGTTGGTCGGCCGGCATCTCCCACAGGGGGACACCGCCGGCGATCACCCCGGCCACGGCCACCATGGCGTCGAGGCCTCCGAAGCGGTCCTCCGCCTCGGCGACCGCGGCGGCCAGGGCCGCCTCGTCGGTGGTGTCGGCCACGTGGGCGACCACACCGCCGGGAACGGACGGGTCACGCCAGCCGGTCGCCCGCGTGACAACCTCGTCCAGCTCGGCGCGCGTGCCGAGCGGGTAGGGGATGCGGGCGTCGTCGGCGCACCGGTCGACCGCCACCACCGACCACCCGGCGCGGGCCAGACCGCATACGGTGGCCGCCCCGATCCCCCGGGCGGCCCCGGTGACGACGGCGACCCTTCCTCCAGCGTGGGTGTTCATGTGGTGACCTCGAATCGTGGGCGGTGCCGGTGGAGGCCGGCGACCACGGCGGCCAGGTCGGCGGCTGCCGCCCGGATCAGGTACTGGCCCTCGGCGGCTGTCGCACCGTCGGGGTCGCCCAACACCCCGGAAGGGCTGACCGACCGCACCCCGCCTGCCTCGAGCAGGGGGAGCAGTTCGGCGATGGTCCGACCGTCGCCGGCGCAGGCCCGGTCGAGGAGGACCCGATCGGGAGCGATTGCCAGCATCAACGAGGTCTCGGTCCGTCCGGCGTGCAGGTCCCCGGACCATCGCGGCCACCAGCCGGTGACCGGGTGACCCTCGTCGTCCAGGCGGGCGAGGGCAGCGGCCATCGGAGTGGCGTTGCCCCCGTGCGTGCAGGCCAGCACCACGTGGGCGAAGTCGCCGGCCGCCGAGCGGCCGAGCTCGACCAGGAGCTCTTCGGTGGCGGCCCGGCCGATGGAGAGGGTGCCGGCGAAGCCCTCGTGCTCGCCGCTGGAGCCGTAGGCCACCACCGGGGCGACCACCAGCAGTGGGTCGGCGGCTGCCGCCGCATCGACCACGGCTACGGCGATGTCGGCATCGGTGGTCACCGGGAGGTGAGGCCCGTGTTGCTCGGTCGCACCTATGGGCACCACCAGGACGGCGCCGTCGGCGGCCAGCCGATCCAGCTCGGGCCAGGCGGCGTCGGCCAGCCGGGTCACGCCGTGCCCTCCGCCCGTTCGGCACCGGTAGTGGCTTCGGGGTTGACGTAGCCGTGCCGGGTCAGGAAGGCCAGGAGCACATCGGCCGCCTCGGCGGCATCGGCCGGGTACACCACGGTCGGTGGTTCGTGGGCCACCAGGGCCCCGGTCAAGGACAACAGGCGCAGGCGCGGATCATCGCCTTCGGGGGGCGGGAGCGCCCGGGTGCGCGGCGCATACGGGAGGGTGCCGCCGATGTGGACGTCCCTGAGCCCGGTGTCGTGTCCGGCGGCCTCGGCCACAGCGAGCGAGTAGTCGACGGGGGTCGGGACACCGTTGACCGCCAGCGCGCCGGCCAACGAGGCCCGGCGCAGGCGCACGCCGGCGCCCTCCACCGAGCAGACGGCGGGCAGGCGAACGCGCAGGCGCTCGCGCCAACCGGCGTCGAGGCGTCGCTCGACGATCAGGTTGCCCGGCGACCCGGGTTCCAGGGCGACCAGTCCGAGGGCCTGGGACGCGTGGAGCTCGTGGGCCAGGTAGGCGGGCAGGGCCCCGGTGCCCCTGTCGACGGAGCGGTCGCCGCACAAGACGAGGTCGGGGACGCCAGAGGGTCGGATGGCGGCGGCCAGAATCTTGGCCAGCGTGCCCTCGTCGTCGGCCAGTTCGGCTACATAGCGGTGCCCGTCGCCCTCGTCGTCGGCCGGAATTCGCACGACGTCCACACCAAGAGCGGCCACCTCATGGAGCACCGGGTCGATGGACTTCGGCCCGACCGAGACAGCCAGGACCCTTCCGCCCCACGCCTCCGCGATGCGGAGTGCGTGCTCGAGGGCGGCGGCGTCGGCGGGGGTCAGACCGACGCCGAGCGGATCCCGGGTGACCGAGCCGTCGAGCGGGTTGACGGCCGGGTGCAGGTCGCAGAGGCGCAGGCACGCCACGATCAGCGGTCCCGCTTCTGCGGAGGACCAGTCGGCGATCCGGTCACCCACCGTTTCAGGGTCATGGGTCACGTCGGCACTCACCCGTGGTGGAAGACGACGCCGTGGCCGCCGTCGGGGTAGGTCCAGGTCAGAGCGCCCTCCGCATTGCAGACCATGTAACAGGTCCCGCACTCGAAGCACTCCTCATAGTTGAACAGGATGCCGCCGTCGGCCGTCGGGGCGAAGAGATTGGCCGGGCAGGCGCTTACGCACGCCTTGGTGGTGCACGAGCGGCACACGTCGGCGTCCACCGTGATGTGCGCCCGGGAGCCGATCCTGAAGTCGACGGTGGCCATCCGCTCCTCGAACGAGATCCCGTCCCACGGGCTGCGGCGGGGCGCGTCTGGGCTCATCCGAAGATCCTCAGGCCGCGCAAGGTGTCGCCAGCCAGCTGGCGGAGGCTGACGCCATGGCGGGCAGCAGCTGCGCGGGTCACCTTGAAGCCGCCGGCCTTGGGCGTCGGATTGGTCACCGTGAACATCCCCTCGGCCAGATCGCACAGGAGGCCGGGGTAGCGCTGCTGGACGCGGTCGGACAGCACCAGCGACGGTGCCTTGCGGAGCCGCTTGTGGTCGGCGAGGACGAACTGTCCCTCGAGGTCGGCCCGGTAGGAGGCGAGCCCGGCGGCCGAGCAGTCGCCGGCAGCCACCGCCCGGTCGGCGGCCTGCCCCGCCGCGTAGCCGGAACCGATGGCGAAGTTGACGCCCTCCAGCCAGATTCCGGCGGCCAACGTCATGGCCCCGGCGTCGCCGGCTACCAGCAGCCCGTCGGCGGACAGCGCCGGCATGGTGTCGTACCCGCCCTCGGGGATCAGGTGCGCCGCATACTCCCGCAACGTCGAACCCCGCAGGAGCGGGGCGATGGCCGGGTGGGACTTCAGGTCGGCCACCAGCTCCTCGGGACGGGTCCCGGAGGCGGCCAGCTCCGGGAGGGACAGGACGACCCCGATGCTGACCGACGTGGCGTTGGTGTAGAGGAATCCGCCGCCGGGAACGTCTCGGGTGCAGCCGAGGATCTCGATGTCGACACCCTCGTGGTCCTGGACGGCGAAGCGTTCGTTGATGGCACCAGGCGGCAGGTCGAGGACCTCCTTCACTCCCAGCGTGTGATGGGACGCCTCGGCCCGGGCGAGTAGCCCGGCCTCCTTGGCCAGGAACGAGTTCACCCCGTCGCAGGCGATGACCACGGGGGCGTGGAGCTCGGCCCCGTCGCGGTCGGTCCGGACCCCGACCACCTGGCCGGTCCCGTCGCACACCAGGCCGGTGGCCACCGTGGAGGTCACGAGTCGCGCCCCGGCCTCGGTAGCCTTGCCGGCCAGCCAGGCGTCGAAGTGGCACCGCAGGGTGGTCATCCCGTTGTACGGGGCCGATCCCCAGGCGTCGGTGCGGTAGTCGATGGACAGCGACTGGGTGCCGGTCATCATCATCGTCGACCGTCGCACCACCCACCGCTCGACCGGAACCTCCTCCCACCACCCGGGGATGATGTCGTCGAGAACCCGCCCGTAGACCACCCCGCCGTAGACGTTCTTCGACCCGGGGAAGGGGCCGCGCTCGACCAGCACGACGGACCGACCGGCCCGGGCCAGTGCCAGGGCGGCCGAAGCACCGGCCGGTCCGGCCCCCACCACCACGGCGTCGAACTCCAGGATCTCAGCCACGGTCGACTCCTGCGTCGGCCCCGGTACCGTCACCGACGCCGAGTTGTCGGGCCAACTCGGCCAGCAGCGCGCCGGCGTCGGTGACCAGTCCGAGGTCGGCCATGGCGGTCATCGGGCACGACGGGTCGGTGTTGACGCTCACCACGTGGCGGGGGGAGCCGAGCCCGCCCGTGTGCTGCACGGCACCCGACACGCCGAGGGCGATGTACAGATCCGGATCCACGGTCACCCCGGTCGTGCCGATCTGGCGCTCGTACCCGGTCCACCCGGCGTCGGTAGCCACCCGGGTGGCGCCCGCCGACCCGCCGACGGCGGCGGCCACTGCCTCAAGGAGGGTGAAGGCCCCGGTGGCCCGGCGGTCGTCGAGGCCGGCGACCAGTCCCGCCCCACCGGCCACGACCCGGGTGGCATCAGCCAGGTCCATGGTGTGGAGGTCGGGCTCGAGCAGCTCGACCAGTTCGGGGTCGTCGTGGGTGTCGTCGTCGACGTGGAGGGCCAACAGCTCCCGCACCGCCCCGGGTGAGGCGTCGGCCCCATCGCCATGGGGCGCCCGGCGACCACCGACCGCCAGCGTGACAATGGCCGGTCCGCGCACCTCGACGGGGATCAGCACCCGGTCGTCGATCCGGGCGACCTGGACCCGCACGCCTTGTCGGTCATCGACCTTCACGGTCAGGGCCCGGGCGACAAGTGGCCGGCCGGTGGCCGCGGCCAGACGGGGCGCCAGGTCCCGTCCGTCGGGTGATGCCGGCAGGAGCACCAGGATGTCGTCGGCCACCACGTCCACCAGTGCGGCGGCCAGGGCCGCGGGCCGGAACCCGGAACGGGTCGTCGCCCACCGACCGTGGGTGACGCCGGGCAGCGCGTACAGCGCCGCCTCGGCCCCGTCGCCGACCACCAGCACCCGGCCACCGGCCTCGGCCACCACCTCGGGCGCCCCGATAGGCAGGCGGCCGTCCCGCACCACGACGACGGCGAGGGCGGTCACAGCGACACCGCCACCCGGTCGCCCTCGATGACCGCGGCGTGGGCCCGTCGGGGGGCCAGGCAGTCGCCGATCCGGTGGACCTCGAAGGGGGCTCCGTCCAGTGCCCGCCACAGGTCGTCCTCCGGCTGCTGGTGGACCGAGCAGACCACCCAGTCGCACCGGCGCTCGATGTCGGTGCCGGTCGGGTGGTGCTGGAGGGTCACCACCACGGGCGGGCCATCGTCGGCGGTACCTTCGGCCCGGGACACGCCCATGGGCACCAGGTCGACGCTCTGGGCGATTCCGAGGTTATGGGCCTTCACGTTCCAGGTCTCCATGTCGAGGGTGATCCCGAGGTCCTGGCCCACGACCATCCCGTTGGTCACGATCTCGACGGAGCAACCCCGGTCGGCCAGCAGCTCGGCTGTCGAGGTCGCCTCGTGGAAGCCGAGCTCATCGACCACCACCACCTGCCCCTCGGGATGGGCCCGACCCTCGAGCACGTCACGCACGTCGACCACCCGGTCGTCGTCCCCCGCCCACCACGGACGCGACGGGCGCGCCCCGGTGGCCACGATCACGGCGTCCGGTGACTCGGCCCGGACCATGTCGGCGGTGGCCTCGATTCCGGTCCGCAGGTCGACACCCTCGCGCCGGGCGGCGACGATCAGGTTCCGGGCGATGTCGAAGAACTCGGCCCGGCTGGGCACGCTGGCCGCCACATGGGCCTGCCCGCCAAGTCGGTCGTGGCGTTCGAACAGGACCACCGAGTGGCCACGCCCGGCCGCGGTCACCGCGGCCTGGAGGCCGCCCGGGCCACCGCCGACCACCACGACCTTGCGCCGGCGGCGCGGGTTGGGAACGATCGCCGACTCGCGTCCGGCGCGGGGGTTTTCGATGCACCCCAGCCACCGGTTGAGGCCCATGCGGCCGACGCATTCCTGGTTGCAGGACAGGCAGGTGCGGATGTCGGTGGCGTGGCCGGAGCGGGCCTTGGCGCCGAAGTCCGGGTCGGCAATCTGCCCGCGCACCACGCCCACCAGGTCGCACACGCCGTCGGCCAGGGCCCGGTCGGCCTGGAGCGGGTCCTTGAACCGCCCGACGCCGACCACCGGTAGGTCGACCACGGCCCGGATGGCGCTCGGGATGAAGAGGGCGTACCCGGGCGGGATCTGCATGCTGGCCTCGATCATGTACAAGGTGGCGGTCGCCACTCCGATCGACGTGTTGATGTAGTCGACCTGCCCGGTGGCCTCGACCATCCGGGCCACCTCGACGGCGTCCTCGATCCCGGTGCCGCGCTCGATGAGTTCGTCGCCGCAGATGCGCACGCCGAGAGCCCGGTCGGTGCCGATGGTGGACCGGACGGCGTCGACGATCTCGAGCAGCAGCCGGGCCCGGTTGGCCAGTGAGCCGCCGTAGGCGTCGGTGCGACGGTTGGTGGCAGGGGAGAGGAAGCCCCGCACGATCGACGAATGCGAGCACTGGAGCTCGATGCCGTCGAAGCCGCCGGCCATGCAGTGGGCGGCCACGGTGGCATAACCGTCGACGATCTCGGCGATCTCGTGGGCCTCGACCGCCTTCGGGACCTCGCGGAACAACGGGTCGGGGACCGGGCTCGGCGCCCACACGGGAAGCCGCGAGTACATCGATGAGGCCTGGCCGCCATTGTGGTTGATCTGGGCGAAGACGGGCACGTCGTGCGCGTGCACCGCGTCGGTGATCCGGCGGTAGCCGTCGACCACCTCGGGGTGGAAGCCGTGGATGAGCTTCTCGTAGGGCCAGTCCGTCGGGTGGGTGGAGTGCTCCTCGGTGATGATGAGGCCGGCACCGCCGGCGGCCCGGGCCGCGTAGTAGGCGACGTGCTGTTCGGTGGGCAGTCCGTCGGTGGCGTAGTTGGTCAGGTGGGCCGAGAACACGATGCGGTTGGCCACGGTGACCGGGCCCAACCGCAGCGGGGTGAACAGGTGCCGGTACCGCCCGCCGGCACTCACCGCATGCCTCCGGGGTGGACCGGGCTCACCGGGCAGACGCCCCGGCGTCGACGGTCATGGTGAGTCCGGTCACATAGCGGGCCTCGTCGGAGGCCAGGAACAAGACGGCGTTGGAGACGTCGTCGGCCCGCACCAGATCGACCGGCAACGAGTTGAGGAAGAGCGAGCCAACGTCGGGGCTGGCCTCGATCCGTTCGGTCAGGCCGACCATTCCGGCGAGCATCGGGGTGTCGACCCCGGTGGGATGGAGGGAGTTGACCCGTATGTGCTTGGAGGCCAACTCGTTGGCCAGACTCCGCATGATCCCGACCAGGCCGTGTTTCGAGGCCACGTAGGGGGTGAGGAAAGGCTGGCCCTTCAGCCCGGCGGTGGAACTGACCAGGATCATCGACCCGCCTCCGGCCTCGAGGAGGTGGGGGATGGAGGCCACGCACGTGTTCCATACGCCGGTCAGGTTGATGCCGACCACCGTGTCCCACAGCTCGGGGGTCACCTCGTCCCACCGCTGGATCGAACACACCCCGGCGTTGGCCACCGAGATGTCGAGCCGTCCGAGGCGGGCTACACCGTCGGCCACGGCGTCAGCCATCCCGCGGGCGTCACGGACGTCGACCTCGTAGGTGACCACCTTGGCTCCGGCCGCTTCGACCCGCTCCGCGGTGGTGGCCAGGTCGTCCGGCGTCGCCGTGGGGTACTCGATGTCGGCCACCGGCGCGCAGATGTCGACAGCGATCACGTCGGCGCCGTCGGCGGCCAGGCGTACGGCGTGGCTACGCCCCTGCCCGCGGGCCGCACCGGTGACCAGCGCCACCTTGCCGGCTACACGACCCCTCGAAGGGCCGTCCGACCCTGCCGTGCGGTGGGTGGATGCAGTCATGGTCTCGCTCCTGTCGTCATCGGGGTCCGCCCTGTCGGCTGCAGCCCGCAGATCTCCAGGGCACGGCGCCGCCCCTCCAGTACGGCCTCCAGCACCGTGCGGGGCGCTACGCAGTCGCCGGCCTGCAAGGTGCCGGGCCGCTCGAGGTAGAGGTCTTCGTCGGGCAGTCGGTGGCCGCAGTCGACCAGGACGGCGGCCCGAACGTCGCGGGTCGCACCTGTCCACGGGTCCTCCAGGTGGACCCGGCCCCCCTCGATCCTGCGCACCATGGCCCGGAGCTCGCGCGTCACCCCGGCCCGCTGCAGCCGGGTGTTGGCGTCGGCCAGGTCACCGGTGAGTGACAGCAGCGTGCCGGCGATCTGGTCGGCTGTGACGAAGGAGACCTGGCGGCCGGCCGCGGCCAGCCACTCCGCCACCCCCACGCCGATCGGGCCGCCCACCGTGTCGTGTACGACGACCGGGCCCTCGGCCAGGGTCTCGACCCCCTGCCGCAGCGCCGACGCCGCGTCGACCACGGTCACCGAGCCGTCCGTGGGTACCGTCGACCCTGCGGGCCGCCCACCGGAGGCGAGCACCACGGCCGCACCGTCGTGGCGGGCGGCGTCGAGGTCGGCAGCC
>DATBZS010000004.1:0-4914 GCA_036513075.1 Acidimicrobiales bacterium
CAGGCCACGCGTCATCAGGGTCCGGATCTGCTGGATCCCGAGGAGGGAGGCCCCGTCCTCCGTGATCGAGGACGCCGGGTAGCCGTTGTAGAGGCGCCCGCCGTCCGGGCCGGCCCCGTAGGAGGTGTGGGCCAGACCGTCCCAGTGGGTGGCGCACTGCATGGCCAAGGTGACCACGTCCTCGCTGAAGGCGACCCACCCGGGATCGGCGCTCTGCGGGGCGTTCACCGTGACCATGGTGTGGGTCGGGTTGACCCGGCCCTCGATGAACCCCATCTGGATGCCCTCGGCCTCCGACATCGGGATCCCGAGCGGGTAGGCCACGCCGTCGACCACGGAGGCCACACCCCGAAGGCGGGCCGGCGCGTCGATCAGGTTGAGGGTGCCGATCTGATCGTCGGGCCCCCAGCGCCCCCAATTGGTGACCCGCTCGGCCATCTCGGTGAAGGACGACGGGATCGTGGGGGGCACAGGCACGGGCACCCACCTGTTGTAGCCGATCCGCGCAACAGTTCTCGCCCCCATCTGCCGATACGACAGGAGTGAGAGCAACCGGCTGAGCGCCCGACGGACCAATGGGACACTCGGCCGCGAACCTCGAGGGGCTCGAGACGCAGACATACATCCCGCACAGGAACGGTTCGATCATGCAGCAGAGCACTAGGACAACGCGTGCCGACCACGGCCGGCCGACAGCCGGTCCGCGGCGTCACGGACCCGCCCTGAGGCGGCTCCTGACCGGTGCATGGATGGTCGTGCTCCTGGTGGCCGGCACCCTGGTCGTCCCGCCCGGACCCCTTGCCGCGGGCCGTGTCGCCGCAGCGTCTGTCGCCCATGACGTGGGCTCCGTCCAGAACCTCTACGCCAACGACCTGCTGGACCGGGTGAATGCCGAACGGGCCGTCCGCACCTCTCCCGGACAGCCCATTCCGCCCCTGGTGATGGACGCCGGCCTCAACTCCGCGGCCCAGGCCTGGGCCGATCACATCGCCTCGACCGGCGTCGTCCAGGACCCGCCGCTGGCCGGCTGCGGCTCCTCACCCTCGTCCAGCCAGCTCTGCGTGATGGCCGGTAACGCGGGTGACTCGGGCACCGGCTTCTGGCCAGGCGACGGCTCGGACGGCATGGAGTCCGAGTACATGAACTCGGCCGGCCACCGCCAGAACATGCTGAACGCCGGCTACGACACCGTCGGGTTGGGCGTGTTCTGCAGTGGCGGCCAGGCCTGGACCGTCGAGCTCTTCGGGTACGTTTACGGCAGCCTCGGCCCCGTCCTGAGCCGCCAGGCCGCCCAGAACGCCGTCGAGGGCAACCCGGTGCCGCCCGGCCCGACGGTGGCCGGCGTCAACACCGGTGTGCCCGTCTACTGCCCCGGCCAGGTCATGGGACCGAACGGCCAAGTCACCTCGGCGGGCGGGCAGTTCCCGTACCCGTATCCGGTGCCCGCCGTCGCCGGTGAGCCGGCGTCCCCACCGGCAACAGCGCCCGGGCCGTTCGTCGGGATCGCCGCCACCAACGGTGACCGTGGCTACTGGCTGGCCGAGGCCGATGGTGGCGTCTCGCCCCATGGCACGGCCACCGACTACGGCTCGATGCTGGGAAAGCCGCTGTCCGCCCCGATCGCCCACATCGTGGGTACCTCCGACGGCAAGGGCTACTGGCTGGTGGCGGCCGACGGCGGCATCTTCAATTTCGGCGACGCCGGCTTCTACGGCTCGATGGGCGCGAGCCCCCTCAACGCGCCGGTGGTGGACATGACGCCGACGTCGGACGGCAGGGGCTATTGGCTGGTGGCAAGCGACGGGGGCATCTTCGCCTTCGGCGACGCGACCTTCTACGGCTCGATGGGCGGGATCCCCCTCAACGCCCCGGTGGTCGGCATGGCCTCGACCCTCTGGGGCGACGGCTACTGGCTGGTGGCCCGTGACGGGGGCATCTTCGCCTTCGGCGACGCCGGCTTCCATGGCTCGACCGGCGGCCTCACCCTCAATGCCCCGGTGGTGGGGATGGCCCCCGATGCCACCGGAAGCGGCTACTGGCTGGTGGGGAGTGACGGCGGCATCTTCGCCTTCGGCAGTGCCCCGTTCCAGGGCAGCGCCGGGTCGCTGACGCTGCAGGCCCCGGTGGTCGGCATGGCGCCCGACCTCACCACCGACGGCTACTGGCTGGTGGGGAGTGACGGCGGCGTGTTCGCCTATGGCACCCCCTTCTTCGGTGCCGGCTGACCGACCGACCGGACCGGCCGACGGACCCGACGACCCGTCCGGGGCCGGCGCTCAGCCGGCCCAGATGATCGACTGGAGCTCCGAGTAGGCCTCGAGGCCGTAGTCGCCACCGTCGCGGCCGATGCCGCTCATCTTGAAGCCGCCGAACGGGGCGTCCATGTTGCGCTGGGCGGTGTTGATGCCTACGTGGCCGGCACGCAGGAGCTTGGCCACCCGGAACGCCCGGGCGGTGTCTCCCGAGAACACGTAGTCGTAGAGCCCGAACTCCGAGTCGTTGGCGATGGCGATGCCCTCGTCGTCGTCGTCGAAGGGAATGGCCACGACCACCGGACCGAAGATCTCCTCCCGGGCCGACGTCATGTCGTTGGTCCCGGTGATCAGGGTGGGCTCGACGTAGTAGCCCCGCTCCATGTGCCCGGGCCGGCCGCCTCCGACGACGACCTCGCCCTGGGACCGGCCCGACTCGATGTAGTCGAGGATCCGCTGCTGGTGGGCACCGGAGATGACCGGGCCGACCACCGTGGTGGCCTCGGCGGGGTCACCCACGGTGAGGCGTGCGGCGAATGTGGTCAAGCCCTCGACCACCTGGTCGAAGATGCTCCGGTGCACCACTGCCCGGGTGGGGGCGGTACAGATCTGCCCAGAGTGGAACGCCCAGGTCGAACCGATGGCCATGATGGCGGACTTCAGGTCGGCGTCTGCGAACACCACGGCGGCGCCCTTGCCGCCGAGCTCCATGAGCAGGCGCTTCATGGTCGGCGCGCCGGCCGCGGCAATGCGTTGTCCGACGGCGGTCGAGCCGGTGAAGGACACCATGTCGACGTCGGGGGTCGAGGTGAGGACGGCGGCCGGGTCGGGACCCTGTGAGCAGACCAGGTTGATGACGCCGGGGGGGAACCCGACCTCGTCGAGCACCCGGGCCAGCTCCACGATGGCCAACGGGTCCTGGGGGGCCGGCTTGATGACCACGGTGTTGCCCATGGCCAGGGCCGGCGCGACCTTGCCGGCCATGTTGGTGAGCGGGAAGTTGTAGCTGGCGATGGCCGCGACCACGCCGACCGGCTGGCGGTAGGCGAGAGCGCTGATCAGGCCACCGGGGGCCAGTGGGGTCGCGGCCGTGGCGATCGGCGGGAGCATCGACTCCTGGACGTGGCGGAGGTCCCGGCTGTAGCGCTCGAAGCGGTCGGCGCTGATCGGGACCTGCATGCGCGAACCCACCGAGGCGGTGGCCCCGGTCTCGGCGATCACCAGAGGGACCAGTTCGTCGTTCTTGGCCCGGATGGCCTGGGTGGCCTTTTTCAGCAGGGCCAGCCGCTCCTCGACCGGGGTGGCGGCCCAGGCCGGGAAGGCCTCTCGTGCGGCGGCAGCGGCGGCCTCGGCATCGGCCACCGATGCGTTGGGGGCCTGGCCCACCACTTCCTCGGTGGCCGGGTTGATGATGTCGTAGGTGCCGTCGCCGGCTTCGACCCACTTGCCCCCGATGAGGAGCTGCGTCTCGTTCTTGGTGACCGTACTGGCCATGGTGTGTCCCCTGTTCTCGTGAAAGTAGTGCTGGTTGCGATGATTCAGTGTGGCGGCGCTGGGGTGCTGCGTGATGCGGAGCGGCGCTGGGCCGCCGATTCAGACGGTGGTCACCGACGTGTCCACCGTGACGGTGTCCGTGCCGGACCGCAACAGCGTGCCCGGCAGGTTGCCGGTCGGTCGCCCGTCGACCACGGTCTCGACTCCGTTGACCAGGACCCGGACCACACCGATGGAGTCGGCGATGAGCCGTGGGCTGCCGCCGGGCAGGTCCTCGACCAACGTGGCCGGCTCGGAGGCCACCGTTGCCGGGTCGAACACGAAGATGTCGGCCCGTAGGCCTTCAGTCACCCGGCCGCGGTCGTGCAGTCCGAACAGGTCGGCCGGGGCCTGGGTCATCCAGTGGACGGCCTGCTCCATCGGGACGAGCTGACGGTTGCGCAGGCAGTCCCCGAGGAACGACGTCGGGTAGTTGGAGCCGCACATCCGGTCGAGGTGAGCCCCGGCGTCCGATCCGCCGACCAGCGCACCCGGGTCCTTCCACACGTCGACCCGCGCCTCCCACGAGGCGGCGTCGCCGTCGGAGGCCTTGGGCCACAGCACGGTGCGCAGGTCGTCGGCGATGACGAGATCGAGGAGGGCGTCGAAGGGCTCCTTTCCCTGCTCCGCGGCGATCGAGCCGACGTCGCGCCAGCTGTAGCCTGCGTTTTCGGGGGCGAACGTGTCGCCGATGATGTAGTTGGCCCAGTAGGACAGCCGGCGGAACACGCCGGCGCCCTCGGAGTGGGCCAGCTCGTCCAACTGGGCCCGCACCGTCGGGTCCGACAGCTTCTCGATCCTCTGCTCGGCCGGTAGTCCCATGACGTCGCCCCAGCCCGGAATCAGGAACAGGGCGCAGTGGGTGCGGAAGCTCATGTTCATGGGCACCAGGGTGGGCATGGTCAGGGCGATGATCTTGCCCCCGGCAGCTGCCGCGGCGGCCGAGGCCTCGAGCTGGCGGCTGGTCTTGTCCGGGGTGCGGGAGTCGACGGTCAGCAGGTTCCAGTTGAGCGGGCGCCTGGCCGTGGTGGTCATGGCCACCATCAGGTCGATCTCCTGGTCGGAGAACGTGTCGAGGCAACCGTTGGTGATGTACTCGAGCGTGGTGCCCGGATGGTCGCGGACGACC
>DATBZS010000005.1:0-4826 GCA_036513075.1 Acidimicrobiales bacterium
TGGTGGTGACCGGCGCGGCCGTCACCGGGGGAGAAAAGGGGAGGGTGGCCGACCCGGACAAGGGGGAGTGGGTCGAGCCCCGGTTGTCGGCCAGACCCAGTCCGACCAGGGCGGCCAGCACGAGGAGCAGCACGACTCCGATGACGCGGTCCACCCGGCTGATGCCCGACACCCCGTCAGTCTTGCCCACCCGGAGACCGGACGGGGGCACGTGGGAGCACGGGTCTGGTCGACCGGGTTCCCGACCCGACGGCCCGAACCGACGTCCCGGGGCGATGTCCCGGCGGACTCGGGGGTACTCGTAGACTCAGACCTGTGGACGGCGTCGACGACAGTCCGGTAGTTGCGGTGAGGGCAACGGCGAGCGCCGGTCGGGACGTGGTGCAGTGCGACGCCGGGGACGAGGCCGGGCTCGACCGCATCTGGACGGTCCCCAACGTGGTGACGTTCATCAGGCTGGCATGCATACCGCTGTATGTCTGGCTGCTCTTCGGGGTGAAGAATCAGGTGGCGTCGGCCGGGCTGCTGGCCGCCCTCGGTGCCACCGACTGGATCGACGGCTACATCGCCCGCAGATTCCACCAGGTCTCCACCCTCGGCAAGGTCCTCGACCCGGTGGCTGACCGGCTGCTGGTGGTGACGGCGGTGGTCACGATCATGATCCACGGAGCGGTGCCGGTCTGGTTCGGGGTCGCCACCTTGGCCCGCGAGCTCGTGGTGTCCGGGGCGGTGCTGCTGCTGGCGTCCCTCGGGGCGGCCCGGATCGACGTGCTGTGGGTCGGCAAGGCCGGGACGTTCGCGTTGATGACCGCCTACCCGCTGTTCCTGGTCAGCGACGGTACGGCCGGTTGGCAACAGGCGCTCCGCGTGGTGGCCTGGATCATCGGCCTCGTGGGCCTGACGCTGGCCTGGGTGGCCGCCGCTTCCTATGTGCCCGTGGCCCGCAGCGCGCTGGCCGCCGGGCGACACCACCCGACCGATCCGACGAATGACCCCGCGACGAAGGCACCGAGATGAAGGCAGTGACCCGATGAAGGCAGTGATCATGGCCGGCGGAGAGGGGACCAGGCTGCGGCCGCTCACCTCCAACCAGCCCAAGCCGATGCTCCCCATGGCCAACATCCCGATGATGGAGCACGTGGTCAACCTGCTCCGGACCCATGGGTTCGAGGACATCGTGGTAACCGTGGCTTTCATGGCCAACGCCATCCGCACCTACTTCGGCGACGGGAGCGAGTTCGGCGTCCGCATGGTCTACGCCACCGAATCGACGCCCCTCGGGACGGCCGGCTCGGTGCGCAACGCCAAAGATGAGCTCGACGAGCGATTCCTCGTCATTTCCGGCGACGTGCTGACCGACATCGACCTGGGCGCCGTCCTCGAATTCCACGACCGTCACGGGGGACTGGCCACCTTGGCCTTGAAGGCGGTCGAGAACCCGCTCGAGTTCGGCATCGTGATCACCAACGAGGACGGGTCGATCGAGCGCTTCCTGGAGAAGCCCACGTGGGGCCAGGTCTTCAGCGACACCATCAATACCGGGATCTACGTCCTGGAACCGGAGATCTTCGACTTCATTCCGGAGGGCCGGCCTGTCGACTTCTCGGGGGACTCGTTCCCGGCCGCCCTGGCCGCCGGCAAGGGCCTCTTCGGCTATGTGGCCGACGGCTACTGGGAGGACGTGGGCACCCTCGAGGCCTACCTGAGTTCCCACCAGGACATCCTCGATGGCAGGGTCCAGGTCGACATCGAGGGCTTTCCGTTGCGCCCGGGCGTCTGGGTCGGCAAGGGCGCCGAGATCGACCCCACGGTCGAGCTGGTCGGCCCCGCCGTGATCGGCGACAACTGCGTGGTCGGGCCGGGGGCCCGGCTGGGGGCCTACTGCACCCTCGGCCGCAACGTCCGCATCGGCGACAACGCGGTGGTCGAGCGCTCCATCGTCCACGACAACACCTACCTGGGCTCGGGCGTCCGGGTGGAGGGCAGCGTCCTCGGGCGCGGCTCCGATCTCCGCCAGGGGGTCCGCTGCGAGGAGGGGGTGGTGCTCGGCGACGAGTGCTTCGTCGGGGCCCAGGCCGAGATCCGGGCGGGGGTCAAGATCTACCCGTTCAAGACGGTCGAAGCCGGGGCCATCGTCAACTCGTCCATCGTGTGGGAGTCCCGCGGCGCCCGGTCGCTGTTCGGTCGGGACGGTGTGCGGGGCCTGGCCAACGTGGACATCAGCCCCGAACTCGCGGTGCGGCTGTCCATGGCCTGGGCCTCCACCCTGGAGAAAGGTGCGACGGTCACCAGCTCGCGCGACACCAGCCGGGCCGCCCGGGTACTGAAGCGGGCCATCATGGTGGGCTGCAACGCCGCCGGGGTGAACGTCGACGATCTCGAGGCGGCTACCGTCCCGGTGACCCGGTTCCAAGTCACGTCGTCGAGAAGCTCGGCCGGCGTGACCGTGCGGCTCGACGCCGAGGACCCCCAGTCGGTGGTGCTGCGCTTCTTCGACAAGGACGGCATCGACGTCGACGAGGCGACCCAACGCAAGATCGAGCGCCTGTACCACCGTGAGGACTTCCGACGGGTGCTGGCCCGGGAGATCGGCGACCTCGGCTTTCCGGCGAGGACGCTCGAGCACTACACCCAGGCCCTGATCGACTCGGTCGACCTCTCGTCGGCCCGGGGCTCCGGCCTCAAGCTGGTGCTCGACTACTCATTCGGCACGGCCAGCTTCGTCATGCCCAACCTGCTGGCCAAGCTCGAGGCCGAAGTGCTGGTGGTCAACCCCTATGCCAACACGGCCAGTGTGCTGACCTTCGACCGTCCGGCGGCGGCCGCCCGGGTGTCAGACCTCGTGCGGGCCTCGGGCGCCCACCTCGGGGCCGTCCTCGACCCCGGGGGCGAGTTCGTCGACATCGTCGACGACCGGGGCCACACGCTCAGCCACGACGAGGCCCTCCTGGTGCTGGTCACCCTCATCACCGAGTCGGTGCCCGGTGCCCGGATCGCCCTCCCGGTTGCGGCGAGCGGGGCAGCCGAGAAGATCTGCCGCGACGCCGGCGCCGAGATCATCTGGACCAAGCTGTCCGCCACCCATCTCATGGAGGTGGCCCGGTCCGAAAAGGTGACCCTGGCGGCCAGCCAGTCGGGTGGCTTCATCTTTCCGTCCTTCCTGCCGGCCTTCGACGGGGCCGCCACCCTGGTCAATCTCATCTCCCTGCTTACCTCGACCGGCCGGAAGCTGTCCGAGCTGGTGGCCGTCATGCCGCCGGTGCGCATCGCCCACCAGTCGGTCCACACGCCCTGGGACCAGAAGGGCATGCTCATGCGCACCCTGGTGGAGCGGTCGCAGGGGCGGGAACTGGTCCTTGTCGACGGGGTCAAGGTGCTCGAGGAGGATGGCTGGGCACTGGTCCTGCCCGACCCCGAAGAGCCCCTGACCCACGTCTGGGCCGAGGCGCCGAGTGCCGCCCGGGCCGAGGCCCGGGCCCAGGAGTACACCACTCGGCTGGAACAGCTGCTGCACTGACGACTGGCACCTGCGGTGGCCCGGCGACAGCTGTTCGCGGGGAGGCGCCCCGGAGCAGTGTCAGGTAGGGTCGGGCGCCATGAACGTGCCCGAGGATCTGCGCTATTCGAGTGACCACGAGTGGGCCCGTGCGACCGACGCCGGTATCCGCGTGGGCATCACCGATTACGCGCAGGATGCACTCGGCGATGTGGTCTTCGTCGACCTGCCGACCCCGGGTACGACGGTCGAGACAGGCGGCATGCTCGGCGAGGTCGAGTCGACCAAGTCCGTCTCCGAAATCTACGCACCGGTCGCCGGCGAAGTGGTGGCCGTAAACGATGCACTGTCCGACGCCCCCGAGCGGCTGAACGCCGATCCGTACGGCGACGGCTGGATCTGCGAGATCGCCCCGAGCGATCCGACCGCGGTGGACGCGCTCCTCGACGCGACCGCCTACCGGCAGCTGACAGAAGGTTGAGCCCCGCCGCCGGCGCGCTGGCCGGGAGCGGATCGTTGGGAGCGGCTACGTTGGATTACGTGTTATGCCACCACTGCGGCCACCGCAATCCCGAGGGAGTGAACTTCTGCTCGTCGTGCGGAGCGTCGATGGTGACATCGGCGCCCGATACGTCGGTGTCGGTCGCCCCGGTCGAGGACCTGGCCGAGGTCGGGGACGGCGGCGCCGCGGTCGGCCGCATCGAGTTGCCCCGCGGCGTCGGCCTTCTGGTGGTCCGCCGAGGGACCGACGAGGGTGCCCGGTTCCCGCTCGAGGACCGGGAGACGACGGTCGGACGGCACCCGGACTCCGACGTCTTCCTCGACGACATCACGGTGTCGCGCAAGCACGCCGTCTTCGTGACCGAGGGCCAGGTCACCACGGTACGCGACGCCGGGTCGCTCAACGGCACCTACGTCAACCGGACCCGGATCGACGAGGCCGTCCTGGCCAGCGGCGACGAGGTCCAGGTAGGCAAGTTCAAGCTGGTCTACCTCCGGGGAGCCAGCGAGTGAGCGCACGCTCCTACCTCTCGATCGGCGACGTCCTGACCCTGCTCCGCCAGGAGTTCCCCGACGTCACCATCTCCAAGATCCGCTTCCTGGAGAGTCAGGGACTGGTCAATCCCGAACGCACCCCCTCGGGCTACCGCAAGTTCTACGAGCATGACGTCGAGCGCCTGCGTTGGGTGCTCCGCCAGCAGCGCGAGCACTTCCTGCCCCTCAAAGTGATCAAGGACCGCCTCGACGAGGACGGCAACGGCGGCACCCCGGCCAGGTCGACGGCCGCCACGGCTTCGATCGCACCGACGGCCGGCGGCGGTGTCTCCGC
>DATBZS010000006.1:0-6685 GCA_036513075.1 Acidimicrobiales bacterium
CGCACTTGCGCCCAAGGCGGGACCGACCTTGAGGACCATCCGCACCACCATGTACCGCGAGGCCATCGAACTCTTGTCGGGAGACAATGGGTTGGTGCTCCCGACCTGAGACGCCCGAATTGACGATTGGGCCGTAGCGAACACTCCTGACCGGCTCCGGGGGGTCCACTACCGTGTCCCCCTGATGACGACCCATCGGCAGGAGGACCACGGCCCGGGCACGCCTGCCGGCAACATCCCGCCCGACCGGTCGTCCGGCGAACCGCAAACCACCAGCCATCCCATCCCGGCGTCGGCCACCCCGGCGGATCCGAACAGGGGCTGGGCCACCGCCCTGGTGGTGGCCAGCTACGTCGCCCTATCCCTCGTCGTCTACTGGCACGTCTGGTCGGCCGGCCTCACCACCCACATGCAGCTCGGGGGAGACCAATTCGCCAACGTCTGGTTCCTGCGGTGGACCCCGTTCGCATTGCTCCATGGCCATAACCCGCTGTTCACCACGTACGCCAACTATCCCTTCGGGGTGAATCTCGTCACCAACACGAGCGCCCCGTTCCTCGGCGTGCTCGGCACGCCGGTGACCTTGTTGTTCGGTTCCATCGCCACGTTCAATGTGTTGAGCACGGTGGCCCTGGGCGGATCGGCAACCGCCGGGTACGTGTTCGCCCGGCGGTGGACGACCTGGCGTCCATCCGCCTGGGCGGCCGGCCTGGTCTACGGGTTCTCCCCTTACGAGATCGGCCAGGCCTCCGGCCACCTCAACTTGACGTTCATCATCCTTCCGCCCCTGATATTCCTGGCTGTCCACGAGATGCTGGTCCGCCAGGAATGGGCGCCGCGCCGCGTGGGCGTCGTTCTCGGGCTCCTCGTGACGGCACAGTTCTTCGTGTCGAGCGAAGTCCTGGCCTCCACCATTGTCATCGGTGCCATCTGTGCCGTCGCCACCGTCATTGTGGGGAGGCGATCCATCGTCGACCACTGGCGGCGGGCGATCAAGGGCGCGCTATGGGCTGCTGGCGTGGCCGGTGTGCTCTTGGCCTACCCAGTCTGGTTCGCGGTGAAGGGGCCGGGGTCGATCGCGGGTCCGATCCAGCTGGTCCCTGAGGCTTACCGGGCCGACGTACTCGGACTGGTCTACCCAGGCGCCTTCGTCTGGCTCGCACCGTCCTCACTCACCCGGACCTCCTCGTTGTTCGCCAACAGCGTGGTGGAGAACGGCTCGTACCTGGGCATCACCCTGGTGGTCATGGTGGTGGTCACGGTGGTGTTCCTGTGGCGCCGGTCACCCGTCGTCCGGGTGGCCGCAGTCGGCGGGGCGGCGGCCTGGGTGCTTTCCCTCGGTGGTGGACTCGTCGTCAGTTCCGCGCCTGCTGCATCCGTGAGTGGCTTCCCGCTCCCCGAACGGATCTTCACCAAGCTCCCCCTGCTGTCCAACACCATCCCGGTCCGCTACTCGCTGTACGTCGCCCTGTTCGCCGGGCTCGTTCTTGCCCTCGGTGTCGACCGACTCCGCCACCGAATTCAGGACGGCGCGGCGGCCGGTTGGCTGCGCACCTCTGTCGGCTCGGCCATCCTCCCCGGTGTGGTGGCACTGGCCTGTCTGGTGCCGCTTATCCCCGCTATCCCTCTCGGCGACGTCGCTGACCCCGGGGTCCCTGCGTTCTTCAACTCGCCGGCCCTGCAACGGATACCCCCGGACTCGGTGGCTCTCCTCTACCCGTTCCCCTCGACACCGACACCGCAGGGCCAGCTTTGGCAGGCCCAGGCCGAACTCCGATTCAAGATGCCCGGCGGCTACTTCCTGGTCCCCCAGCCCCCCGGTCGGGCTATCGCTTTCTCCCCCGCCCTCGGCTACGACACCGACACCTTGACGTCCCGCACCCTGATCGCATTGGCGGCCGGTACGCCACCTCCCGAGACGCCGGCCCTTCGCGCTGCACTGTTGGCTCAGCTCCACCACTGGCACGTGCAGACCCTGCTCGCCTCGACTGCCGGGATGGCCCAACCCGCTCAATCACTCCAGTTCCTCACGTGGCTGACCGGTCGGCAGCCGACCGCCCAGGGTGGGCTCCTGGTCTGGGAGCACCTCCTCGATTGATGTACCGCTGAGCGCGTCCCGAAGTCAGGCGCTGCGCCGATGGTACGTTTCGGTCCCGCCCGCCTCGCGGCGGGGACGGCAATTGAGGGATCCCATGCACGCTTCGAACAGTCCACCCCGGCCCTCCATCGTGCGGGCCATTCGCGCGCGGGAAGTCTGACCGTGCGGGGCGTCAAGATGACGACCGAGGGAATTCGTCTGGTCGGACCCACCCGTGACCCGGGCGGCGGCGACGTCCGGGTCACCGTGTCAAGCTCAGGCATCTGCGGGTCCGATCTACACGTGGCCTCGTTCGGCCCTTCCTGGGCGATCCTCGGACACGAGTTCAGCGGGCGGCTCGATGACGGCACCCCGGTGTCCGTCCTACCGGTCATCCGCTGCGGCAGCTGCGACCGATGCCTGGCCGGCGCCGAGCAGCAGTGTCGCAACGCCCTCGGGAGTATGTACGGGGTCAGCCTCGACGGCGGACTCGCCGACGAGGTATGGGTCCACCCGTCATGCGCCGTCCCACTGCCCGACGGCCTGGCCCTCGAACAGGCCCACCTGGTCGAGCCCCTGGCGGTGGCACTGCACGGGATCAACCGGGCCGGGGTCGTCGACGGGATGCGGCTACTCGTCCTCGGTGCCGGACCGATCGGGCTGTGCACCGTCGCCGTCGCCGGCCACCTCGGCGCCTCAGTGGAGCTCGAAGGTCATCGCCCCCGACGGACCGCGGTCGGTGAGCGATTGGGAGCGTCGCTCGACGTCGGGACCGACTACGACGTTGTGCTTGATGCCGCAGGGACGCAGTCCTCGCTCGACCGGGCAACGGACCTGGTACGGCCAGGAGGGACCGTCGGCATCCTCGGGACCTACTGGAGCCCCGTCACCCTCGGCCTCTCCTTCCAGATGAAGGAGCTGACGCTCATTCCCTCATTCACCTACGGCCACCACCACGGGGCGGTTGAGTTCGCCGAGGCGACCCGGATTCTCGACGCCGTACCGGACCTCGACGACGCGCTGACCACCCATCGGTTCGGATTGGATGATGCCGCCGAGGCGTTCCGGGTGGCCGCCGACCCGGACGAGGACCCCATCAAGGTGGCCGTCCACCCCTAGCTCACGATGCCTGGCCCGGCTCCGTCATCAGACCGGGTCCAGGGGCCCGCCCGATGGCGGAGCGGCCCGTCCCGAGCGACGGTTGCAGACCTGAGATGACGGACGGCCCTAGTGGGCGCGTCGCGGCCGCTCCTAGCGTGGGACATATGAGGAAAGGCGGAATCCAGGGACATCCCGTCCGCACACCGCAAACGGGTCCGGCACCCGACCGGGCGACAGGTCCCCCACGAAGCCCTCCCGACCAGGTGCCTGCACCCTGGACCCCGTCGACCCGTGACTCCCGCGTCGCGAAAGGCGAACGGACGATGCGAGTGGTCGTCGAGGCGCTGGTCGAACTCATCGACGAGGGCGAGGACCACCCGACCACCCGGAAGGTGGCCCACCGGGCCGGAGTGTCGGTCCGGCTCATCTATCACCACTTCGGCGGGGTCCACGGGCTGCTTCTGGCTGCGGTGGCCCACCAGTCTGAGCGACACCGTGACCTCTTGTTCACCATTCCGCCACGCGGTTCCCCGGAACTGCGCATCAAAGCGCTGTGCCGCCAGAGGCGCCTCTACTTCGAGGAGATGACCCCCGTCTACCGGGCGGCCCACTCCCGGGCCCACCTCGAGGCCGGCCTCGACACCCTCCTCGCCGACGACCGCACCATATTGCGCAGACAGCTGGCCCACACCCTCGACCCGGAGCTCGGACCACTTCAGAGTGCAGCACCCGAACTCCTCGATGCCCTCGAGCAGGCCACCGGATGGGATGCCTGGCGGTCGCTCCGGGACGGAGGGAACCACAGCGCACCGTCGGCCGAACGGGTCATCGCGTTCACGGCCACCTGCCTGCTCAACTGAGGTCGACCCGATCTGCCGGATCTGTTGTCACCGGTTCGACGACCATGGGGTGTGGTTGAAGCCGGCGAGCACCGGTCCGGCTGGGCCCCAGGTGATGCGAGTGACCGACGCATTGGCGAGGTATAGCCGCCAGGCGCCCTCGTCGCCCATGCCGAGCGACCAGCAGGTGGCGGCCTTGATGGGCGACACGTGACTGACGACAACGACCGTGTCCGTCCCCCGCGCCGCACCGTCGGGCTCGGCGAACAGCTCCTCGCACGCATCACGCACCCGGGCGCCGGCCGCGGCCAAGCTCTCGCCCCCCGGTGGGGTGAAGGTGGGGTCTGACCGCCACCGCAGCCAGACCTCGGCCGGGATGTCCCCCAACTTCTGACCGTCGTAGGACCCGTAGTCGACCTCGATCCACCTTTCGTCGACCTCGACTGGCAGTCCGGATCCCAGGGCCTGGGCCGTATCGCGGGCTCTGGCCAGTGGACTCGAGATGAGCCGGGTGGCACCGGCCACAGTGTCGGACAGCGAGCGGACCTGCTCGAGCCCCCGCTCGGTCAGCGGCGAGTCGATGCGGCCGAGCAGGAGGCCTTCCGCGTTGCCGGTCGATTCGCCATGACGCACCAGCATCAACACGGTGGTCGACCCGGATCGTGGAGGATGCAGCGACGACCCATCAGTGGACGAGGATCCGATCGCACTGGGGACACGTGGCGAAGGTCTCGGCCGACAGATGATGGATCCGCTCGATCTCGACCGAAGGAAGGGTCAAGTGACACCCATCGCACCGGTCCCCCACGAGGCGGGCCGCCCCGATGCCGCCGAGGTGGGATCGCAGTCGCTCGTACCGCTCGGAAAGTTCGGCTGGCAGGCCGGTGGCCGCCTCGGCCCGGGCCGCCGTCTCAGACTCGATGGCCGCCTGAAGCTCGACCTCGGACAAGGCCGCCGCCTCAGACAGGCGGGCCGCCTCGGCTTCCAGCTCTGCCGCCGTCGCCCGATAGGCGGTCAGTGCCTGGTCGAGCGGCTCCTCCTCCTCCATGAGGACCAGCTCCTCGTCCTCGAGCGTTCGCTGGCGCTCGGCCAGCTGGCTCACCTCGTGGTCCATGGCCTGGAGATCCTTCGAGGCAGTAACCGAGCCCGAACGCATCCGCGCCTCCAACTCGTGGCGGCGCTTGGCCGATGCTGCTATCCGCTCCTCCAGGGCGGCCTGGCGATCGGCCAGCTCGTCCACCTCGGCCTGGACGGCGGCGATCGACACCCGCAGAGCGCCCTGGCGCTCACGCACCCCGGCCAGGGCGATGCGCTCGGGCATCGCCTCGATGCGGCGTTGCAGCTGGTCGAGGGCAGTGTCGTGATCCTGGACCTGGATCAGGGTGTCGTACGGCTCAGCCATCAGTCTCCTCGGACGTCCATCCGAGCCCGTGTAAGGACCCGGTGTCGATCAGCCTACGGGCTGACCGGAGCGCCCCGACGAGGGCATCGTCGGCGATGGCGTCAGCTTCCTCCCATGTAAACCACCGCACCTCCTGGCTTTCGGCGGGAGGCGGGGCAGGGTCGGCGTCGGGACCGACGAGCAGGTAGCGGATGTCGAGGTGAATGTGATCGTCGGCCGCCGGGTGCACGTCGACATGGACCAGGACCGAGCCGCTGTCGGGATGGCGCAGGACGAGACCGGTCTCCTCCTCGCTTTCCCGCCGGGCACCATCCTCGGGCGATTCGGACGGTTCGAGGTGGCCACCCGGCTGGAGCCAGCGGTGCAGCCGGCGGTGCCGGTGCAGCAGTACGCCGCGGGGACCGACGACCACGCCGGACGCCGTCACGTGGGTCAGATCGCCATGCCGGTCGAAGGGCCGGGACAGGGTGGCAAGCGCATTGATGATTGTGGCCAGTGAACGCGCTTCGCGCTCGTCTTGCGGCCGGTGCGCGGACAACGAACTGACGAGCGCGACGACCTGAGGATCCACCGGTGGGTCAGTGCTCATGACAGGTGGCGTCGAACCCAGCAGCGCGGCGCGGTGGGTCGACGTGGATGGGGTGGGGTGGGGTCAGGCCGACTTGCGGCGCTGCCGGTGGATGCGCCGGCGTTCGCGCTCGGTGGTGCCACCCCAGACGCCCTCGCGTTCCCGGTTGGCCAGCGCGTGCTCGAGGCAGGCCTCGCGGACGAGGCACTGATCGCAGATGGCCTTTGCTTCATCCGCCTCCTCATCGGAGACCGGGTAGAACACATCAGGATCGATGCCCCGGCAGGCTGCGTGCTTGCGCCAGGTGGCAATCATGGGAACATTCCTTGCTACGGTTGGGGTCACTGGACGACCCGCCAGGGCAATGCGTCGGTGACCTGGGGGTATGTGGCCTCCCGACGGCAACTGGCGGAACGACCAGTATGGCTCACGGTGCCGGGCGGTGTCCACCACAGGAAACCGCGCTGCGTGGTTAGAATACCACAGCTTGTGTCAGATGGGGTCCGCACCCCCCGGTGTCGACCGGACGGCAACTATCCGTCCCGCCGAGAGCCCTCCCCCCGCCGTCCCCACCACTGTCCCCTAGGATGCCTCGCCACCGGACCGGACGACCCGGCCCCGACGTCCTCGAGGAGCGCATCCATGGACCGAGTCGATCTACAGGGGAAGACCGTCGTCGTGACGGGGGCGACCGGCCA
>DATBZS010000007.1:0-4333 GCA_036513075.1 Acidimicrobiales bacterium
CCCCGGTTCGAGTCCATCGACGCCGTGCGCGCCGGTCTGGCCGAGGTGCAGTACCTGGCCGACGACGGGATCTCCGGCGTTGTCTACCTGGCCGATCGGTTGGCCAAGCCCGTCCTGGTCGAGGGACCGGCCGGCACCGGCAAGACCGAGCTGGCCAAGTCGGTGGCCCGGCTGACCGGGAGCCGGCTCATCCGGCTCCAGTGCTACGAAGGCCTCGACGAGTCGAAGGCCCTCTACGAGTGGAACTACAAGAAGCAGCTCCTACGCATCCAGGCCGACTCCGGCCAATCCTGGAAGGAGCTGGAGGACGACATCTTCAGCGAGGAGTTCCTGCTCACCCGCCCGCTGCTCGAGGCCATCAAGTCCACCGAGCCGGTGGTGCTGCTCATCGACGAGATCGACCGTGTGGAACTCGAGACCGAGGCCCTGCTCCTCGAGATCCTGTCCGAGTACCAGGTGTCGATCCCCGAGCTCGGGACGGTGCGGGCCAGCTAGATCCCCTTGGTGTTCCTCACATCCAACAACACCCGGGAGCTGTCCGAGGCCCTCAAGCGCCGCTGCCTCTACCTGCACATCGACTACCCCCAGCTGGAACGGGAGCGGGCCATCATCGAGACCCGGGTGCCCGGCATCAGCCAGGCGCTGGCCGACCAGGTGGCCCGCATCGTGCGGTCGATCCGGTCCCTCGATCTGAAGAAGGCACCGTCGGTGTCGGAAACGCTGGACTGGGCTCGCACGCTGGTGGTACTCGGAGTGGAGTCAATCGACGCCGAGCAGGCCAAGGACACCCTCAACATCCTGCTCAAGTACCGCTCGGACATCGACCGGGCGGCCAAGGAGCTGGCCGGCCTGGACACGTCGGGCTGAGTCGGGGACCTACGTGCTCGACCTCCTGACCGGCTTCGTCGGCGAGCTACGGGCCGCCGGCATCCCGGTGTCACTGACCGAGCACCTCGACGCGGCCGAGACGCTGCGCCACGTGCCGCTCGAGGACCGGGAGGCCATCAAGTACACGCTGGGGGCCAGCCTGGTGAAGTCGTCCACCCACTGGCCGGCCTACGAAACGGCCTTCGAGATCTACTTCTCGATGCGCGGCCCCAACTACGCCATCACCGGCGAGGACGACGACGAGTCCGGATCTGAGTCGGAGGACGACGAGGGCTCGAGCCAGCCCGGCCAGGGCAATAGACAGGGCAAGGGCCGCGGGGGCGGGGGTGGCGGCGAAGGCATGACCCCTGAAGAGCTGGCTGACATGCTCTACAAGGCGCTGCTCAGCGCGAATGCCGCCATGGTGCAGGCGGTGGCCCGCCAGGCAGTCGACCGGTACGCCGGCATGGAGGCGGGACGCCCGGTCGGCGGCACGTACTACCTCTACCGCACGCTGCGGAACCTCGACCTCGACAAGGTCATGGACCGGTTGGTCGCCCAGGCCCGACAGTCGGCTTCGTCGCACATCGAAGAAGGCGGACAGGAGCATGCCCCGCCCGACGTCTCCCTCACCCCGCTCGAGGAGCGCCTCCTGCGCGACGAGTACCAGTCGCGCATCGACCAGTTGCGCAAGGAGATCGAGAGTGAGATCCGCCGACGGCTGGTAGCCGACCGGGGGAGCGAGGCGCTCGCCAAGTCGATCCGAAAGCCGCTGCCTGAGGACATCGACGTGATGCACGCCACCCGCGACGAGCTGGTGGCCCTGCGCAAGTCGCTGGCTCCGCTGTCGCGCAAGCTCGCCGTCCGGCTCGCCCGCAAGCGGCGCCACGGCCGCAAGGGACCGCTCGACTTCCGCTCGACGATGCGCCACGCCCTGTCGACGGGTGGTGTGCCGATGGACCCCAAGTTCCGCTACCCCCGGCCGTCGAAGCCCGAGATCATCGTCATCGCCGACATCTCGGGATCGGTGGCCTCGTTCGCCCGGTTCACCCTCCACCTGGTCCACGCCATCAGCTCGCAGTTCTCGAAGGTCCGCAGCTTCGTGTTCATCGACGGGATCGATGAGGTGACGAGTTTCTTCGAGGGGGTCGACGACCCGTCGGAAGCCGTCCACCGCATCAACACCGAAGCCGACGTGGTGTGGGTGGACGGGCACTCGGACTACGGACACGCCCTGACCGTGTTCTGGGAGCGCTGGGGCGAGGAGATCACCCCGAAGACGAGCATCCTGCTGCTGGGTGACGCCCGGAACAACTACCACTCGACCGGGGCGTGGGTCATCAAAGAGATGAAGGCCCGGGCCCGCCACGTCTACTGGCTCAACCCCGAGCCCCGCGCCTACTGGAACTCGGGCGACTCGGTGGTGGGCGAGTACGCCAACTACTGCGACGAGGTGGTCGAGTGCCGGACCCTGCGACAGCTCGAACACTTCGTGGGAGAGCTGTCGTGAGCAGCTCCGGTGATGGTTTCGATGCCCTGACCGGAGCGGGCAGCGGCGCACCCGAGGGACCCTCGCCCGCCCCGCCGGCCGGGATCCGCACGATGGGGCCCCTGGCACCCATGGCCACCCGGATCGTGCTGGTGCGGCATGGGGAGGCGGTCTGCAACGTGTCCGGAGTGTGCGGCGGACCGATCGGATGCACCGGTCTGACCGACCGTGGTCGTGCCCAGGTGGCACTGCTGGCGGACCGGCTGACGGAGACGGGCGAGCTGGCAGGGGCCGACGCCCTGTACGCCAGTGTCCTACCTCGAGCGGTCGAGACCGCACTGTTGCTGGCACCGGCCCTCCGGGGACCGGACGACGTCAGGCCGATGGAGCCGGTAGAGGAGTGCGGATTCTGCGAGCTCCACCCCGGCGAGGCCGACGGACTCGGCTGGACCGACTTCAGCGCCCGGTTCGGCAACCCGGACTGGGACACCGATCCCGGTTGTGTGATCGCTCCGGGTGGTGAGAGCTGGACCGGGTTCGTCAACCGGGTATCGGACACACTCGACGCGGTGGCCGCCCGCCATCCGGGCGAGTTGGTCGTGGTGGCGTGTCACGCCGGGGTGATCGAGTCGTCCCTGTTGTCCAAACTGCCGGTGGTCGGGGGCCTGCAGGGTGCGCGCATGAAGCTGCGGACCCAGCACGCCTCCCTCACCACCTGGGAGATCGAGGCGGGGGAGTGGAAGCTGATCGGCTACAACGACGGGGCTCACCACTTGGGGACCGAGGGAGTGGGCGACGGCACCGAGCCGACAACCTCGTCGAGCCGTTCGTGGATGACCATCGGGACCGGAGCTGGAGCCGAGTCGGCCTGAAGTCCTGGCGGAGGCCGGGACGGTCCGGGGCGACGAGTGGCGTCCCCGACCCGTAGGTGATCAGCAGGCGTAGTCGTTGTCGTAGGTGGCGCTGTCCATTCCGCCCAGGGTCATCTTGACCGACGGCGAACTGTATTGGACCAACTGGACGGGACCCGTCGGGAGCCCCGAGTAAATGGAGCGGATATTCGAGCACGTGGTCCACGGTGCGATGCCCCAGTCGGCCGCCCAGTAGGGGACCGCGGGCGAATACGCCCCGACGAGCGAGGACCAGTTTCCGGGGCTCGCATAGATACCCACGCTGTTGATGCCGGAAAAGTGCAGTCCGTCGATCATCCCCTGCACCAATCCGGCCGAGGCGGTCTGATGGTTTTGGAACGATGCGTCCTCGACGTCGAGCCACCACGGCACGGAGGTGTTGACTCCGGCAACCGAGGCGTCGTCGAAGGCGTGGATGGCGGCACTGAAGCCGTAGTCGCAGGCCCCCGGTGATGCGGTGCTGGCACAGTTCGGGTCACCACTCGGAGGGGCGATCGCATAGTTGGCGTAGATGTAGAGGTTGAGGCCTCCGCCCGCCCAGGCGGCCTCCTGGGCCAGACAGGGATTGAGGTGACCCGGCTCCTCGACCTGGACCATCCCGATCACGTGGGGCGCCGGCGGGAGGGTTCCCCCTCCCGAAGGGCATTGCGCATAGGAGATGTCGTAGCCGTAGGAACCGGACGGGTAGGTGGACCCGGAGAACCTGCCATCACCGGTGGCCTCGGTGATGCCCACCACCGGCGCCGACAGCACCTGGGGAGTCGAGCCCCAGTAGGTGGCGTCGCCCAGGGCGGTGACTGCCCCGTTGTCGTTGGTGAACCAGTAACCACCACCGTCGGCTGTCGCCGCCATGCCCACGATGGGCCGGCTCTGCGGGATCGAGCCGAGCGAGCCGTGGTACCCGGCATTGCCGTACGCGAAGATGCCTCCGTCGGCGGCCGCCAGCCAATAGCCATGGTTCGAATGGGTGGCGGCCATGCCCACGATCGGCTCGGTCAGGTGGATGTTCCCGGTCGACCCGTAGAACGTGGCGTCGCCATAGGCGAAGATGCCGCCGTCGGCAGCC
>DATBZS010000008.1:0-17657 GCA_036513075.1 Acidimicrobiales bacterium
CTTGGTCCTCCGTCGTCAGATAACACGCCCGGCGTTGCGACCAGCCGACCGTGCGGTCTTCGCTGGGTCGAGTCGGCTGATGTCGAAGGTTCACCGGGGTGGTTCTTCGTTCAGCCCGAGACGTTGCTCCGCTGGCATCGAAACCATGTTCGGCCCAGTGCACCACCATCGCCCTGACCCGCTCCCTGCGAGGCTGGCTCCGCCACTGGTCGTAGTCGAGGTCGGGCAGCGACGGCTTGATGAGTCCCATTCGGTCCCCGTGTTCAGTGGCGGCCGAGCCAGCGTGACCAACATGTGTGAGACTGGGGTCACAACGGCCGAGGGTTGAGTTGAGGTCTCCTCGGGCCGGTAACCCGAACCCACGAGGAGATCACGATGGCTCGACGCGATATCGAGTTCGACGCCGAGGGCGTCACCCTGCGTGGCTGGTTCTATCCGGCCGAGCAAGCCAGCCGCACAGCCCCGACGGTCGTGATGGCCCACGGCTTCTCCGCGGTCAAGGAGATGTATCTCGACAGCTACGCCGAGGTCTTCGCCGCCGCAGGCCTCAACGCGCTGGTGTTCGACAATCGCAACTTCGGCGCGAGCGACGGCGAACCACGCCAGGAGATCGACCCGTGGGCACAGGTCCGCGACTACCGCCATGCCATCACCTACGCCACCACGTTGCCCGAGGTCGACGGCAACCGCATCGGCATCTGGGGGAGCAGCTACTCCGGTGGCCACGTCCTCGTCGTCGCCGCAATCGATCGCCGGGTCAAGGCCGTCGTCAGCCAGGTTCCTCTAATCAGCGGGCATGCCAACTTCCGCGCCCTGGTCCGTGCCGACTTCATCGCCGGGTTCCAGGACGGGTTCAATGCCGACCGTCTGGCCCGCTTCCAGGGCGAGCCACCGGCCATGGTTCCCGTCGTCGCCGAGGACCCGCTCGCGCCGTCGGCGCTGCCCACCCACGACTCATGGCAATGGTTCACTGAGACCGGCGCGACCCGTGCCCTGTCGTGGCGCAACCAGGTCACCCTGCGCAGCGTCGAGATGTTCACCGAGTACGAGCCGATTGGCTACATCCCCTACATCAGCCCCACTCCGCTGCTGCTGCTCCCGGCCATCGGCGACCACCTGTGTCCCGCTGAGCTCGCCATCGCCGCCTTCGAGACGGCCCGCGAGCCCAAGAAGCTCACGATCCTGCCCGGTGGCCACTTCGACGCCTACGTGAAGGGCTTCGAGCCCTCCAGCGGTCTGGCGCGCGACTGGTTCGTCCAACACCTCGCGCCCTGACCTCGCCGATCCGGCCAACTCTGCACACCACCGAGAGGACAGACATGGGTAACCGCCTCGAGAACAAAGTCGCCGTCGTGACCGGATCGAGCTCGGGCAACGGGCGCGCGATCGCCTTGGCGCTCGCTGCCGAGGGAGCAGTCCTCGTGTGCTCCGATATCCGGCGCGAAGCCCGAGAAGGCGGCTACGAAACCGACATCCGCACCCCCACCGACGACGTCATCCGCGCCAATGGGGGCAGGGCGGAATACGTCGAGGCCGATGCCGCCAGCTACTCGGCCGTGGAGGCACTGGTGGCCTCCGCAGTCACTAGCTTCGGCCGGCTCGACGTGATGGTGAACAACGCGGGCATCTTCACCGACCTGCACACCATCGTCGACGAGACCGAGGAGGAGTACGACATGACGATGGCGGTCAACGCCAAGAGCGTGTGGCTCGGCTGCAAGTTCGCAATCCGCCAGATGCTGGCCCAGGAGCCGGTCGGCGGCTCGCGCGGGCGGATCGTCAACATCGCCTCCATTGGAGGCCTCGTCGGGCTGGCCGCTGAGCCGGCCTACTGCGCGGCGAAGGGCGCCGTGGTCAACCTGACCCGGCAACTGGCCGTGGACTTCGCGCCGGAGCGCATCAACATCAACGCCGTCTGCCCCGGTTTCCTCGCCACCGCCATGGTGCGGCCGTTCCTGGACGACCCAGAGCTCAACATGGCGCTGCACGACAAGTCACCGTGGCCCGAGCTGGGCACAGCCGAGGACGTCGCCAAGGCCAGCGTCTTTCTCGCCTCGAGCGACGCCCGCTGGGCCACCGGGACCCTGCTCACCATCGACGGCGGCTTCACCGCCCCCTGACAGGAGAACACCATGAACCGACTACAAGACAAGGTCATCGTCGTCACCGGGTCCAGCTCCGGCTTCGGCCGCGGGATCGCCACCGCGTGCGCGGCCGAGGGCGCCAAGCTCGTCGTCAGCGACGTCCACGAGAACCCCAACGCAGGCGGCTTCGAGGACTCACAACTCACCACCACCGAGCTGATCCAAAAGGCCGGCGGCCAGGCCGTCTACGTCAACTGCGATGTCACCAAGTCCGACCAGGTCGCCCACCTCGTCGCCGAGGCCGTGGCCGCGTTCGGCCGGCTCGACGTGATGGTCAACAACGCTGGGGTCTACCGCAACGGCAAGCGGCTGCACGAGTTCAGCGAGGCTGATCTCGACGTCTGCTTCAACGTCAACGCCAAGGGGACGTTCTTCGGCTCGCAAGAGGCGATCAAGCAGTTCCTCACCCAGGGCGGCGGCGTCATCATTAACCTGGTTTCCACGGCCGGTCTGCAGGGACACCCGAACCAGTCCGTCTACAACATCTCCAAGGGCGCCCAGGCCAACCTCACCCGCTGCCTGGCCATCGAGTACGGCCAAGACGGGATCCGCGTTAACGGCATCTGCCCAACCTTCGCGAAGACCTCACTCACCCGCGAGCTATTCGACGACAAGGACTTCGACCAGACCTTCACTGACTCCATCCCACTCAAGCGGTGGGGCGAAGTCGCCGACGTCGCCAACCTCGCGGTGTTCCTCGCCTCCGACGAGTCGACCTACATCCACGGCGACCTCATCAAGATCGACGGTGGTGAGACACTCTGCCGCTACTCGGTCTAACGACACCGGCCCAGCCGTTGTTGGTCTCGGTGATCGCGACCTCGATGTGTCGGGTGTGGATCTGCTCGGCGCCGTCGTCGCAGGCGATCGCGAGGGCCGCGTGTGCGGTCAGCCGGACGTGGTGCTCGAAGAGCTCTCCCACAGCATCGACGGCGGCCGACTGGTCCAGGGCCCACTGTTCGTCCTTGAAGTCGAGTGCCAGCCCTGCCCGGCGGCCGAGGATCTGTCCGACAGCCGCAGCTACGGGAATCGCCGGCACGTGGATCGTGGTGTCCAGGAACCCGGCGGCCGACTGGTACTCGGCGAGCTGGTTCCCGGGGCTTTCCTGGCACGATAACCGCAGGTCAGGCCACCACCCTCCTCGAGCAGATCGAACCGGTAGGGGCAATCGAACTGGCCTGCTACGAGCTCGCCTACGAGTTCCTCTCCGACCTCGCTCGCATCGACGAACAGATGCGTCAGACGAAAAGACGCATCGGGGTTGCAGTGGTTGCGTCGGGCACAACTGTCACCGAGATCTATGGCGTCGGCCCGTTCGTCGCCGCGGTGGTCATCGGCTACGTGAGAGACGTGTCGCACTTTGCCGACCGTGATCACTTTGCCGCCTACAACGGCACGGCCCCGATCGAGGTGTCCTCGGGGAACCGCAAGATCCACCGGCTCTCCCGACGTGGCAACAGACGGCTCAATCACGCCATCCACGTGGCCGCGGTCACCCAGATCCGTCATCGCGACAGTGAAGGGCGCACCTACTACGACAAGAAGATCGCCGAGGGCAAGAGGCCGAGGGAGGCGCTCCGGGCACTGAAGCGCCGGATCAGCGATGCACTCTTCGCCCACCTCCAAGCCGATGCTCGAGCCGTGGTCACAACGACAACTGACGAGGGTCCGGGAGGGCAAACGGGGAACGACTCTGTCGCCAGCGCGGCCGGCTCACACCCCAAAACACCGGATCTTCGGCTAAGCCACTCCCGGACCCGGCCCAAGGCTACGACCCGACCGGCGCCACTGCCTTCCCGGCCAGCACCTGCTCCGAAAAAAGTTCTGAAAGCATCTTGACAACAAAGAGGCCTCGATCGGGGTAGCGCTCCAAAGTTCAGCGGTGAGCGTTCGGTACCGCGAATCTGTACCCGGGAGGTCACTGGCCCAGCGGCGCCGCAGCGCTCGGGAGGCCGACAAGGCGTCGTCCCCCGTCGATCAGGGACGCGGCGAGCCATGGGCCGCTACTGGGCCGCTACTGGGCCGCTCGGCGTTCGTACCAGCCGACGATCATGCCGCGGGCGATTGCGTGGCTGAAAAGGTTGAAGCCGAGGTACGCCGGGGTCGCCTCCGGGTCGAGGCCGAGCGAGTCGACGTCGAGGGCGTGCACGACGACGTAGTAGTGGTGCACGCCGTGTCCGGGTGGCGGCGCCGCGCCGATGAACCGGCTCAAGCCGGCGTCGTTGCGCAGGGTCAGCGCTCCTGGCGGCAGGCCTTTGCCGCCCTCGCCGCCCACTCCGCGTGCCAGCTCGGTGACCTCTCTCGGGATGTCGGCGACCGCCCAGTGCCAAAAGCCGCTCGCAGTCGGCGCGTCGGGGTCGTACACCGTGACCGCGAAGCTTCTCGTCGCTTCGGGAAAACCGATCCAGGACAGCTGCGGCGAGAGGTCCTCGCCGCCGGCACCCATGAGACCACTCACCTGGTCGTTCGCAAGACGCGCACCGTCAGTGACGTCTTGGCTCGTCACCTGCAGTGTGGGCAGCTTCGGCAGCCGGTCGTACGGGTTGTCGCTCATGACAGCCTCCTCTGGCAGTAGCACGTTCCCGCGGCCCAACGCGCGCCACAGGACCAGCGGGGCCCACCGGTTATCGTCCAGTGTACTCGGCTCGTGCGCCGAGACCTTGCGGTGCCGTGAGAGTCTTCGGGCACGGCCGAACGGTTGTCGCGATCGAACGGCTGAGGGGCGCACCCCTCTGTGTCCCCGTCTGGGCGGCTACTGGCTCAGCGCGACATGGCGTTCGGTAGCGGCGTTCTGTCTCTGGTCGCCGCCTGCGAGCACTTCCGGATCACGCCACTCCCACAGCGAGCAGATGCGCACTCGCATGCATCAGCAATGGATCTTCCTCGACGGGCTAGGCACAACCAAGGGCCGCGTCTCGCCGTGCCTCGAATTCGCCCTCACCGACCGCGTCGAGTGTCGGCCACGCTGGTCCTTCGATGCCGTGCACCGTGACCTCCCGAAAGCCGCTTGAGCGAAGCTCAGCTTCAGGCTCGCCGGCCGTGTGCCAGTGCCCGGCGACGAAACCCACATGGCCGTCGTACGTGCCTGTGACGATCAACGCCGCGGTGCCGTCGCGCAGGTCCGACGTCAACCGTCCGCTCGTCCCTAGTTCGAGAAGTTCGAGGTACCTGCTGATGGCCGCCGCGTAGACGACACCGCCTGGACGTAGCACCCGGAGGCATTCGGCGAGGGCGAGCGCTCGATCTTCCGCCTCGCCGAGCCGGGCGGGCGTGCCGAACAGGATACCCAACGGCCGCTTCCGCCCTCGGTACCGTCAGGAGAGTTACCGCGACCGAGCCGAGAGCCCGACCTGTCAGCCGGCGAGGGCACGGTTCGGTACCGCCACATCAGGGCCGGCGTCTTCGTCTTCCCGGTCGACCAGGTAGTCCTCGGGGGAGGTCTGGTCCACCCCGGCACTTGTCGGGTGTACGACCCGGAGCACCAGGGTGCCGACGATGGCGATGATCAGGTTGAGCACCAGAGCGGTCAGTCCCAGGTAGGCGCTCTGGCCGAGCAGCGGCACCTTGGCGACCGAGCTGGCGAAGTGGGCCACCGTCGGGGTGGACTGCTGATAGGCCTCGACGGTCCCGTAGACCATGGCCACGGCCCATCCGGCAATAAGCGCCCAGCGGTGCAACCAGCGAGTGAACAGGCCAATGGCAATGGACGGGAACGTCTGCAATATCCACACCCCGCCGAGGAGCTGAAGGTTGATGGCGTTTTGGGTGTTGAGGCCGAGCACGAACGCCAGAGCGCCGAACTTGACCACCAACGACATCAGCTTGGCCACCTGGGCCTGTTCCTTGGGGGAAGCGCTCCGGCGGAAGTACTCGCGGTAGATGTTGCGGGTGAACAGGTTGGCGGCGGCGATGGACATGATGGCCGCGGGGACCAGGGCGCCGATGGCGATGGCGGCATAGCCCACCCCGGCGAACCAGCTCGGGAACATCTGGCGGAACAGCAGCGGCGCCACCAGCCGGTAGTTGGTGGTCTTGATCCCCGAGTCGATGGCCATGTACCCGAGCAGGGCGATGAAAGCCAGCAGCAGGGTGTACAGCGGGAGCGCGGCGGTATTGCGGCGGACGGTATTGCGCCGCCCACTGGCCAGCACGCCGGTGACCGAGTGCGGGTACATGAACAGCGCCATGGCCGACCCGAGCGCCAGCGTGGCGTAGGACCAGTAGGCCGCGTGACCGGGGATCAAGGAGAAGGGCGGCGGCTTGTGCTTGGCCTTGGCGGCGGCGGCGAGGGTATGGGCATGGGTGTTGACGGCGGAGAAGATGTGGCCGTAGCCGCCGAGTCGGATCGGGATGTAGATGACCGCCACCAGAATCACGATGTAGACCAGGGCGTCCTTGACGAAGGCGATCATGGCCGGGGCCCGCAGGCCCGAGGTGTAGGTGTAGGCGGCCAGAAGGACGAAGGCGATAACGAGGGGGAGGTCCTTCACGAACCCCGACGAACCCGCGCCGAGGCCCATCACCTGCAGTACCGATTGGATGCCGACCAGCTGCAAGGCGATGTAGGGCATGAGGGCAAGTATCCCGGTGAAGGCCACCACCAGGGCCAGCCCCGAGGAGTCGAACCGGCCCCTGACGAAGTCGGCCGGGGTGACATAGCCGTGTTTGTGGGCCACCGACCAGAGCCGGGGCATGAGCACGAACACGATCGGCCACACCATGATGGTGTAGGCCACCGCGAACCAGCCGGACACGGCCCCGGCCGCGTACATGGCACCGGGCACCGCGATGAACGTATAGGCGGTGTAGAGATCACCACCGAGGAGGAACCAGGTGACCCAACCACCGAACCCGCGGCCGCCGAGCCCCCACTCGTCGAGGGTGTCGAGCGACGCCGGACGACGCCAGCGGGCGGCCACGAATCCGAGGATGGTGACCAAGGCGAAGAGTACGATGAAGACGGTGAGGGCGGTGCCGTCGAGCTTCACAACGCCACCCCCGTCCGTGCCCCCCGGGCCCGCCGGCGACGGGGCCGGGCCACCAGCAGCTGGTAGGCGCCGAACTGCATGGCGGCGTTGATCAGCAACCACAGCAGCGTGTACCAGTAGAAGAACGGAAAACCGCCGAGCGCCGGGGTCGCCTTGGCGTAGGACGGGACCCACAGCAGGGCCACCAGGGCGGCGCCCTGCATCACGGCCGTCAGAACATAGGTCCAAGGAGCGTCGGCGAATCGCAACGGCGCATTGCGCGAAACAGGACTCGAAGTCTTCGCCATCAATCCCCCCCTACTGTTGACTGCGAGGAACCCTAGCCCGCGCTGGGAAATAGTCGAAGTTCGATTCTCCTCCCAGGCACCATGTTCAGGACCGGATGCGCCGGTCCGGCCTGCAAATACCCTTCAAAATGTGACCGGATCCCGATTGACGAGCCATGTGGTTCAGTTCGCGCGGAACCCGCTCCTGGGCACCGCAGCGCGGGCACTGGCGCCGTGAGGAAAGCCCCTCCCCCGGTGTCGAGAGCCCGGACAGGTCTCAGCCCTTCACGGAAGCGGGATGGTGGCTAATTGAGCCAGCCGTTGGTGTTCCTCCATCTGGAGGTCCTCACGATCCGTTCGAACCCTTTGCGGCTCTTCTCGATCGAGATGTGTGCGTGCTACCCCGGACACACCATCAGCATCCACCGCAGCTTCCCGCCCGCCCTCGTCGGCCGCGCCGCCCTCGTCGGCCGCGCCGGCTCCCCGAGTATGCGGCGATGGGACCGGAGCCCGGGGTGCGGTCCCGGCGTCGATGCGACAGACTCAGGCGGGTGAGCCGCGAAACCATCGCCTACTTCTCCATGGAGATCGCCATCGGCGACGAGATCCCCACCTTCAGTGGGGGTCTGGGAGTGCTGGCCGGTGATTTCCTCAGGGCCGCCTCCGACCTGGGGCTCCCCGCCGTTGGGGTCACCCTCGTCTACCACCAGGGCTTCTTCCGCCAGGAGATCGACGAGGCGGGCCGCCAGGTCGAGCATCCCGTCCGCTGGGCACCCAGCGATCACCTGGAGCGGCTGGACGCCCGGGTGAAGGTCACCGTGGCGGGCCGGACCGTGGTCGTCGGGGTGTGGCGGCGCGTCCTCACCGGCGTCGGCGGCAGCACCGTCCCGGTGTACTTCCTCGACACCCGGCTCCCCGAGAATGACCCGAACGACCAGGCCATCAGCGACCGGCTCTACCCCGGAGCCCCTATCGAGCGGCTCTCCCAGGAGGCAGTGCTCGGGCTGGCCGGCCCGGCCATGCTCGGAGAGCTCGGCCACGGGGACATCGCTGCCTACCACCTCAACGAGGGCCACGCCTCCCTGGTGCCGGTGGCCCTCCTGTCCGAGCAGCTCGACGGGAGGGTGGCGGACGCCTCGAGGGGCGAGATCGAGGCGGTCCGGGACCACTGCATCTTCACCACCCACACCCCGGTGCCGGCCGGCCACGACCGGTTCTCGCCCGAGGTGACAGCCGAGGTCCTCGGGAAGGAGCTGGCCGGCGGGCTGTCCCGGATCGGCTGCCTGGACGAGGGTTTCCTCAACATGACGGTCCTCGGGATGTTCTTCTCCGGGTTCATCAACGGGGTGGCCCAGCGTCACGGCGAGGTCTCCCGGGCCATGTTCCCCCGGTACCGGATCGAGGCCATCACCAACGGCGTGCACGTCCCCACCTGGGCGGCGCCCAGCACGGCCCGGCTGTTCGACCGGCACCTGCCCGGCTGGCGCCGCGAGAACACCATGCTCCGCTATGCCGGGGGGATCCCCCTCGAGGAGATCCGGGCCACCCAGGCCGAGGCCAAACAGACGCTGATCGACGAGGTGGCCAGCCGCCGGGGGGTCGCCCTCGACCCTGAGGTCCTGACCATCGGGGTGGCCCGTCGGGCCACCCCCTACAAGCGCAATGACCTCCTCCTGTCCCAGCCCGACCGGCTCCGGGCGCTCGTGGATCGGGTCGGGCCCCTCCAGGTCGTCTACAGCGGCAAGGCCCACCCCCTCGACGAGCCCGGCAAGGCCCTCATCGAGCGGGTCAACGCCGCCGCCCGGGCCCTGGCCGGCACCGTGACCGTCGTCTACCTCGAGAACTACGGGATGGACCTGGCCGCCCTCCTCGTGGCCGGGGTCGACGTCTGGCTGAACAACCCGGTCGCCCCCCACGAGGCCTCGGGGACGAGCGGGATGAAAGCCGCCCTCAACGGCGTCCCCAGCCTCAGCGTCCTCGACGGCTGGTGGGTCGAGGGCCACATCGAGGGGATCACCGGCTGGGCCATCGGCTCCGACCTGGGCGCCGGGGCCGATCTGCCCATCGGCGATCCGGAGGTCGACCGGGCCGATGGGGCCGAGCTCTACCGGGTCCTCCAACAGGTGGTGGCCCCCCTCCACTACGGTCACCCCGACGAGTTCGCCGCGGTCCGCCGCTCCGCCATCGCCCTGAATGGCTCCTTTTTCACGACCCAGCGCATGGTGGCCGAGTACGCAGCCCGTGCCTACCGCCGCGCCCTCCACCCCGATGGGTAGGCAGGGCGCGGCTTCGCCGGCCGCCGCCCTCCCGGAGAAGGTCGGCCGGGCGCGGCCCGTCATCGCCGAGGTTCGGCCGACCGTCGACGGCGGCCGCTACCCGGCCAAGGGCGCGCTGGGCGAGGCTGTCGCCGTGGAGGCCGACATCTTCGCCGATGGCCACGACGAGCTCCTCTGCGAGGTCCGCTTCCGCCACGAGGAGGACTCCCGGTGGCAGACCGCCGGCCTCGAGCCTCTCGGCAACGATCGCTGGCGGGGGGAGTTCGAGGTGACCCGGGCCGGCCGCTACCGGTTCGCCATCCGGGCCACCATCGACCGCTTCGGCAGCTGGCGCCGGGCCCTCCAGGCCCGGGCCGGGGCCGGCCAACCCCTCGACGTCGAGCTCCTCGTCGGGGCCGAGCTGGTCCGCCAGGCGGCCGCCCGAGCCGCGGTCCCCGACCGGCGACGACTCGCCGCCCTCGCCGATGCCCTCGATGCGGCCGCCGCGGCCGGGCCGGCCGAAGGCCTCGAGCTTGCCGGCCGCGCCGAGCTGGGAGCGCTCATGGCCCGCCACCGCGACCCGAGGCCGGCTGCCACCTCCAAGGCCTACCCGATCGAAGTGGAACGGGCCCGGGCTCGGTACAGCAGCTGGTACGAGCTCTTCCCCCGCTCTACCTCCCCCGACCCGGACCGCCCCGGCACCCTGGCCGACGTCGAAGCCCGGCTGCCCTACGTGGCCCGCCTCGGATTCGACGTCCTCTACCTGCCCCCCATCCACCCCATCGGGGTGACGGCCCGCAAGGGCCGCAACGGCGTCAGCGAGGCCGGGCCCGACGACCCGGGCAGCCCGTGGGCCATCGGCAACGCCGCCGGGGGCCACACCGCCATCGACCCCGACCTCGGCACCCTGGCCGACTTCGACCGGCTGGTGGCCGCCGCCGCCGGCCAGGGCATCGAGGTGGCCCTCGACCTGACCTTCCAGTGCTCCCCCGACCATCCCTGGGTCGACGAGCACCCCGACTGGTTCCGGCGGCTCCCCGACGGCAACATCCGGCCGGCCGAGAACCCCCCGAAGAGCTATGAGGACGTCTACCCCCTCGACTTCGAGACGCCCGACTGGTGCCGGCTGTGGGAGGCCCTCCACGGCGTCGTCGAGTTCTGGATCGGCCACGGCGTCCGGATGTTCCGGGTCGACAACCCCCATACCAAGCCCCTGCGGTTCTGGGAGTGGCTGCTTGCCACGGTGCGGGCCGACCACCCGGAGGTCATCATGCTGGCCGAGGCATTCACCCGGCCCCGGATCATGGAGCACCTGGCCAAGGTGGGCTTCTCCCAGTCCTACACCTATTTCACCTGGCGGAACTCGGCCCGGGAGCTCGAGGAGTACCTCACCGAGCTGACCCGCACCCCGGTAGCCGACTACTTCCGGCCCAACTTCTGGCCGAACACCCCCGACATCCTCCACGAGTTCCTCCAGAGCGGGGGCCGGCCGGCCTTCATGGCCCGGCTGATCCTGGCCGCCACCCTGGGGGCCAGCTACGGGATCTACGGGCCGGCCTTCGAGCTCCTCGAGCACGAGTCCTGCCAGCCCGGATCAGAGGAGTACCTCGACTCGGAGAAGTATGAGGTCCGCCACTGGGACCTCGAACGGCCCGACAGCCTCGCCGACCTGCTGTCCCGGGTGAACGCCATCCGTCACGCCCATCCGGCCCTCCACCAGGACCGCTCCCTCCGGTTCCACGGCGTCGACAACGACCAGCTCCTCGTCTACTCGAAGACGGCCGGATCGACGCCCGGCGGGGCCGGCTTCGACGACACCGTCCTGGTCGCCGTCAACGTCGACCCCCGGGCGGCCCAAGGCGGTACCATCGCCCTCGACCTGGCCGCCCTGGGTTTGGAGCGGGCTGAGACCTTCGTCGTTCACGACCTGCTCACCGGCGCCCGCTACGACTGGGCCGGCCCCCAGAACTACATCCGACTCGACCCCGAGGTCGTCCCGGCTCACATCTTCCACGTCGAGCGCCCCGGGGGTGGACGCCCGTGACACCGAAGACCGCGTCCGAGCGGCACGACCCGACGGCGACCGTCGTCCCCGACCAGGTCCCCGACCAGGTCCACTGGTACAAGGACGCCGTCATCTACGAGGTCCACGTTCGGGCCTTCCAGGACTCCGACGGCGACGGGATCGGGGACTTCAAGGGGCTCATCGCCCGGCTGGACTACCTCCAGGACCTGGGGGTGACGGCCCTGTGGCTGCTTCCCTTCTATCCCTCCCCGCTGCGCGACGACGGCTACGACATCTCCGACTACCGGCGGGTCAACCCCTCCTACGGGACCCTCCGGGACTTCAAGGAATTCCTCCGCAAGGCCCATAGCCGGGGACTCCGGGTCATCACCGAGCTGGTCCTGGCCCACACTTCCGACGAGCACCCCTGGTTCCAGCGGGCACGGCGGGCCGCCCCGGGCAGCCCGGCCCGGGACTTCTACGTCTGGAGCGACACCCCCGATCGGTACTCCGAGGCCCGGATCATCTTCAAAGACTTCGAGACCTCCAACTGGACCTGGGACCCGGTGGCCGGGGCCTACTTCTGGCACCGCTTCTACTCCCATCAGCCCGCCCTCAACTACGACAACCCCGAGGTCCAGGCGGCCGTCACCGACGTGCTCGACTTCTGGCTGGAGATGGGTGTCGATGGGCTCCGGCTCGACGCCGTCCCCTACCTCTACGCCCGGGAGGGCACCAGCTGCGAGAACCTCCCCGAGACCTTCGCCTTCCTCCGCAAGCTTCGGGCCCATGTCGACGAGCGCTTCGAGGACCGGATGCTCCTGGCTGAAGCCAACCAGTGGCCCGAGGACGCCGTCGCCTACCTCGGCGACGGGGACGTCTGCCACATGGCCTTCCACTTCCCCCTCATGCCCCGGATGTTCATGGCGGCCCGCCAGGAGGACCGCTTCCCTATCGTCGACATCCTCCAGGAGACCCCACCCACCCCGCCCGACTGCCAGTGGGCCCTCTTCCTGCGCAACCACGACGAACTGACCCTCGAGATGGTCACCGACGAGGAGCGGGACTACATGTACCGGACCTACGCCCAGGAGCCCCAGGCCCGGGTCAACGCCGGGATCCGCCGCAGGCTCGCCCCCCTCCTCGGCAACGACCGCCAGATGATCGAGATGATGAACGGGCTCCTCCTCTCGCTGCCCGGCACCCCGATCCTCTATTACGGCGACGAGATCGGGATGGGGGACAACTACTACCTGGGCGACCGCAACGCGGTGCGGACCCCGATGCAGTGGGGGAGCGACCGTAACGCCGGCTTCTCCCGGGGCAACCCCCAGCAGCTCTACCTGCCGGTGATCATCGACCCCCAGTACCGGCCCCAGGCCGTCAACGTCGAAGCCCAGAGCGAGAGCCCCAGTTCCCTCCTGTGGTGGATGAAGCGGGTCATCGCCCTCCGCAAGCGCTACCGGGCCTTCGGCCGGGGATCGCTCCAGCTGCTCCTGCCGGACAATCGCAAGGTCCTGGCCTTCCTCCGGGTCTTCGAGAACGAGCGGATCCTCGTCGTCGTGAACCTGTCCCGCTACGCCCAGGCCGTCGAGCTGGACCTGGCCGAGTACCGCAACACCGTGCCGGTCGAGCTCTTCGGCGGCAGCGAGTTCCCCGCCGTCGGCGACCTCCCCTACTTCATCACCCTCGGCCCCCACGGCTTCTACTGGTTCTCCCTCGAGAGCCACGACGAGACCAGCTGGGCCCCCCGCCCCGCTCTTGAGGTCACCGACCAGTGGGAGAAGGTCCTGGTCGGGGCCTCCCTGCGCCGCCTGGAGGAAGTCCTCCCGGCCTACATCGCCGACCGGCGCTGGTTCCGGGAGAAGGCCCGGCGGATCAAGAGCGTCCGGGTGGCCGAGGTCGTCCCGGTGTCGGAGTCGCGCCGCAGCGGGCCGGCACCGGCCCGGCTGGCCCTGACCCAGATCGAGCTCGACGTCGGCCACCCCGAGACCTACTTCCTACCCTTGGCCTACGCCACCGGGATCCGGGCCGATGAGCTTGTCCGGTTCCACCCCGAAGCCGTCATCGCCGTCATGCGGGCCGGGGGGGAGGACGGGGTCCTCTACGACGCCGCCTGGGACCCGGACTTCGCCCGGGCCCTCCTCGACCTGATCCGCCGCCGCCGCCAGCTGCCGGGCCGGTCGGGACGGCTCGCCGGCCTGCCCACCCCCACCCTGCGCCGGCTCCACGCCGAGCTCCCGGCCGAGCTCGAGCCCCAGCCCATCGCCGCCGAGCAGACCAACAGCTCCATCGCCTTCGGCGACCACCTCATCATGAAGCTGGTCCGCCGGGTCGAAGAGGGGCCGAACCCCGGGGTGGAGCTGGGCCGGTTCCTGGCGGAGCGGGCCCGCTTCCCCCACGCCCCGGCGGTGGGGGGGAGCCTCGAGTACCGGCCCGACCGGCCCGGGGCGGCGGCCGCCACCCTGGTGACGGTGGAGGAGTACGCCGCCAACGAGTGTGACGGCTGGACCTACGTCGTCGACGCCCTCCGCCACGGTCTCGAGGAGGCCCTGGCCCGCCACGAGCCCGACGAGGCCCGCCGCCGGACACATCGGGGAATCCTGGCCGCCGCCGAGCACGCCGGCGCCGAGCCCGACCACCCCCTCCTCCGCCCCCACGAGACCTGGGCCGCCCTGCTGGGCCAGCGGACCGCCGAGCTCCACCTGGCCCTGGCCTCGGACCGCAGCGACCCCGACTTCGCCCCCGAGCCCCTCACCTCCATGGACCGCCAGGCCATGTACCACGGTGCCCGGAGCCTCCTGAAGCACACCGTCCGCCAGATCCGGCCGCTGGCCCCGTCCGTCCCGGCCGTCCAGTCCGTGGTGGACCGGTCTGAGGAGATCCTCGAACGGCTCCGGGTCCTCACCACCACCCGGGTCGCGGTGGAGCGGATCCGCTGCCATGGCGACTACCACCTGGGGCAGGTGCTGTGGACCGGGAAGGACTTCGTACTCATCGACTTCGAGGGCGAGCCGGCCCGCTCCGTCGGCCAGCGCCGCCTGAAGCGGCCCGCCCTCGTCGACGTGGCCGGGATGATCCGCTCCTTTCACTACGCCTCCCGGGCCGCCGCCGCCCAGATGACACGGGACCTGCCCAGCTCGAGCGCCCCCGAGGTCCTCGACCCCCTTCTCGAGCTCTGGTACCCCTCGGTGGCCGGGATGTTCCTCCGGTCCTATCTGGAGACGGCCGCGGGGGCGCCCTTCGTGCCCGCCGACCACGACCAGCTGGCCAACCTCCTCGGCTTCCACCTGCTCGAGAAGGCCATCTACGAGCTGGGCTACGAGGCCAACAGCCGGCCGGAGTGGGTGGCCATGCCGGCCCAGGGGATCCTCGACCTCCTGGAGACGAACCTTTGACATCCGGCGGCCCTGGCCGGCCCCGCGGCCGCCGCGCCCTCGAGGCCCTGGCCACCCGGTACGGGGTGCAGGTCTCCTACGAGGCCCACGGCCACGCCCGTAGCCGGGTCGGCGACGAGTCCCTCGTCGGGGTGCTCGCCGCCCTCGGCGTCCCCATCAGCCACCGCGACCAGGCCCCCGAGCTACTGGCGGCGGCGGCCGCCGTGGCGCGCCGCCAGGTCCTCGAGCCGGTCCTGGTCCGCCGGCCCGGCGCCCCGGCCGCCCACACCCTCACCCTCCCCACCACCGTCGCCCCCGACCGGGTCCAGGTCACCCTGCGGCTCGAGGACGGCACCGTGGAGCGGCGGCCCCTCTCGTCGATCCTGGCCGGCCCGGCCCGGCCCGGGCGGATCGACGGGGCCGCCGTGACCCGGCACCGCTACCGGCTGGCCCGCATCCTCGACGCCCACCCCGGCTACCACCGGCTCGAGGTGGAGGGTCCCGGCCTGGCCGCTTCGGCCCTCGTCGTCTCCGCCCCCCGGCGCTGCCCCGACCCCGGTCGGGGCTGGGGGGTCTCGGCCCCCCTCCACGCCGTTCGGACCGAGACCGACTGGGGGGTGGCCACCTACCGGGAGCTGGCCGAGCTCGGCGACTGGGTCGGCGAGCTCGGGGGGGCCTTCGTAGGCACCCTGCCCCTCAACGCCAGCTTCCTCGACGGGCCGGTGGTGGAGCCGAGCCCATACCGGCCGGCCAGCCGGCTGGCGTGGAACGAGCTCTACGTCGACGTCGAGCGGCTCCCGGAGGTCGAGATCGCCCATGAGGCCCGCGCTCTACTGGACTCGCCCGGGCTTCGCCGCCGCCTGGCTCGGCTCCGCTCCGCCCCCAGCTCCGACCCGGCCGCTACCCTGGCCGTCAAGCGCCAGGTCCTCGAACTGCTGGCCGAGGCCCTGGTCGCCGGTTCCTCTCCAAGACGCCGCGCCTTCGAAGCCTTTCTGGCCGAGCGGCCCGAGGTTGAGGCCTACGCCCGCTTCCGGGCCGCGACCGAAACGCTCGGCCGGCCCTGGACGGCTTGGGCCGGGGCCGGACCGGGCCGGATCCCGGCCGGGTCCGCCGACGAGCGCCGGGTCCGGTACCACCGCTACGCCCAGTGGGTCGCCGACACCCAGCTGGCCGAGGCCGCCACCCACGGAGGGCTCTACCTGGACCTCCCTGTCGGGGTGCACCCGGACGGCTTCGATCCCTGGTGGCATCCCGCCGCGTTCGCCACCGGCGCCACCGCCGGCGCCCCCCCGGACAGCTTCCAGGCAGCCGGCCAGAATTGGGCCGTCAACCCCCTCCACCCCGAGGGGGTTCGCCAGGACGGCTACCGCTACCCGATCGCCCTCCTCCGCCACGCCATGCGTCACGCCGCCGCGGTCCGGATCGACCATGTGATGGGGCTCCACCGGCTCTGGTGGATCCCCGAGGGCATGGCCGCCACCGACGGCGCCTACGTCAGCTATCGGGCCGAGGAGCTCCGGGCCATTGCCGTCCTCGAAGCCGTCCGGGCCGGCGTGGCCGTGGTGGGGGAGGACCTCGGCACCGTGGCCCCGGCCGTCCGGGCCGCCATGCGCCGCGACGGGATGCTCCGGTCCCATGTCCACCAATTCGCCGCCAGCCCCGACGATCCCCTTCCCGAACCGCCGCCCGACTCGCTGGCGTCGCTCGGCACCCACGACCTCCCCCCCTTCGCGACCTGGTGGGCCGGCCTCGACATCGACGAGCGGGCCCGGCGGGGGGAGCAGCCCCCCGAGGCCGCCTCGGCATCGCGTGCGGAGCGGGCTGCGCTGCGGGCCGCCGTCGCCGACGCCCTGGGCCGGCCGGCGTCGCCCGGCCGGGCTCTGCGATTCCTCCTCCTCCACCTGGCCGGGGGCCCAGCCCGGCTGGTCCTCGTCGACCTCGAGGACCTCTGGCTGGAACGGGAACCGCAGAATCGGCCCGGCACCGGGCCCGAGGAGGGCAACTTCCGGCGACGGTGGGCCCGGTGCTGGCCTGACGACCTCCGGCCCCGGAACCGGCAGCCGGCGGCCGTCCTCCGGCTCGTCGACGCCGCCCGGCGGGACCGGTCGGGCAGCGTTGGTCCCGAAGCTGAGGGAGACTCCGTGGTCGAGAACCGCACCATCACCCCAGAGGAGGCCGGCAGGTGACAGCCAAGCAGACCGGACGCGGACCCGAACCACCCGTCAGCGCGCCCTGGGAGCTCTCCGACGAGGACATCTACCTCTTCAACGAGGGGACCCATCGCCGCCTGGCCGAGAAGCTCGGCGCCCATCAGCTGGGCCAGGCCGGGACCGCGTTCGCGGTCTGGGCCCCCGGCGCCCGGGCCGTCAGCGTCATCGGGGACTTCAACGGCTGGGAACTCGCCGCCGACCCCCTGAGCCCCCGGGCCTCCTCGGGGATCTGGGTGGGTGTGGTGGCCGGCGCTACCGCGGGCCACATCTACAAGTACGCCATCACCACCGCAAGCGGGGAGCGGCTGGAGAAAGCCGACCCCTATGCCTTCGCCGCCGAGTGCGCCCCCCAGACCGGCTCGGTGGTCTGGGACCTCGGCTACGACTGGGGCGACGGGGAGTGGATGGCCGG
>DATBZS010000009.1:0-30024 GCA_036513075.1 Acidimicrobiales bacterium
GACCACGTCCAGAAGTCGTTCAGCGATGCCACCTACGTCATCGCCGTGCTGGCCATCGTGGCCGTGGCCCTCCTCATCTGGCACCGGGTACGCACCGTGCGTGAGGAACGACGATGAGCCGGGGCGGGACGGTCGGGGCCACGTCGGATGATGAGGCCGCCAGTTCACGATGACGTCACCTGCCGGTTACCTTCCGGTAACGTCACCGAGCCGAGCCGGTCGAGCAGAAGGGACCGCCACCCGATGCTCCCGGCTCGGCACCTGATTCTGACCGAAAGACCACGTCCCGGACCGGCCGTGCAGGAACTGGCCGGTGGCGACGGTCAGTCGTCCGCCGCCGCGATGGCGTCCCGGATGGCGAGGACCCGCCGGGCCTCGTCGACGTGCAGGTTCTCGATCATCCTCCCGTCGACCGTCACCACGCCCCGCCCGTCGGCTTTAGCCTCCTCAAAGGCGACGATGATTCGCTCGGCGAGGTCGATCTCGTCGGCATCGGGTGAGAACGCCCCGTTACACGGCTCGACCTGGCTGGGATGGATGAGTGTCTTGCCGTCGAAACCCATCTGCCGGCCGACCTGGCACTCCCCGAGAAAGCCCTCGGCGTCTTTGATGTCGTTGAACACTCCGTCGAGGATCACCTTGTCGGCGGCCCGGGCGGCAAGTAGGCAGAGTTGGAGACCACCGAGCAGTGGGAGCCGGCTCGGGACCCGCTGGGCGTGCAGCTCCTTGGCCAGGTCGTTGGTTCCCATGACCAGTACGGCGAGTCGCTCCGACGACGAGCAGATCTCCTCGGCGTGCAGCATGGCGATCGGCGTCTCGAGCATGGCCCAGATGCGCGTACGGTCCGGTGCCCCGTTCCGGTCGAGGGCCGACTCGATGGCCCGAACATCCTCGACGGAGTTGACCTTGGGCACCACCACCCCGTCCGGGCCGGCCTTTGCGATGGCGGCGAGGTCGTCGTCGTGCCACGGGGTGCCGATGCCATTTGCCCGGATAGTGACCTCCCGGTTGCCGTAGCCGCCGCCGGCAAACATGGCGCACGCCCGTTCACGGGCCTCGGCCTTGGCATCGGGCGCCACTGCGTCCTCCAGGTCGAAGATCAGGGCGTCGGCGGGGATGGCCTTGGCCTTCTCTAGCGCACGCTCGTTGGCGGCGGGCATGTAGAGCACGCTCCGTCGGGGCCGCAGGTTCGTCTCGCTCATCTCAGTCCTCCAGGGTGATGCTGGCGTAGAGCTCGGCGAGCTCGGGATCACGGGCAGCCAGTTCGTCGGCCAGCTCGATCATGACCCGGCACTGCTTGACCGAGGCGTCGTCCTCCATCTTGCCGTCGAGCATCACGGCACCGGTGCCGTCGCCCATGGCGGCGATGACCCGACGGGCGTGCCGTACATCGGCGACGTCGGGCGAGAAGACCCGGCGAGCGATGTCGATCTGGGTCGGATGGAGCGACCAGGCACCCACACAGCCGAGCAGGTACGCGTTCCGGAACTGGTCCTCGCACGCCACAACGTCGGCGATGTCGCCGAATGGCCCGTAGTAGGCGAAGACACCGTTGGCCTGGCAGGCATCTACCATGCGGGCGATCGTGTAGTGCCAGAGGTCCTGTTGGAACACCGCCCGTTCGCCGTGGATGTCGCCGTGTACCGGGTCCTGGCGCACCAGGTAGTCGGGATGCCCCCCGCCGACGCGGGTCGTCTTCATTCGACGGTTGGCTGCCAGGTCGGCGGGGCCGAGCGAGAGACCCTGCATCCGCGGCGAGGCACCGCAGATCTCCTCGACGTTGGCCACACCCCGGGCGGTTTCGAGGATGGCGTGCAGGAGGATCGGGCGGTCGAGCTTCGCCTTGGCTTCGAGCTGGGCGACAAGTCGGTCCACATAGTGGATGTCCTCGGCGCCCTCGACCTTGGGGATCATGATGACGTCGAGCGCATGCCCGACTTCGGTGACGGCCGCCACCAGGTCGTCGAGACCCCAGGGCGAGTCCAGAGAGTTGACCCTGGTCCAGAACTGCGTCGAGCCGAAGTCCACGGACCGGCCGACGCCGACGAGCCCCTGCCGTGCCGCCTCCTTGTCGGTGGCCGGCACCCCGTCCTCGAGGTTGGCGAGCAGCACGTCGACTTTCGGCACCAGATCGGGGAGCTTGGCCACCATCTTGGGGTTCGACGCCGGAAAGAAGTGGATCATCCGTGAGGGCCGGAACGGTATCTCGCGCACCGGCTCGGGTGCACCGACAGCAAGCGGGCGGAAGAAGTCTTTCGGGGAGCGCACAGCACCTCCAGGATGAGCGGACCCCCACAATCTAGGAGGTGGGGGAGGTGCCCCTCGTCGTTGGCCTCACAGTTCGCCGCTCACTTCGCCAAATGTCCACTGGTCAGGGCACCGGTGTCTGCGAGGATTGCGCATGGGAACTGAGCAGGGGCTGCACCGGCTGGTGAACTTCAGCGACGCAGTCGTGGCGATCGCCATCACGCTGCTGATCCTCCCCTTGGTGGACGTGGCGGGCACGATCGGTCCGGGCGGACTGGCCCACTTCATCGACAATCACAGCGCCCAGCTCCTCGCCTTCTTCCTCAGCTTCGCGGTCATCGGCACCTTCTGGTGGGGCCACCACCAGATGCTCGAGCATGTCGTCGGTTACGACCGGCTCCTGGTCAGCGGGATGTTTCTGTGGATCATGAGCATCGTCTTCCTGCCCTTTCCGACTCAGCTTCTCAGTGCGGCCAAGGACGGCGGACAGGAAGTCCATGGTCTGTATGTCGGTACCATGCTGGCGGCCGCGGTGGGTGTCCTCTTCCAGTCGTTGGCCATCGCCCGACGGCCCGAACTCCAGGCGGAGGGTCATCGTGGTGCTATCGAGCTGGCACCGGCGGTGATCCTGACAGTGCTGATGACGGTGGTCTTCGTCACGGTGATCACCCTGCCGGCCGTCGGACTCTGGGCCCTCCTGATCCTCCTGGTGTCCCGACCGCTGGAACATGTCGCCCGTTCACGCCACACGAGCTGACTACGCCGGTCCGACGGGACGGGGCATCCTCAGAGAATTCCAAGGTGACACCCGTACCGTGCGTCCGCCGGGCCCGTCGAGCGGAAGGTCCGCCACCTGATGCTCCGGGCCCGGCATAGTCAAACGCGGACCTTGCGACCGGTACCTTGCCAGGGCGGGATCCTCGTCGCGATCCAGCGCCTGTTCCGGGGTACCGGCAACAGGTGCTGCGCACGGCTGACGGCTCCCTCGTCGCGATCAATTCAGGTGGCGGCGGAACGTGGGAATTTCGCAGTGTTATACCATTTGATGGTGGCCGAGCCAGTTGAAGACCTCCTCACCGCTATTGCCTATCTCCGGAATGCAAACGGGCACCTGCGGGCGAATCTGGAGGTCAACGAGCAGGTGTTAGCTGAAGCCGAGCTCCGCCTCAAGCAAGGTCAGAGCATCACGGCGACCCTCCGACTTCTCCCGAGCCTGAGCGACCGAATGGCCGCCGAAAACGCCGTCTCGGAGCTGTACGGTGCGCGTCACACCATGCGACGGGCGGTGGTGGCAGCCGCCCTCAAGGACGGGATGTCGGTGGGCGAGTTGGCCAATCGTGTCGAACTCACACCCGAGCAGGTGCAGACGATCGCCAACGACAACGCGTGGCCGGTCGACTAGCTGCTCGGTGTCCGGGCGGTCGGCTCGACCCCGACGCCACCCAGCGCGTCGCAGACCAGGTCATGGACATGGTCACGGAGTACACGCCGGTCGTCCGTGGTCAGGCCGGACGTGTCGATGGCGTCGAGGAATTCGACGGTCACGACCCCCGACCGCACCACGAGTCGCCCTCGGGGAGGAAGCACACGGTCGGATCCGTGAATGGCCACCGGCACCAGCGGGCTGGTCGTGCGGATGGCCAGTGAGAACGCCCCTGACTTGAACGGGAGTCGCTGGCCGGCAGGTGCGATGCCGCCCTCGGCGAAGACAACCACGTCTCCGCCGGCACCCCGGAGCCGTTCGTCGACCATTTCGTCGAGCTGGTCGTGGGCGCGGTCATGGTTCCGTCGGTCGATCGGGACGGTCCCGACGGCCCGCATGGCCGCGGCCAGCACCGGGATCCGGAACAGGTCGGCCGCGGCCATGAACCGAACGTCGGGGTCGGCCCACAGCAGGGCCGGGATGTCCATCGGGCTCGAATGGTTGGCCACCACAACGGATCTCGGCAGATCGAGGGCAGAACGCCCCTGGACGTCGAACCGGACCCCACACAACGTGGCCACGATCGAGATGCCCCAACGGAGGAGACGCCGCCCGGAACCTCGTCGGACCCGTTCGCCGGCCACGACCACCGGGAGGAGCACGAGCAGAGCGGTCACCACGAGGACTCGGTTGTACTGCGCTCGCACCGCGGTGCGTAGCTGTCGGCCAAGTCCCCGCACGTGATCCGACTGACTCAGGCGGCGACGGCGCCGGTCAGGAGATGGAGCCCGTCGAGGCCGGGGAGCCGGTCGACCCGGCGGTCGATCCGCTCGGCCATGGTCAGGCCGTCGGTGTCGCCGAACAGATAGGTGCGCAGGAAATCGACCTCCTCGTCCTCGACCACGCCGGAGTCAACCGGGGCCCAGAAGCGCTTGAGGGCCCATCGGGTGACCCGCTGGGCGGTCCGGCTGTTGGCCAGCCGACCACTGGCTCCGGTCGTGTAGAAGTCGATGTGTCGACCTTCCTGCTTCATGATGCGGCGAAGCAGGACCGACAGCGTCGAGTGGTCGGCGAGCTTCGCCAGACGGGCGTAGGCAGCCTGGGTGGTCCACTCGTTGACGGCGCTCCACATCATGTGCACGGCAGTGAGGTGCGGGGTCAGCGCCGACGCCAGCTGGAAGCCGACCGGTCGCCAACGGTCGCCCTTCGGCAGTCGTTGGCGGAGTGCGGCGATCCGGGTGGACCCTGCCGACTCGTCGTGGGCGGCGAGCACCTTGGCGATGGCGTCACCGTGCCAGAACTCCTCGTAGTTCCACATGGTGAGGAATGCGGTGATGTCGGGTTCACGGTGGGCCCGGGTGACCAGCACGTCACGCAGGTAGCACACGGTGTGGCTCTCGACGTCGTGCATGTAGCGGAGGTAGCGCAGTGCGTCGGCACTCAGCGGGTGGTCACGGAAGGCATCGAAGTCGATGTCCTCGGTCTCCAGCCGAGCGGAGAGCCTCTGGAAGGTCGTGGCATTGAAGGTCATGTCTGGTGTTCGGTGCCGGAAGATTCCGGGATGACGCCGACATGTGAACGCGGCCCCTGCGATGATGGCGGTATGGATGCACTCGTCACCTGCGTTATTGATGGACATGTGGCAATGATTACGATGGACGACGGCAAGGCCAACGTGCTGTCGCCGGCGATGCAGTCGGAAATCCACGAGGCGCTCGATCGTGCGGAATCTGAGCAGGCCATCGTGGTTCTGAAGGGGCGGGACGGCTGCTTCTCCGGTGGTTTCGATCTTGCCGTGCTCCGGTCCGGCGGGTCGGAGGCGTCGGGCATGCTCCGCGGCGGGTTCGATCTGGCCGAGCGGATGCTCACCTTTCCGAGGCCCGTCATCGCGGTCTGCACAGGACACGCCATCGCCATGGGCGTGTTCCTCCTGCTGTCGGCCGACTACCGCATCGGTACGGAGGGGATGTACAAGATCACGGCTAACGAAGTGGCCATCGGGATGACCTTGCCGCGATCGGCGATCGAGATCCTGCGCCAGCGGCTGACACCGGCGGCGTTCACGAGGGCGTCGATCCTGGCCGAGGTGTTCTCGCCGGCGAACGCCGTCGACTGCGGCTTCCTGGACGAGGTCGTAAGCATCGAGGAACTGGCGGCGGCGAGCCTCGAGCTCGCCAACCGGTTCTCCGTGCTCAACGCCCGGGCCCACGCCGACACGAAGCTACGGGTTCGGATGGCCAACCTGGAGGCGTTCCGAGCCGCTCTGCAGGCCGACCTGCACGACTTCGGAATCACAGGCTGACGACTACGACCCGCAGTGGCCGCCGGGACTGCCGTCCCCTCGGTGGATGCGGTCGGTACGCTCGGTCCGGGAGCGCGATGGGGCGCGATGGCGGTCCTGCCATCACCCACAGTCGATCTGCCGGGAGGCCGAGTGGAGTACGAGATCCTCAAGCCACCACCTCGAAGGCATCGGACGGCATGGCTCGTCGCCCTGGTCGTGGTCGTGGTGGCGGTGGCGTCGGGCGCCTTCGTGCTCGGACGGCACGACAGCGCGACGTCCTCGGGGCATGCATCGACGACGTCCAGCCCGTCGTCCCTCGCTCCGGCACGGCAGCTGGCCGTGGTGTCGACCGTTCCGGCCAGCGGAGCGACGAACGTCCCGTCCGACCAGACCGTGACCGTCACCCTGTCGGCCGCGGTGGCTTCCGCCACCGGTCTGCCGATGTTCAACCCACCGGTGGCCGGGACGTGGAAGCGCTCGGGTACCGACGTGCTGACATTCGTGGCGACGGCGCCGTTCATCCCGACGACCACCGAGACGATGACCGTCCCCGCGGGTTCGGACGGTCTGCGCAGCACGTCGGGCGGTGTCCTCGTCGCTCCCTTGACCGTCACCTTCTCGGTGGCCCAGGCCAGCACCGAGCGGCTGCAGCAGCTGCTCGCCCAATTGAACTACCTGCCGGTGTCGTTCACGCCGTCGGGAGCGGCACCGGCGCCGGCCGGGGCGGCCACTGCCCAAGCGGGGACGTTCGCCTGGCGGTGGACGGGCCTACCGCCCGACTTCACCTCGGAGTGGATCGAAGGTGCCGAGAACCCCATCACCAAGGGCGGCTTGATGTCGTTCCAGCGCCAACATTCGCTGACGGTGGACGGGATCGCCGGCCACGTGGTGTGGACGGCATTGTTGGGCGATGCCTCGGCGCAGAAGATGAACACCGAGCCCTACGTCGACGTCCTGGTGTCCAAGCAGGTGCCGCAGACCCTCACCCTCTACGAAAACGGCGCGCCGGTCATGACTGGGGTGGCCGTCAACACCGGGGCGCCCGGTGCCGACACCGTCGACGGGACCTTCCAGGTGTTCGAGCACGTGCCCAGCTCGCGGATGCAAGGAACCAATCCGGACGGAAGCACCTACGACGACCCGGCCGTTCCGTGGGCCAGCTACTTCAATGGCGGCGACGCGCTGCACGGGTTCGTCCGATCGAGCTACGGCACGCCGCAGAGCAACGGGTGCGTCGAGATGCCGATCGCCGTGGCGGCGCAGGTTTGGCCCCTGACTCCGGTGGGCACCCCGGTGACCGTCATCGGACCTCCGTCCTGAGCGGTCGGGTTGCGGTTGACAGTCGTCCGGCGAGCCACCAGGGTGCCACCATGACGAACCCGTTCGCCCGTGTCACCGAGGCGCGCCCTTCCGGCGTGGCCGGCCGTGTACTCGGCGAAATCGACGAGTCGTGGAGCCTGCGTCCGTTGCCGCAGGGGGGAGTGGTCAGCGCATTGGCGGCCCGGGCGATGACCACCGAACTGGCCGACGTCGACCAGTCGCTGCGGCTGTTGCACACCACGTTCGTCGCCCCAGTGTCCAACGGACCGGTGGAGGTGGAGGTGGAGGTCCTGCGACGAGGCCGGTCGATGTCGCATGCCCGGGCCGAAGTACGCAACCCCGGTTCGAGCCACGGGCACCTCTCGACCGCGGTGTTCGGCGGTCCGCGCCGGGGCTTTTCGTTCACCGACGTCGATCCACCGGTCGGCATCATTCCTTTGGGCGAGGCCCGGTCCTTCCGGGACCCGCTGCCGGCCGGGGTCGAGGCGTTTCCACCCAATCCGTTCTGGGACACCCGCCTCCAAGGCCGGGGCGCGCTCGGGCACGCCCCATGGGAGGACTACGTGCCCGACCGGGCCGAGCACGCCATCTGGTACCGGCTGGACGACCCGCCCGTGGACGCAGACGGTGTGCTTGACCCACTGGCGCTCATCGTCTGCGCCGATACGATGCCCGGGGCCGTTGCCGAGAAGCTCGGACCGGACCTGCGGATGGGCTGGTTTGGGCCCAGCGTCGATCTGACACTCCACATCCTCGACACCTGCCGGACCGAGTGGGTGCTCGCCCACAACCGCGCCCGCTACGCCGGCGACGGCTACGCCTCAGTAGATATGGCACTGTGGGACTGCGGCCCAGACGGGACTGCGGCACCCCGACTGGTGGCCTATGCCACCCAGATGTGCTTCTTCACATTCGCCACCTGAATCCGATCGACGGACTCATGCGCCGCCGCTCCCGGTGAGCTGGCGGACGATGGTGCCCTGGTCGAAGTAGACCCGCTCGCCGATGATCCGGTCACTCTCCGGCCGGAACGAGAAGATGGCGCACATCCGACAGCGGAACGAGCGTCCGGTCGGCGGGATTCCGGCGAGATCGCCGTCATGGGTCCCAAGCAGGTCGAACTCGGCGATGACCGCGTCCTCGGCCGAGGTCAGGACCACCTGCTCGTTGCGCTGGTCGGGAAAGGCGGCCCGGGAGCTCCGGTAGTAGCCGGAGACCTCGTCGGCCCCGTCGAACACCTGACCGGTGGCGACCAGCTCGTAGCGGGGATGTTCGAAGGTGGCGAGGGTGGTGGCGAAGTCGAGCTCGTTCTCCGAATCCATGTGGCGGCGGACGACATCCAGCCGGCGATCGCGAAGGGACTGGTCGACAGTGGTCATGGGACCTCTCTTCTGGAAGGCGTGATTCTGAAGACTACGCCTCGGCCATGCTGGGTCGACGTGCTGGTGAGGGCCACACCTGGGCGACGTCACCGCCCGCTCCGAACACTCCGTCAGATCGCCGGATGCGTCAGGCCGGCCATTGGTGGAGGTGGGAGGAGCGGATGGTCGGCCACGGGCCACTGGGCGGGTAGACCGAATGCCGTAGCGGTCGGGGAACTGCATCGACGGAGGAGGATCTGATGGTCGAACAGGTGGACGCGGTCGTGCTCGGACTGGGTCCGGGCGGAGAGGACCTCGCCGGTCGGCTGGCCTCGGCCGGCCTCGACGTTGTTGGCATCGACGCCGAATTGGTGGGAGGAGAGTGCCCCTACTGGGGATGCATCCCGTCCAAGATGATGATCCGGGCGGCCGACCTCCTGGCCGAGGCCGGGCGTGTCGACGGGATGGCCGGCACCGTCTCTGTCCGTCCCTACTGGGCGCCGGTCGCCCGGCGCATCCGGGACGAGGCGACCGACGACTGGGACGATACGGTGGCGGTGGACCGCCTCATCGGCAAGGGCGCCCGCTTCATCCGCGGCTGGGCGCGGCTCGATGGTCCAGGCCGGGTGGTGGTCGATGACCGGACGTTCGAAGCGTCCCGGGCGGTCGTGCTGGCGGCCGGCTTGAGGCCGTGGATCCCTCCGATCGCCGGACTGTCGGCCACGCCGTACTGGACGAACCGGGAGGCGATCGAGACCGAGGACGTGCCGGGTTCGCTCGCCGTTCTCGGCGGCGGCGCCATCGGAGTCGAGCTCGCTCAGGTCTTCCGCCGGTTCGGGTCCGAGGTCACTGTGCTCGAGGCCGGTCCCCACCTGGTCGAACCGGAGGAGCCCGAGGCCGGAATGCTCGTGGCCGAGGTGTTCGCAGCCGAGGGCATCACGGTGCGGACCGGGGTGACCGTGGAGTCGGTCCATCACGACGGTGAGCGGTTCGCGGTGGCGACGGACGGGGCGTCACTGGTCGTCGACCGCCTACTGGTGGCCACCGGTCGGCGGGCGGACCTGGCACGGGTGGACGTGGCGTCGGTGGGCCTCGACGCGGCCGCCCCCTTGGAGGTGGACGACCATCTCCGGGTGCAAGGGGTCGAGCGCCTGTGGGCGATCGGCGACATCACGGGAAAAGGCGCGTTCACCCACATGTCGATGTACCAGGCCGACATCGTGGTCCGGGACATCCTCGGCCAGCAGGTCACACCCGCCGACTACCGGGCCGTGCCCCGGGTCACGTTCACCGACCCGGAGATCGGCTCGGTCGGTCTGAGCGAGCGGGAGGCACGGAACCGAGGGCTGCAGGTGCGGGTCGGGACCGCCCAGGTGCCCGACTCGGCCCGGGGATGGATCCACAAAGCCGGGAACAAGGGATTCATCAAGGTGGTCGAGGACCAGGACCGGGGCGTGCTGGTGGGCGCCACCTCGGCCGGACCGTGGGGTGGCGAGGTCTTGTCCATGCTCACGCTTGCCGTTCACGCCGAGGTTCCGGTCAGCGTCCTGCGGCACATGATCTACGCCTACCCGACCTTCCACCGCACGGTGGAGGATGCGCTGCGCGATCTTGACGCCTGAGTGCCGGCGGGTCATCGACCCTGGTCAATCGGCCGTGGTCTTCGCCTCCTGCTCCTCCTGGTGCTTGGCGAATGCCGAAATGATGGCGTTGCCGGCCGCGCCGATGAATTCGGGGCGATGTTCGGCCGCCCAGTCCCGGCTGGCCGTCAGCGGGGTCGACGAGCCCTGGAACCGCGGCATGACGTAGCGGGCCACGAGTTCGTAGGAGTGACGGGTAGCGGCGGTATCGGCCCACTCATGTCCCATGAACAGGTAGCTGCCGAACCCGCCCGACTGATCCTGGAGCCGCTCGATCTGGGCGACGGCATCGTCCACGGTCCCGATCACGGCCATGCCGGACGCATTCAAGGCATCCACCAGGGAGGCGTGGTTGGTGGTGTCGGGGGCGAGGGGGAGGGCGGCCACTCGCTCGAAGTAGTCGATCCACTCGGCCAGTCCGAATTCGACGTCGGCGATGGCCTGCTCTTTGGTATCGGCCAGGTGCATCGGTCCGACCAGCCGCCACCGGCCACGGTCGGCGGTGGTGCCGAACTCTTCGGCCCGCTGCACCATGACGTCCCAGTGCGCGCCGAGTACGTCGAAGCCGCCGGCCGACGTGGCGCCGAGCGAGAGGAGGCTGCAGCCGAATCGTCCGGCGGCCCGCGGACCGGCCGGCGAGATCTGAGCGGCCACCGCCACCTCGGGGTGGGGACGCTGGTAGGGACGGAGCTGGAGCCGGGCCCCGCGCAGGGTGAACCAGTCGGTCTCCCGGTCCACCGGCTCGTCGGTGCGGAACAGCGCCAGGATGGCCTCGAGCGCCTCCTCCATCATGTCCCGTTGCCGGGCCGGGTCGATGCCCATCATGAAGGCGTCGGATGGGAGTGCTCCGGGTCCGACCCCCACCATCAGCCGGCCGTACGTGAGGTGGTCGAGGAGTGAGAGGCGGTCGGCCAACATGAACGGGTGGTGGTAGGGGAGCGAGGAGACCCCCGTGCCCAGTCGGATGTGGCGGGTGCGGGCGGCAGCTGTCGCGATGAACACCTCGGGCGAGCCGATGATCTCGTACCCGGCCGAATGGTGCTCCCCGATCCAAGCCTCGTCGAAGCCGAGCCGGTCGAGGTGCTCGATGAGCTCGAGGTCGCGCTCGAGAGCCAGCGTCGGGTTCTGGCCCACCGGGTGGAACGGGGCGAGGAACATGCCGAAGCGCAGATGGCCCGGGGCGTCGATCGTGGACATGGTCGGTCCTCTCGTGGAGCGCACCGGTCCCGGTGCGCCCCCTTGGCTAGCACCTCGGACGACCTCCGTCACGGGACGGATATGCCACCGATCGGCGACGGCCGTCACCTAAGGTTCACGCAGCGCTGACATTCCCGTAACCACGGAGCAGCGGAATCCTGGTAGCAGTGGGTGACGCCGGACTGGAGGCCACCAGGTCGCGCGGCCGCACGTCCCCGTTCGAACGGAATATCACGAACCACGGGGGTCTCGCACAGCCGTGATGCCACAGACGTTGGGCGACAAGCTCGACGAGTCGATGAGGATACGCAAGCACAACTCCGACGAAGCGGCCCGGGCGATGGGCGTCGCCACTTCGGAGGTCCTGCTGTGGAAGCACGACATGCAGGTGCCCGAACCGCTCCATTTCGACGCGGTCCTCGACTACCTCTTCATCGAAGATCGGCATCTGCGCGCCCTCATCCTCCGGAGCCAGATGCGCCGCATGCAGTGGCGCATCCGCTCGTAGTGCCGCGGCCGACAACGTCAGTACTGCTTGCCGCGTTCAGTCGACTGGGCAACAGGGACAACGAGCGCCCTCTACGGTTCTACCAAGGGCGCGATGGAAACCCTGACCAAGGCATGGGCAGCAGAGTTCGGACCGGCCGGTGTCCGGGTCAATACCATCTCTCCAGGCGTCAGTCGTGAACCCAAATCAGACAGGTCCGACAACGGCGCTGATCCGGCCGAGGTGGCGATGCGGGCCACTCCCACTGGCGGGAGTGGCCCGCCCGACGCAATCGCCCACGCTGCTGTCTACCTGGCCTGCGATGAGGCCGTGTTCGTCCATGGAATCGTGATCGATGTCGACGGTGGACGGACTGGCGTAGCCGTCAACACCATCTGATTGGACACTCCGCACCCAGCTCGTCACTACGGGTCATACGTTGCCGGTCGCGGCACCAGGACTCCGGAAACCCCTCGACCGTTCCCGTACCGATGCCGGACCACACCCGATACGTTGGGTCACGAAGCACAGGCGCCGGGTCGACGGCCGACCGGCGACAGGCGAAAGGTGCCCAGCATGCGGATCGCGGACGACATCACCCAACTCATCGGCGGGACACCTCTCGTCGGACTCCGACACGTGACCGACGGGGCCGGCGCCCGGGTCGTCGCCAAACTCGAGTTCTTCAACCCGGCCGGCAGTGTGAAGGACCGGATCGCCATCTCGATGATCGAGGCCGCCGAGGAGGCCGGCCTGCTGACGGCGGGCACCACCATCGTGGAGCCGACCAGCGGAAACACCGGTATCGCTCTCGCCATGGTGTGCGCGGCCCGTGGTTACAAATGCATCTTCACCATGCCAGAGACCATGAGCGAGGAGCGTCGGATGCTGCTGCGGGGCTACGGCGCCCAGCTGGTCCTGACTCCCGGACCCGACGGCATGGTCGGGGCCATCGCCAAGGCCACCGAGATCGCCAAGGGAGAGGGTGACTTCTTCATGCCCCAGCAGTTCGAGAACGCGGCCAATCCGGCAATCCACGAGCGCACGACCGCCGAGGAGATCTGGGCCGACACCGACGGCGAAGTCGACATCTTCGTGGCTGGCGTCGGCACCGGCGGCACCATTACCGGCGTTGGCCACGTCCTGAAGGAGCGCAAGTCCGGGGTCCAGGTGATTGCCGTGGAGCCGGCTGCATCGCCGGTGTTGTCCGGTGGGGTGAAGGGGCCACACCCGATTCAGGGGATCGGCGCCGGGTTCGTCCCCGCCATCCTCGACACCCACGTGTACGACGAGGTCGTCACCGTTGAGAACCAGGACGCCTTCGACGTGGCCCACCGGATGGCACATGAGGAAGGGCTCCTGGTCGGCATCTCGTCGGGTGCCGCCACCTGGGCCGCCGTGCAGTTGGCGTCCCGACCCGAGAACGACGGGAAGCTCGTCGTGGTGATCATCCCGTCTTTCGGTGAGCGCTACCTGAGCACTGCGCTGTTCGAGGGCCTCGGCGACTGACCATGTTCGAGTCCCTCCGACGCGATGTGGCCGCTGTGCGCGAGCGCGACCCGGCGGCCCGCTCGAACGCTGAAGTGGTGCTCTGCTACCCGGGGCTCCACGCCGTGTGGGGCCACCGTGTGGCCCACCGCCTATGGCAGATCGACCACCAGCTGGCCGCCCGCTTCGTATCTGTTGTCGCCCGCGCCTGGACGGCGGCGGACATCCACCCGGCCGCCATCATCGGCCCGGGATTGTTCATCGACCATGCCATCGGCGTGGTCATCGGTGAGACCGCGGTGGTGGGCAGCGACGTGACCATCTACCAAGGGGTGACCCTCGGCGGCACCAGTCTGGAGGCTGTAAAGCGCCATCCGACGGTGGGGGACCGGGTCACGATCGGCGCCGGTGCCAAGGTGCTCGGCCCGGTAACGGTCGGGTCTGGCAGCCGGATCGGCGCAAATGCCGTCGTCGTGCGCGACGTGCCGCCGGACTCGGTGGTGGTCGGCGTGCCCGGTCAGGTGATCGCCCGCAGCAAGCCGCGGAGTGCCACGTCGGCCACCGATGTCGACGACGCCGTGCTGCCCGACCTGGTCGGGGTGACTCTCGGTGCGCTGCAACGCCAGGTCGACGAGCTCGAGCGCGAAGTCGGTGTTCGGGTCCGGACCCCGGAGTTCCGTCAATCGGAGTCGGGCGTGTGGAAGGGCGAGGACTTCTCGATCTGACGGTCCGGTGGTCAGCCGGCCAGGTGGACAGGTCCGGTGGTCAGCCGGCCAAGGCGGCCGTGGTCCTGGCCAAGCAGTCCGGGTCGACCGTGCCGGGTACCAGGATGAACTCGTCACAGCCGGCCGCTTCGGCTGCGGCCAGCGAGTCGACGAGCCGAGCCGGGCTCGACAGCCCGACCAGCTCCGACAGCGCGTCGGACGCTTTGGCGCCGAACACCGCGAGGTAGGCGCGGGCGAACCGCTTGAGTTCGGCATCGGCGCCCGGACCGCCCAACAGGTAGAAGGAGCCGCTCACCAGACGGGGTCGCTCGGACCTGCCCTGGGCCTCCCAGGCGTCGAGGGCCATCCGGTTGACCCGGGCGATCTCGTCAGGGTCGGCCCCGATGGAGAATCCGGTGATCCCGTCTGCCCACTTGGCGGCGCGTGCCATCGATTTCGGACCCATGGCCGCGGCCCACAGTGGTGGCCCACCCTGCGAATAGGGGGCTGGACCTACGGGTTCGCCGCCTTCGTAGGCCGGCTCGCCCGTCCACAGGCGTTTGAGTTCGGCTACGCCGGTGTCGAGTCGCTCGTGACGTCCGTCGAAGGGCACGTCGAGCGAGCGGTAGTCCTGCTCCCGACCGCCAACGCCGACCCCGACTACCAGGCGCCCCTCGGCCAGAACGTCAAGGGTGGCCAATTGCTTGGCCAGGAGGGCGGGCCGGTGGAGGGGCAGGACAGTGATGTTGGTGATCACCTGGACCCGTTCGGTCAGTGCCGCCGCCGCGGTGGTGGTCACCAGCAGCTCGGGGTTGAGAAAGGTGATCCGCTCGCCCGCCGACACGCTCGAATACGGCCCGTCGTCGATTCCGCGGCACCACTCCACGAAGGTGTCCCTGGTGAACCCCGTGGCCATGGTCGGCAATGCCATCCCGATCTCCATGGCGCGAGACCATAGCGAACGGCCGTCGGGCCGGATCGCCCCTGCCGTTCAGCGCAGATGCTCGGCGGCTTTGCCCGTGTAGGCGGGAAGGTCGAGATAGGTGCGGATGCCGGGAGGAGCGGCCACGACCGACGGCACCGCGCTCACACAGTGAGTTGCCGTGGCGACCACACCAGCGTTGCGGGCGAGGCCGGCGGCGATGGACTCTGGGTGCCACCCCCGGAAGGTGACCTTGGCCGGCGGGTCACCTGTTACCTCGACCTCGAACCGCTCGCCTTCAGGGCCGAATCCCCATGCCGGCTCGAGATGCTGTTCGCCCATGAACCAGTTGGTGGCGACGGTGATGACCGGCTCATCGCGCACCGTCGCCACCCACCGGAACTTCTGTGCGGCGATGCGGCCGGGGGCGATCGGCCCGATGGGAGAGTCGATCGGGGCTGTCGCTGTGGCCACTTCGTGGGATACCGACAGATCGGGATCGAGGGCGAATCCGAGGGCATGACCCACCATCCGAATGGACTGGCCGAACCCGTCGCCCAGGATGGCCGGCATCATCGACGCCTCGGCTTCGGCCGGCGTCTTGCCGAACAGCATGATGTCGCCGACCACCCCGGGGGCGTCGTAGGTCCGGATGTCGGAGAACTCCTCCGCTCGAATATGGGTGATCGACTGGGACAGGGCCGACACCATCAAGGGGAACCGCTCGGTGATGCCGCCGGGATGGATGCCAGTGCCGTGGACGGAACTTCCGCCCGCCTTGCAGGCCGCCTCGATCGCTGATTCGTCGCGGCCCTCGGGGAAGAACCAATTGAGAGGTGTGACCACGTTGGCCCCGGACGCCAGGATCCGGACCACCACCGACGGGTCGGCCATGATCGGCGAATAGACGACGCAATCGGCCCCGAGGGCGAGCAGACCCTCGACGTCGTCGGTGGCTGCCACTCCGAGGGGGCCGATTCCGCACAGCTCACCGACGTCGACGCCGACCTTGTCCGGGCTGTGGACCCAGCACCCGACGAGCTCGAGGTCCGGGTGTGCCACGATGCCCGCCACCGCGGCGCGGCCGACCCCGCCCGTCGCCCACTGAATCACCTTGATGGCCATGTGGTCTACCTCCCCCAAAACAAGCTGGTGCCAGGTGCACCGCCGCCCGAGCGTAGGGCGCGCTGCTGCCTCGGCCCCGGTTTCGAATCCTCCCTGGTCAGGACGGTGCCCGCCTCGTGAGCCTCGTCAGCCGCAACCCAGTGGGTTACAGTTGCGGGGTCAGAGGTCCGCGGTTCGGGCAGGGCGCACGGGGGGTTTCCTCGACGCTGCACCCGGCCACGTGGGCAGGGCGCGTCCACCGGTCCCGGTGGAGTCGCCCAGGTGCGAAGGGGCACGGGAATGAACAGCTGGCTGCAGGCGATGAAGCAGTGGACCAAGTGGCTCATGGGTGACGCCCCGGTGCCCGATGGTCGCTCCAAGGCCATGCTGACCGGTACCGTGGCCGCGGTGGCCGTGATAGCCGTGGGCGTGCCCGCCGCCATCCCGTCCAGCTCCTCGGCCAACGCCGCCGCCCACCAACCGACCTCCGCAGGCGCGGACGCGTCGTCCACGCAGTACACGGTGCCGCCCACGATCCCGAAGGTCGCCCCCCGGTCGGCGGTCTTCGGCTCGGGTGCACCGACGACGACCACCATCGCTAGTTCCTCTGGCTTCAACCCGTACATTTCGGGGGCCGCCACCGGCACCGGAAGCAGCAAGGGCGAAAAGACGACCCCGGCGACCGGCGCCCTTCCGGTGGGCGCTCCGCTGACCGCCGCGCCGGCGACCACCTCGGCCCCGACAGCCCCTACGGCCGCCGCCATCGCCGTGCCGCCTTCGACCCCGGTCGTAGCCGCACCTGCAACCTTGCCGATCGATCCGATCACCGATCTGGTGACCCCGCCTCCGCCGGCTCCGCTAGTCACGGGTGCCGCCGCCTTCGTGAATTCGGCACTCGTGACCTGGAAGCCGCCGGCCAGCACCACGGCGACCGGGTACGACGTCTTCGTAGGTTTCGGCCCCGGTCTCGAGTTCCCGGTCGCGCTGAACGGTGCCAACCCGGTGGTCGGCAACTCGTATCTGGTCACCGGACTCACCCCTGGAAACACCTACTACTTCACCGTCAAGGCCCGCACCGCCGACGTCTCCTCGACCCCCTCCAACGAGGTGTCGGCCATCCCGTTCAACACATACACGCCACTCGGCACGCTGTTCGGTCCGATCATCTCCATGGCCTCGACGGCTGACGGCACCGGCTACTGGCTCGCCACCGCCACCGGCGCCTTGTCGGTCCACGGCTCGGCCGCCGAGCTCGGCGACACCTCCTCCGAAGGCCTGGCCGCCCCGATCGTCAAGGTGGTCGCCGACCCGAGGGGTGCCGGCTACTGGGAGGTGGCCGCCGACGGCGGCATCTTCGCCTATGGCACGGCTCCGTTCGAAGGGGCCGCTTCGAGCATCACCCTCGACTCGCCGATCGTCGACATGGTCCCGACGGCCGACGGCCTCGGTTACTGGGAGGTCGCCTCCGACGGCGGTGTCTTCGCCTACGGCGACGCCGCGTTCGCCGGCTCGTTGGGCGGGACCACTCAGGCCGCCCCGACGGTCGGCCTGGCCGCCGACACTGCCACCGGTGGCTATTGGCTGGTCTCGGCCAATGGCACGGTCAGTGCGTACAACGCCCCGACCCTCGGGCCCGCGGCGACCGACCTGCCGCCTGCGCCGGTGGTCGGTGTCGCTGCCACCTCTGATGGCAACGGCTTCTGGGAGGTATCCCGCACGGGCAGCGTGTACGCCTACGGCGATGCCCCATTCCAGGGTCCGGACGCGGCCCTCGACCCAGCGGCACCGATCGATTCCATCACCGCCCAGCCGGGCACCGGCGGGTATTGGCTGGCCGGGGTGGACGGCGGTGTCTTCGCCTACGGCGCCGCCTTCTACGGCGCCGGCTGACCTCCGTCACCTGGGCCACTGGGATAGCGGCCCCGCCTGCAGTCACCTGCTGAACGACCACCGGTTGGTAGCGTCTCGCACGATGCCCAGATGACCGACGACGCTGCGCCGACGGGCGACTTCCACGACCCGGAGGCACCCGGGCACTCGGACACCACGCCCCAGTGGGCCACGGCCCAACAGCGGGTCACGCAGATGGTCCGCAACTTTGAGGACCCGTCCCAGGAGTGGCGACGACTGTGCGCCGAAGTGGTCGGCACCTTCTTCCTCGTCCTGGTGGCGGCCGGAGGGCCGATGGTCGACCATGCCTTCCCGGGTTCGGTGGGCCGGGCCGCGGCCGTCGTCGCTCCGGGACTCATGGTCATGGCCGTCATCCTCTCCATGGGCAAGGTGTCGGGTGCCCACCTCAACCCCGCGGTCACCATCGCCTTCTCCCTCCGCCGGGACTTCCCGTGGCGGAGGGTGCCGGCCTACGTGATCGCCCAGCTCATCGGCGCCCTACTGGCCGCATGGTTCCTCCAGGTCGTAGTCCACGTGTCGGCCCACTACGGCTCGAACTACCCCGGTGTCCGGGTCACGGCGGTGGACGCCTTCCTGATGGAGTCCGTGCTGACCCTCGGACTGGTCGGCGTGATCCTGGGCACGGCCTCGGGTGCCCAGCAGGTGGGCCTGTTCGGTGCCATCGGAGTCGGGGGCTACATCGCCCTGGCCGGCCTGTGGTCGAGCCCGATCTCGGGTGCGTCCATGAACCCGGTGCGGACGCTCGGGCCCGACATCGTGTCGACCGACTTCACCTCGTGGTGGGTCTACCTGGCCGGCCCGCTGATCGGGGCGGTGCTTGCCGTCGGAGTGGCGTACCTCCTGAGAGGTCCGGGCGGGGGCACGTCCGGTTCGCTCGCCGCCCAGGGCAGCATCAATCCCAAGATCAGCCGGCCGGGCAAGGCCTGAGGGTTCGACGTCCGGTAGTCGCTCACGTGGACCGGTCGGCGAGCCTCAACCACCGACGAGCTTGGACAGGGCGGCGGCATGCCAGGTGGCCCGTCCCTTGCGGTCTTCGGCCCGGTCCGCGCCGCCAGCCAGGCGCAGCCCGGCATTGATGCCCAGATAGCGAAACGGCTCGGGCTCCCACTTCTTCGAGCGGTGATTCACCCATGGGAGCGTGGTCAGGTCGGTGGACTCGCCCAGGATCAGGTCGCGCAGCGTGCGGCCGGCCAGGTTGGTGGTCGACAGGCCGTCCCCCACGTACCCACCGGCCCAGGCCATGCGGGTGGCACCGTCGATGCCCACCGACGAGAACCAGTCGCGGGCGATGCCCAACGGACCGCCCCAGGCATGGGTGACCTCGACGTCGGCCAGGGCCGGGAACAGCTCGACGAGTGTCCGCCGGAGCGCCTCGTGGACACCGGCGTCACGGTCGAATTCGGACCGGATCATTGACCCCAGGTGATAGGGGGCGCCGCGGCCGCCGAAGGCCATCCGGCCGTCCTGCGTCCGCTGCCCGTAGATGACGAGGTGGCGGTGGTCGGCGAACGTCTCCCGCGCCGCCAGGCCGGCCTCGGCCCAGAACGCATCGGGCAGGGGCTCGGTGGCGATCATGAGCGAGTACACCGGCACCAGGTCGCGCTCGTGTCCGGCCAGGGTGCGGGTGTAGCCCTCGGTGGCCCGCACTACGGTGCCGGCTCGAACCGTTCCCCGGTCGGTGGACACCACTCCTGGGGCGATGGAGTGCACCTCGGTCTGCTCGAAGAGGATCACGCCGCGGCGCTCGACCACATCGGCCAGTCCGCGGACGAGGCGGGCCGGGTCGACGGCGGCGCAGTGCGGCGTGTAAGTCCCGCCGAGCACGTCGGTGGCTCCCACCCGGGCCTGTGCTTCGGCGGGGGAGAGGAAGGCCAGGTCGTCCTCTCCGACGCCGCGCCCCCTGGCCTCGGCGATCTCCTCGTGGGTCCGTTGCAGCTGGGCCGGGGTGCGGGCCAGCACCACGGTGCCGCCCTGGTGGAATCCGCAGTCGATACCCTCGGCAGCGGTGATCCGGCCGATCTCGCGGACCGTCTCCTGCATGGCCACGCGCTGGCGCCATCCCGCGCCCGGGCCTGACACCTTGTCGAGCGTCGCCTCCGACACGCTGAAGAGCGCCGAGCACCAGCCGCCGTTGCGCCCCGACGCGCCGAATCCGACGACGTCGCGCTCGAGCACGGCGATGCGCAGGCTGTCGTCGGCCTGGCTCAGGTAGTAGGCCGTCCACAGGCCGGTGAGACCGCCGCCGACGATGGCGACGTCCACCTCGAGGTCACCGGGAAGCCCCGGGCGGACCGTGAGATCGCCGGGCAGCCCGTCCCACCAGAGGGAGAGGTGCCGGTAGCGCTCGCCCGACGGCGGGTTCAGATCTGCTTCCACGCCTCGGTCAGGACGGACCGCAGGCGGGACGTGATGTACTCGAACTCCTCAGGCCCGCAGGTGAGCGGAGGGGCGAGCTGGATCACCGGATCGCCACGGTCGTCGGCCCGGCAGACGAGCCCGGACTCGTAAAGGGCGCCCGAGAGGAAGCCGCGCAGCAGGCGCTCGGCCTCATCGTCGTTGAAAGTCTCCTTGGTATCCTTGTCCTTGACCATCTCGATGCCGTAGAAGTACCCGGCGCCGCGGACGTCGCCCACGATGGGCAGGTCCCGCAACGTATCGAGCGACGCCCTGAACTCGGCCTCGTGCTCGCGCACGTTGTCCAGGATCCCCTCCTTCTCGAATACGTCGATGTTGGCCAGGGCGACCGCCGCGCTGACCGGGTGCCCGGCGAACGTGATGCCGTGCAGGAAGCTCGACCCGGCGAGGAACGGCTCGATGATCCGGTCGCTCACGGCGAGTGCACCCATCGGCGAGTACCCGCTGGTGAGTCCCTTGGCCATTGTGATCATGTCGGGCACGTAGTCGTAACGCTCGGAGCCGAAGAAGTTGCCGAGGCGACCCCAGGCGCAGATGACCTCGTCGGAGACGAGCAGGACGCCGTAGCGGTCGCAGATCTCGCGCACTCGTTGGAAGTAGCCGGGTGGCGGGGGGAAGCAGCCGCCGGCGTTCTGCACCGGCTCCAGGAATACGGCGGCCACCGTCTCGGGTCCCTCGGACAGGATTGCCTGCTCGATGGCATCGGCGGCCCAGCGGCCGAATGCCTCGACGTCGTCCTCGAAATATGGGGCCCGGTAGAAGTTGGTGTTGGGGACCTTGAAGGCGCCGGGCACCAGGGGCTCGAATGGTGCGCGGATCTCGGTGACTCCGGTGATGGACAGGGCACCCATGGTGGCGCCGTGGTAGGCGATGTCCCGGCTGATGACCTTGTAGCGCTCGGGCTGTCCGATCAGCTTGAAATACTGGCGGGCCAGCTTCCACGCCGACTCGACAGCTTCGGAGCCGCCCGTGGTGAAGAAGATCCGGTTGAGGTCGCCAGGGGTGAGTTCAGAGATCTTCTCGGCCAGCTCGACGGCCTTCGGGTGGGCGTAGCTCCACACCGGGAAGTAGGCGAGCTTGGCCGCCTGCTCGGCTCCAGCCTCGACGAGCTCCATCCGTCCATGGCCGAGCTGGCTGGTGAACAGGCCGGACAGGCCGTCGAGGTAGCGCTTGCCGTGCTGGTCGTAGACCCACACTCCCTCGCCCCGGACGATCACCGGGATCTCCTGACGGGTGTCGTCCGACATCCGGGTGAAGTGCATCCACAGGTGACGATGGGCGCTCTCCTGTAGGGCCTGGTTCGAGTACTCGGTCATCGGGTCCCCCATGTGTAGGTCTGCTTCTTCAACTTCAGATACATGAACATCTCGGTCTCCCGCACGCCCGGTATTTGGCGGATCACACCGTTCAGGAGTTCGAGCATCCGGTCCTCGTCCTCGCACACCAGCTCCACGAGGATGTCGTACTCGCCGGCCACCATCACCACGTAGTCGATGGCGTCCACGGCGGCGAGGGCGTCCGCCACCTCACGGGCGTCGCCGTTGGCCCGGATCCCGACCATGGCCTGGCTCCGGAAGCCGATCTGCAGCGGATCGGTGACCGCCACGATTTGCATGATTCCGGCATCGCGCATCTTCTGGACGCGCTGGCGGACTGCGGCCTCCGACAGGCCTACGGCTTCGGCGATCGACCCGTAGGTGCGGCGGCCGTCCTGCTGGAGCTGCTCGACGATCGCCTTGTTGACGTCATCCAGGAGCCCGGCGATCGATGACGCCGGCACGGGCCCCGTCACGACCGACGCTCCAGCGTCAGTAGGGAGGGGGCGCCCAACGCTGCGCCGTGGTGGTCGTTGTGCATCGTCATACCCGATCAGGTTTAGCAGTTAACGCACAGTTAACGTGGATTCCTCGGCAAAAACAAGCGGTTTCCGTAGCAGTTAACAGAAAGTTTTCAGAAATCACTTGTCAGGCCCGGCTTCATGGGCAACTATGACTCTCACTTGGCAGGCCCGCCTGCCCGTGCACGTTCGACGGGTGGTCCGTCGACGACGAGACGAGATCCTGGGGAGGACCATTGACCACCACGAGCCTGTCGAACTTCATCGGTGGCTCTCCGGTCGTCCCCCAGTCCGGCACGTCAGTGAAATTGGTCGATCCGTCCACGGGTGAGGAGAACTTCGAGGCGCCGGTGTCCGGCGCCGACGATGTCGACACCGCGTTTGCCGCAGCCACGGCGGCCTTCCCGGGTTGGCGCGACGCGACCCCGTCGGAGCGCAGTCTGGCCCTGTTCCGCATCGCCGACGCCATCGAGGCCCGGGCCGAGGAGCTGGTCGCCGTCGAGAGCGCCAACACCGGCAAGCCGGTGGCCGTGACGCTGGCCGAGGAGATCCCCCCGATGGTCGACCAGATCCGGTTCTTCGCCGGGGCCGCCCGCCACCTCGAGGGCAAATCGGCCGGCGAGTACATGACCGACCACACTTCGATGATCCGACGTGAGCCGATCGGCGTGTGCGCGGCGGTCACCCCGTGGAACTATCCGGCCATGATGGCCGTGTGGAAATGGGCCCCGGCCATAGCGGCCGGCAATGCCATGGTGCTGAAGCCGTCGGACACCACTCCGGCCTCGACGCTCCTGATGGCCGAGATCATGTCCGAGTTCCTGCCGGACGGCGTGTTCAACGTGATCTGTGGCGACCGTGACACGGGGCGCCTGCTCGTCGAACATCCGACACCGGCCATGGTCTCCATCACCGGCAGCGTTCGGGCCGGTATGCAGGTGGCCGCGTCAGCTGCCCAGGACGTGAAGCGGGTGCACCTCGAACTCGGCGGCAAGGCCCCGGTCGTGGTGTTCGACGACGCCGACCTCGAGTCCGCCGCCGAAGGGATCGCCATCGGCGGCTACTTCAACGCCGGCCAGGACTGCACGGCCGCCACCCGGGTGCTGGCCGCGCCGGGCATCTACGACGACTTCGTGGCCGCTCTGGCCGATCAGGCCAAGGCCCAGACCGTCGGCGGGACCGACGTGCCCGACGCCGACTACGGACCGCTGAACAGCGCCGCTCAGCTCGAGCGACTGAGCGGGTACTTCGACCGGCTCCCGAGCCACGCCGAGGTGGTGACCGGTGGGGCCCACGTCGGTGACCGCGGTTACTGCTTCGCCCCGACGGTCATAGCCGGGCTCCATCAGGACGACGAGGTGATCCAAGAGGAGCTGTTCGGCCCGGCCATCACCGTCCAGCGCTTCAGCGACGAGGACGAGGCCATCGCCTGGGCCAACGGGGTCCGTTACGGGCTGGCCTCCAGTGTGTGGACCCAGAACCACGGCCGGGCCATGCGCATGGCCAAGGCACTGGACTTCGGATGCGTGTGGATCAACACCCACATCCCGATCGTCGCCGAGATGCCCCATGGTGGGTTCAAACACTCCGGCTACGGCAAGGACCTGTCCTCGTACGGCTTCGAGGACTACACCCGCATCAAACACGTCATGAGCTTCATCGGCAGTTGAGATTTAGCAGTACCGACCCCGGGGTCAACCCGGATCGGCGCACTACGCAGCATCCGCAGGGCCACCGGGGGGACTGGTGGGCAGCAACCGGTAGGGGATCCGATCAGCCAACCAGAGCAGTAAGTCAGGGGAGAGACCATGACCACCGAAGCCAGAGCCGACACGGCAGGATCTGGGCCAATCGCCGATTCATATCAGGACAAAGGCCTGAAGAGGGGTGCTCTGGGCCTGATTTCGTCGACAGTCATCGGCGTCGCGTCGACCGCTCCTGCATACAGCCTGGCGGCCACTCTCGGCTTCGTGGTCGTCACGATCGGTCCCCAGGCACCCATCGTGACGATCTTGGCGTTCATTCCCATCCTGTTGACCTCATTCGCCTACCGCGAGCTCAACCGGGCCGACCCCGACTGCGGCACCACCTTCACATGGAGTGCCAGGGCATTCGGTCCAAAGACCGGTTGGCAGGGCGGCTGGGCGATCGTCGTCGCCGACGTACTGGTCATGGCGAGCTTGGCCCAGGTGGCCGGCCAGTACGTCTTCCTCCTGTTCGGGGCCAATGGCATTGGCCAGAATCCCGCCAGCGGCTGGGTCCTCCTGGTGGGCATCCTGTGGATTGTGGTGATGACCTTCATCTGCTACCTGGGTATCGAGATCTCGGCGTTCTTCCAGAAGTGCCTGTTGGGCATCGAGCTGACGATGCTCCTCGTCTTCTCTGTTGTAGCGCTCGTGAAGGTGGGATCGGGCCACGCCCCTGTGGGTCACCTGACGCCGTCGCTCTCATGGTTCAACCCTTTCGACATCTCCGGTCCACAGGCGTTCATCGTGGGTCTGGCGCTGATGTTGTTCATCTATTGGGGCTGGGACACGACGGTATCGGTCAACGAGGAGACGGCGGACTCCCGACGGACCCCGGGCAAGGCCGCCGTGCTGTCGACCTTGATTCTTCTCGTCACCTACGTCCTGGTGATCATGTCGAGTGAGTCGTATGCCGGTCTCGGGACCACGGGAATCGGGCTCGGGAACACGGCTAACTCGAGCGACGTGATCTCGGTGATGGGCCACTCGATCTTCGGCACCTCGGGAATCGGCTCGTTCATGTACCACCTGCTCCTGTTGATGGTGCTGAGCTCGGCCGCAGCGTCGACACAGACGACGATCCTGCCCACGGCCCGCACCACCCTGTCGATGTCCGTGTACAAGGCGATCCCCAAGGCCTTCGCCAAGATACACAAGCGCCATCTCACGCCTACCGTGTCGACGATCACCATGGGTGGGATCTCCATCGTCCTCTACGTAGTGTTCAACTACGTGTCTGGTGGCAATCTCATACCTGACGCCGTATCGGCGATCGGCGTCATGATCGCGTTCTACTACGGGCTCACCGGATTCGCATGCGCCTGGTACTACAGGAAAGAACTCAACTCGAGCGCACGCAATCTCTGGATGCAGGGCATCCTGCCGGTGCTCGGGGGGTTGATGCTCTACTTCATCCTGGGCTGGAGTCTCTACTTCTACTGGAAGCCGGTGAATAGCTACACGACGTGGTCAATGCCGTTTCCGCCGCACTGGGACATCGGCGGGGTCTTCCTCATCGATGTCGCGTCGGTGCTGCTCGGCATCGTGCTGATGTTCGTCTACTCCTCGTTGCGGCCGCCATTCTTCCGGGGCGAGGTGCTGACCCGTTCGACACCGACGCTGGTGCCCGAGGACATCGGCATCGAAGTAGGTCTGTTCGGTGTGGATCCCGAGGAGGTGGCGGTGTCGACCGCCCAGACCCTCGAGGAACGTATGGCCCTGTTGGACAATGGTCCCGGGAGCACCGGACACGGAGATTCTGCGGGTACCACCATCGAGAAAGACGACTGAGGTAGATGTCGTGATCGTCGGAGTGCCCAAGGAGGTCAAGGACGACGAGTATCGGGTGGCAATCACTCCCGCCGGGGTGCGCGAGCTGACGTCTGCAGGCCATGCGGTTTACGTGGAGAAGGAGGCTGGCGTCGGCTCGTCGATACCCGACGCCGACTTCGTGGCCACCGGGGCGAAGATCCTGGACGACGCGGACGACGTCTGGGCCGGGTCGGACATGATCCTCGGGGTCAAGGAGCCGGTCGCCGAAGAGTACCCCCGGCTGGGCCTGGGCAAAGACCAGGTCCTCTTCACCTACCTTCACCTGGCCGCCTCGCGGGCGTGCACGGACGCCCTGATCGCCGGGGGCAATACCGCGATCGCCTACGAGACCGTACGCCTTCCCGACAACTCCCTTCCGCTGCTCACCCCGATGAGCGAGGTGGCGGGTCGCATGGCTCCCCTCATGGGATCCCACCACCTGATGCGCCCCGGTGGCGGTCGCGGCACGTTGGTTTGCGGTGTTCCAGGCGTGCGCTGCGCCAAGATCGTCATCCTGGGTGCCGGCGTGGCCGGTATGGCGGCGGCCACCCTGGCTGTGGGCATGCACGCCGAGGTCTACATCCTCGATCGCAATCTCGAGCGCCTGCGCCAGGTCGACCATCACTTCCGGGGCGGCCTGGAGACGGTGGCATCCAGCACGCACGCCATCGAGGAGGTCTGCATCGACGCCGATATCGTCATCGGTGCCGTTCTCGTCGTCGGGGCCAAGGCCCCCAAGCTGATCAGCGACGACCTGGTTGGCGCCATGCGTGACGGTTCGGTACTGGTCGACATCTCGGTCGACCAGGGCGGCTGCTTCGAGTCGACCCGACCGACAACGCACTCGAATCCCACGTTCGAAGTCAACGGCTCCCTCTTCTACTGCGTGGCCAACATGCCCGGCGCGGTGCCCCACTCGTCGACCCACGCGCTGGTCAACGCCACCCTGCCCTACGTGTTGGACATCGCCAACCACGGGTGGCAGGCGGCGGTCCGGGCCGACGAGGCACTGGCCGAGGGTGTGAACGTGGTGAACGGATCGATCGTCTACCAACCGGTGGCCGAGGCCCACGGCATGCCCTTCACCCCGCTGGCCACGTTCGCGGCCTGAGCGGCCATGGTCCGCGGACGCCGCCTGTCGCCTCCCCGGTCAGCTGAACTGGCCCACCGGCATCGATCCCGGTCCGAGCGGACCGGATGCGATGTGGGCCGGGACGACGATGCCATCGCCCAGATCCGGCGCGGCCACCGGGTCCAGGCGGACCGTGCGGAGCGGCACGACGCCGGCCCACACGTCGAGGCCGAGGTCGGAGGGCTCGTCGCCCGGCGGACCCTCGCTCACTTTGACCGAGGACTCATTGAGGGAGAGGCGCAGCACGGTGGTGGCGGCCAGCTCCTTGGCCGACGGCGAGCGGGCGTATCCCCACTGCCCGGGCACCACGTGTTCGCTGATGACCTCGAGGGCGGCCAGTTTCTCGTCCAGGTCGACGATGATATCGGGCAGGCCGTAGACCATGGCGCACCGGTAGTTGACCGAGTGGTTGAAGACGGAGCGCGCCAGCACCAGACCGTCGATCAGGGTAACGGTCAGACAGACCGGCGCCGGTTCCTTGGCCGTCCGCAGACTGCGGCTGGCCACCGAGCCGTGGACGAACAGTTGGTCGCCACCGCGCCCGTAGGTGGTGGGGACGACCATCGGCCAGCCGTCGACCTCGAGCCCCAGGTGGCAGACGAACCCGGCGTCGAGCACGGCCTCGAGGTCCTCCCTGCGGTACGAGCCCTGGTCGGCGAGACGTCGGAGGCGGACCCGGTCGGATGGCCCCCGCTCGTCGCCGTCGGTCCCGCGTCCGGAGTCAGTGTCGGCCATGCGACGATTGTTACACGGCCCCCCATACGGCTCGGCCCCCTCGTCCCGCCGACGTGCCGTCAGTCTGGCGGTGCTGGCCGCGCCAATCATCACGAGGGGGAGCACCGCTCCCCGAGGAGCGTCACCCCATGAAGCAGATCGGAACATCGCTCGAGGGCGCCAACGCCCGTACCGCACCCGTCTTCGACCCGGCCACCGGTGTCCAGACGGCCGAGGTGGTACTGGCGACGGCCAAGGACGTCGACCATGTCGTCGAGACGGCGGCGACCGCTTTCGAGTCGTGGCGGGACACCTCACTGACGGCTCGCAGCCGCATCCTGTTCGCGTTCCGGGAGCTCGCCGACCGCCACCGTGACGACCTGGCCCGGATCATCACGTCTGAACACGGCAAGGTGCTGGAGGACGCCCGGGGCGAGGTGGCACGGGGTATCGAGGTGATCGAGTTCGCGTGCGGCATCCCCCACCTGCTGAAGGGCGAGTTCAGCGAAGACGTATCCACCGGCGTCGATGCCTCCTCGATCCGCCAACCGCTCAGCGTGGTGGCCGGCATCACGCCGTTCAACTTCCCGGTCATGGTGCCGATGTGGATGTATCCGGTGGCCATTGCCTGCGGCAACACCTTCGTGCTCAAGCCATCGGAGCGCGATCCGTCGGCTTCTGAGCTGGTGGTCGAGCTGTGGCGTGGGAGCGGGCTGCCCGAGGGCGTCTTCAACGTCGTCCACGGCGACGCCGAATCAGTCAACGCCCTCCTCGACCACCCCAAAGTGACCGCGGTGACCTTCGTCGGCTCGACCCCCGTCGCCAGGCACATCTTCGAGCGCGGCCACGCCTCGGGCAAGCGGGTGCAGGCACTCGGCGGCGCCAAGAACCACGCCGTGGTGCTGCCCGACGCCGATGTCGACGCCACCGCCGACGCCTTGATCGGCGCCGGCTACGGGTCGGCGGGGGAGCGGTGCATGGCCATTTCGGCCGTGGTGGTGGTGGGCGACGCCGACCCGCTGGTCGAAGCGGTGGCCACCCGCGCCCGGGGTCTGCGCACCGGGCCCGGCTCCGACGCGGCCTCCGACATGGGTCCCCTCATCACCCGCGTCCACCGGGACCGGGTGGCCGGCTACGTGGACTCGGCGGTGGCCGACGGTGCAGAGGTCGTGGTCGACGGGCGGAACGTGACCGTGCCCGGCGGCGAAGACGGCTTCTTCTTCGGCCCGACTCTCGTCGACCGGGTGACTCCGGACATGGCGGTCTACCAGGACGAGATCTTCGGTCCGGTGCTGTCGGTGCTGCGGGTGGACAGCCTCGACGACGCTATCGACCTCGTGAACGCCAACCCGTACGGTAACGGCACCGCCATCTTCACCCGGGACGGGTATGCGGCCCGGCGGTTCCGCCGGGACGTGTCGGTGGGCATGGTCGGTATCAATGTCGCCATCCCGGTGCCGATGGCCTACTACTCGTTCGGAGGGTGGAAGCAGTCCCTGTTCGGTGACGCGCACGTGCACGGAATGGAAGGCGTCAGATTCAACACCCGGCTGAAGTCGGTCACCACCCGTTGGCCCGACAGTCAGGGACCGACCGATGCTCCGACCAACTCGCTCCACTTCCCCTCCGGCGACAAGCGCTGAGGCGGAGTGCGAGGATGACGACAATGGAGATCGACAGCGGCGGCGTATCCATCCACGTGGAGGTGACCGGCGAGGGCCGACCGGTGGTGCTCCTCCACTGGTTCCCCGACTCGGGCGCACTGTGGCGCAACCAGGTCCCGGCCCTGGTCGACGCCGGGTTCCAGGTCGTCGTGCCTGACCTGCGGGGTTTCGGAGCCTCGGGAACGCCGCCCGAGGTGGAGGACTACTCGATCCTCTACGCCATCGGCGACATCGTCGCCGTACTCGACCACCTCGGTATCGGAAGAGCCCATGTCGTGGGGCACGACTTCGGCGCGGCGAGGCCTGGGCCATGGCCGCCTTCCTGCCCGACCGGGTCGACCACCTGGTCGCCCTGTCGGTCGGCCAGGCTTCGGCCTTCCGGTCGGTCGGGGTGCCCCAACTCGAAAAGTCCTGGTACATGTTCTTCTTCCAGTTCGCCGGCGTGGCCGAGGAGTGGTTGTCGGCCGACGGCTGGGCCAACTTCCGAGCGTGGTGCGCCCATCCGGATGCCGACGCCATCGTGGCCCGGTGGGAGGCCTCCGGCACGCTGACGTCGGCCCTCAACTGGTACCGGGCCAACATCCCGCCGGACGGATTCATCGCCCCGCCCCTCGAGC
>DATBZS010000010.1:0-7727 GCA_036513075.1 Acidimicrobiales bacterium
TCCTTGGCCGCCCGGTCGATGTCCGTGCGGTACTTGAGCAGGATGTGCAGCGTGTCCTTGGCCTGCTCGGCGTCGATCGACTCCACGCCGAGGACGACCAGTGTTCGGGCCCAGTCCAGCGTCTCGGACACCGAGGGGGCCTTCTTCAGGTCGAGCGAGCGGATCGACCGCACGATGCGGGCCACCTGGTCGGCCAGGACCTGGCTGATGCCCGGCACCCGAGTCTCGATGATGGCCCGCTCCCGCTCGAGTTGGGGATAGTCGATGTGCAGGTAGAGGCAACGGCGCTTGAGGGCCTCGGACAGCTCCCGGGTGTTGTTGGACGTGAGGAAGACCAGGGGGATCTGACTGGCCCGCACCGTCCCGAGCTCGGGGATCGACACCTGGTACTCGGACAGGATCTCGAGGAGCAGGGCCTCGGTCTCGAGTTCGACCCGGTCGATCTCGTCGATCAGCAGCACCACCGGCTCGGTGGATTTGATGGCCTCGAGAAGTGGCCGGGTGAGCAGGAACTCCTCGCTGAAGATGTCGTCCTCGAGCTCCTGCCACGACTGGCCCGAGTCGGCCTGGATGCGCAGCAGCTGCTTCTTGTAGTTCCACTCATAGAGGGCCTTGGACTCGTCGAGGCCCTCATAACACTGGAGGCGGATGAGCCGACTGCCGGTCAGGCGGGCCACCGACTTGGCCAACTCGGTCTTGCCGGTGCCGGCGGGCCCCTCGACCAGGACCGGTTTGGCGAGACGGTCGGCCAGGTAGACAACGCCCGAGATCCCGTCGTCGGCCAGGTACTGCACCCCGGCCAGGCCTGTGCGCACCTCGTCGATCGACTCGAACCGGGGGGCGCCGGCCTCGGGGAACCCCGAGGTGATCTCCTCGTGCGCCCGTTCGGTGGGTGTGGTGTCGCTGGTCATGTACGTACCTGGCCTGTTCCTGTGACGACGTAGCGGATCGAGGTGAGCTCGCGCAGGCCCATCGGGCCCCGGGCGTGCAGCTTCTGGGTGGAGATGCCGATTTCGGCGCCGAGTCCGAGCTCGCCGCCATCCACGAAGCGGGTCGAGGCGTTGACCACCACGGCGGCCGCATCCACCTCAGCCACGAACCTTCCGGCCGCCCCGATGTCGCGGGTGACGATGGCCTCGGAATGGCCCGACCCGTAGCGGGTGATGTGATCGATGGCGGCGTCGAGGTCCTCGACGGTGGCGATCGACAGAGTCAACCCGAGGAATTCGGCGGCGAAATCCTGCTCGGTGGCCGGTTCGATGCCCGGGAGGATCGCCCGCGTGGCCTCGTTGCCGAGCAGGCTGACCCCTTCGAGGGCGCCGGCGATCCGGGGCAGGAACGTAGCGGCCACCGCCCGATGGACGACCAGTGATTCGGCGGCGTTGCAGACGCCGGGCCGCTGAGTCTTGGCGTTGACCACGATCGACTCGGCCATGTCGAGGTCGGCCGCCGCGTCGACGTAGACGTGGCAGTTGCCGATGCCGTCGATCACATACGGCACGGTGGCGTGCTCCTTGATGGAGGCGATCAGCGAGGCTCCACCCCGGGGGATCAGGCAGTCGATGATCCCCTCGAGCTGCATGAAGGCCACCGCCGAGGCCCGGCTGGTGTCCTCCACCAGGCCGACGGCGTCGGCCGGCAGGCCGGCCTTGGCCAGTCCGTCGCGCACGGCCGCGGTGATCACCAGGTTCGAGGAGATGGCCGTCGACGAGCCCCGGAGCAGGACGGCGTTGCCGGACTTGAGACACAACCCGGCGGCGTCGCTGGTCACATTGGGACGGTTCTCGTAGATGATGCCGATGACCCCGAGGGGGATACGGACCCGTTCCACCCGCAGGCCGTTGGGTCGGACCCAGCCCTCGACGACTTCGCCCACCGGGTCGGGCAGGCCGGCCACGTCGCGGAGGCCGACCGCCATGCCCGCCACCCGCCCGGCGTCGAGCCGCAGGCGATCGAGGGAGGTGGCGTCGGCCCCGGCCTCGGTGGCCCGGGCCACGTCGGTGGCATTGGCGCCCAGGATCCGCTCGACCCGCTCCTCGATGAGGTCGGCGGCCATGCACAGGGCATCGTCTCGTGCCGCCGATGAGGACCGGGCCAGGACGCGACCGGCCGCCTTGGCGCGTCGACCCAGGTCGACGAGGTGCGAGGTCTCGGCGGATGACACGGGGCAAGCGTAGTGGCCGCTCCAGGGGCGGCGGTCCGGGACGCCGTCCGATCGGGTGTGCGACCGGTCGGGTGCGCTCAGCCCAGGACGACCAGGTCGTCGCGATGGACGACCTCGGCCGACACATCCTCGGGAAGGTCCTCGGTCTGGAGCCCGGCCCACCCGGCCAGCGACGCGACCGGGTGGCGGACCAGGCCTTTGGCGAAGACGACGCCGTCGGTACCGGCGATCTCCACCGCGTCGTCGATGCCGAAGTCGCCGGTAACCGACACGATGCCAGCCGGTAGGAGCGACCGACCCCGGTCGACCAGGGCTCGTCGGGCCCCGTCGTCGACCACGATGGTGCCCGAGGCGCCGATGGCAAACGCGATCCACAGCTTTCGGGCTGGCAGCACCACCTCTCGGGGGCGGAACCGGGTGCCGACACCCGGGGAAGCGGCCGCCACCGATGCCAGTACGCCGGGCCGGGCCGCGTCGGCGATGACCGCCTCTACGCCCGACCACACGGCGATCTTGGCCGCGGCAAGCTTGGAGCCCATGCCGCCACTGCCGACCGCACTGCCCGGACCCCCGGCGATGGCTTCGAGGGCGTGGTCGATCTCGACCACCTCTTCGATCAGCGAGGCGTCGGCCTCCCGCCGGGGGTCGCCGGTGAGGAGGCCTGCGGTGTCGGTCAGGAGGACCAGCAGGCCGGCTCCGACCAGATGGGCGACCAGGGCGGCCAGGCGGTCATTGTCGCCGAATCGGATCTCTTCGTCGGCCACCGCGTCGTTTTCGTTGACCACCGGGACCACGCCCAGTTCCAGGAGGCGCCCGAGGGTCTGGCGGGCGTGGAGGTACTGGGTGCGATGCACGAAATCGAGGGGGGCGAGCAGTACCTGACCGGCGACCAGCCCGTGGGCGGCCAGGGCGTCGCTCCACACCCGCATCAGCAAGTGCTGGCCCACGGCGGCCACCGCCTGGAGGGTGGCGAGGTCGTGGGGGCGGGGCCGACCCTCGGCCAGGCTGGCCCAGCCGGCGGTGATGGCACCGGAGGTGACGACGACCACCCGGTGCCCGGCCTCCCGGGCCTGGGCCACCTCGCCGGCCAGCTTGTCGATGGCCGCGGTGTCCACCCGGCCATCGGCGGTCGTCACCGAGGACGAGCCGATCTTGACCACCAGGGTGCGGGTGGCGCCGCTGGCTCCTGTCACCGGTGGCGGCGCCGGCTCTGGGGTTGGCCGGTGAACTCGGGCTGGTCGCGGAACCAGGTGAAGGAGAGCTCGCCGATGTGGACGGTGTCGCCATCACGGGCACCGGCCTTGGCCAGGGCCCGGTCGACGCCGATGCGTCGCAGTCGGCTCTGGACGTAGTCGGCCGCTTCGTCGGTGGTGACATCGTTGAGGGCCACGGCCCGTTCGGCCACCTTGCCGACCACCGCGAACTCGCCTTCCCCCAGCCGTTCGACCGAGAAGCCCTCGGGCAGCGGGCGGTGGATGATGATGGTCCCGTCGGACTCCGGCTCGGCCGTGCGGGCCTGGGTCACCAGGGTGGCCAGGCGACCGACAAGAGCGGTGATGCCCTGGCCGGTAACGGCCGAGATGACCAGGTCGGGATGGAACTCCTCGTCAGTGCCGTCGTTGCTGCCGGCGTCACGGTCGAACGTCTCGGGGGCGGTCGTCGTGGGCAGGTCGTCCGCGGCCACCATGTCGGCCTTGGAACCGACCACCAACCGGGGCCGCTCCAACAGATCGGGTTGGTAGCGACGGAGTTCGTCGATGAGCACCCGGTGCTGCTCGGCCGGGGACACCCCGGTGACCGGGTCCAGCTCGACCAGGACCACCAGGGCACGGGCCCGGGTGATGTGGCGGAGGAACTGGTGGCCGAGGCCCTTACCCTCGGCGGCGCCCTCGACGAGGCCTGGGATGTCGGCCACCGTGTAGTTGGTCTCGTCGTCGGCCCGGACCACACCGAGGTGGGGCTCGAGGGTGGTGAAGGGGTAGTCGGCGATCTTCGGCTTGGCCGCCGAGATCCTCGAGATCAGGGTCGACTTCCCGACGTTGGGGTAGCCGACCAGGGCAACGTCGGCCACCAGCGCCAGCTCGAGGTCGTACCACTCCTCGTGGCCCTTCTCCCCTTGTTCGGCGAAGGCGGGAGCACGCCGGTTGTTGGACAGGAAGCTCGCATTGCCGCGCCCGCCCCGCCCGCCCTCGCCGGCCAGCCACCGGTCACCCGGGTTGGTCAGGTCGCACAGGATGGTGCCGTCGGCCTTGCGGGCACGGGTCCCGACCGGAACCGGCACCTCGAGTTCGTGTCCCCGCTTGCCGTGCATCTTCTTGCCGCCGCCGTGGGCGCCGTTTTCCGCCCCGCGGTGGGGGTGGTCCCGGAACGGTAGGAGCGAGGACTGGTTGGTGGTGGCCACGAGCCAGACGTTGCCGCCTCGACCGCCGTCTCCGCCGTCGGGCCCGCCCTTGTCGACATGGGCCTCGCGGCGCATGGCTACCGCGCCGGCCCCGCCGTCGCCGGCCTTGACATGGAGTTGTGCCTCGTCGACGAAGCCGGACATGGTGGCGATCCTACCGATCGGAGATTCCCGGCCCCGGGACAGGGCATCGGGTGCTGCGGGCGCCGGCGGATACCGGCACGTGGATGAATGAAACTGGATGGAGCGGGCGAGATGGAGCGGGCGGTTCAGAGCAGGGCGATGTCGAATGGACGGGAGCGGTGGCGCGCACGCTGCCCGGGACGCCGGATCAGGCGTCGACCAGCACCCGGGAGCGCAGGACGGCCATGGCCTCGGTGACCCCCAGAGTGGCGGCGAGGTCGTCGTAGGTGCCGTAGTGGGACTGCAGGTCGGCCAGGAACTGCTCCATCGTCTCGGGCACGACGTGGAGGACGGCCGGCGCGTAGCGCTCGACCTCCTCGGTGGCGTCGGGGTACTCGGCCTTCAGCCGCTCGAGCAGGCGTCCCATGGCCGCCGCCGACAGGGCGTAGTCGGCCACGATGGTCTCGTCGGGCACGCCGAGGAAGGCAAGGAGCAGGGCCGACAGCACCCCGGTCCTGTCCTTGCCGGCGCTGCAGTGCATGACTGCCGGCAGGGCGTCACCCGAGGCCAGGGCGTCGATGGCCGAGGTGAGCATCGGCCCGCCCTCGGACACCATGGCTGCGTAGCGGGCGGCCACATACGCGGCCTCTCCCCAGTCCGGCAGGTCCTTCGTGGCCGGCAGCACATCGGTGAGCGGCAGTCCCACGTAGGTGACGGGGACCCGCTCGAACGGAAAGCTGCCGCGCTGCTCGGCCTCGTCCAGGGTCCGCAGGTCGATGACGGTGGCCAGGCCCAGCTCGGTCAGCTGGGCCACGTCGGCGTCGGTCAGCTTGTTCAGGCCGTCGGCACGGAAGAGCGTTCGCCAGGCCAGCATGCGGCCGTCGGTCGTCCGGTAGCCCCCGAGATCGCGGAAGTTGACGCATCCCTCGAAGTCGAGGGTCCGGGAGGGCACGGAGGGAGGCTCAGTCGCCGGGGAGCACGTCGACCAGCTTGCGGCCCTTGCGGCTCGCGAACTGGACGGTGCCGTCAGCCAGGGCGAACAGCGTGTCGTCCTTGCCGAGGCCCACATTGAGGCCGGGGTGGAACTTGGTGCCCCGCTGGCGCACGATGATGGCGCCGGTACGCACCTCGGTGCCACCGAAGGCCTTTACGCCGAGGCGCTGGGCGTTCGAATCGCGTCCGTTTCGGGTGGAACCGCCACCTTTGGTCTTCGACATCTGCTGTGCTCCTTGTGGTCAGGCCGTCCCGCCGCGCGGCACCGCTAGGCGCGCCGACGAGGTGAGGGGGTGGTCAGCCGGCGGTGATGCCGGTGATGGCGATGGTCGAGTACCGCTGGCGGTGGCCCCATCGGGTGCTCTGGTTCGACTTGTTCTTGTAGGTGAAGCCGCGGATCTTGGGACCGAGCTCCTCGCCCTTCACGGTGGCCGTCACCGTGGCGCCGGCCAGCTGGGTGGGAGTGGCCAGGACGGTGTCGCCGTCGACCACGAGGACGGGCTCGAAGGTCACCTCCGTGCCGGGCTCTTCGCCCAGCAATTCCACGCGGAGCTCCTGGCCCTCGGCCACTCGCTCCTGCTTGCCTCCGGTTTTGATGACTGCGTACATAGGGATGAGAGCCTACAGCTCCGGGTCGTCAAATACTATTCCCCTACCCTGGCAGACCTCACAAGTGGTCGACATCGACTCGATGAGGCCCTCGGAGACGCGCTTCCGGGTCATCTCGACCAGTCCCAGCTCGCTGATGTCGAATACCTGGGTCCGGGTCTTGTCCCTGGCCAGGGCCGTACGCAGGGCCGAACCGACCTTGTCCCGGTTCTCACGGATCTCCATGTCGATGAAGTCGATCACGATGATCCCGCCGATGTCGCGGAGCCGGAGTTGGCGGGCCACCTCGTCGGCCGCCTCCAGGTTGTTCCGGTAGACGGTTTCCTCCAGGTTGGTCGTGCCGACGTTCTTGCCGGTGTTCACGTCGATCACCGTGAGGGCCTCGGTCCGGTCGATGACCAGTGAGCCACCCGAGGGCAGGTAGACCTTGCGGTCGAGGGCCTTGTGGAGCTGCTCGTGGACGTGGAACCGCTCGAACACGGGTAACGCCTCGGCCTCGGGGTCGTAGTACTCGACCCGGTCGGCCAGCTCGGGGTTGACTGCCCCGACGTAGTCCCGCACCTGCTCGTAGAGGGCGGGGTCGTCGATCACCACCGCCCGGTACTCCCGGTTGAGCTCCTCGCGGATGACCCGCACGGCGATGGCCGGTTCCCGGTAGAGCAGGGCCGGGCCCTGCCCTTTCAGGGCGGCTGCGGCGATGGCCTCCCACTGCTCGACCAGCCGGTCGATGTCGTGTTCGAGCTCCTCGGCGCTGGCCCCGGCGGCGGCCGTGCGGACGATCAGCCCGTGGCCCTCAGGACGTACGGCGTCGACGATCTTCCGCAGGCGCTTGCGCTCGCCGTCATCGAGGCGCTTGGAGATGCCGTAGGCCGTGGAGTTGGGCACCAGCACCACGAACCGGCCCGGGAGGGAGACCTCCTGGGTCAGCCGGGCGCCCTTGGCCCCGATCGGGTTCTTGGTGACCTGGCACAAGATGGTCTGTCCCGGCTTGAGCAACTGTTCGATGCGGGGCTGGCCCGAGCCCTTGGGCGACTCCACGTCGTCCGTGTCATAGCGGACGTCCCCGTGGTAGAGCACGGCGTTCTTGGGCGTCCCGATGTCGATGAAGGCGGCTTCCATGCCCGGCAGGACGTTCTGGACGCGGCCCCGGTAGATGTTGCCGTCGATCTGGGTGGCGTCGTCCGAAGCCCGGGAGATGTAGTGCTCGACCAGGGTGCGGCCTTCGAGGAGGGCGATCTGGGTCATGTCCGGGCGGACGTGGACACAGATCTGGTAGCGCCCGACGGCCTTGCCCCGGCGCTCGCGCCCACCCCGGCGACCTTCGCCCTTGCCCGTCGGCGACGCGGCCCGGGTCGGAGCGGCCGTGCGGCCACCTTCGCCCTCGACTGGGGTCGGCTTCGCCGTTGTCGACGTCCCTCCCCCACCGGAACGGGAGCC
>DATBZS010000011.1:0-40921 GCA_036513075.1 Acidimicrobiales bacterium
TCGTCGGACTCCGGAGACCAATCGATAGGAGCGGCATCACCAATCACCTCTCCATCTTTACTCACCGACCCGAGACCGATCGCCCCCGCCTGATCAGCAGCATGTTCGAGGAATCGACCCACGGATCAAGCAGGAGAGCCATATTTTTGAGTCCGCCACTGTCAGGGACCGTCCCATCGTGCCTGGTAGGAGCTTTGCGAGTCCGAAGTTTCGTGCCTGAGTCCCTCAAACCGCTGGTTAGCAGTGAGCCTTGTGGCGCGCTAGCAGTGGCGACGCGGTCCCACGTTCAGTGGGCGCTCCTCTCCGGCATGATCTCCTACGAGGGACTGGGGCTCTTCATCAGGTACCAGTGATTCCCACTCCATTGCGCGGCCAGCGTCACCCAGGATTCTGTTCTGGAAATGAACGAGGTCCCGACCGCCAAGCAGTCAGATGCACTTATGCATGAGACGTCATCGAGCAAGGACTGTTGTGCTCCTGGCGTGCTAGGTCCGATCGAGCCGGACCATGTGAGCCCATCCCAATGTTCGAACAGAGTGTAATCGCGCTCATCGCTGTCTGAGATATTTCCGAGCGGGTAGCTCCCAACGGCCTCGCAGCTGGTCGAACTGACGCACGATATGCCGCCCAGTCGGGAGCCCTGGGATCCCACATCGGAACTCTTCATGATGGACCAGGCTTCCCCGTCCCAGTGCTCGATGAGGGAGATCGGTACACCTCCATCAGCGTAGGAATCGCCGGATGCATAGCAGTCACCCGTGCTGGTGCACGAGATGCCACTCATCTGAGCGTCGGTATAGGCGGAGACTGGGCTCGTCACGATGGACCAAATAACACCATTCCAATGTTCGAACAAGGGCTCCTTCGGTCCAGCGCCGTGGTATCCGGCGGCCATGCAATCTGTGGCGCTGACGCACGACACACCCTCCAGGTACACGCCGTCATTGGGTCCATCCAGAGCAGGATTGGGGCTCACGTCGGTTGACCATCCACGTCCATCCCAGTGTTCGATGAGGGTCAAGGGCGTCGCAAACCTGCGGTGCCCGACGGCGACACAATCCGAAACACTGACGCATGCGATGCCGGACAGTTGAGCGTCGTTTTTGGTCCGCCATGGGATCTTCACGATGGACCACTCGGTCCCGTTCCAGCGTTCGGACAGCGGAAAGATGCGCTTGCCGATGAAGTAATTACCGACGGCCTGGCAATTGGACGCAGTGATACACGACAGGCCATGAAACGACCCAGATGAAGACGAAGTTGGTAGCGGGTGAGCCACTTTTGTGACGGACCACTCGGTCCCGTTCCAGTGTTCGATCAGGGGAAACCTATAGTCGCCAGAGGACCCGACCGCCTGGCAGTCAGATGCGCTGATGCACGAAATGCTCGACAGGGAATCATCTGTCAGAGCTGTAGTGGCAGCTTCCGGCGATGTCGTCGCAAGAGCGGACTTGGCCGTGCCGCCGCAACTCGAAGCAGCCAGGACGAACACCCCGAGGAGGATCGCCCCCGACCGCCTGCTGGTCCGGCATGGGCCTCCCCGCACAAGTCAGCAGGTTAGACCCACGGGTCCACCATCGGATCCAGCCGGAAGAGTTGATTGTCTGCACGATTCTGGGCAACTTTTGGGGCAACAAATCCCGGCGAATCCTGAATTCGATCGATGAGTGTCGATGAGCCCTGAGAACATCAGTGCAGGCAGGAGCCATTTTTGGTGAAAACCGACCAGCGTCGGGAACTCCCTGAGCACGCTCTTAATGACCTTCGCAAAAGACCCTGCGAGCCGAGATCATCGGGAACCCAGTCGTAGCCTGGTCGCCTGTGGAAAAGAGTCCGCGCGGTATTACGCGAAGGTCATTAATCCGCAGGTTCTGGGTTCGAATCCCAGGGGGCGCACATCGTGTCACTTCCGCTCGTTTGCCCCTGGTCCGTCACGGGGTACGCACCGGAAGACGCTCCCAGCCTCTGACGGTTGACGTCCGAGCCTGTATGGCGTTCTCCTGATCTACCTCCCAAATCGGAAATCGCTTCAGGACCTCTTCCAAGGCGACTCGTCCCTCCATCCGAGCCAGATGTGCACCCAGACAGAAGTGGATGCCGTAGCCGAAAGCCAAGTGTCGACCGATGTCACGGTGGATATCGAAGCGGTCGGGATCGTCGAATCGCCGCTCGTCCCGATTCGCTGAAGCATTGAGCAACACCATGGTGCTCCCCTTGGGGACCCGTTGACCATGGTGCTCCACATCCCGGGTGACATATCGAGCTTGAATCGGTGAGGGGGGCTCGAACCGCAGAATCTCCTCAATCGCATTGGCAATGAGACTTGGGTCGTCCACGAGTTCCTGACGCTGACTTGGATGATCAGCCAGCACCTTCCCGGTCCAGCCGATGAGGCGGGCCGTCGTTTCGTTGCCGGCCCCTGCGAGAAGAACGACGTAGCCGAGGATCTCCTCACGCGTGAGCGTGCGCTCGACGCCACTCTCGTCGGTGAACTCGGCATTCAGCAGTTCGGTCATCAGGTCATCCGAGGGATGCTCGGCCCGCCAGTCGATGTAGTCCGCAAAGTCGTCGACCATGGCTCCACCCTCGGCGAGGCTGGCCGCTGGCATCACTCCGTCTTCCAAGCGGAGTCCCTCATCGATCTTGTCCCGGATTGCCTCCTGGTCCGCTTCGGGAATTCCAAGCAGCATCCCGATGGTCTGCATGGGCATCTGAGCTCCCAGGTCCACAATGAAGTCAAAGCCGCCGGACCCGACCATCGGATCGAGACTGCGGGCACAGAACTCCCGTATCTGGGGCTCGATTGCCAGGAGGCGACGGGACGTGAAGACCCCTCCGAGTAGGGCGCGGTGGACATGGTGCTCGGGAGGATCTTCGAAGATGAACAGACCTGACGGCACCTCCATCTCAGCTTTGATGAGCTCGAGGACCGAACCCTTACCGGAAATGTAGGTCTGCCAATCACGCAGGCAGGAGTCGACGTCGTCGAAGCGACTCAGAGCGTAGAAGTCGTACTCCTCGTTGTAGTAGAGCGGTGCCTCGTCGCGAAGCCGCTTCCACACCGGATACGGATCCGCGTCGATCTCGAAGTCGTAAGGGTCGTAGTAGGTCGATGATCGGACACCGGTCAATGCACACTCCGAATCTCTTCGTGGAACAGTCGTCGTTGTCCTGCCCACACTGGGCTTGCGTGTCAATCGACCTGCAGTCTTACTTGTCTGGACCGGCCGCAGAGGTGTTCGAACTGCGGGTCGACCAACACCGACCTAGCCATCCCGGAAGTTCCGGGGTCAACGGGCCGTGATCCCCCAGACTCCGGTCCACCGGGCACCGGGTCGCAGCCGCGTGACATCGGTGCCGGTGCGGAACGCGTCGGGCGGGCACGTCATGGGCTCGACAGCCACCGCCTTGCGCTGCTCACCGGGTGCGAGGGTGTCCCCGGAGTAGATCATGAGGTAGCCGAACCGGTCGTCGGCCCACAAGGTCACCCCAGCCCCGCCATCGGGATGGTCGAGGTCGACGCGCACCCGGCCATCGCCGTCCCGGGCCAGGTCGCAGTAGGCGGTATCGAGCCGGGTCACACCTATCGGCCGCCCACCGGTGAAGTCGAATTCGGTGCCAGCCACGGACGCCGTACCGGTAGGCAGACCCCGTTCGTCGGTCATCAGCCGCCGGCCGGCCGGCACCCGGAGACGGGCCTGGTCGACCGTCGAGGTGCCCACGGTCAGGTACGGGTGGAAACCCAGGCCGAAGGGCAGGTCGTCGGTGCCGATGTTCTCGGCGTCGGTGGTCACCGACAGCCCCTCGCGCCCAAGCCGGTACTCGACCTCGAGGCGGAGGGCGAACGGGTAGGCGGGCGATGGCCGCAACTCGCACCGGAGCCCGACGCGGTTCTGAGCCCGACCCGTCATCCGCCACGGTAACCACCGGACGAGCCCGTGGATGGCGTTGTTGCGGGCGATCTCGTCGATCGGGGCCTGGGCGGCCACGTCGGCGAAGGTGTAGGCACCGTCGCCCAGCCGGTTGGGCCACGGTGCGAGGACCTGGCCTCGGCTGCCGTGGCTCCACTGATCAGGTCCGAAGCCGTCGACCACGGACCGGTCGCCCACGGTGAAGGCCCTCAGCGTGGCTCCGACCTCGGTGACGATGGCCCGTTGGTGCCCATGCCCGATGACCCACTGGTCGCCGGTGGCCGCAGTGGTCTCGGCGGGGCGCTGATCGGGAGGCTGGGCGGGTGCGTGCATGTGGTCCTCGGAGGTCGGCCCACGGGGGCGACCCCGGGTGCGGTGCGGCCGGCGGCGGTGGGGCGCAGGCCACGCGAGCGGCGGTGTCGGGGGCCGGCACGGACCGTGCCCACCGTCCGGCTGCCGATGTCGCCCGGTATGGTAGGCCATGAGGCCGCAGCGGCCCGCCGAGACACTGTCGCGACGATCCGACGCCTCACCGGGGGCGATCGGGCGCGACGCCCGACGAACGGACCTGTACTCCTCCATGCGCATTCTGGTCACCAACGACGACGGCGTCTTCGCCCCGGGGATCGCCGCCCTGACCCGGGGTCTGCACGCCGCGTTCGGGAGCATGCACGAGCTGGTGGTCGTGGCGCCCCTCACCGACCACAGCGGAGCCGGTGCCGCGGTCGGACCCGTGTACGAACGCGAGTCCATCCCCTACGAGCACGTGGATATTCCGGGCCTTGCCGACGTGCCTACCTACGGCATCGACGGAACCCCCGCGCTGTCGGTCATCCTGGCGTGCATCGAGGGATTCGGACCCCGACCCGACATGGTCGTGTCGGGCATCAACCACGGCCTCAACGCCGGACGGTCGGCCCTCCACTCGGGCACCGTCGGTGCCACCCTGACCGGCGCCCAGTTCGGTGTGAGGGGCCTGGCCGTCTCCATCGCCTGGGCAACGGAGCCGGACTTCTGGGACACCGCCGTCGACCTGGCCTGCAAGATCGTGCCGGCGCTGGCCGAGGCCGAACCGGCCACCGTGCTCAACCTCAACGTCCCAGCGGTGAAGCCAGCAGACCTGTTGGGGCTGCGCCACGGCACCCTGGGCCGCGTTGGGCTCATCCGTTCGGTCCGTCCCGAGCACACGCCGCTTCCGGTCGACGGAACTGCCGTCGACCGCACCGGAGGTGCGATCGTGTTGGCCCTGCGGGGTGCAAGCGACGGGGACGCCGACCGGCTGAAGGAGCGGGCCGAACTGGAGCCCGACTCGGACGCCGCACTGGTGGAATCGGGATGGGCGTCGGTCACCCCACTGGTCGGCGTGCGGGAGAACGATTCCGACGCCGGGTCGTCCGCCCTGGCCGCAGCGCTGGCCACCCATCGGATCTGAGCGCGACGCCGTGGCTGCCCAGGTGGTGACCGGCTCAGGCCGGGATGTCAGCCTGTCCCAGGTCCGCCCAACTCGGAGTCCAGCCAGTCGAAGGTGACCTGGGCCGACAGCCGAAGGTTGTCCGACTGGCAGTGGGTCGAGGCACCGTCGGCTGGACGGAACACCCTCGAGGTCACCGGCCCGGTGACGCCGGCCGCCAGGGCATTGAACTGGGCCCGGGGCTCCGCCCCTTCACGCTCACCGACCAGAGCCAGCACAGGGCACGAGATAGCGCTGGTGAGCCCCCCCAGTCGATAGGACGCCATGGCGTCGCGCCAGGCGTGGAACGACGGCACGCCGAAACGGGTGCAGATGGCCTCGATCCCCCACTGCATCTGCCGGGGCATGAGGTCCTCAGGCACCCCGGCGACGTCCTCGGGGCGGATGTCCCGGATCATCCGGTAGACGTCGGTACCGACCCAGGCCTCCATGTACCGGCCCATGTCGACGACCGGCGGGTTGGCCACCAGGGCCCCGACCCGCAGGTCGGTGGCCGCCGCCCGGGCCGCGAAGTACGAACCGAAGCTCTGGCCGGCGAGACCCACTCGCCCGTCGTCCACGTCCGGCAGGGCCAGCACGGTGTCGAGGACCGCTGCCAACGGCACCTCGTAGTCCGGCCGGAACGTCATGCTCGGGTTCGTACGCATGCAGCCCAGCTGACCGGGGCCGTCGAACACAACGACGTTCCATCCGCGTTCGGCGCCGGGCACGCCCAACTGGAAGAACAGCTCTTCGGCGCTGGAGTCGAAGCCGCCCACCGCGATGACGGTCGGGCGCGGGCCACTGGCTGCCACCTCGGCTTGCGGACGGACCAGGTAACCGGGCAGTGAACCACCGGCAAACGGCACGTCGAGCCGCTGGACCGGGAGGTCGAGGAGGTCAGCCGCCTCGGAAAAGCAGGCCTGGCTGCGGGCGCCGGATGTGTCCGCTCCGCCCGAGGCACCACCGGCGTAGTACTCGGCCGTGCGGTAGTAGGTCGAGGCCCGCAGGAGGTGGTCGCGACCGCTCACCCGTCGCCCATCGGCCAGGCAGGAGCGTCCCTCGGCCTCGACCCGCCGGGCCAGGCGATCGAAGGCCAGGGACCAGCTCGAGGGGCTGCCGTCGGTGATCTCAGCCACCACGGCGAGGCACTCCCCGACCGTCGAGCCGCCGTAATCGGCCAACCCGATGGCCCGGATCAGCTGGTAGTTGAACTCGTCGTCCCGGAAACCCTCCACCCGGACGGCACTGCGGACGACTTCGGAATCTTCGAAGGACACGGTGCTCTCTTCCTCAGGGTGCGGTTCCCGAGTTGAACCGGGGATCACCGCCGGGGGTCATTGTGCCCGATCCCGGCGTACCCTGTGACATGCGCGTTGCCGCCATCCAGACGACGGCCGGGGACGATCGCGACGCCAACCTGGCCGCCGCCGGGGCTCTGGTCGACGAGGCGGCATCGGCCGGCGCCGACCTGGTCGTCCTGCCCGAGTACTTCTCGGTGGCCGGCACTCCTGAGGTCCTCCGGGACTGGGCCGAGCCACTCGACGGGCCGACCTCGGCGTGGGCGTCGGCGGCCGCTGCCCGACACCGGATCCATCTGGTGGCCGGCAGTTTTCCGGAGCGGGTGGGACGCAGCGACGGTCGGCTGGCCAACACCAGCTGCCTGATGGGCCCCGACGGTGCCACCCTTGCCGTCTACCGGAAGATCCACCTGTTCGACGTGGCCCTGGAAGGGGTGGCCTTCCGGGAATCAGACACCATCGCCCCGGGAGAGTCCGCCGTGGTCGTGCCCCTCGCCGGGAACCCCCATGACGACGCCGAGCCCGCCGTCCTCGGGCTCACCCTGTGCTACGACGTCCGCTTTCCCGAGCTCTACCGGGTGCTGGCCCTCGCGGGGGCGACGGTTGTGACCGTCCCGGCCGCCTTTACCGCAGCGACCGGGCCGGCCCACTGGGAACTCCTCCTGCGGGCCAGGGCCGTCGAGGAGCAGGTATTCGTCGTCGGTGCCGGTCAGGTCGGCGAGCTCCCGGCAGGCATGCCCCGCTGCCACGGTCACTCGATGATCGTGGACCCGTGGGGCACGGTGCTGGCCGAGCGGACCGATCCCAGCCCCGGCGTGGTCCTCGCCGACCTGGACTCCGGCTACCTCGCCGACGTGCGCGCACGGCTGCCGGTGCTGGCGAACCGCCAGCCCCGGGCCTACGTTTGTTGTCATGGCAACGACCGGGGCATCACGAACTAGCGGTTCCGGGACGACTCCGCGCCGGGTCCTGCGACCACCGAAGGACCTGCCGGACGACAACCCCGGCTCGGCTGCCCCGTACGAGGTCGGCACGTTCGTCCACGAACACCTGGAGCTCTACTACGAGATCCACGGCAGCGGTCCCCGGGTGCTCATCTTCCTGCACGGCATCCTCATGGACGCCAACATGAACCGCCGTCTGGCCTCCGACCTGGCCGCCAAGGGCAACCGAGTCATTCTCCTCGACCTGCCCGGGCACGGATTGTCGGCCCGTCCCCAGCGGGCTTCGTTTCATCGCATGGACACCTACGCCGGGCACGTCATCGGGCTCATGGACCACCTGGGCATCGACCAGACCGTGGTCGGCGGTGTCTCGCTCGGCGGGAACGTCAGCCTCCTGGTGGCAGCCCAGGCCCCGGACCGGGTCCGCGGACTGGTGGTGGAGATGCCGGTGCTGGAGTGGGCCCTGCCTGCGGCAGCCATCACGTTCGTGCCGATGCTGCTCGCCGTGCACTTCGCCCGGCCTGTGGTCGGCTGGGTGTCCAAGCGGTTCCGGGCGCTCCCCCGCACCGGCAACGGCCCTCTGGACAGCGTCATGAACATGCTCTCGGCCGAGCCCCGGGAAACGGCGGCGGTGCTGCACGGGATCCTGGCCGGACCGATCGCCCCGACGGTGGACCAACGAGCCGCCATGGAGATGCCGGCCCTGGTGATCGGTCATAAGGTCGACCACGTCCATCCGTTCCACGATGCCGAGCAGCTGGCCCGCCGGCTGCCCCAGGGAGAGCTGATCCAGGCCAACTCGGTCCTCGAGCTGCGGGTCCACCCCGAGCGACTGACCGATGAGATCAATCGTCTGCTCGACAAGGCGTGGGCGGCCCCCAAGCGTCGGGCCAGGAAGGCCGGCTGACCCTCAGTCGTCGAGGTCGGGGCGCCGGGCCCGCTTCCGCTCCGACAGGCGACGCTTGTCGGCCAGGCGCCGCTCCTTGGCTCCTTTGGTGGGCCGCGTCGGGCGACGCGACTTCTCCACCCGAAGAGCTGTTGCAATTCGCTCGCAGAACCGTTCGGTGGCCAACTGCCGGTTCCGCAACTGCGAACGCTCGTCGTCGGCCACCACCCTCACCTCGGACCCCAGCTTCTCGAGGAGCCGGGACCTCTGGTGCGGCCCGAGTGACGGGGACCGGGCTACGTCGAAGCGCAACTCCACGCGGGTCGCCACCTTGTTGGCATTCTGCCCGCCCGGGCCGCCGCTGGCGCTGAAACGGAACTGGAGCTCGGACACCGGAATGCGTAGAGACGAGGTCACCCGCACCACCCCGGGCCCGACGTCGGCCCCTTCCGTGGCGCCGGGCGTCCCACGACCGGCTGTTCCGCCACCGGCCGTCCCGCCGCCGGCAACCGGACTCACGCCGGTCCCGGGCGACCAGGGTCGCCGACAACCCCGTCATCCGCGGCCGGTATGCCGACGTGCAGTACGGGGGCGGACATGTCAAGAACTTACCGGTGACGGGCGACCGCGGTCCTACACTCCGTCCATGACGCCCCCATCGAACCCCGCATCCGGCTCACCTTCCCGCGACGGCCGCTTCAGCGGCCATGTGGTGCTCGTCACCGGTTCCTCCTCCGGGATCGGTGCCGCCACCGCCCAACAGTTCGCGGCTGCCGGAGCCACCGTCGTCGTCAACTCCTCCACGTCGGTCGATGCCGGAATGGCCATGGCAGCCGAGCTGCCCGACGCCACCTACGTCCAGGCCGACGTATCGGTCGAGGCCGACTGCAGCCGCATGGTCGACCAGGTCATCACCACCCACGGCCGCCTCGATGTCCTGGTGAACAACGCCGGAACCACGGCGCTGATCCCCCACAACGACCTCGAGGCCGCCACCCCCGAGATCTGGCGCCGCATCTTCGATGTCAACGTCATCGGGACGTGGCAGCTGACGGTGGCCGCCGTCCCCCACCTCCGAGCGTCCGGAAGGGGACAGGTGATCAACGTGTCGTCGCTGGCCGGCTCCCGTCCCGTCGGCAGCTCCATCCCCTATGCCTGCTCCAAGGCGGCGGTCAGCCACATGACCCGGCTGCTGGCCAACACCCTCGGACCAGAGGTGCGAGTCAACGCAGTGGGCCCAGGCCTGGTCGACACCCCGTGGACAGAGGACTGGACGGTCGTGCGGGAGTTCGTGCGGGCCCAGGCCCCCATGCAGCGGTCCGCCACCCCCGAGGATGTAGCCGAGGTGATCCTCGGCCTGGCAGGGTCGACGTACGTCACCGGCGAGATCGTCCTGATCGACGGTGGACTCAACCTGCGTTGAGACCGGACTCCCACCCGGGCCGGTCCAGGTGCCAGACGACATGCGGGCGGGAGGGGAAGAACGACATCGTGCGCTCCGCTCCCGCCTCGAAGCCCAGGCGCCGGGCCACCGCCTCCGACCGGGTGTTGCCGGGCAGGATCATGCAGTAGAGCGTGTCCTCCCCCAGTACCTCGAACCCGTAACGTACCGAACGTGCGCCGGCCTCGGTGGCATAGCCCGAACTCCAGACCGCCGGATCCAGCATCCAACCCACCTCGACGCCCGGCCAGTCGTCGTCCACCCGCCAGTAGAGGCCGGCCCGGCCGACGAACCGGCCCGTCGCCAGCTCCTCGAGAGCCCACTGGCCGAGGCCGCGGAGGTCCCACAACCCGGCGAAGGTGCACATGGACCTCCACGTCTCGCCCGGTGAGTAGTCGTGAGGGACATCGAGCGAGGCCCGCACCTCGTCGGTCGTCATGGCGGCGTGGAAGGACTCGAGATCGTCGGCCCGGAACGGACGCAGGACCAGCCGCTCAGTAGTGAGGGTGGGACAGGCGGGCATCGGCCCAGTCAACCACCGGGCCTCGCCGCCGACCACCGGAACACCGGTCCACCGGTCCCGTGCGTCGGCGACCGGTACGCTCCGGCCGTGCCCACCGCCGATTCAGCAGCCGACGGCCTCCGGCCGCCGGCGCGACCCGACGGCCCGTGGACCTGGGACCTGACCGCACGTCCCCCCGAAGCCCTCCCCCTGGCGCTCCACGTGGCCCAGCGGCGCCTGCCGGTGGGTACCCGGGTGGCGTTGACCGCAGCCAGTACAGTCGGCCCCGATCGGCTGGGCGATCTGGTGGTCGGAGCCGGCTTCGCCGTGCAGGAGGGGCCATCGGCCGGCGGTCCGGACACCCTCATCGTCGTGGCGGAGCGTGAGCACACCCTGGCCGATTCGGTGGCGCCGGGCATGCGGATCCTCGTCTGCGGAGTGAACCCTTCGCCCTTCTCGGCCGACGCCGGGGTCGGGTACGCCCGACCCGGTAACCGGTTCTGGCCGGCCGCCCTGGCCGCCGGCGTCGTGGATGTCGACCGGGACCCGGTGGCTGCTCTGATCGGCGGACTGGGCATGACCGACTTCGCCAAGCGAGCCACCAGGACGGCAGTCGAGGTGACCCGGACCGAGTACACCTCCGGATTCGCCCGGGTCAGCCGACTCGTCGAGTGGCTCACTCCAGGGGCGGTGTGCTTTGTCGGGCTCTCAGGCTGGCGGACCGTGGTCGACCGGCACGCAGTGGCCGGGGTCCAGCCGATTCCGGTCGGGGGACGTCCCGCCTATGTGATGCCGTCCACCAGCGGGCTCAACGCCCGCACGCCACTGGCCGAGTTGGCCGATCACCTGCGCATGGCGTGGTGCCTGGGTGAGCCGGCGGCGTAACCGGTGGCCGCAGGTTCTGGCCGGTCGGCCATTCCGTCAGGCCAGACCGGCGACCGGGCCGTAGTGGTCGACCTCCGGCTGGGACTCGAAGAAGGGCCCGATGAGCGAACGCCACTCGGCGAATGCCGGAGACTCCCGGAACCCGACGGTGTGGTCCTCGAGTGTCGCCCACTCGACGAGCAGAAGGTAGCGATCCGGCGATTCGACGCCCCGATGGAGCCGGAGTGACCCGAAGCCGGGCGCCGAGGAGATCACCGCGCGGGCCTTGGTCAGCGCGGCCTCGAACTTCTCGTGGGTGTCGGGACGGATCGTAATGAGAGCGTGCTCGAGGATCATGGCCAGACGCTACCGGCGTCGTGCGGTTGCCGAGCCGGCCGTGAGGAACCGTGAGGATGCCCCTCGAGCCCGACGGGCGGCGAGTCGGACCGGCGGCGTGCCCCGGTATCGTCGGTGGTGAGTACATCGCGGGCAGGAGTGGAGGAGCGGACATGTTGGTCGAGATCTGGTCGGACGTCGTGTGTCCCTGGTGCTACGTCGGCAAGCGGAATCTCGAGATAGCTCTCGCCGGATTCGAGCACGCCGCACAGGTGACCGTCGCGTGGCGGAGCTACGAGCTCGACCCCACCACTCCGGCCCGTGTCGAGCTGTCCATGGACGAGGTCCTCGAGCGCAAATATGGGATGACCGCCGAGCAGGCGACGAAAGCCAACAGCCAGATGACCGAGTTGGCCGCCACGGTGGGGCTTGAGTACCACCTCGACCGGGTCCAGATCGGAAACACCTTCGACGCCCACCGCCTTGTCCACCTGGCCGCCCTCGAGGGGAGGGCCGGCGACCTGAAGGAGCGGTTGTTGCGCGCCTACTTCACCGAGGGACGGGCGATCTCGGATCCGTCCACCCTGACCGAGCTGGCGGCCGAGGTGGGACTGGAGCGTGCCCGGGTGGCCGAGGTTCTGGCCGGCGACGAGTTCGGCGCCGATGTCCGGGCTGACGAGGCCCGGGCCATGGAACTCGGGTCGACCGGCGTCCCGTTCTTCGTGTTCGACGAGAGGTTGGGCATCCCCGGCGCCCAGCCGCCCGACGTACTGCTCCGGCTCCTCAACCGGGCCTGGGACACCTCGACAGAGGCGGCCTCGAGCACCGCCTGAGCCGGGCGGCCGCGGGCCGGAACCACCAGTGGCTCCTTATTGCACACAGTTCGCAGTTGCCCTACCCTGGCGGCAATGACTCTGGTGCAGCGGGACGGTCCGGACGCCGACGACGATGCTGCCACGACCTTCAACCCCTCCCGCCTGGCCCGCCTGCGCAACGGACTGACCCGGGCCGAATGGTGGCGCCTGTGCGGCATGGCCTTCGTGGTCCTGGCCCTGAACGTCATCGGCTGGGGGCTGCTGAGGGCCGCCGCCGGGCACCACTATCACGTGTCCAAGACCGGCCTCTTCGGCTTCGGCACCGGCGTGCTGGCCTACACGCTCGGCATGCGTCACGCGTTCGATGCCGACCACATCGCCGCCATCGACAACACCACCCGGAAGCTGGTCAACGACGGAAAGCGCCCGCTCAGCGTCGGCTTCTTCTTCTCCCTTGGCCACTCGTCGGTGGTATTCGCCCTCGCCGTCGCCCTCAACTTCGGGATCCGGGCACTCGACTCCCAGGTGTCCAATAGTGCGTCCGGCCTCCACCGGGCCACCACCATCGTCGGCACCACCGTGTCCGGCACGTTCCTCTACCTGATCGCTCTGCTCAATCTGGTAGTCCTGGTCGGGATCGTGAAGGTCTTCCGGGCCATGCGGGCGGGCAGCTACGACGACGCCGAGCTCGAACGCCAGCTCGACAGTCGGGGCCTCATGAACCGGATCTTCCGCGGCTACGGGAGCAAGATCGACAGCCCGTGGAAGATGTACCCGGTGGGGGTGCTCTTCGGGCTCGGCTTCGACACGGCCACTGAGGTGGCCCTGCTGGTGCTGGCCGGGACCGCGGTGGCGGGCGGGCTGCCGTTCTGGGCGATCCTGTCGCTGCCGTTACTCTTCGCAGCCGGCATGAGCCTGTTCGACACCATCGACGGGTGCTTCATGAATTTTGCCTACGACTGGGCCTTCGCCAAACCGGTCCGCAAGGTCTTCTACAACCTGACCATCACCGGGCTGTCGGTCGTCGTGGCCTTCTTCATCGGGACCATCGAGCTCGTGGGGCTCCTCAGCACCGAATTCGACCTGCACGGTCCGTTTGTCAGGTACATCTCCGGCTTCGACATCAACACCGCCGGGTTCGTCATCGTCGGCGGGTTCGTAGCCACCTGGGTGATCGCCGCCCTGTACTGGCACCTCGGCGACGTCGAGGCCAAGTGGGACTCGAGGATCCTCGCCCCCGAACCGGTCGAGGTGGCCGAAGCCGCTTGACGCGGCCCACCGGAGATCGGGCTGCCACTGGTCCGCCAGCCGGCGCCCATCATGTGGTGGCTACGGGACGGTGACGGCCGGCGCCAGGGCCCGCCATTCGTCCACGGGCAACTGGCCGAGGTCGCTCCCGAGGACCTGGAGGAGCACGTGGTCGGCCCCGGCGTCGAGGTGCTCGCCCACCTGGGCCATGACCGCCGCCTCGTCGCCGTGAACGACGAGGGCATCGGCCAGGTGCTCGGAGCCGCCCCGGACGAAGTCGTCCTCGGTGAAGCCCTGGCGGAGCCAGCTGTTCCGATAGTTGGGAAGGCCGGTGTAGATGTTCAGGTGGTCGTGGGCCCGCCGCAACCACTCGTCCCGCCCCTGGTCCAGCACGACGGCCTGTTCGACCACCAGCAGCGGGTCGGTGCCGAGCGTGGCGCGGGCCGAGGCGGTGTGTTCCGGGGTCACCAGGTAGGAGTGGGCGCCGGAGGTCCGGTCCCGGGCCAGGCCGAGCATCTTCGGGCCGAGAGCGGCGAGGACCACGGGCGGCATGACGGCATCAGCGCCGAAGTACGGGGCTGCGGCCAGGTCGTCGAGGTAGTCGGTCATGGCCCGGATCGGAGGGAGGTACGTCTCCTTTCGGTCCCGCTCGACCGGCGCTTTGTGGCTCACCCCGAGGCCTAGGACGAAGCGGCCCGGGGCGAGGGACTCGACCAACCGGGCGGCGCCGTTGGCGGCCATGGCGCCCCGGGCATAGATGGAGGCGATCCCGGTCCCGACAACCATCCGCCGGGTGGCGGCCAACAGGGCTTGGGCCCCGGTGAAGGCCTCCCGGCCGTAGGCCTCGGGCAGCCAGAGGGACCCGAACCCCAGCTCGTCGAGCTCTGCCGCTACGTCTTGGGCCCGCGGCCCGGGCTGGGCCTCCAGCGCCGGCGTCCACAGGCCGACTCGGGTCGATCGGAGAGCGTCGGCGGCCGCGGTCATGGCCCTACTGTACGGCCGGCCGTCACACCGACGGGCGGCCCGACCACGGATGGCGCTGGCGCTGGCGCGGCCCCGGTCGTCGTTCTACAGTTCAGGCGGAATCAGCCGTTCGGAGGGGCAGGTGGACGGTCGAACACGTGGAGGATGCGCGGTGGAGGCAGGGCACAGCGACGAGTCATGTCCGGCGTGCCTATCAGGCGACGTGCCGAAACTGATCGTCCGGGGGACCGGCAAGGGCAGCCACGGGACGAGCCTGCAATGCCGGCGATGCGGTCACGAGTGGTCCGGCGAGCAGTCCTGGAGCAGCCGGGCCTCCTGAGCCGGCCCGCGGACAGGTTCATCGGCTGGCGGGTGGTCAGGGTGGGTGCTCAGATGGGGGTGAACGTGCCCGACCCGATCCGGACGGGCGCGCCCACCAACTCCTCCTGGCACGCCCGGGCGGCCACCGCCGCATCCTCACCGATAGAGACGCACCGCCTCCCGTCCGCCGTGTCGCACACGGCCACCACCCGGACCGGATCCATTCCGTCGTACGTCACGGTGTAGGTGGCGACATTGCCCGGTCCCTCGTACCCGTCGAGGTCCTCGACCGCCTCCACCACGCCGGTCACCGAAGCCACCTCGTAAGCCAGGTCGGACAGAAGCGGCGGACGGCCGTCAGGACGCGCCGACCACACCCCTAGTCCGGGCTTGGTCAACAGTCCGCTCACCGTGGTGACCGCCCCGAGGAGGTCGGGCGCGGCACGCAGCCGGGGCACCACCGCGGCCACCGACTGCAGGACGGCGTTATTGAACGGCCCGCCGGCGAAGGCCATGCCCCCGGTGATCGTCGGGGTCCCGTCGGTCGCCATTCCGAGGGACCGCTGCTGGACCCGCACCGCCGCCGGAAAGCAGCTGTAAAGCTCCACCACCTCGATCTGATCGACCGGTCGCCCGATCCGGACCGCCGCCGTTCCGCCCAGGACCTCCATGGCCGGCCAGGCGTGGATCCGCTCGCGGCACAGCACCGAGACAGCGTGGCTCGACTCCAACCCCACCAGGGGGAAGACCCAACGGTCGGACGGAACACCCATGCGCCGCGCCGCGTCCACCGAGCAGAGGACCAGGGCGGCGGCCTGGTTGACCGTCCACTGGGTCGAGTGCCACTTGTTGTAAGGAAAGGCGAGCGGCCGGTTGGCCGGTGTCGCGGTGGCGATGCGCTCGGCGTCCATGCGCTCGGGGAAAGCCGCGTCGGGATTGCCCACCGCCACGGCGTTCATCCGGTCCCACAGGTCGGCGATCTCGGCCCGGTGTTCGGCGATCGTCCGTCCCTCGGCCACCCGCAGGGCATTGTCGATCATGGCGTACTGCTGGACGGGATCCCACAGCCGGTGCGCCACTTCGACCGGCTCGAGGAGTGGGCCCGGGCGACGACGGAGCACGTCGGGATCCGCACCGGACTGGGCCGTCTCCGGCGACAGTCCTGCCCGCTCGCGTTCACGGGCCCATCGTTTCGACTCACCGCCCACCACCACGGCGACGTCCGACGCGCCCGACAGGATGGCGGCCAGGGCGTCGTTGACCACGCTCTGCTGAGGGATCCCCAGTTCGACCAGATGGGTCGTGGCCGCAGGCGCCCCGATCCGTCGGGCCACCAGCCGGGCCGGGTCGCGATAGGTCCAACTCCCCTGGGGCACGGCCACCCGGTCGACCGCCGCAGCCAGGCCCCTTCCGCCGGCATCGCGCAAGGCGGCTTCGGTGGCGAGTGCCATCAGCTCCACCGCCTCGGCGTCAGTCGACGCTGTGCCGACCCCGACCAGGACGGGGATGCGGGCATCGGGTTGCCCGGTCGGACCAGATGGCGCTGTCAGCCCTGTGGACGGGTTGGGCCGAATCGGCCGGGTTGGCCGGTCGGTCACGGGGACCCCTCTCCGCCGGTCCCCTCGGTGGAAGGTGCACCCACCCGCCGCTCGCGCAGCATCCGGCCCAGCTCTCGCCAGCTCACCTCGACGGCGCCGTTGGCCAGGGCTTCGGCCCTGGCCCGCTCGGGCAGGTCGTAGTGGGCGTGGTGGGGTCGCCCGGACTTGTCCTGGAACCATTCGCGCCGCATACCCATTCGCACGGCGAAGTCATGGAGTTCATCGTCGGTGTCGGCCACCAGGTGCGACCACCGGTCGTCGACCGGGCCGAGCCGGGCGCGCTGGCGCCAGTCGTCGAGGTAGACAGTCACCGCGCTCGGGGGTCCGTCCCCGGACTCAGATGACCCGCCCCGGGGCACCCGAGGCGTCCACCACCGGGAGGCCGAGCGCTTCCCAGGCCTGCATGCCCCCGACGATATTGCGGACGTCATACCCGGACCCGGCCAGGTGTAGGGCGACCGAGCCCGAGCGACCCCCAACCCGGCACATGCAGACGATGATCCGGTCGGTGGGTAGTTCACCGATGCGTTCGACCACGTCGCCCATAGGGAGGTGGACCGCAACCGGGGCGTGTCCGGCGTCCCACTCGTCGTCCTCCCTGACGTCGAGCATCAATGCGCCGCCGACCACGAGTCGGTCGGCCTCGACAGGGTCGATGTCGGTCACGTCCACGGGCTGCGAGCTCACGGCATCACGGTAGTGGAGGTGGCACCGAAGGCCGAGCAGGGGCCGAGCAAGGGCAACTCAACCTCCGAGGTCCATCAATTCGATGCGCACACCGTCGGGGTCTGTGCAGTACAGGAAGTCGAGCGACACCTCACCGAAGGCGAAGGTGGTTCGGGTGGGACGGACCACGGTGCCGCCGAAGGCCTCGATGGTGGCGGCCACCGACTCGACGTCGCCAACCCGCAGCGACAGGTGGGTGAGGCCGAGCTGGTTCATGGGTCGACGATCCCCCGAACCCGTGATGCCCGGTGCCACAAAGTCGAGGAGTTCGAGGGTGACCCCGTCCCGTCGGATCATCCGCGAGCGCAGGCGCACCCCTTCGATCTCCATCAGTGCGGCGAACTCCTCCCCCACCTCGTGGCTGACCACCTCTTCGAAGCCCAGACCCTCGCAGTAGAAGCGGAGGGAGGCGTGGAGGTCGGAGACGCAGATGCCGATGTGGGAGACCGAGAGTCCACCGTCGTCATTGCCCATGGTGTTCTGGCCCCCGTCGAGGCCGGCGGCTCAGGCCGGCTCGGCGGCCAGCGTGGCGCCGAGGCGCAGCAGCTGGTCGGTGGCACCGCCGAGGGTCAGCTCGATGTGCTTGGTATTGAGGAAGAACCGGTGGAGCGGGTATTCGCGGTCGACACCGACGCCCCCGTGGAGGTGCACAGCGGCGTGGACGACCCGTTGACCTCCGTCGGCGGCCCAGAACTTGGCCACGGCGATCTCCTTGTCGGCCGGCAGGCCTTCGGCGAGGCGCCAGGCGGCCTGCCAGGCAGTCAGACGGATGGCCTCGGTGTCGACGTAGGCGTCGGCGGCCCGCTGGCCCACAGCCTGGAAGGTGGCGATGGGCTTGCCGAACTGTTCGCGGTTCTTGGTGTACTCGGCCACCAGCGCGATGGATGCGGCGGCTGCACCGGCCTGGGCGAGAGCCAGAGCCGTCGTGCTGCGCTGGACCATCCACTCGACGATGGCCGCACCGTCGGCCACACTTCCGAGGAGTGCGTCCGGCCCCGCCGCCACGCCGGCGAGGGTGAGCAGACCCTCGGGCTGGCCGTTGTTGGCCGTTTGACGCTCGACCGTCAGGCCGGCGGCACCGCTTTCGATCAGGAACACGGCCACTCCGTCTGGCTCGATCCTTGCCGTCACCAGGACGGCGTCGGCGAAGGTACCCGACGGCACGCAGGCCTTCACTCCGGTGAGGTTCCACCCGTCCCCGGCCGGCTCGGCCACCGTGGACGGTCCGGCGGGGGTGCCACCGAGCTCGACCAGAGCCGTCGTGAGTACAGTGTCGCCGGACACGACGCCGGGCAACCAACGCTGCTTCTGAGCGTCGGTGCCGAACTCGGCGATGGCCGGTGCGGCAGCGGCCAAGGTCTCCACCACGGGTACGTAGGCCGCCGTTCGACCCGCCGCCTCGGCCAGCAGGCCGGTCTCCAGGAAGCCGAGCCCCGCCCCACCTACATCCTCGGGCAGGGCGATGCCGAGCAGCCCGGCCGCGGCGAGTTCGGACCAGAGCTTGCGGTCGAAGCGGTCGCCGTCGGCCTCGGTCTCCAACTCCCGCAGGCGCTCCTGGGTCGACAGATCGGTGAAGATGCGGTCGGCCAGATCGCGGACGGCCTCTTGCTCCTCGCTGAATGAGAAGTCCATGGTGTGCTCTCTCTCTACGTGGTGACGGGCCGGACTACCGCAGCGACCGGGGCATGCCCAGGCCGAAGATGGCGATCAGGTCCCGCTGGATCTCGTTGGTGCCGCCGCCGAAGGTGAGGATGACCAGGCTGCGCGCGTACATTTCGAGGCGCCCGGCCAGCACGGCCTCGGGCGAGCCCTTGGCCAGGTATCCGGCCTGGCCGACGATCTCCATCATCAGCTTGAAGGCCTCGAGGTAGAACTCGGTGCCGAACACCTTGATGGTGGACGCGTCGGCCACGTCGAGGTGACCCTGGGTGGCGGTCCATGCCACCTTCCAGTTGATGAGCTTGAGGAACTCGAGGCGGGCATAGATGCGGGCCAGGTGGACCTGCACCCACTCCTGGTCGATCACCCGGCGACCGTCGGCCAGTTTCGTGGCCTGGGCCCATGCCCGCGTGTCGGTCATGGCCCGTTCGATGATGCCCGATGAGCACAGCGTGACCCGCTCGTGGTTGAGCTGGTTGGTGATCAGCGACCACCCCTGGTTCTCGCCGCCGACCAGGTTGGTCGCCGGCACCCGGACGTCCTCGTAGAACGTGTAGTTGATGTTGTGGTCGCCCAGCAGGTGCATGGGGACCACCTTGATGCCCGGCGTGTCCATCGGGACCACGAACATCGAGATTCCCTTGTGCTTGGCGGCCTCGGGATCGGTGCGGGTAGCCAGCCAGATGTAGTCGGCATCGCCGGCCAGCGATGTGTAGATCTTCTGGCCGTTGATGACGTACTCGTCGCCGTCACGGACGGCCCGGGTCTGCAACGAGGCCAAGTCGGTGCCCGACTCCGGCTCGGTGTAGCCGATGCAGAAGTGGATGTCACCGGCCAGGATCTTCGGGAGGAAGAACTCCTTCTGCTCCTGGGTCCCGTAGTCCATGAGGGTCGGACCCACCGTGTTGATGGTCAACATGGGCACTGGTGCCCCCGCCCGCATCGACTCGTCGAAGAAGATGAACTGCTCGATGGGGCCCTTACCCTGGCCGCCCCACTCCGTCGGCCAGCCGATGCCCAGCCAGCCGTCGGTGGCCATCTGCTTGACCACCCGGCGCATATCGGAGCCGATGCCATGGCCCTGATGGAGCTGTTCTTGGACTTCGGGGGTCAGGAGCTTGTCGTAGTACTCCCGCAACTCATTGCGGAGCGCCTGATGCTCCTCGGTGTAACCGATCTCCATGGGTTCCCTCCCGGTCCGGTGCTGCCCGCCCGCGAGCGGTCCTTCACGACTAGAACACGTTACATTCGACCACCCCGGGACGCCACCGTCGCCCGAGGGGTCCACTGCGTCACGGGGAGAGCCCCGGTCCCACTATGGTTACCATCCGGTAAGTTCCGAGGATTCATCGAAGGGGCCCTGGCGTCACCTGCGCTCCGAGGGACCCTCATTGCGCCCACGGACGCCACCAGCACGTAGACCAGTACCGTTCCACCCATGCCGTTCCACACTTCGCACCGCGGCACAGTCCGCCCGTCACCGAGGAGCACCACATGCCCGAAGCAGTAATCGTCGCCACCGGTCGGACCCCCATCGGCCGGGCCAACAAGGGCTCGCTCACCGAGTGCCGTCCCGACGACCTGGCCGCGCTGGTCATCCGCGAGGTTCTGGCCAAGGTCCCGAACCTCGACCCCCAACTGGTCGAGGACGTCATCCTCGGCTCGGGCCAGCCCGCCGGCGAGGCCGGCTACAACATCGGCCGCGTCGCCGCCATCCTGGCCGGCCTCCCCGACGTGCCCGGCGTGACTGTCAACCGCTACTGCTCGTCGTCGCTCCAGACCATCCGGATGGCCGCCCACGCCATCCGGGCCGGCGAGGGCGACGTCTTCGTCGCCGCCGGTGTCGAGACGGTCAGCCGGTACATGCACGGCGCGGCGGACGTCGGCCCTCACAATGCGCTGTTCGCCGAAGCCGAGGCCCGTACCACGGCCCGCACACCGGCCGCCGGCAAGCCCTGGACCCCCCTCGAAGGCGCATTCCCCGACGTCTACATCGCCATGGGCCAGACGGCCGAGAACGTCGCCGAGTTCAAGGGCGTGACCCGTCTTGAGCAGGACGAGTTCGCCGTCCAGTCCCAGCACCGGGCCGTGGCCGCCCAAGAGGCCGGGTTCTTCGAGAGGGAGATCATCCCAGTGACCCTGGCCGACGGGACCGTGGTGTCCAAGGACGACGGGCCCCGGGCCGGAACCACACTCGAGAAGCTGTCCGAGCTCAAGCCGGTGTTCCGCGAGGGCGGCACCATCACCGCCGGCAACGCCTGCCCGCTCAACGACGGCGCCGCCGCCGTGGTGGTGATGAGCGACACCAAGGCCAAGGAGCTCGGCATCACCCCGCTCGCCCGAATCGTGGCCAGCGGCGTGACCGGCCTGAATCCCGAGATCATGGGCCTGGGCCCGGTCGAGGCCATCCGCCAGGTCCTGCGCCGGGCCAACATGACCATCGACGACATCGACCTCGTAGAGATCAACGAGGCCTTCGCCGCCCAGGTCGTCCCGTCGGCCAAGGAACTGGGAATCAGCTACGACAAGTTGAACGTGCGGGGCGGGGCCATCGCCCTCGGCCATCCCTTCGGCCAGACCGGTGCCCGAATCATGACCACCCTGCTCAACGCCCTCGACGACACCGGCAAGACCTTCGGCCTCGAGTCGATGTGCGTCGGCGGCGGTCAGGGCATGGCCATGATCGTGGAGCGCCTCTCGTAGGTCGCACTGTCGGACTCCCGGGTCAGGGTGGCACGACGGCAGCGCCGTACCGGCACGACAGCTGCTGGCCTCCGGGTCGGCGGCTGTCGCCGCGTCTGGCCTCCTCGACGCCGCTACAGACCCTCGACGTTTCTACAGATTCGGACCCGGACCAACCACGGCCACGGTCCGAGGGACGCCCGATAGTCGTCCGAGGGTCGTCCGACCGCCGCGTGCCGGTACTCACCGGAGTCTCGTCCGTATCCAACCGCGGGAACTCCCAGATCAATGCCACCGGGAGTCGTCAGCTGTCACCCGAGCGCGGCTTGAACCGCCGAGGGCTGCGGGGTTGCCGGTCGAGCAGCGGGGTCGACGGATCCCGCACCGTACGTCCCAGCTCCTTGGCCCTCCGCCAGGCCATACCGGACAGTGCCTCGAGGACGATCCGGTTGCTCAGGTAGGCGGTGACCTCGGCGTGGTCGAACGGCGGCGACAGCTCCACGACGTCGACCCCGCAGAGTGGCAGCTCCATGGCGATCCGCCGCACGGCGTCCAGCAGCTGGCGGGCACTGAGGCCGCCAGGCTCGGGCGTGCCGGTGGCCGGGGCCGACCCGGGGTCGACCACGTCCACATCTACCGAGAGGAACACTGCGTCGCAGTCGTCGAGAGCGATGGCAAAGGCCTCGGTCAGGCACTCGTCGAGACCCCGGGACACCACCTCGGTCATTTCGTAGCTGCGCATGCCTTGTGCGGCCATCCAGTCCAGTGTCTCGGGATCGGGCCAGTAACCGCGTAGGCCGATCTGGAGGAAGCGGTCACCCCGCACCGCCCCCGATTCGATGAGACGGCGCATCGGGGTCCCGTGGCCGACCAGCGCGCCGAACTGCTCGTTGGCCGTGTCGGCGTGGGCATCGAAGTGGATCATGGCCACCCGGCCCCAGCCCACGTGGCGGGCGCACCCGGTGGCATCGGGGTAGGCGATGGTGTGGTCGCCCCCGAGGATGATGGGGATGGCGCCGCTGCGGGCGATGGTCTCGACGGCCGTCTCGAGCCGGGCACAGGACAGGGCGGTGTCACCCGAGGGCATCTCGACGTCACCGACGTCGACCACGTGGAGCTCGACCAGGGGATCCACGCCGAGGGCCAGGCTCGGGCGTTTCCCGTCGTGGGGCAGATAGTCGGTGAAGCGGATGGCCTGGGGCCCGAAGCGGCAGCCCGACCGGTGGCTGGTGCCACCGTCGAAGGGCGCGCCCACGATGACGGCCCGGGCGCCGGCGTAGCTGGACGGATCGTCGAGGCTGGCGGCGGGCACCCCGGCGAATGTGGCGTCGGGTCCGTACATGTTGCCTAGCCGCATCAGGCCTCCTCGGGAGTCACGCCCGCTCGGGATCCACGCCCCGGGCCGGGGCCGGCCCAACCCTACGGGACGTTCAGCTGCCGCTTGCTGATATCCGGGGTGCGGACATCAGAGGATGCGGCCGCTCAGTCCGTGACTTCCTCGATGGCGTACTCCGGGCAGTTGGCGATGGCCAAGCGGGCCTTGTCCTCCAGCTCCGGGGGCACCGTTCCGTCGCCGATGACCGACGACAGCCCGTAGTCGTCCACCGAGAACAATTCGGGGGCGAGCCCGTAACACCGGGCATGACCGGTGCACTTCTCCTCGATGACACGGATCTTCACGGGAACACCACTGGGACACTGCGGGGACCGCGGACCTGGCCGCCGGCCCAGGTCACCTCCGCCCCTTGTTCGATACGGAACTCGGGAATTCGGCGCAGCCACTCCTCGATGGCCACCCGCAGTTCCATCCGGGCCAGGTTGGAGCCGGCGCAGCGGTGGATCCCCGACCCGAAGGCCACGTGCCGGTTGTGGGCCCGGTCGAGGATGACCCGGTCCGGGTGTTCGAAGGCCTCGGGATCCCGGTTAGCGGCCGGGAAGTTCATGAGCACCTTGTCGCCGGTCCGCATTGGGCAGCCCTCGAATTCCAGGTCCGAGGTCACCACCCGGGCCATGGTGACCGGCGAGTAGGCCCGTAGCAACTCCTCGACGGCCAGCGGCATGGCCTCGGAATCGCTGGCCAGCGTCTTGGCGTCATCGGGGTGGGTGGCGAGATGCCACAGTGACGAACCGATGGCGCTCCACGTCGTGTCGACCCCGGCGATCAGCGTCAAGGCGGCGATACCGAGCACGATGGAATCCTCGACGGGCTGGCCCTCCACCTCGCTGTGGAGGAGGACGCTCATGAGGTCGTCGCCCGGCTCCGTCCGGCGGCGCTCCAGCTCGCTGACGAAGTACTCGATGAGGGCGAGTGTGCCCTCGCGCCGACGCTCCTCGTCGTCGGCGAACTCGAGCACATCCCGGACCCAACCGGTGAAGGTGTCCGACAGCGACTCGGGCACGCCGAGGATGGCGGCGATCACCCTGACCGGAATCTGCTGGGCGTAGTCGGCAGCGGCGTCGGCCCGCCCGTCGACCAGGAACCCGTCAATCAGGCGGTTGCACAGGTCTCGGGTCATCGATTCGTAGCTCTCCACCTTGCGGTGGGAGAACCACGGGAGCAGGAGCCGGCGCGTCCACGTGTGCATGGGCGGGTCGACCGAGATGGGAGGCACGCCGTAGGGCAGGACCGGCTCGTCGGGCTCCTCACCGGTGAAGGGGATCACGGTGATGTCCAGCGAGCTGAAGTGCTCGATGTCGTGGGCCAGGGCCACCACATCCTTGTAGGCGGTGGGCAGCCACGTGCTGCCCCGGCGGTCGGTGTGGGCCACCGGGCATCCGGTCCGCAGATCGTCCCAGATGGTGAACGGATCGTCCACATAGGGCCGGCTCAGGACATCGAAGTCGGTGCCCCAGTCCTCCACTGGTCGGACATCGGCCATCACTCACCTCACAGATCGGGAGCGACAAACTATCGCTCGTTGTCGCATTGTTGCACGACCAGGTGGGCTGTGCAGCACCCTCCTCAGCACCGACAATCGCTTCCTGGCACGATGTCCCCCAGGCGGGCGGGGCAGCGGTCGCCAGCATCGCCGGAACCGTCAACAGCGGCGGGAACTGGCTCGTCGGCACCAACGGTGCCGCCTACCCACTCGGCAACGCTGTCACTCATGGGTCGCCGGCCGGCACCCACCTGAACGCACCAGTGGACGCAGTGGCCACCACGGCACACGGCGGGGGCTACTCGCTGGTGGCCAAGGACGGTGGGCTGTTCGCCTACGGCGACTCCGGCTTCTACGGATCGGGCACGGGACAGTTCTCCGGTACGACGGTGGTCGGCATCGCCCCCTCCGACCAGTGCTGAAGGTGCAGGCCAGGCACCGCCATCGACAAGGTGCCGTTCAGATCGTGAGTCCCCCGTCGACCGACAGGACCGCCCCGGTTGTGTAGGACGATTCGTCGGAGGCCAGGAAGGCGATGGAGGCGGCGATCTCGGCGGGGGTCGAGAAGCCCATCGGGCTCATGATCTTGGTCAGCTGCTTCGGGTCAGCGCCCTCGGGCAGGTCGAACGTACCGAGCAGCGGGGTATCGGTTCCGCCGGGGGCAACGACATTGGCCCGCACCCCCTGACCCATGTACTCGGCGGCCACGGCCTTGGTGAACATGAGCAGGCCACCCTTGGACGCGCAGTAAGCGGCCGAGTAGGCCTGGCCCATCAGGGCCGTGTTGGAGCACACGTTGACGATGGCACCGCCGTGCACGAGAAGGTGGGGCAGGGCGGCCCGGCACACCAGGAACGGCCCCGTGAGGTTCACGGCAAGGATCTTCTGCCACCGTTCGAACGGCATCTCGTGGGTATTGAAAAAACCCCCGATACCGGCCACGTTGCACACCACGGTGGGCGGCCCAAGATCGGCGACGACCGAGGCCATCGTCGAGGTGACCGACTCCTCGGAGGTCACATCGCAGGTATATGCCGTGGCCGTACCTCCCTCGGCGACGATGCCGGCGACGGTGTCTGCCACGGCGTCGCCCATGACGTCGAGAGCGGCCACAGACGCACCCTCGGCCGCCAGCCGCCGGGCGGTGCCCCGGCCGATGCCCGACCCGGCACCGGTGACGACGGCCACCTTGCCCTCGAACCGTCTGACCAGGAATCCAGCCAGGATGGCGTCAGCGGCGTCGTGCTGCTCGCCGCCCTCGCCGAGCGTGATCCTGTTACTCGGTACCGGGCTCATGGATTCCCCTTGTCGGTCGGTGCGGCGTCGGTCGGTGCGGATCTGCCCGGCGCGAACCGCTCGCGGAGGGTGTGCTTGAGGATCTTGCCCGCCGGATTCCGGGGAACGGCATCCACCAGCTCCAGCTGCTCGGGGACGGCGTTGACCCGCAGACCTCTGCCCCGTAGGTACGCAATCATGGCGGCGATGTCGAACGACTGCCCTTCGGCCACCGACACCACGGCGCACGCCCTCTCGCCGGTCTTCGCATCGGGTAGGCCGATCACCGCCACGTCGGCCACGGCCGGGTGCTCGTAGAGGAGGTCCTCCACCTCTTTGGCGCTGATGTTCTCGCCGTGGCGGATGATGACGTCCTTGAGGCGGCCGGTGATGGTGACATATCCATCGGCATCGACGATGCCGAGGTCGCCACTGCGAAAGTAGCCCTCGTCGTCGAAGGCCTCGGCGTCGAGGGACGGGTCGAGGTAACCGGAGATGACCTGCGCGCCCTTCAAGCGGATCTCCCCCTCCTCGCCCGGTCCGGCCACCTGGCCGTCAAGGGTGACGACCTTCAGGTCCACGCCTGGCGTAGGCCGGCCCTCGGTATCGGCCAACTTCTGATCGGGGTCCTCGGTCGTGGCCATGACCACGATCGGGGCCTCGGTCAGCCCGTAGCCGGACACGATGCCCACGCCGCCGATCTCCGCCTTGAGGTCGTGGTGGAGCTGGGGCGGCTTCGGCGCCCCTCCGCCCGGGTACGAACGGATCTTCGGAAAGAACGAGCCGTCACTCGAAGCCCGCTGGGCGGCCAGGTAGGCCAGGTGGAACGGGGTGCCCGAACCGGCCAGGGTCACGCCGTTGGCGGCCAGGAACGCGGGGGTGCCGGTCGGGTCGAAGGCTTCAGTGGTCAACAGCGTGCACCCGGTCAGCAGCGAGGCGATGAGCCAGCCGATGCCGCCGATGTGGGTGAAGGGGAACACCAGGGCCGAGACATCGTCGGCGCGGATATCGAGGCACTCGGCCATGGCCAGCGCCGAGGCGGTGACGGTGAGGTCGGTATGGGGGGCGCCCTTCGGGTCGGCGGTGGTCCCGGAGGTGTAGAAGAGCCAGCGCACCGGGGCGTCGGTGGCTGACGCAGGGGCCGGCAGGGCCGCCGGGAGCACCGACGGGTCGGCATCGGGCAGGTCGCGATCGACCACCAGCACAGACAGCGCCGGCCGCTCGGCGGCGATCTCATGGGCCATGGCCTCGAAGTCGAAACCCCGGTACACGGTAGGGACAATGAGCAGCGCAGCTTCGCTCTGGGCCGTGATGAACCCGACCTCGCGGTGGCGGTAGATGGGGATCAGCGGGTTCTGGCGGGCACCGAGCCGGGACAGCGCCCCCACCAGTACGAGTGATTCGTTCCAGGTGGGGAGTTCCCAGCTGACACTGGTGCCGGCGGTCACGCCGTGTTCGGCGTACAGACCGGCGGCCGCCCGCAGGCAGGCATCGCGGTAGCCGGCGAACGTCAGCTCACGGCCGGTGTCCTCATGAGCCAGGACGGCGTCCGGGCTGGCGGTCGCTCGAGCCTCGATCAGCTGCCAGAGCGTCGGGGCGAACACCCATCCCCGCGCCGCCGCTCTCCGCTCCATCTGGGCCGAGGCCTCGTCGTTCATACTGTCGCTGCTCCTGGGTTCGCTCGGTGGGTCGCCGGGTCGGTCGGTGAATCGGTGGGTCGGTGGATTGGTGAGTCGGTGGGTCGGTGGATTGGTGAGTCGGTGGGTCGGGGCTACTGATCCGACCAGAGCTGGTCGGTGTACGTGTCGGTGCCAGGCACCGCACCGATGAAGGGCGACGCCCAGATGACCGACGCCACCCCGGCATCGGTCGCGGCTTTGCCGAGGGGGGCGAAGACCTCGTCCCAGGAACCGTCGGGCGTCTCGTCGACGAAGCACAGCGCCAGCACCCGCTCGTCGAGCGTCTCCCCCCGGGGCACGTCACCCGGTGCGTCGGCCAGGAGGGGCAGCGGGCTAAATCCGAGCACGGTGGCCACAGATGAGCCGGGAAGCACGGAGGGCAGATAGTTCTCGCGCAGCCACGTGCCTACCTGTTCGCCGGTCACCCCGTCGGCCGGCTCGAGGAAGACCGAGGCCATGCCGGCGAACCGGTGGTCGAGAGTGAGTTCGGCCGGCACCCCGTCGGTGTCGCGTCGGTGTTCCCACTCGAAGTGGTAAAGGCCGGTGTGGATGTGATCGCGGTGCTCGAACATCCGGCCGGCGGCGTGCAGCGCGTTCACCTGGTCGACCGCCCACCGGTTCCACTCGTCATGGTGGCCGTCGAGCACGTAGTACACCCCGAGGTAGCTGCCGATGGCCGGATCAGCCACCAGGGCACCCTCGCCGCTCGGATAGCGGAGGTCCTTCAGGGGAGCCGTGGCCACGAACCGGGCACCGGCGAAGTTGTAGGCGCCGATCTGGCAGCCGGCGTAGAAGTGGTCACGCTCGTACCACCGGTTGTAGGCCACCTCGTGACCCCGGTGGGGTTCGACCAGTGTGTACAGCATGGTCCCGATGGCGATGGGATCGTCGGTGACGCCGCCCTGGGCGGGCGTCGAATGGCCGGTCATGACTGATGTGCTCCGTTCGTCTCCAGGGCGGCTCGGTCGGCCAGGACCCTCTTGTCTACCTTCATCATCGACGTCAGCGGGAGACGGTCGACGACCACCACCCGGTCGGGCGCCTTGTAGTCGGCGAGCGTCTGCGCCGCCATCTTCCGCAGGCCGCTCAACAGATCGACCGGGTCGGGGTCGGTACCAGGTGCAGGCACGACGAAAGCCACGCCGACCTCCCCCAATACCGGATCCGGCGCACCCACGACTGCCACCTGATCGAGACCCGGGTGGTCACCCAGAGCGGCCTCGACCTCGGCCGGGTAGACGTTGTAGCCGCCACGGATGTAGAGCTCGTTGGCCCGACCCACGAGGTGAAGGCGCCCTTCGTCGTCCAGAAACCCGAAGTCGCCGGTGGTCAGCCAACCGTCGTCGGCCAGGACCGGGTCGGTGGCAGCCTCGTCGAACACCAGTCCCGCCGCACCGGGGCCGGTGGGCGGCCCGCCCCAGTACCCCCGCATCACGGCGCCCGACCGCAGCCGGACCCGACCGACCTCGCCGGTGCCCACCGCCGCTCCATCGTCGCCCGCCAGTCGGAGCTCTACTCCGGGCACCGGTTTACCCACGGACGTGGCCACCGCCTCGTCGGGGTCGCCGGGCACCGTGCCGGTGCCGAGCGAAGCCTCAGTCGAGGTGTAGCGCACCACGACGGGCACCCCCAGGGCCTCCCGCAGGGCGGCCACCAGCTCGGCGGGCACCCGGGAGGCGCCGGTTCCGGCCACCCGGAGCGACGACAGGTCCGCCCCGGCCAGCTCCGGCCGGGCCAGCACCAGTGCCCACTGGGTGGGAACGCCCTGGCCGACGGTGATCCGCTCGACCTCCATGACCTCCACGGCGTCCGCCGCCTTCCACGGGGTGGGGGTGATGACAGTGGTCACCCCATTGGCCGCCTCGTCCCACACCCGGGTCATCGAGCCCACGTGGGCGAAGGGGAGCGGCGACAGGCGCCTGTCACCCGCCTGCGACAGCACGTCCGCCGACTCGGCGACCGCCCGCAGGCTGTCATGGTCGAACACCGCGCCCTTGGGCAGGCCCGTCGTCCCGCTCGTCCACACCACAGCCACCGGGTCGGACGCGGTGAGGCGGGGGAAGGTGGTCGGGATCTCGCCGGAGGTGGCGGCCAGGCAGGCAGCCCGGGTGAGCACACTGCCGGCCGGCCCGGCCGGCACCTCCAGGCCATCGTCGACGATGGTCACAGCCGGGCGGGTCCGCTCCAGGATCGAGGTCATCTCGGTGGCCCCCAGGCGGAGGTTGATGCCCGAGGTGATGGCCCCCAGACGGATGGCGGCGGCGTAGCAGATCATGTAGTCGATCGAGCTCGGCAGGAGCAGGCACACCACCGTGCCCGGGCCCACGCCGTGACTGGCGAGCAGTCCGGCCACCCCGTCGGCGGCACGGTCCCACTCCCCGAAGGTGAGGGGGATCCTGGTGCGGGAGTCCGTGGCCGGCTCGACGTAGGCCTCGACATCGGCGTTGATCCGGCCGGCCGCCCGCAGGACGTCGACCAGCGTGGCGTGGTCCCCCTCAATCTGACGCGCCGTCATATCGGGGGCGACTGTACCAGTGAGCGACCGGCAGGGTACCGAGGCGGGGCGTGGTGTGTGGTGGTCGGGTTCGGAATGGGTAGCGGTCGGTTGGGACGGGTCGGGGCGCGGTCGGCGTGCGGCAGCGGTCCTCCTAGTAGGCAGGGTCCAAGACCTGAGGTGGGATGGTCGATAGCCTCGCAACCGATGGGCACGGCTACATGGCCGATCCCGTGCGGAGGAGGCTGTTTCGTGGACTTCGTCGTCAAGGGGTCCGTGCTCCCCGTGCTGGAAGCGACTCTGCAACCGGGCGAAACCCTGATCTCGACCCACGGCGACCTCGGGTGGATGACTCCGACCATCCAGCTGAGCCAGACCACCGGCGGCAAGGGCTTCTTGAAGGCGGCCAAGCGGGTGGTCGGCGGTGCCGGGCTCTTCCTGACCCACTACACCTCGGCGGGCGGGCCCGGCACGGTCGTCTTCCCGGCCAAGTTGCCCGGGAACATCATCAGCGTCGACGTGTCACCCGATCGTTCCTACTTCGTCCACCGATCCGGGTTCCTGTGCGGCACCGAAGGCATCGAGGCATCCGTGGCCATGCAGCAGAAGCTTGGGGGCGCCTTCCTCGGCGGCATGGGGTTCTTCCTCCAGCACCTCACTGGTCAAGGCCAGGCGTGGCTGGAGCTGTCGGGCGAGATGTTCGCCTACGACCTCGAAGCCGGCATGACCATGCGGGTCCACCCCAGTCACGTTGGTGCCTTCACCGAGGGGGTGGCCTTCTCTATCGCCACGATTCCCGGCATCGCCAACAAGATGTTCGGCGGCAATGGCTTCTTCGTGGCGACTCTGACCGGTCCGGGACGGATCTGGCTCCAATCCATGAGCATCAGCCAGCTGGCCGCCGAAGTCGGCGACTACCTACCGGGCGGCGACGGATCCGGTGGAGGCAGCGGTGGCGGATTCAACCTGTCCGGCGGGATCAACTCGATCTTCGGGAACTGAACCGGTCGGCACCCCGAAGCGCAGTCGACCATCGGTCGACCCGTCGGTCGGCCGAGGCTGCGTGGGTCGGCGCATATGGAGCCAGCCGTAGACGGTGGGTAACCCGTCGCGCAGGTACGCCGCCAGCAGTTGGCTGGTGACGACGTGCCAGCCGTCGAGTGCGGCAGCCACCTCACCCGGCTCCCATCGGAAGGTGGTCAGTTCGAGGCCGTTGCTGCCCAAATTGGTTTCGACCCGCGCCGACTGCGGAGCCCAACCGACGATGACGGGCTCGTAGGTGAAGACCAGATGCCCGCCGGGCCGGACCAGTCGGCGGACGCCGCGCAGCATCCCGGGCAGGTCCGGGGTGAACTCGAATCCACCGATGGCGGTGACCACGTCGTACTGCTCGTCGGTCCCGTCGACGAAGGTGCGCAGGTCGGCCTGGACGCACCGTGCGATCGGCACCCTGGTTGCCGCACGTTCCACCATGGCCCCGGCGATGTCCACCCCCACCAGGACCGCCCCCGGCAGCGCCACCTCGAGCTCGGCCAATGTGGAGCCCGTCCCACAGGCCAGGTCCAGGGCGCGGTCGACCGGCCCCACTCCGGCCAGCGCCTCGACGAGCCGACCGTTGAGCAGCCACCCAGAATCGCGGGCTGCCTCGTCATAACTGCCGGCAAACTCCTCGAAGTACGCCCGGGCCCGGGCGGTGGCCGCAGTCAGGACGTGTTCGACAGGCACCCGTGGATGCTCCCAGGTCGGCTCCAGCGCGGCAATCCGGGCGGATCGGGCGTCCGGAGCAGCCGAATCGATCAGTGGACACACCGAGGGACCGGTAGACTGGCGGTGACGGCAGGTGGCGGCCCTGTCCCTGACAAGACGAAGCGAGGCACGTTGCCAGATTCACCTGCAGGTGCAGTCGGCACAGTGGGCCTCGCCACCCCGCCAACCTCGCTCAAGCCCGTCATCGATGTGCTGCCGGACTCGGTATATGACAATCCGACCTGGCGGGGTATGACCTACTTTCTGCGAGATGCCGCGATGTACGTGGCCCTGCTCGTCGTCCTGGTCGAGGTGTCCAACGTCTTCGCCGTTCTCGCCCTCGAAGTGCTGATTGGCGTGGTGGTCTCCGGACTGTTCGTGGTCGGACACGACGCTGCCCACGGCGCGCTGTTCAAATCCAAGCGGATCAACTCGACCGTGGCCCACATCGCCATGCTCCCTAGCTTCCACGTCTACGAAGGGTGGGTCCTCGGTCACAACCGGGTCCACCACCCCTACACCGTCCGCCAGGGATACGACTTCGTATGGCACCCCACCACCCCCGAGCAGTTCGCCGAGTTCGGCTGGTGGCGACAGGCCGTCCACCGTTTCGAGTGGTCGTGGGCCGGCGCGGGCGCCTACTACGCCCATCAGGTGTGGTGGACGAAAATGATGGTCGGCTCCAATCCGGCCCGATGGGTGAAGGCCATCCGGCGGGACCGGTGGATCGTCACGGCGTTCATCGCCGGGATGCTGGCACTGTTCACCCTGATCGGCTTGGCCCAGGGTGACTCGCTCGCCGGCATCGTATGGCTGAACGCTCGGACCGTCTTACTCCCCTTCGTCGGCTTTGCCTACCTGATCGGCACCGTGGTCCACACCCACCACATCGCCCCCGACATCCGCTGGTGGAAGAAGGCGGAGTGGAACAAGTACAAGGCCCAAATGGAGGGCACCACCGTCCTGCGGGTACCCAAGGGCTTCAACTTCTTTCTCCACTGGATCATGGTCCACGTCCCCCACCACGTCGATATGCGGGTGCCGATGTACCACCTCGAGGAAGCCGCGGACGCCATCGAGGCGGCGTTCCCAGGCACGATCATCGATAAGCCGCTGCGATTCTCGGAGTTCGTCGCCAACTCGCGGGCTTGCAAGCTCTATGACTTCGACTCCGGTATCTGGATGACCTATGCCGAGGGTCGCCGCCACCTCGCCAACGCCTGAGCGACGCCGCCGGACGTAGTCAACGGGGCGTCGCGCCGACGACAGTGGACGCGATCCGGGTTCACCGAGGCAGTGCACGCAGCGCCTGCGGCGCATGCGGCCCGGGCAGCGCAGGCAGCGCGGACCAAGGACCCTGTTCACCTGGTCGCCGTCGGTCGTAGGGTGCGGTCAGGATGGGCCGGGCCCGGCTGGAGAGGTGACTACAACGTGGATCGGCTGAGCGCACTCGACACCGAGTTCCTGCACCTCGAGGACGGCTCCGTCCACATGGCCATCGCCGGCGCCTGCGTCTACTCCGACCCGCCGCCGACCGTGATCGAGCTCGAGCAGCTGATTGCGTCAAAGATGCACCTCATCCCCCGGTACCGCCAGCGGGTCCGCACCGTACCCTTCGAGTTGGGCCGACCCGTGTGGGTCGACGACCCGGACTTCGACCTGGGCTACCACGTCCGCCACACCGCGCTCCCCTCCCCCGGCGACAACTCGACCTTCTGCCGCCTCATGGGTCGGCTGATGTCCCAGGACCTCGACCGGGACCGCCCCCCGTGGGAGATCTGGCTGGTGGAGGGACTGGTCGGCGGGAAGTGGGCCATGGTCTTCAAGGTCCACCACTGCATGGTGGACGGAATCGCCGGCGTGGGCCTCCTGACAGTCCTGCTCGATCTCAGCCCCGACACCCCGATGGGCGAGCCAGAACCGTGGGAACCCGAGGCCGAGCCCCCCGGGGCGATGAAGGTCCTCGATGCCTGGGGCGGCCTGGCCTCCGACCTGGCCGGAATGACGCGATCGGTGCCGAATTCGCTCACCCACCCGGTGCGGACCCTGCGCTCGGTGACCGCCTTCGTGGCCGGCGCCGCCCACTTCACCGAGCGTCTGAGGCCCACCGGGTCGCTCTCCATCGAAGGGCCGGTCGGCCCGCATCGGGTGTGGGCTCACGCCACGGCCTCCCTCGACGCCGTCAAGACGATCCGCACCGCCTTCGGCGGCACCGTCAACGATGTCGTCCTGGCCGCCGTATCCGGTGGTTACCGGGCCCTCCTGGTCGAACGGGGCGACGACATCACCGGGGCGGTCGTGCGGTCCCTGGTCCCGGTGTCGACCCGGTCCGAGGCCGGGAAGGGGGTACCGGATAATCGGGTGTCCGCCCTCCTCTACGACCTCCCTGTCCAACTGGATGACCCGGTCGAACGGCTCGAGTCGGTCAAGTCCCAGATGGCGGACCTGAAGTCTTCGGGTATCGCCGAGGCCGGCAAGACGATGGCATCGGCCAGCGACCTCGTCCCACCCCTCGTCCTCGGCATCGTGAGCCGGACGGCCATCCGATCGATGCAACGGTTCGGCCAGCAGTCGCTCAACACCGTGACCACGAATGTACCCGGGCCCCAGGTCGCGCTTTACTGCCTCGGCCGGGAAATGGAGGAGTACCGTCCCTTCGTCCCCATCAGCCACGGGCTCCGGGTGGGCACGGCCATCCTCTCCTACAACGGGAAGCTCTTCTTCGGCGTGACGGGTGACTTCCAGTCGACGCCCGACGTCGCGGTCCTGGCCGACGCCACGGCAGCGGGGATCGACGACTTGGAGGAGCGGGCCCTCGAAGCGATGGGCGACCACCGGCCGTCCTGAGCCGGACCAACGCCTTCAGGCTGCCGGGACCGGCTCCGGAAAGGTCCAGCTGCCGTCCAGGATCGACGGGTGCGGTCGGTACATCCGGACCACGTAGTTCCAGCCGCCCTTGACGAACAGGAAGTTGGGCGATCCGTCCGGCTCCGGCCCGAAATCGATCGTGACCGTTCCGTCGGGGTCCGGCGTGGCCGTGACGCTGTTGACGCTGTACGAGTCGTATCGGTTCTCGTCGAAGTAGCCGTCACGGTTGTAGATCGACACCGACCAGAACCCGTCGACCGGTACTGCGGCCACCGTCAACCGGTATCGACCCACAAGCAGCGGCTTGGCGCGGATGGCGTAGTAGGCCTCCTCTTCCGGTAGCCCCCCGAAGCCAGCCGCCGTCCCGATGAGGAAGCGCACCTGGTCGACCATGCCCTTCGCCCCGAAGGTCCGGTGTGAGTCCCGGATTCCTTCGCCGAGGGCGAGCAGGTGGCGCTTGACCTCTTCGTAACTCACCTCGTCGTACCGGCCCGTGACCCAGGGTCGCGCCGAGGCCGCCTGGAGCGTCAGGCCGTCCTGGAGTCGGTTGACCTCGGCCACGTCTTCAGGGTCCACGGGGTCGACCAGGATGCGGGCGACGATGATCACGTAGGGCGAGTCGAACTCGTCGACCGTCAACGGCTCGATGCCGGGGTCGTGGACCACCCGGTTTACGTAGCCGTCCTCGTTCATGATCATGACGGTCAGGTATCGGCCACCGGCATCGGGGACGGTGACGGTGGCGCCATGGCTGATGTCGGTGACGGCCACGCTGTAGAGGGTGTCCCGGTTCATCCGGATGACTGATTGCTGGTCGAGGGGCGTCGGATTCCGGATGTGGGTCCAGTCGTTCACCCCGGCCCCGATTGCCAGGAACCGGTCGGCCTGGAACGCCACCTCGGCCCGTGCGTAGTTGTCGACAGTTACCTCGATGGGCATGTGCGGGCTCCTCGTTCAGGCGGCGACCACACTCTGTCCGCGCGCTTCCCGGGAGGCAAACGCCAGTCACCTCACCAAGCAGTCGATCCACACCGGTCGGGCCCAAGGCCCACCGACCGGGGTAGCGTTCTCGCCCGGGGCAACCGACAGCGACAATCGAACTGGGGACGTCGATGGACGATGTGATCACCACCTCCTCAGGGTCGGTCCGGGGCTGCCGGACCGGCGCCATCTCCTCCTTCCTTGGCATCCCCTATGCCGCTCCTCCCTTCGGTGCCGCCCGCCTGGCTCGACCGCAGCCACCAGAACCCTGGGACGGGGTGCGGGATGCCTCGGCGTTCGGCCCGACCGCACCTAGCCCGTCGTTCGCCCCTCCACTCGACGCACTCCTCCCCGACGTGCAGGTTCCCGGTGAGGACTGCCTCAACCTCAACGTCTGGACACCGGACGTGGGCGCCGCAGGACTACCGGTCATGGTGTGGATCCATGGCGGCGCTTTCCGGAACGGCTCGAGCGGGGTCCCGTGGTACTACGGCGACCGCTTCGCCCGCGACGGCATCGTCTGCGTGACCCTGAACTATCGGCTCGGTTGCGAAGGATTCCTCTACCTGGACGACGGCCCGGCCAACCGGGGCCTCCTCGACCAACTGGCCGCACTCGAATGGGTACACACCAATATCCGGGCCTTCGGCGGCGACCCCGACAACGTCACTGTGTTCGGAGTGTCCGCCGGGGCGATGTCGGTCGTGACACTTCTGTCCGTGCCGCGATCGGCCGGCCTCTTTCGGCGCGCCATCGCCCAGAGCGGCGCCGGCCACCAGGTGTTGACGCCGGACACGGCCAGGTCGGTGACCCGCGAACTGGCACGGAGGCTCGGCGTCGATCCGACGACCGAAGGGTTCGCCTCCGTAACTCCCGACCGTTTGATCGTCGAGCAACGCCAGCTCTCCGACGCCATCGACGCCGAGCCGGATCCGCACCGGTGGGGAGAGATCGGCCTGGACAAGCTCCCGTTCGCGCCGGTCCTCGACGGCGAACTCCTCGTAGCACGGCCCATGGAGCGCTTCGCCGCCGGTAGCGGTGGTGACGTCGACCTCATGATCGGGACCAACCGGGACGAGCTGCGCCTCTACCTCGTCCCCAACGGACTCATCGACTTCATCGACGACGGAGCGCTCGCCGGATTCGCCGCCCGCCTCGGTCTCGATCCGTTTGGGACGGACGTCTATGCGTCGACCACGGCGACTCCCGGTGAGATCTTCGCTGACGTCTACACCGACTGGTACTTCCGGATCCCGGCCATCCGGACGGCCGAGGCCCACCGGGGCCGGTCCCACATGTATGAATTTGCTTGGAGATCACCGGCCTTCGGTGGGCGGCTGGGCGCGTGCCACGCACTGGAGGTCGGGTTCGTATTCGACACGCTCGACGAACCGGGTGGTGGACCACTCGTTGGTCCGGCCCCACCCCACGAACTGGCTACGGCCATGCACGCCGCCTGGGTGGCGTTCGCCCACACTGGTGACCCGGGCTGGGATGCCTATGCAGCCGATGGGCGGGCGACCATGCGCTTCGACGAGGCGTCATCGGTCGTGTCCGACCCCCGATCAGCGCAGCGGGCCGTCTGGGACGGCATCCGGTGAACCGATGGCAGGGGAAACGATGGTATGGCGTCCGGTGAACCGGGCACGCTAACTCCGGAGACCGTCAGCCCCGACGGGTTCAGACCGGACGCCGTCAGAAGGTCAGGACGCCACGCGCGAGTTTGCCCGCCTCCATGTCCTCGATGATCTCCCGGAAGCCCTCGAGGGGCTTCTGCTCGGTGACCAGCTCGTCCAGCATCAGCTTGCCCGAGAGGTACAGCTCGACCATCAGCGGGATGTCGTGGTGGGGACGCGAGGACCCGTAGCGACAGCCGAGCAGTCCGCGATCGACGTAGGCGAGGGCGTTCACGTCCACCGCCACCTCCGTACCCTGGGGCGGAATACCGATGGCCAACGCGTTGCCGCCCCAGTCGAGTACGTCGAGGGCATTGCGCAGCACGGCCGGGTGGCCGACGCAATCGAACGACCAGTTCACGCCGCCGGTCCAGCCGAGGGCACCGGTCACCTTGGACGGCCCGGGGGGAACGATCTCACGGATGGCGGCCACCGCGTCGGTCTCGGAGGCATTGACGAAGTGGGTGGCGCCGAACTGGCGGGCCAGGCCCTCCTTGGAGGCGAGCGTGTCCACTGCGATGATCCGGCTGGCCCCGGCCAGGCGCAGGCCTTGGATCACGTTGAGGCCGACCCCGCCGACACCGAAAACGGCGGAGGTCTCCCCCGCCTGGACCTTGGCCCGGTTCAGCACTGCGCCGACACCGGTCAGTACGCCGCAGCCGATCAGGCACGCCGAAGTCATGGGCACGTCCTTCGAGATCTTGACGGCCTGAACCTCCTTGACGATGGTCGACTCGGCGAACACCGACGTTGCGGCGAAGTTCGATGCCGGCTCCCCCTTGTAGGTGAACGGGGTCGACACGTTGCCCAGTGTCTTGACGCACCACGTCGGGTGGCCGGTGGCACATGCCCGGCAGGTCCCGCAGCTCGCCAGGGTGGCGATGACCACATGGTCACCGGGCTTGACCGACCGGACCTCGCTGCCGACGGCCTCGATGACGCCGGCGCCCTCGTGGCCCAGTACCGACGGCGCCTTCCACGGGATGGTGCCGTTGATGACCGAGAGGTCGCTGTGACAGACGCCGGCCGCGCCGATAGCCACCCGGACCTCGGTCGGCCCGGGATCACCAATGGTCAGCTGGTCGGTGACCTCGACGTCGGATCCGGTGTAGACGATGCCTCGCACGTGTTGCTCCTTTGCCTTGGGTGTTGCGCTACCTTCGATGTTGCGAGCGTGGACGGGCGCCCGTTCAGGCTCCGAATCGAGCCCGAAGCTCGCGTTTGAGGACTTTGCCACTGGCGTTGGCCGGGAGCACGTCGACGATCTCCACCCGACGGGGCACCTTGAAGTTGGCCAGTTGCTCTTTGGCGAATTCCGGCAGCTGACCAGCCAGGCGCGAGGCGTCGGCGTCGACTGCAGGGACGACAACGGCCAATCCGACCTCGCCCATCCGGTGGTCGGGGACCCCGACCACCGCCACCTGGGCGACGCCGGGGTGACGACGCAGGACGGCTTCGATCTCGGCCGGGTACACATTGAAGCCGCCGGAGACGTACATATCCTTCAGCCGGTCGGTGATCGCCAGATTGCCTGCGGCGTCGACGAAGCCGACGTCTCCCGTGTGGAGCCATCCCTCCCCGTCGATGGCGGCGGCAGTGGCTTCGTCGTCACGGAAGTAGCCGGACATCACGTTGTAGCCCCGGACCACGATCTCGCCCTCCACCCCGGTCGCCACCTCACCGCCGTCGGCATCGACGATGCGCACCTCCACGTCCGGGATGGCACGACCCGAGGTTGCCGAGATCACCTCGGCGGAGTCGCCACGTCGGCACATGGTGACGGTGCCGGTGGCCTCGGTCAGCCCATAGGCAGTCAACACCGTCTCGATTCCCATGTCGGACCAGAGAGACTCGACCAGCTCCACCGGCACCACGGCGGCACCGGTCACCACCAGGCGGAGGGTCGAAAGGTCGTAGCCGTCCCGCTTCGGGTGGTCGAGGATCGACTGGAAGATGGTCGGTGGGCCGGGCAGCACACTTATGTGCTCGTCGGCCACGCGCTGCAGGACCACGTCGACGTCGAACACAGGCTCGGGCACCATGGTGGCTCCCGCCATGAGGCAGGCCAGGATCCCGGCCTTGTATCCGAAGGTGTGGAAGAACGGGTTCACGATCAGGTAGCGGTCACCGGCCCGCAGCCCGACCACCTCGGCCCAGGTGGCGAAGGTCCGGAGCGTCTGGCTGTGGGTGGTCATCGCCCCCTTGGGATGGCCAGTGGTCCCCGAGGTGAACACCAGGTCGGACACGTCGGTCGGCGTGAGCGATGCCGTGCGGCCGGCGGCCACATCAGATTCGCACCGGGCGGCCTCGGCGAGGAAGTCAGCCCAGCCGACCGTGCCGGCACCGGCCGTATTCGCAACCACGGCGTCGTCGACCCCGTCGGTGCGCAGTACGACGACCCGTTCGAGGTCGGGAACCGACCCACCGGCCGCTATCGCTTCGTCGAGCATGGCGGGATAGTCCGTGCCGAGGAACCCCTGGACCGTAAAGAGGAGCCGGGCCCCCGACGCCCGCAGGATGTAGGCGGCCTCGGCTCCCTTGTAGCGGGTATTGAGGGGTACCAGTACAGCCCCCGCCCCGACAGCGCCCAGCGCGGCCACGATCCACTCGGCGCAGTTGGGAGCCCACACCGCGATCCGGTCGCCACGCTCGATCCCGTTGGCCATGACTGCCCGAGTGGCGGTCGCCACCTCATCGGCCAGCCGGTCGAAGGACCAGCGGGTGACTGTCCCGCCAGGTCCGTTGCGGTCGACCACGGCCTCGGCCCCGCCGAACCGGGCGGCGGCATCCTGGACGAGGCCAGGAAGCGTCCCCCATTGAAGGTCCCCCCGGGGATCGGTCACATCTGACACGCCGTCAGGGTAGTGCATCGCCTTCCGACCATGATCGGCCGGCAGCACCCGGCTCAGGGGTGTTGACTGCTGACCGACACGACCTCGCCGGTCATGAAGGTGGCGTATTCGCTGGCCAGGAAGGCGATCACACTGGCCACCTCCCACACCTCGGCGCCACGCCCGAACGCCTCGCGTCGGGCCAGTTCGGCAAGGTCCTCGTCGGCCATCACCTTGTTGAGGAACGGGTGCACGGCCAGGCTCGGCGAAACGGCATTGACGCGGACGCCATGGGGCGCGGCCTCGATGGCGGAGCACCGGGTGAGGGCCATGACGCCGGCTTTGGCCGCCGCGTAGTGGGCCTGGCCGGCCTGGGCCCGCCAGCCCAGCACGCTGGCGTTATTGACGATGATCCCACCGCCTGCCCGGGAGTAGAAGTGGCGGAGAGCGGCCCGCGTGCACCGGAACGTCCCGGTGAGAGTGATGTCGAGGACGAGGTCCCACTGCTCGTCGGTCATGTCGACGACGTCGACCTGGCCGCCCAGTCCGGCGTTGTTGACGGCCACGTCGAACCGCCCATGCTCGGCCACCGCCGCGTCGTAGAGACCCTGGACTTCGGACTCGACGGTGACGTTGCAGGGTACGGCCAGCGGACGGACGCCCTTGGCCTCGGGCACCTCGGCCAGCGCATCGGCGGCCTCGCCGAGCCGGCGCTCATGGGCGTCGGACACCACTACGGTGCCCCCTTCTTCGATGCAGCGTTTGGCAGTGGCGAACCCGATGCCGGTCCCGGCGGCAGCCGTGATGACCACGATCTTGCCCTCGAGCAACCCGTGGCCGGCCGG
>DATBZS010000012.1:0-32705 GCA_036513075.1 Acidimicrobiales bacterium
GACAGGAATCGTACCGGCACCTGACCGCCGGACGAGAGATCCTGCCCGGTGCCCTGGCTGCCGCCCGCCGGAGGGACGGCCGAGGCCACCACATGCTCGATCCCGTACCCAGTGCAGGCCCCGCAGTCGTAGCAGGGGGTCCAGCGGCAGTCGGGCAGGCCGTGCTCGGCCAGGGCGTCCCGCCAGTCCTGCCACAGGAAGTCCCGGTGGAGGCCGGCCGAGATGTGGTCCCAGGGCAGCACCTCGCCCTCGGTCCGGTGGCGGTAGACGGCATCTTCGAGGGTCAGCCCGTTGGCCTCGAGGGCGGCGGTCCACAGGTCGAGGTCGAAGTACTCGGACCACTCCTGGAACGTGCCCCCGTTGCGCCACACGTGCTCGACCACGGCGCCCATACGGCGGTCGCCCCGGCTCACGATGCCCTCGGCCGCGGTGGCCTTCGGGTCGTGCCAGCGGATGGTCAGCCCCCGGACCGGCCGGGCCGCGTCGCGCAGGAGGTGGACCTTGCGGGTCAACTCTTCGATGGTGTTCTGGCCGAACCACTGGAACGGGGTCTGGACTTTCGGCACAAAGCCTCCGACCGACGCGGTCACGGTGACCGAGCTGTGGTAGCGCTTGCCGATGGCCACGCACTGCTTGGCCAGGGCGACGATGCCGAGGGTGTCCTCGTCCGTCTCCGTCGGGAGACCGATCAGGAAGTACAGTTTGACCCGCTTCCAGCCCTGGCTGAAGGCGGCGTCGACCGCCGCATAGAGGTCCTCTTCGCGGATGAGCTTGTTGATGACCTGGCGCATCCGCCATGTGCCGCCTTCGGGGGCGAAGGTGAGCCCGGTGCGACGCACCCGTTGGATCTGGGCGGCCGTGGCCACGGTGAAGGCGTCCACCCGGAGGCTCGGCAGGCTCACCGACACCTGTCCGGAACACGACGGGTCGTCGATGATGCCGGTGACCGTCTGCTCGATCCCCGAGTAGTCGGCACTCGACAGCGAGGTCAGGGCGACCTCGTCGTACCCGGTGCGGGCCAGTCCGTCGCTGACCATGGTCCGGACCTGGTCGGCCGGGCGCTCGCGCACCGGCCGGGTGATCATGCCGGCCTGGCAGAAGCGGCAGCCCCGGGTGCAGCCCCGGAACAGCTCCACGTTCAGCCGGTCGTGGACCACCTCGATGAGCGGCACCAGCTGCTGGCGGGGGTAGGGCCATGACCCGAGATCGGCGATCGTCCGTTTCTCGACCCGCTCCGGGGTGTCGTCGAATCGGGGGGTGACGCCGGCGAGGCGGCCGGCGTCGTCGTAGGCCACCTCGAAGCAGGACGGGACGTAGACGCCGGGCACCCGGGAGAGCGCCCGCAGCAGGTCGGCCCGACGGGCGGAGTCGGCGGCAACGCGGTGCGGCCCGCACCGGTGGGCGGCCACGACGTCGTTGATTTCGCCAACCACCTCCTCGCCGTCGCCCAGGACGAAGACGTCCACGAAATCGGCCAACGGCTCGGGATTGAAGACACAGTGCCCACCGGCCATGACGATCGGGTCCTGCCCGGTCCGGTCGGCGGCACGGACGGCCACCCCGGCCAGGTCGATCAGATTCAGGACGTTGGTGTAGACGAGCTCAGCCGACAGATTGAAGGCCAGGACGTCGAAGCCACCGGCCGGGAAGTGACCCTCGAGGGAGAACAGTGGGATCCCGGCGGTCCGCATGGCCGCCTCCATGTCCACCCACGGGGAGTAGGAGCGCTCGGCGGCGGCATCGGGCCGCTCGTTCAGGATCTCGTAGAGGATCTGGAGGCCCTGGTTGGGCAGGCCGACCTCGTAGGTGTCGGGGTAGACCAGCAACCACGACACCACATCTGGGCCGTGCTCCACCTGTTGGGCGCCGAGCTCCCCCCCGATATAGCGGGCCGGCTTCGTGACCTGGGCGAGGAGCGGCTCGATCTGTGGCCAGAGAGACTCCATGTCCCCCTCCATCCTAGGTCCCTGCCGGGCACGCCCCGGACAGGTGTCCGGCGGGGGGCCTCAGCCCGGTTGGGTGGACGTGGTGGTCGTGGTCGACGATGACGGGGTGCCCGGGAGTTGGATGCCCTTGGTGGCCTGGACGGCAGTCTCGGAGGGCGGGATGGCGGCCGGACCGATCGGGTGGGTGGCCAGATAACTGAAGATGTCCCGGACGACAGGGGCGGCGGCCGTGGCGCCGTAGCCAGCCTGGTCGACGACGCAGACCACCACATACTGGGGGTCGGCCGTCGGGCCGAAGCCCACGAACCAGGCCGTCGGCTCCTTGCCCGGGGTGGTGTCCGCAGTGCCCGTCTTGCCGGCAATGCCGTCGGGGAAGTTGAGCCCCTGGAAGGAGCCGTAACCCGTTCCCGTGGGATTCTGGACCACCCCGGTGAACCCGGTCAACAGTGCCTGGTAGGACGAGGGAGAGATGGCCACGTGCCCAGTGACCTGGGGGGTGACCTTCTTGACGACCTGGCCGGTCGGCGACACCACGGCGGCGGCCACCTGGGGGGCGTACCGGGTACCGCCGTTGGCGAACGTGCTGTAGGCCACAGCCTGCTCGATCGGTGTGATGTAGGTGCCGCCCTGGCCGAAGGCCATCTCGATGTTGTCGCCGGTGTACCAGGTGGTGTTCGGGAACGCCTTCGGGTTCTCGGCGTGCAGCTTGACCCGGACGGCCTGGCTGTCGACCCGTCCCTGGACCTCGCCCGGCAGGTCGATGCCGGTCAGCTGGCCCAGGCTGTACTGGGCGGCCTGGTCCTGGATGGGTGTCTGCCCGTACTTGGCCTGCTGGTTGTAGAAGAGGTAGCCCAGGTTGTAGAAGAAGGCGTCGCTCGAGACGGTCAAGGCAGAGGACACGTTGTACGTTCCGGCCGTATCGCCCGCGCTGTCACGGAAGATGCAGGTGGTGCTCTGGTACTGGCAGTCCGGCGTCTTGTAGACGCCGCTGTCGTAGAACGGGGTGTTCGGTGTGATGAGCCCGGCCTGCAGCGCGGCCGTGGCCGTGTTCAGTTTGAACGTCGAGCCCGGAGTGTAGAGACCCTGGATGGCCCGGTTGAGCAGCGGGACGTTGTTGGCCGGATCGGAAAGCGCCGAGTAGCTGGCCTGGGAGATGCCCCCCACCCAGACGGACGGGTTGTAGCTCGGATACGACGACATGGCGTACACCGCGCCGGTCTGGGGGCTCATGACCACGACCGCACCACCGGTCGGCTGCGGGTAGCACCCGACCTTGGTGCCCTGTGCGTTGAGGCACGACGGATCGTAGGTCCGCTTCAGGCTCTGCACCTGGGCGGCAAGGGCGTTGTCGGCCACCTGCTGGAGATTGGTGTCGATGTTGGTGACGACGTTGTCCCCCGGCTTGGACGCGACCGACTTCAGCACTCCGGCGACCTGACCCTTCGGATCGACTTCGAGCAGCTGGCGTCCGGGCGAGCCGCGGAGGGCCGTCTCGTACTGGTACTCCAGGCCCGACTGGCCGAAGTCGTCCCCGGCCATGTACCCGTGGGATCCCCGGGACTTGAGCTCGGCCGAATTGATGGTCCCCACGTAGCCCAACACCTGGGCCGCCGGGTAGGCGCTCTGGGCAGGGCCGGGCAGCTCGGCCTGGGGGTAGGTGCGTTGGGTCGTCTGAATCGAGGTCACTCCGGGGAACTCGGCCTGGTGCTCTTTGATGTAGACGATGTCGGTCAACGGGGCCTTGCTCAAGATGGGTACCGGCTTGTACAGGCTGTACTGCTGGTTGTTGATGTCTGCCTGGATCTGGGCGGGTGTCTCGCCGATCAGCGCGGCCAGGCGTCCGATCACCGACGGGTCCTGCTGGGCGCTCACCCGGGACAGCGTGATCTGCTCGGTGGTGACGTTGCCGACCAGCGGGTTGCCGTTGCGGTCGAGGATCAGACCCCGGGTCGGTGTGGTCGGGACCGAGCGGATCTGATTCGCCACCACTGCCTGGGCGGCGGCCGGGGCCTGGAGCACCTGAAGCGCCCACAGCCGCAGGCCGAGCACGGCGAACAGGCCGATCATGGCGATCCCCACGATGCGCAGACGGAGGCCGGGACGGGCCTCGGTGGTGTCCGGGGTGTCGAGCATCGCCTCCATCGAGAAGCGACTCGGACGCATGCGGGGTTGGCGGGCCTTGCCCTTGGTCGGTCGGACCCCGGTCGACGATCCGAAGATCCGTTTGTCACCGAAGGGATGGCGCAGGGAGCGGCTCACGGGGTACCAGTATCCCAAGTCCGACGCCCCGGCGGTACGCGAGTGGCGCAGCTTCGGGGGGTCATGAGGTGGTACGGGGCGTCATGCACAGTCGGCACAGGGGGTCATCGGGCGGCGCCTACTCCGGCATCGGAGGTGGGCATCCCCTCGGTCGAGGCCTCGGCCATGCCCCACTTGACCAGGCGCATCGCCGGGATGGCCAGGATGGCGTTGGTCACCGATACCACGATGACGACGCGGGCCAGGGCCACATGCAGCATCTGGGGCTGACCCAGTACCGAGCCGAGTGCCCCGTAGGTCACCTCGTAGAGGGCGCTGCCGCCGAGGGCGGCCATCGGTGCCAGCCACCAGACCGTCCGGTCCAGGGCAATCGTGGCCAGTCCCACGCCGAAGCCGACCAGACAACCCACCAGGGCCGACAGTCCGAACGGCGTCGGCAGGAACAGATCGGACACCAGGCCGGTGGTGAAGCCGATTCCTGCACCACGTGACGGCCCGCCGATGATCCCGGCCACGATGGGCAACAGAACCATGATGTCGGGGTGGACGCCTCCGATGCGCAGGTCGAGCATGACGGTCTCCTGGACGACCACGAAGATGAAGACGACCAGCGAGAGTCGGCCGAGGTCACCACGGGTCACGAACTCGGCCCCCACAGGACGACCGACACGTAACGGAGGTGGGGCAGGTCCGCCTCGGGCTGCAGGCTGACGCTCTCCTGCGAGGCCGTGTCACCGGTGTGGGAGGCGACGACCCGGGCCACCGGTATGCCGGCCGGGAAGAGCGCGCCCTGCAGGCCGCTCGTGACGAAGACCTCACCATTGGTCAGCGCGGTGTTGGACGGCACCAGGTCGGCACTCAGGGGCATGCCCGCCCCGGTGCCGTCGACCACGGCCAGCGAGCCGGGAGGCGGCCCGTAGCGGGTGCCCACCGCCGACTGCCCGTCGGTGATGAGCCGCACCGTGGCAGTGTGACGGCTGACCCTGACGACTTGGCCCACCAGGCCACCGTTGCCCACCACCGGCATCGACAGCTGCACCCCGTCGCTGCGCCCCACGTTGATGTCGATGGTGGCGGCGAAGTTACTGGTGCCGAAGTCGGTGACTTGGGCCGGCACCGTCTGGAGATTGCCCACGAAGGTGAGGTGGAGCAGGGCTGATAATTGCGAGAGCGCCTCCGCCTGATCGGCGGCCGAGCGATCCTGCATCTTCAGTTGGTCGATCTCGGCCTGGAGCTTCTGGTTCTGCTCCCGGACGGCCCCGTAGTGGACCGAGCCGGCCAGGAAGCTGCCGATGGGCTCGACGACGGCGTTGACCCCGGACCGGACGGGCGAGAAGGCGTCGGTCGCCACCGAGCGCACCCCAGAGGTCACGACGTGGAAGCCGCCCCGGGCGTCGAGGGTGATGATGGTAACCGCGGCGAGCACCAGGAGCAGAAGCGTCGTCCGGGGGCGGCGGGAGCGCCGCGGTGGCGCCACGAGTCTGCGGACTCCCCGGTGGTCAGCGGGCCGAGGAGGTGATGAGGACCTGCTTCAGTGCCTCGAACTCCTCGAGGCACTGCCCGCTGCCGATGGCCACGCAATTGAGTGGGTCGCGTGCCACCACGATGGGCATGCCCGTCTCCTGGGTCAGTCGGCTCTCGAGCCCGTGCAGGAGGGCACCGCCACCGGTCAGGACGATGCCCTGCTCCATGATGTCGGCGGCCAGTTCCGGCGGGGTCCGGTCCAGCGTCACCTTGACGGCGTCGACAATGGCCGACACCGGCTCGTCGATGGCCTGGCGGATCTCCTGGGTAGAGATGACGACGGTCTTCGGCAGACCGGTGACCAGGTCGCGGCCGCGGATCTCGGCGTGCAGCTCCTCTTCGAGTTCGTAGGCCGAGCCGAGGGCGATCTTGATCTCCTCCGCCGTGCGCTCGCCGAGGGCCAGGCTGTACTCCTTCTTGACGAACGAGACGATGGCTTCGTCGAGCTCGTCGCCGCCGATGCGGATCGACTGGCTGGTCACGATGCCGCCGAGCGAGATGACGGCGACCTCGGTGGTGCCGCCCCCGATGTCCACGACCATGTTGCCGGTGGGCTCGTGGACGGGCAGGCCGGCGCCGATGGCCGCGGCCATGGGCTCCTCGATGATGTAGGCCTTGCGGGCGCCGGCGTACTCGGCGGCCTCCATGACGGCCCGCTGCTCGACCCCGGTGATGCCGGAGGGGACACAGATGACCATGCGGGGCTTGGCGAAGCGCCGCTGGTGCACGCGGTGGATGAAGTAGCGGAGCATCTTCTCGCAGATCTCGAAGTCGGCGATGACGCCGTCCTTCAGCGGCCGGATGGCCTGGATGTGGCTCGGCGTACGGCCGATCATCCGCTTCGCCTCGGCTCCGACGGCCAGCGGCCGCCCGTCTTTGGTGTTGACCGCCACCACCGAGGGCTCGTTCAGCACGATGCCACGTCCCCGCACGTAGACGAGGGTGTTGGCGGTGCCCAAGTCAACGGCCATATCGCGTCCCAGAAGGGAGAAACTATTGTCGCGCATCAGAGATGCACTCCTCCGTCGATCATCGGACCCATCAGCGCACGGGCGCGTGATCGGTCCCGGTTTCCGCTGCGCTGGCACTTCGAGGCAGCTGGCATGTGCCTTCAGGCTACGGGAATCGACAGGTGGGCACAAGGGCGGCCCACCGGCACGTCCGGGCCGGGGTGACTTCGTCCCAGGTCACCATGGGTGTTGCCGCTGCCTGACCGGCACTGGGCCCCGACCGGGCGGACGCCGGGTCCTACAGCCCGGGGAAGAACAGCTCGATCTCCCGGGCGGCCGACTCGTTGGAGTCCGATCCGTGCACCAGGTTCTCGCCCATCTCGATGGCCAGGTCGCCGCGGATAGTACCCGGGGCGGCATCGACCGGATTGGTGGCCCCCATGAGGTTGCGCACCACCTTGAACGTGTCGTCCGGGCCCTCGACCACCATCACGAGGACCGGTGACCGGGTGATGAAGGTGACCAGCTCGCCGAAGAACGGCTTGCCGTCGTGCTCGGCATAGTGCACCTTGGCGACCTCGGCCGCGACCGTGCGAAGTTCGGCGGCGACCAGTCGCAAGCCCTTGCGCTCGAGGCGGCTGATGATCTCTCCGGAAAGGCCACGTTCGACGGCGTCCGGCTTGGCGATGACAAGTGTTCGTCCCACGAGCGGAGCAGGCTAGCCGACAACCGCGCGCCCATCGGCGCGCCCATCGGCCGGTCGTCCGCGTGTCGCGCGTGTCACCGGGCGGTCATGCCGGCGTCACCTGACCGACGACGTCAGGGGTGCAGCATGGCCTGGCGTGCATCGGCCACCACGTACAGCGATCCGCACACCACCACTTGGTCCTCCGGCGCCGAGCGCTCCACGGCCAGGCGGACCGCCTCGGTCGGCGAGCCGGCCACTGCCACTTCCATGCCGAGCGCGTAGGCCGCCTCGGCCACCTGGTGTGCTGGCAGGGCCCGGGGGCTGTCGGGTGCGCAGACCACCACGGTGCGTACCCCGGCCGACACCAGAGCCTCGAGCATGGCCGACGGGTCCCGACCGCCCAGCATGCCGACCACCGCGATGGTCCGGCCGTCGGTGGCGAACTCCTCGGTGAGGGACCGGGCGAGCACCATCATGCCGGCGGCATTGTGGGCGCCGTCGACGAGCACCAGCGGGTGGCGCCCGACGACCTCGAGCCGGCCGGGCACCCGCACCGAGGCAAAGCCCTCGGCCACCACGTCCTCGTGGAGCGGATCGCCGAAGAACGCCTCCGTGGCTGCCAGCGCGCATGCCGCGTTGTCCCCCTGGTGGCTGCCGTGCAGGGGGACGAGCAGCTCGCCGTACGCGGCCCCGGGGGTGCGCAGGTCGACCAGGCGCCCGCCTACCGCCAGCCGGTTCGAGGTGCAGGCGAAGTCGATACCCCGGGCCCAGAACGCCTCGGCACCTACCTGGTCCGCTGCCTCCCGGAAGAGGGTCACCAAGGTGGGGTCGGTCTCCCCCACCACGGCGGTGCAGCCGGCCGTGAAGATCCCGGCCTTGTCCCGGGCGATGTCTTCAAGGGTCGGTCCCAACACTTCGGTGTGGTCATAGCTGATGTTGGTGACAACGGCGACGGCGGCATGGACGATGTTGGTGCAGTCCCAGGTCCCCCCGAGACCGACCTCCACCACGGCCACGTCGACGGCCTCGTCGGCGAACCACGTGAGAGCGGCGGCCGTCAGCAGTTCGAAGCGGGTGGGCGGCTCGTCCATCAGGCTCTCGATGCGGGACAGCGAGTCGAGAACGTCGATGAAGGACTCGTCGTCGATCGGCTCGCCGTTCCGGGCGATCCGCTCGTTGACCCGGGACAGGTTCGGGCTGGTATAGGTCCCGACCCGCAGACCACGGGCGGCCAACAACGCGGTGGCCATGGCCGCCGTCGACCCCTTGCCGTTGGTCCCGGTGATGTGGATCACCGGATATGCGGTCTGCGGATCGCCGAGGAGCGCGGCCAGCTTCCTCATACGGTCGAGGGATGGGAGCGTCTGGCGGGTCGGCATGGCCGACTCGAAGTCGATGTGGCCGTCGAGCCAGGCCAGGGCCTCAGGGAGGTCGGCGAAGGTCACGCGGTGACGCGGGACGGAGGGCGCCCCGGCACGGAGCGTCCAGCCCTTAGGACGCGGCCCGGCGGCTGCGGCTGGCCTTGGCCGGCGGCGCCAGGGGCACCAGGGTCGGATGGACTTTGTCGAGCACGACGGCCCGGTCCACCACGCACTTGGAGATGTCGGTCCGGCTGGGCAGGTCGTACATGACCTCGAGGAGGACCTCCTCCAGGATGGCCCGCAGGCCCCGGGCGCCGGTCCCCCGGAGCAGCGCCTGCTCCGCCACGGCTTCCAGGGCGTCATCGGAGAATTCGAGTTCGACGTGGTCGAGCTCGAATGTCCGCTTGTACTGCCGGGTCAAGGCGTTCTTGGGTTCCACCAGGATGCGGATCAGCGCTTCCTTGTAGAGGTGGGAAACGGCGCTCACTACCGGGAGCCGTCCGATGAATTCGGGGATCAGGCCGAACTTCATCAGGTCCTCGGGGAGGACATGGCGGAGCAACTCGGAGTCGTCGCGCTCAGATACCTTGCGCACCTCGGCCCGGAAGCCGATGCCCTTGCGGCCGATCCGATTTTCGATGATGCCGTCGATCCCGGCGAAGGCCCCACCGCAGATGAACAGGATGTTGGTGGTGTCGATCTGGATGAACTCCTGGTGGGGGTGCTTGCGCCCCCCCTGGGGCGGCACCGAGGCGGTGGTCCCTTCCAAGATCTTGAGCAGGGCCTGCTGCACGCCCTCGCCCGACACGTCACGGGTGATCGACGGGTTTTCCGACTTGCGGGCGATCTTGTCGATCTCGTCGATGTAGATGATCCCGGTTTCGGCCCGCTTCACGTCGTAGTCGGCGGCCTGGATCAGTTTGAGGAGGATGTTCTCGACGTCCTCGCCCACGTAACCGGCCTCGGTCAGCGCCGTGGCGTCGGCGATGGCGAAGGGGACGTTGAGCATCCGGGCCAATGTCTGGGCCAGGAGGGTTTTGCCGCAGCCGGTCGGTCCGAGCAGCAGGATGTTCGACTTGGCCAGTTCGACCTCGTTGTCGTGGGGGCTGTTGTTGCCGGCCTGCACCCGCTTGTAATGGTTGTAGACGGCGACCGACAGGATCTTCTTGGCGTACTCCTGCCCGATCACATAGTCGTTCAGGAACTCGTAGATCTCTTTGGGCTTCGGCAGCTCGTCGAAGCTCAACTCGGAGGTGTCGGCCAGTTCCTCTGCGATGATGTCGTTGCACAGCTCGATGCACTCGTCGCAGATGTAGACGCCCGGTCCGGCAATCAATTTCTTGACCTGCTTCTGGGACTTCCCGCAGAAGCTGCACTTGACCAGATCGCCACCGTCTCCGAATTTCGCCACGTCGGCTCCTGTCATTCTGTCGGCGGTCCCAGCTACTCGACCGGCGCTGTGTACCTGTGCGAACTGTGTTCCCGTGCGGGCCGACGGCCCCAGTCACCCGTAGTGGGCTCCCGGTGGTTCCGGCGGTACCGTCCGGACCACCAACCCTAGTGGCTGGCGGATCGCGAACCGGTCCTTACCGACGATCCCTAGGCGGCACCGATGGCATCGACTGGCATGGACTCGCGGGCGGAGATGACGTCGTCGATGAGCCCGTAGTCGACGGCCTCGCCCGCCGTCATGATGAAGTCGCGGTCGGTGTCCTTGGAGACCCGCTCGGGGCTCTGGCCCGTGTCTTCGGCCAGCATCCCGTTCAGGAGGTCGCGCATGCGCAGGATCTCCTTGGCCTGGAGCTCGATGTCGCTGGCCTGGCCCTCGACGCCACCGAATGGCTGGTGGAGGAGGATCCGTGCGTGGGGCAGGGCGAACCGCTTGCCCTTGGCCCCGGCGCCGAGGAGCACGGCGGCGGCAGAGGCCGCCTGGCCGAAGCAGAAGGTCGACATGTCCGGCTTGATGTACTTCATCGTGTCGTAGATGGCGAACAGGGCGGTGATGTCCCCGCCGGGCGAGTTGATGTAGAGGTGGATGTCCTTGTCTGCCTCCTCCGACTCGAGGAAGAGCAGCTGGGCGCAGACCAGGTTGGCCACCGTGTCGTTGATCGGCGTGCCGAGAAAGATGATCCGGTCGCGGAGGAGCCGCGAGTAGAGGTCGTAGTTCCGCTCACCCCGGCTGGTGGACTCGACGACCCACGGCACGCTGTATGCCTGCGCGTCCATCGGCCTGCTTGCCTCCGTGAAACTCACTCCGAGTCCTCCTCGCCCTGGTTCACTGTCAGGTCGTCCCGTGACACGGGCTTCCCGTCCTCGTCGACCAACTCGACCGAATCGGTCAGCCATTGCATCGCTTTGGCTTTCCGTCGGTCCGAGCGTACCGCCGCCAGGCGCCCCGCCTGTTCGAGCTGGCTCCGTACCAGGTCGGCGTCCATGTCGAGCCGAATGCCCATGGCGGCGAGCTCCTCGTCGAGCTCGTCGTCGGTGAGCTCGATGGCCTCGGCGTCGACCAGGGCCCGCAGGGCGAGGTCGGCCTTGACGGTCTGGAGGGCACCTTCCCGGAGCTCGTTCAGGAACTCCTCTTCACTACGCCCCGTCACTCCGAGAAATTGGCCCAACGACAGGCCCTGGCCCTCGAGGCGGTGGTTCAGGTCGTGGATGCGTTCGCGCAGCTCGGCCACCACCAGCTGTTCGGGGATCTCCTCGGTAACCAGCTCGACCAGCGCCTCGACCGTCTTCTGTTGGAGGGCCATCTGGGCCTCGACGATCCGCCGCCGCCGCAGGCGATCGGCGATGTCGGCCCTGAACTCCTCCAATGTGGCGAATTCGCTCGCCTCGGCGGCCCACTCGTCGTCGGCGTCGGGGAGCGACAGCTCCTTCACGTCCTTCACGGTCACCGTGAACGAGACCGTCTGCTCCAAGGCCTCGAGCTCGGCGTCGAACGTGAGGGTGTCGCCCGCCTTGGCCCCGAGCAGTTGGTCGTCGAGGCCGGGCACGACACGGTCGCTGCCGACTTCGTAGAGGAAGTCCTCGGCCGTCAGGTCGTCGTCGTCGCCGTCGCCGTCCGCCTCGGCCCTGGTGCCGCGGATGTCGATCGTCACCTGGTCGCCGGTCAGGATCGGGCGCGTCACCTCGACCAACTCGCCGGACGTGGCCCGCTCACGATCAATTTGTGCTGTGACCTCCTCGTCGGTCACCTCGAGGTTCGGCAGGGTGACAACCAGGCCGCCGTAGCCGGGGATGCCGACCGTCGGGCGGACCAGTACCACGGCCTCGAACGACACCGGGCCCGACTCCTCGCCGGTGGTGATGTCGATGTCCGGCTGGTCGATCGGGTCGACCTCCGTTTCGTCGACGGCTCGCGAGTAGAACTCCGGGAGCGCCTCTCGGATGGCCTCGCCGCGCAGTACGACCGCGCCGCCCATCCTGGTTTCGAGCACCTTGCGGGGCACCTTACCGGGCCGGAATCCGGGGACCCGGACCTCCCGCGACAGGCGCTTCATCACGTCGTCGAGGGCTCCGTCCATCTCGGCTTCGTCGATCTCGACGGTGAGACGGACCTTGTTGCCCTCTTCGGGCGCTGCTGTCGCTCGCATACGAATAGAGGAGTGTACCGGTACCGGGGGGCTGACTTTCCGCACGGTCGGCGCCGGCGTCGCGTCCCGGCGACCGCCTCAGGTCATGAAGGCCATCGACTCGAGGACCCGGTGACCGAGTGCGATGTCGCCGGCCACCCGGGCCTGCCCGGCAGCCAGGGCGCGGGTCGGCTCGATCCTTCCGAAGCCGAGGCGCCAGAACGTCTCCTGGTCGGTGATGAGCGTGGACGTGGCCGCCTCACCGTCGGCCGGCACGGCGACGGCAAGCCCGTCGAGCACGGCGATCGTCACCTGGCGGCCAAGGACCCCAGTCACCACGAAACGCACCGTCGTCCCGTTCGGAGGCGCCACCCGCTTGCCCACCACGAAGGGCATGGTGTGCTCGCACCGGTCGAGGACGGCCTGCTCCCCCACTCCGTTGCGACCGCCCGGCCGGCCGAGGGCCCGGCGCACGTCCTGTTCGTGGGCCCAGCTGTCGAGTACCCGAGTGGCTAGGAAGTCCCGGTAGGGCAACTCGCCGACCGGACTCCACGAGAGGACGTCGAACCCTTCTGGTGGCATGGTCCGCAGCTCGTGGATGCGTCGGCCGGTCACCGAGATGAACTCAGCCAGCACCTCGTTGCCGGCCACCCGGCGTCGGGCCTCCACCCAGGGCTCGTTGAGCTCGGCGAACCCGTTGCGCACATGGTCGGGCTGGACGGCCATCGGTGGTGGCGGTGGCTCGCCGAGCAGCATCCGCTCGACGCCGATGAGATGGGAGAGTTGGTCGCGCACAGTCCAGCCCGGACAGTCGGTGGCGAGCTCCCACTGGCCAGCGCCCAGGCGGTCGCAGGCCGTGGCCACTGACGTCCACACCTCGACGAGGTGGTCGACGGAGGGCTCGCGGTTTATCGGGCCGGCATGCACGATGCTGCTCTCCCCTCGTCTACGTCTACCTGTCTCACGGCCCGTCGACACCGTGGGTGGACACCACCCGGCCGCCCGGTGGGCTCAGCCCGGGAGGTTGGCCTCGATGGCATCGACGACCTCGGGAGCCTCCGGGTCGACCATGGGCCGGAACCGCTGGAGAATGGTGCCATCCGGGGACACCAGGAACTTCTCGAAGTTCCACTGGATGTCACCGGCCTCCCCGTCTGCGTCGGCGAAGGCGGTCAGCTCCTCGTAGACCGGGTTCCGGTCGGCGCCATTCACGTCGATCTTCTCCATCATCGGGAAGGTGACGCCGTAGGTGGCCGAGCAGAACGTGGCGATCTCCTCCGCGCTGCCGGGCTCCTGGGCGCCGAATTGATTGCAGGGGAAGCCGACCACCGAGAAGCCCTTGTCCGCGTAGGTCTTCTGCAGTCGCTCGAGCCCTTCGTACTGCGGGGTGAGCCCGCACTTGGATGCCACGTTGACCACCAGCAGTGTGGTTCCCCGGAAGTCGCCGAGGGAGGCGGGGTCGCCATCGAGCGTGTGTAGGGAAGCGTCGTAGATGCTCATGGACGCCAGTCTAGGTCCCGTCGTGAGCATCGGACCGGGTGCCGTCGTGGTGCCACCCGTGTGGCGTAACGGGCCCGAGCGCGGGCTAAAGCAACAGGCGTGGCGGGACGATGACTACGGCAGCGCCGGTCGCGGGAACGCGTCACTCGGTGCGGAAAGGTCGGATGGGGAACATGAGGGTTGCAGTCGACGGCGAGGAGCACCCCGGCTCGCCACGTCCCGGCGTATCAGGAACTGTGGTCCACGCGCTGGTATCCCTCATCCGATCGGAAGCCGGCGAGGCCGGAGTCGCACAGGCCCTGGCCCTGGCCTCAGAGGAGCGGCCATTCCCGATACTCGCCGACGCCGACAGCTGGACGCCGCTGGTCGACGCCGCCGCCCTGTTCACGGCGGGTGCGCTGGTGACCGGTGACGGCGCCATCGCTCGGCACGTCGGTGAGGATCTGTTGTGGAACGGCAACCGCGGCGAGCTGGCTACGCGCCTTGCCGCTCTCGGCTCGCCGGAAGTCGCCGTCCGCCACATCGGCGCTCTGATCGAACAGTTCGAAGGTGCGACCGAGGCGGTCACCCTGGAAGCCGGGCCCGGCCACGCCCTGATCCAGGTTTCGCCGGTGGGCAGCACGCGCCATGCCCACCTGTGCGAACTGACGCGCGGCCTGCTGTCCGAGCTGCCGGCCGTGTTCGATCGGGAACGGGCCCGGGTCACCGAAGAGGAGTGCGCAGCCCGTGGAGGCCGCTTCTGCCGCTACTCCATGGACTGGGAGCCTGCCACGGCCGCCGCACCGGTCGACGCCGACGTCAGTGACGACCGCCACGATGCCCATGGGCACCCCGGGCGCCGCTTCTCGCCATCCGTTACCGGTACCCCCGCCAACGGCATGGCATCGACGCTCCAGCCCGACGAGGCGAACCGGGAAGTGGTAGGTCGGGAAGCCAACGTCTGGGACGAATCCGACGAACACGACATTGGGGACCACTCCGGTCCGGGCGATGACGTCAAGGAGCGGACCATCCACAGCTCGATCGACGTCGGTCTCGCCCACCACGCCGAGATCCAGGTACTGACCGAGCAGCTCCGGGCGGCCCGGGCGGCCGTGGTCGAGGCATCGGCCAACGCCGCCCGCTGGGAGGCCGCCGCCGTCGCCGGCGCCACTGTCGAGGACGAGCGACTTCGTCGTCAGGCCGAGGCCGATGCCGCCCGTACCCGCACCGAGATCAGCCGGCTCGAGCACCTGCTCGAGGGTGGTTCGACCCCGACCCTCGGCCTCCTCGAGCGCGACAGCGACGCCGTAGTGGCCGAACTCGGCGAACGAGCCGACCGCGTCCTGGACGCCGACCGCTTTCTCCTGATGATCCGGGTGAGCTCGGGGACGCCTCTCCAACTCCACCACCGCGGACTCGACCCCGACGAGGCCCGCGGCCTGGCCGCTGAGCTGTGGACCGCCAGCCCGGACGACGTCGCCACCACGATCCAGGTGGTCGACATCGCCTCCTCAATGCGTCGCTACGGCCGCCTAGCCGTCCTGCCCGAGCCCGACGCCGATGGACCCGAGGCCGACGACCGGGTGCTGCGCCATTTCGCCAGGTACGCGGCCAACGTGCTCGACGTCCTCACCGTCGTCAGCGACGCCCGTCGTTCCGACTCGACGGCCCGGACCCTGCTGTCCTTCGGCGAGCAGCTGTCCGGCCTCACCAACCTGGCCCAGGCCCTCCAGATCCTGGCCGACACCGTCCCCGCCGTGACCGGGTGCGACCAGTCCACCGTCTACCTGTGGAACCGCGACCGGTCACGGCTGGTACTCGGTGCGTACACCACCGGCATGACGCCCCCCGATGCCGACCTCGGTCCGTTCACCCCCCACTGGGCCGGCGCGGCGTCGACCACCGAGATCCGGGTGGCGTCCGGTGGCGACGGATCCGACAGGCCCGACGAACCCCACGACGACGGCACCTTGTCGGTCGGGGTCGACAACCCTCTCATCGAACAGATGATCAGCAGCCACGGTGTCATGGTCCTCGACGCATCAACCATCGAGGACCCGCAGCTGCGGGCGCTCATGGAGGCCTCCGACATTCCCGCCTCGGTCGTCGCCCCGCTGTTCGCGGCCGGCGAATTCCTCGGCGTGATCGCCGCCAACTTCGCCCAGGACACCTCCCGGGGCGCCATCCGCGACCCCGATCTCCACGAGCGCCTCAGCGGGCTGGCCGACCAGGCCGCCACGGCAATCCAGAACCTCGAACTTCTGGAGAAGGTGTCGCACATGGCGTGGCACGACGCCCTCACCGGCCTGCCGAATCGGCGTCTGTTCGAGGACCGGGTCGAACAGGAACTCGTGCGGTCCCGCCGGGTGGGCGAGCCGGTGTCCATGTTCTTCGTGGACCTCGACAATTTCAAGACCGTCAACGACACCTACGGTCACGCCACCGGGGACGTCCTCATCCAGCAGGTCGGGCAGCGCCTGGTCGAGACCGTCCGCAGTCAGGACACAGTGGCCCGACTGGGCGGCGACGAGTTCGCCATCCTCCTGCCCGGCCTCGTCGACCAGTTGGCCATCAACCAGCTGGCCGAGCGGACCCTAGACGCCATGCACACCCCGTTCGACATTTTCGGCCAGCAGGTGTCGACCTCGGCCTCCGTCGGGATCGCCATCGCCCCCGAGCACGGCGACAGCTACGACGACCTCCTCAACCGGGCCGACGAGGCCATGTTCCGGGCCAAGGACCACGGCCGCAACGCCTTCGAGATGTTCCACAGTTCCCCCGACCCGGCCCACCCGGGACGCCGGTCGGTGGACGACCGCCAGCTCTACAACGACCTGATCTCGGCCCTCGACGGCAACGAGTTCTTCCTCGTCTACCAGCCCTACATCGACCTGCGAACCGCCCAGATCGTGGGCGTGGAGGCCCTCATCCGGTGGGACCATCCAACGCTCGGAATCCTGGAACCACCCCAGTTCATCCCCATGGCCGAGAAGAGCGACCTCATCATCTCCCTTGACAACTGGGTGCTCTGGCAGGCGTGTCGCCAGCTCCGGACTTGGCAGGATCACGACCTCGACCAGCTACGGCTCTCGGTCAACCTGGCCTCACGCGACCTGGCCAGCCCGACCTTCTACGACAGCGTGGAGCGCACGCTCCGTGACACCGGGATCGAGCCCTCGCTCCTGGAGCTCGAGATCACCGACCGGGTGGTACTCGACACGAGCGGGCCGGCCACCGACAACATCGACCGGCTGCGGAGGCTCGGGGTCCGCTTCACCATCGACGACTTCGGCCAGGGCAACTCGTCCCTCGACCGCATCGGCTCCTTCCCGGTAAGCACGCTCAAGATCGACCAGTCCTTCGTTCAGGTGCTCGGCCCCACCGACGAGGAGAACAGCCTCGTGTCGGCCATCATCGCCATGGCCGGCCGGCTCGGCCTGTCATGCGTGGCCGAGGGGGTGGAGACTCTTCTGCAGAGCCGGGTGCTCCTCCAGCGGGGGTGCACCACCGCCCAGGGCTACTACTTCAGCCCGCCCTTGCCGCCCGAGGGGATCGAGGAGATGCTCGCCAACCTGTCCCCGGCGGAGGTGCCTGAGTCATTCGGGAACCCGTCCAGCGGCAGCCAGCCACCGGAGAAGCCGAACGCCTGACGGGTGTTCCGGGGCCGTCCGGCTCGCTCGCGGACTCGCGAGCATTCGCTAGCAGAAGTTAGCAACAGGCGCTGCCATCCCCCGATCCGCCCAGATGTGCCGATACCGTCGCTCCATCAGGTGTCCGTTCGGGCGCCACTCGGAGCAGGAGGAGGAAGCATGGCTACGTACGAGGGCTACTGCGTCAAGTGCCGGGAGAAGCGGGAGTTCGACGGCGAGGTGGTCGAGATGGCCAACGGTCGCCGGTCGGCGAAGGGCAAGTGCCCGGTCTGCGGCACGGGCATGAACAGGATCCTGGGCAAGAACGCCTAGTACGGGGACACGGCGGCGGACCGACGTCCGCCGCCCTCCCCGACCCCGTCCCGGATCGAGTGTCCGGGACGACTCACATGGCGGGAGTTGACCGGCGGTCGGCAGGCAGAGCAAGGCTGTCGAGCACGGCCCCCTCCCGCAATCCCCACTCGCTGACCACCAGGCCACGCAGGCCGAGGCGGTCCACCAGGGTGGAGAGCACCAGCGCGCCGATGGGCAGCAAGGGTGCCCGTCGTGCCTGGATTCCGGGCAGGGCCATGCGGGCGTCGAGGTCCAGGGTGGCCAGGCGGTCGGCCAGCTCGTGCAACTGGCCGGCGGGTACCTCCACCTGGTTCACGGACGGGGTCCCCGAAGAGCCTGAGCGTGGGGCAGAGCGGTGGAGCCCCATGGCCAGGCGGGCCAGCGCTCGGACCGTCCCCCCGCTGGCGATGACCCGACGAGCCGCATCGGGCTCGGCGGCCAGCATGTCGGCGATCGGTCCGGAACGTTCGACGGCCAGTTCCGCGATGGCCCCTCGTTCGGCGGCGGTAAGGCGGTCACCCGTGTCCAACTCGCCGCGGATCCGGGCGGTGCCCAAGGCGACGCTGGCCACCGAGTCCACCGAATCGATCGTGCCGATGCCGGCCTCCAGGCTTCCCCCGCCGAGGTCGAGCCCGAGGACGGGCGAGTCCCCGACCCATACCCCGGCCCGCTGGCCGAGGAAGCACAGTCGGGCCTCCTCCTCGCCGGAGAGCAGGTTGATCGGGCTGCCGAGAATCCGTTCCATGCGAGCCAACAGTCGGGTGCCGTTGCCGGCGTCGCGCAGTGCGGCGGTGGCCAGCGCGACGACTACATCGGCCCCGGCATCCTCGGCGGCGCCGTGCAACCGCTTCACGGTGCGAACGGCGAGAGCCGAGCGGTCTCCTGGAACGCCGCCGGTGCGGGCCACCTCGGTCCCGAGGTGAAGGAAGGAGCGCCGACGGAGCACGGGCTCGAGGCGGCCGTCGCGTGAGGCGTCGACCACCATCAGGTGGAAGGAGCTGCTGCCCAGATCGAAGACGGCTACGCGCACGGTGGGCATCGACGGCACGCTATCCCGACCGCTGCGTGGTCGGGGGACACCGGTCGCCATGCCCTACGCTGGTCAGCGCCACGCGGGCGACGAGCCGGCAGGTGGCACATCGGGGCGTGGCGCAGCTTGGTAGCGCGCCTGCTTTGGGAGCAGGAGGTCCTCGGTTCAAATCCGGGCGCCCCGACCAACAGCCATAACGGACGACCGGGGTCGGTGACCCCGGTCGTCGTGCGCCCGGGCGACGAACCGCGAGCCGATACGTCGCGGTCGGCTGGGAGTGAGCTCCCCTCAGGCGCTGAGCCGGAGGCCGAACAGCGAACGGAGCTCGCTGGCCGGCACCGGACGTGAGAACAGGAATCCCTGGGCGTAGTCACACGCCAGCCCGCGGAGGATCTCGAGCTGCTGCTCGGTTTCGACTCCTTCGGCCACCACCTCAAGCCCCAGGGCGTGGGCCAGGGAGATGACGGCGGACACGATCTCGTCACCGCCGCCGTCCTGGCCGAGCTCGTGGACGAACATCCGGTCCACCTTCAAGATGTCGAGCGGGAACCGTTGGAGGTAGCTCAGCGACGAGTAACCGGTGCCGAAGTCGTCGATGGCCAGCAGTACGCCGAGCTCCTTCAATGCCTGGAGAACGACGAGTGCGGCCGCTGCGTCCTTCATCAGGGCGCTCTCGGTGATCTCAAGAGTCAGGTGCTCCGGCGGGAGACCGGTGCGGTACAGGATCTCCTCGATGGTGGCCACGATCTGAGGGTCGTCGATCTGGCGGGCCGACAGGTTGACCTCGACTGAGCCCTGCGGCGTGTCACCCCCCCGGTCATGCCAGTCCCGCAGTTGGTGGCAGGCCTGCTCCAGTACCCAGGCCCCGATGGGGATGATCAGTCCGCTCTCCTCGGCCACCGGGATGAACCTGCCCGGGGCCACCATGCCCTGGTCGGGGTGGTCCCACCGGATCAGAGCTTCGACGCCCACGGTGGTCGCTCCCTCGACTTCGACCACTGGCTGATAGTGGAGCATAAGCTCACTGCGCTCGAGCGCCCGGTGGAGCGAGTGCTCCGTGGCCATGCGGTCCAGCACGTCGATCCGCAACGACTCGCCGAACGTCTCGACCCCGAAGCCGCCGCGCCGCTTCGCCTGGTACATCGCCGCCTCCGCATGAGCCAGCAGGTCGTCCGGGTCGTCGGCACCGAACGTATTCAGCGACACACCGACCGAGGCGTCGAGGAACACTTCGGCATCTTCCACCGGGATCGGCGTGGCCAGCGCCTCCTGCACCCGGGTCACGAATGCCGCAGCCTTTTGCTCGGCGCCGCCGGCCTCGTCGGTAACCAGGGCCAGGAACTCGTCACCGCCGAACCGGGCCACCAGGTCGACGTCGCCGGCAACCTGTTCGAGCCGTCGGGCCACCGAGATCAGCACCCCGTCGCCCAGTGCGTGCCCCATCGAATTGTTGATCGCCTTAAATCGGTCGAGATCGAGTAACACCACGGCCACGCTTCCCGGTGTGCCAGCGTGTGCTGCTGTGGCGCCGGCCAGACGCACCAGGTACGTGGCCCGGTCGGCCAGACCGGTCAACCCGTCACGGGACGGGCGCCCCGGCGCCTCGGCCAGGTGCGGCGCCTGCTCGGTCGGAGGACGGAGAAAGGCGGCCACCGACCGGTCGCGGCCGTGGCCGAGCACCACCAGGCGCGCCTCGGTGCGAACCCGTCGTCCATCCCGGTGGCGGAGCTCCAGCGCCAGGTCGAGCGTGCCGTCAGTTATCGACGTCGTCCTAGGCCCACCTGCCGCCCCTGTGGTGTCGGCCACCAGCAACCCGAACGGCGACTTGGCGAAGGTACTGGCCAGCAGGGTGTCGGCCACGAAGGTGCCGAGCATCTCCGCCCTCGTCCACCCGAAGCCGGCCTCCGCCCCGGAGTTCCACTCCATGATGACGCCGCTTCGGTCGATCTCGACGAACGCGTCAGGACATCCGGCGAGGAGCCGCTCGAGGCGTCGGTCGTCCTCGACTCCCGAGCGCGTCCCGTCCGGTACCCCTCCGGGACTCACCGTGCCGCCGCTGTCATGGGCACGGGCGCGAGGTCCGCCGCAGCAAGCGTCCGAGTTCATCGACCATGGGTGCGCTCCAACCGGCTTCTGCTGCGGGACCCCGGGAACGGGGAGGGTTTCGGGTCAATCTAGGCACAGCACTCCCTCCACACAAGGATTTCCGCTCTTCCTGAACGGTCGGCACCTTGCCAGCAGGACGGTCGACCGCCGGCACTGACCCGCCGTGTACCGTGCCAGTCGTGGTAGTGGTCACCGGCACCGTGCAGAAACAGGCATGGGAGGACAAGATCCTGCCACCCGTGGAAGAGGTCCGACCCGGGCTGTGGTCGATCCCGGTGCCCATTCCCGACAACCCGTTGCGCTACGTCCTCGTCTACGCCCTGGAACTCGATGGCGGGGGTGTCGCCATCGTCGACGCCGGGTGGGACACCGACGAAGCGTGGGGCGCCCTCACGTCGGGACTGGTTACCGCCGGCGGCAGCATCTCGGATGTCCGGGCTGTGCTCGTGACCCACATCCACCCCGACCACTACGGCCTGGCCGGTCGGGTGCGCGAGGCCTCCGGCGCCTGGATCGGTCTGCATCCCCAGGACGCGGTCATGCTCGAGTCCCGCTACGGCGACACCGATGCGCTTCTCGAGGCCATGTTCCACTTCCTCACCGACTCCGGTGTGCCCGACGAGAAGCTTCCCGACCTGGCCTTCGCCTCGATGGTGCTGAAGTCCATGGTCACCATGGCCGAACCCGATGTCCTCTTCGAAGACCAGGTGGAGATCGACCTGCCCGGCTGGCCGCTGCGGACGATCTGGACGCCCGGCCATTCGCCCGGCCACGTGTGCTTCCACAGTGCCGAACATCGGCTACTGCTGTCGGGCGACCACATCCTCCCCCGGATCACCCCGAACATCTCGGTGCATGCCCAGCAGCACTCGAACCCGCTGGGCGATTACCTCGAGTCGTTGGCCAAGGTGCGCGACCTGGGCACCGACGAGGTGCTCCCGGCCCACGAGTACCGGTTCGCCGACCTCGGCAGCCGGATCGACGAGATCACCGCCCACCACACCGACCGCCTCGAGGAGATCGTCGAGGCCATCAGGGCCCGACCCGGGTCGAACGGCTGGCAGATCACCATCGGACTCCACTGGTCGCGTCCGTGGGACGAGATCCAGCCGTTCATGCAGCGTCAGGCCAACGGCGAGACCATGGCTCACCTCGTGCTTCTCGAACTGCACGGCAGGGTGCGGCGGGTCGGCCACGGCCCCTCCCAATTCTTCCTCGTGGACGAGTAGGAGTATCGGTGGAACGACAGGCCCAGCAGCAACGACAGATCCGGCGCAATCGGCGTCGCGCCGCAACCCTGGGCGTCCTCGCCGTCGTCGTGATCGTGGTCGTCATTGTCGTCAGCTCCTCCGGGGGCACCACGACCTCGGCATCGTCCACCACCACATCCACCCGTGCCGGCGGTGGGGCCGCTGCAGTGGGGGCGGGGGCGGGGGCGGGAGGCGCGGCCGGCAAGGTCAGCTCCGGGCCCGCCTCCCTCGAGGCCGGCATCACTCCGTGGCAGCTTCCGGCGGCCGTGTCCCGTGAAGCGGTCGTTGCCAACGGGACCGGGTTGACCGTGCTCGGCGGCCTGGCTGCGTCGCAAGCATCGGTGGCCGCGGCCTACACCGTGAACCCGGCCAACGGTGCGACGGCGTCGGCCGGGACCCTGCCCGCCGCGGTCCACGACGGCGCCGGGGTCACCCTCGGCTCCTCCACATACGTGGTGGGTGGCGGGTCGCCGGACACGGTGGCCGCCATCCAGTCCTTGCCCACCCAGGCGGTCTCGGCCCAACCGGGACCCGGCATTGCTACCCCGGGCACTGTTGTCGGACAGCTACCCACTCCCCGCTCCGACCAGGCCGTCGCCACCATCGGCTCCGCCCACCACGAGACGGCGTATGTGGTGGGCGGGTACACCGGCACCACCTACCTACCCTCGGTGCTCGCCACCGCCGACGGTACCCACTACTCGTCGGTGGCCGACCTGACCGTCCCGGTCCGCTACCCGGCCGTGGTGGCCAACGGTGGCCTGCTGTACGCCTTCGGCGGCGAGACGGCGTCGGCCGGTTCCGCCACCACGGCCACCGACGCCGTGCAGGTGGTCGACCCCGCCTCCCACCGTTCGAGCGTTGTCGCCCACCTTCCCCAACCGGTCTACGGCGCTTCGGCCTTCGTACTCGACGGGACCATCTACGTGGCCGGCGGCCAGGTGCCCGGTGGACCGACGCTCACCACCATCTACGCCTTCGTGCCCTCCACCAGGAAGCTGCTCAACGCCGGGCTGCTGCCCGAGGCCGAGGCGTTCGCCGGGTACACCACGGTCGGTAGCGGGCGGTCGGCCATCGGCTACATCGTGGGCGGCGAGGTGGCCTCGCAGAGCGGACCCGACCAGGCCGGGGTGGCATCCGGCACCCTCCAGTCGGTCATCACGCTGCGGCCCAGCCAGTACGGCGGCCAGGCCGGCGTGCCCGGTGCCGGATCCCCGTACCGCGGGACCCTGCTGATCGCCGACCGGGGCAATGACCGCCTGCTGTCCCTGGACACCAGCCGCAACGTCACCTGGCAGTACCCCTCGGCCGCCATGCCACCGCCCCCGGGCGGCTTCTACTTCCCCGACGACGCCTTCTTCATCCACGGCGGGACCGGGATCATCTCCAACCAGGAGGACAATCACACCATCGTCGAGATCGGCTACCCGTCGGGCAAGGTGCTCTGGCAGTACGGCCATCCACTCCAGTCCGGCTCGGCGCCCGGCTACCTCAACCAGCCAGACGACGCCTACCTGCTCAAGAACGGAACCGTCATGGTGGCCGACGCCTCCAACAACCGGATCCTGTTCATCTCCCCCGCCGGCCAGCCCACGGGACAGATCGGCAACGGGGTCGCCGCCCACAACCCACCGATCTCCATCGACTACCCGAACGGCGACACCCCGCTATCCAACGGTGACGTCCTGGTGTCCGAGATCAACGGCTCGTGGGTCGACGAGTACACCATGGCCGGAAAGCTGGTGTGGACCGTCCACTTCCCGACCGTCGACTATCCCTCGGACCCCCAGCAGGTGAGCCAGAACCTCTTCCTGATGACCGACTACAACCCGCCGGGCGAGGGCAAGGTGCTCGAGTTCACCCGCACGGGGACGATCCCCTGGATCTATGACGTTCAGGCCGGCGACGCCATGTTGAAGAAGCCCTCGCTGGCCGAACGCCTGCCCAACGGGCTGATCATGGTGAATGACGATTACCGCAACCGGGTGGTGGTCATCGACCCGTCCATCGACTCGATCGTCTGGCAGTACGGCATCACCGACCAGTCCGGCACCACCCCGGGGATGCTCTCGATTCCCGACGGATTCGACAACCTCCTCGCCGACGGGACCACCCCCACCCATCTGCAGACCGGATGATCCCGTGCGGCCCATCGGCCCCCAGGAGCACCGTCGGGTGGGCGTCGGTCAGGTGACCATCGGTCCGGCGTCGGCTTCGTGGGAGGGAGGCGGACCGTCCACAGTGGTCGCAGGCCCTGACGTCGACGAGTCGGGTGTCGAAGTCTCGGATGTCGAAGTCTCGGATGTCGGGTCGACGTGCGTTGTGGTTCCCGATGTCCCTGATGTCGCCGGCGTCACACCGTCCCCTCCGTCGAGCACGGTGAGCTCGGACTCGATGCGTCGCTTCTCGCGTCGACGGCGGCGCACTTCGAACACCACCACCCCGGCCACCAGGACCGCGACCACGGCCAGCGACCACAGGCCGATCTGGGTGAGGATCCGCTGGAACGAGAGCCCGACGACATAGCCGAGCATCGTGTAGCCGACCCCCCACACGATGCCGCCCAGCACGTTCCAGAACAGGAACGTCCGGTAGCGCAGTCCGCTCATGCCGGCGAGCCCGGGAATGACGGCACGGGCGAAGGCGATGAAGCGTCCGAGAAACACCGCCGGGCCCCCGTACTTCTCCAATAGGCCGAGTGTGTAGCGGACCGCCGAGTTCCCCTTCAGCGGCCGGTGGGTGGTGAGCCACGGGCCGGCCTTCTTTCCGACTTCGAAGCCGACCGAGTCGCCCACGATGGCGCAGACGATCACCACCACGATCATCACTCCCAAGTTGACCCTTCCGAGACCGGCGAGGACACCACCGATTACCACCGCCGTCTCCCCCGGGATGAAGAAGCCCAACATCAGGGCGGCCTCGGCGAAGGCCAGGAAGCCGACGAGCGCGTAGGCGGCCGGTCCACTGAAGTTGAGGAGATGGCCGGTGATGCCGCCGGGGTTCGAGGTAGAAGCCGAAGCGGCCGCCAGGAATGCCGGGCTCACCGGGTCAACGACACGCTGGTCCAGGCGCGGTTGCGGCACGCCGGACAGGTCATCCACCGGTCGAAGGTTCTACCGGGCAGCCACGCCCCCACCGGGAAGTGGAGGACCAGGAACTCCAACGGACCGACGCGGGTCACCGAGCCACAGCGCGAGCAGGCCACGGTCAGGATCCCCCGGTCGTGGACGGAGTCGCCGGCGGTCACTGCTGCCCGATCGCGCTCGGGTTCGTCGGCCGGTGTGGCATCGGAGAACAGCGCGTGCCGTCCCGCCGGTCGGGCGTGTCGGGGTCCGCTCGCCGCCGGAGCCTCCTCGACGGCCAACCCACCCGGGCCGTCAAGTAGGGCGTCCCCGTCGGCCTCGGGTTCGACCGGCATCCAGAACAGCGCCCGCTTCCCCAGCGGGTCGGGCCCGTCGGGCATCAGCTCGTGATGCCGGCGACCACGCCCGGTCGGAGCAGCTCCACCGCCAGAGCGCGATAGGCCTCGGCCCCGGGCGAGTTCGGGGCGTGCTGCAGGATCGACTTCCCACGGGCCGGCGCCTCGGCGAATCGGATGGACTTCCGCACCGGAGGCTGGAGCACCGGTATCCCGTAACGGGCCTGCACTTCCTCGAAGATGTGCCGCGAGTGCTTCGTGCGGTCGTCGTACATGGTGGCGATGACCCCCCGAACGGTCAGTTCACTGTTGGCGAAGGCCCGCACGTCCTCGATGGTCTCGAGCAGCTGCCCGACCCCGCGGTGGGACAGCGCCTCGCACTGGAGTGGGATGAGCACCGAGTCGGCGGCGGTCAGCCCGTTGATGGTCAGGACGCCGAGTGACGGCGGGCAGTCGATGAGGATCAGGTCGTAGCGCTCGAGCACCGGGTCGAGGGCACGGGCGAGCACGTGCTCCCGACCGGTCCGGGTGAGCAGGTGGACCTCGGAGCCCGCCAGGTCGATGGTGGCCGGCAGGAGGTCGAGCCCAGGAACCCCGGGGACGGGCAGGGCCACTTCGGCCACGCTCTGGCGACGGACGAACACGTCGTGCAGCGAGCTGTCCAGCGCGTCCGGGTCGAAGCCCAGCGAGAACGTCAGGCAGGCCTGCGGGTCGAGGTCGACCACCAGCGTCCGACGTCCCAACTCGGCCGACGCCACCCCGAGCGAGTGGACGGTCGTTGTCTTCGCCACGCCACCCTTCTGATTGGCCACGGCCAGGACATCGGTCACGGGGTGAGTCTACGCCCGCGCAGCGGGGCAGGACCGGGGCGCTCCGTGGTGACCGGAACCGGCCTACGGCCCAGACCCGGACTGGTTCGTTGACCGCTCGGCGACTTCAAGGTAGGTGGCATGCCGGTCGCCGCCGCCCGGGCGGCGCGGGGGCCCTGCGGTATCCCGTCGCCGTCCGCCACGTCTTCACACGGCGCCCCTGACAGGAGTCGAACCCGTAACCTAATGGGTGTGCTGGTGCGAACCTTTGACCAGGGTCTCTCGGCAGATAGTGGTGATGATCAGGACATTTGCTTACGCATGGCTACGGGTCGAAACGGCTCGGCACGTCCACGTGTCGCCGGGTAATCGCCCATGGAGCGCCCAGGACAGGTGGACTCGGCGTGGCCCAATGTGGTGATCCGCCTCGTCCCCTCCCCCTGGGCAATACGTCACCTTCCGGAGTCCCGTGGACCATCTGGTTCGTCAACGATGGGGGGTCGATGCCACCGCCCTCGTGGCCAACTTGGGGTGACAGATCTCGCTGTGCGACGAGGTTCCGAGTTCGCAGCGAGGGTCTCCGATGGTCTCCGGCATCCCGTGCCCTCCACCAACACGAGCGGGACAGGGTCATAGGCAGCGGGACGTGAGCCCGCTGAGGATGTCAACGTTTACTGGCAACGCCTGCCGCCGCGGCCTTCGCCATGGCTTCTGCTGCCACCAGCGTCGGGTGAACTCCATCTGCAGTCCACCCTGACCGGTACTGATTACCGTCGGCAACGACCGCATGGAAATTGATCAGCGTGCTGTCCGTGACGGTGGCGAGCGCCGCAATACTCACATTCAGTGGAGCAACCTTGTGGCGAAATTCTCTCGCATCGATGGGCGGTACCGAACAGATCGCCACCTGAGCCCCTATGGCATGAGAAGCCCTGATCAAGGCTCGGAGATTACTGATGGTATCCGCCTCCGGAATATTCTGAAGGATGTCATTGGTACCGCCAAGAATGATGACCATGTCCGGATGATGATCAGCGACATCCACGTGGAATCGCGCCAGCATCTGCGACGTCGTGTTACCGGACACCCCCGCGTTGTATCCGTAGTGCATCCGACCATCGCATGCATCAATGGCGAACCAGGATCCTGTCCCGAGGAAATCCCACCCTGGATCGCTGTTCATCCGGGTGATCGAGTCCCCAAGAGCCACTGTCCCATGATTGGCCGGGCCCTTCCGACACTGTTCATTTCGCACGTCGTGGACGAGCCTTCTTGGGATCGACCCCGGTAGCGCCGATGTGACCCCCAGCGTCGCAACGACAATGAACAGGACACCAAGTACAACCATGAGTTTGACATGGGTGAATCCCGCATCCTCACCAATGGCGGACGCACTGACCGGCCCGTCATCTACGTCATCGCCGGCACTGCGCATCAGTTGTTCGACCCTTCGATGGACATTGTTGTGAACTGACCGTGTCCACGGCAGATTCCTCTGAGTGATTCACCTTGCGCTGGGGACCAGCGGCGGGGAGCGTCATCCTCGGCATCGGACGACAGGCCTCACTCCAGAACGGGCGACGATCTCCATCGAAACCAGAAGGTGTGAGCTGGGGACCTGCTGCTCCCTGTCAAGAACTGCCCGTTGGTTCCCAGCACCGCATGACAACCATCGTCCCATGGAAGCACCGCTGCGTGGCCACAGGTGGTTCGAGTCGGGTGCAATGCGGATTTCGAAACCGAGGCTGAGTGACCTCGGTTCGACAGCCTCTGAACTGGTCTTCGGCGCCCCCGGCAGGAGTCGAACCCGCAACCTGATGGGTAGAAACCACCTGCTCTATCCAGTTGAGCTACAGGGGCCGTTGGCCAAGGTGGACACGTGTCCGGGCCACGTTCGGCTTGTGCCACACTAGAGGCTCCTTGGTGGCCGTAGCTCAGCTGGTCAGAGCGCCGGGTTGTGATCCCGGAGGTCGCGGGTTCGAGCCCCGTCGGCCACCCTGAAGTTCCTCAGCAGATGGGCTCCGCGCCCGTCCAGACCGGGGAACTACCGTAGGTTGTACTTCCACGCGCCTCTAGCTCAATGGCAGAGCAACGGACTCTTAATCCGCAGGTTCTGGGTTCGAATCCCAGGGGGCGCACCAGGTCAGAGGCACTTTTTGCAAGTGCCATCATCGGCCAGGGCAACTTCAGGGCAACTTTCCGCTAAGCTGATTGCCATGAGGGGCAGCAAGCAAGAGGTCCGGCCCGGAGTCTGGCGCATCCGCGTGTTCGCGGGTCGTCGCCCGAACGGCTCACCAATTTTCACGTCGAAAACGGTGTACGGTGGCGTGCGAGCCGCTGATCGCGAGCTGGCGAAGCTGGTAGCCGGGGATTCCAAGGCCACCACCTCGGTCGACCCCACCGGTACGGTCGAAGAACTCTTGGAACGTTGGCTGGAGCACTGCGCAGCCATCGGCCGGGCGCCCACCACCTTGCGGGAGTACCGACGGATCGTCGACAAAGTGCTCAAGCCAGAGTTCGGGTCGATCAAGCTGGCCGAGCTCTCGGCGCAGGATCTCGACCGGCTCTACGCCAAGCTGACGAAAAAGGGCAACAAAGCGAACACCGTCCGGCGGGTGCATGCCCTCATCGGCGCCGCGCTCCACCAAGCAGAGAAGTGGGATCTGGTCGAACGCAACGTCGCCCGCCGAGCGACCCCGCCACCAGTCCACGCATCCCAGGTGACCGCACCGACGCCTGTCGAGGTAAGGAAGCTCATCACAGCAGCCGAAGCAATCGAACCGATGATGGCGAGCCTGATTCTGATGGCCGCTCTCACTGGGGCACGGCGAGGTGAGCTATGCGGACTGCGGTGGTCAGACTTCAGCGGTAAGACGTTGGCCATCGAGCGGTCCGTCTACGAGACAGCCGGCGGTGGGTACGACATCAAGTCGACCAAGACGCACCAGGCACGCCGTATCGGTCTCGATGCTCTCGGCATCGCAACCCTCGAGCGACTCCACTCGGACGTCAAGGCTCAGGCGAAAGAGCTTGGGCTCAAGGTGGCGAGGGACGCCTTCATGTTCAGCCGGTCACCTCAGGGACTGGAGCCCATTCGACCCGATGTCTTGACCAAGTTCGTCATCCGCATGGCTGAGACGGCAAAGGTGGACACCCACTTGCACGCTCTCCGGCATTTCAGCGCCACCCAGGCGATCGCTGCCGGTTTTGACCCGGTGACGGTCGGCAGTCGACTTGGGCACGCTGATCCATCCGTCACGCTCAGGGTGTACAGCCACGTCCTCGAAGGACGGGACCACGATGCTGCTGCCGCCATTGGGGCATCCCTGGCGGTCGAGACCCCTCAGACGGCATAGCCGGCAGCTACCGAAGCGGTTCATCCGGGCACCTTCTCAGCCAGGTGTGGAAGGCAGGGGGATGATCTGAGGATCACACGTGCATTAGGCGATGCGGCCCACCACCTACGGCCGGTCGGGAAGTCCGAATTAGCATCTTTATACAATTGAGCATATAGTTTGAGCACATGCTCAATTAAGGTGGATGATGGCCAAGTCGGGTGTTCCCAGTAATGCGGCGGCGAAAGGGTCCGCGCGTTCGGCCCACACCCGGCGACAGTTCGTGGATGCGGCGATCGAGACACTCAAGTCGGATGGGTACGCAGGGGCGAGTGCCCGCTCGATCGCTCAGCGAGCCGGACTCAACCAAGGCCTGATCTTCTATCACTTCGGATCGGTCGCCAACCTTCTCCTGGCTGCCCTCGATGCAGTCAGCGAGGAGCGTCTCGATCTCTATGGCGCCCAAGTATCCGGTGCGACCAATCCGATCCAACTCGTGGATGCTGCCGAAGGGTTCTTTCGGAACGACCTCGATGCCGGATACATCACGGTGCTGGTCGAGATGATCGCCGGGGCCTCGTCGACCCCTGGCCTCGGGCCTGAAGTGGCATCACGGATTCAAACGTGGCGGGAGTTTGCCCAATCGACCATCGAGGCTTCGCTTGGTAGCTCTCCATTGAGCAGCGTCCTTCCGCCGAAGGACGTGGCCTACGCAGTCGTCGCCCTTTACCTCGGTCTGGAGATGCTGAGTCATCTGGACGGCGACGCCGGTCCCGCTCTCGCACTGTTCGCTCACGCCAAGCACCTCGCCTCACTCGTCGAAGCTTTGACCGCACCCACTACCCCGGAGGAGGCCACATGACATCGACGCTAGGCAGTATCAGTGTTCGTACGAAGGAGAATGACACCGGACTTGATGTCGTCACTGGGGCGTTCAGCTACTCGGGGGCCGCCATTGCCAAGTCCCTGCTCGCCAGCGGACGTACGGTCCGCACGGTGACCGGTCATCCAGAACGTCGTGGGGATCACTCGGGCATCGACGTCCGCCCGCTGGACTTCGACGATCAGCTCGGGATGGTCGACTCGTTGCGGGGTGCGACCACCCTGTACAACACCTACTGGGTGCGGTTCGCCCATCGTCAGATCGACCACGACCTTGCGGTGGCCAACTCTCGGACCCTGTTCCTCGCCGCCAAGCGTGCCGGAGTGCAGAGAATCGTCCACATCAGCATCACCAATCCCAGCATCGAGTCGCCTTTCCCTTATTTCAGAGGCAAGGCGCTCGTTGAGCGAGCGCTGGCTGAGTCCGAGGTCTCCTACGCGGTACTTCGCCCAGCCATTCTGTTCGGAGGTGACGGCGTGCTGATCAACAACATCGCCTGGCTACTCCGCCACCTGCCGGTCTTCGGCGTGGGAGGCGACGGGAACTATCGCATTCGTGGCATCCATGTCGACGACCTCGCCCACCTTTGCCTCAAGGTGAGCGGTGAGGCTGATAACAGCGTCACCGATGCCGTCGGGCCTGAACGTCCGACGTTCAATGATCTGGTGACCAGCATTAGGGACGCCGTGGGCGCACGGACTCGAATCGTGCACGTGCCCGGTGCGCTCGTTCCCCCTTTGTCATCAGTCCTCGGGTTAGCTCTTCACGATGTCCTGTTAACAAGGGACGAGTATCAGGCGATGGCCACTGGACTGGCCGACACTGACGGCCCGTCGACCGGGTCGACACATCTGTCGGCATGGATCTCCGAACGCAGAGAAGATCTTGGCAACCAATATGCAAACGAGTTGAGCCGCCACTTCACCTGATGGGGCCCGTGCCAATTGGTCCGTTCGGCGTCCCTTGGCATTGATCCGGTGGTCAGGGATACCCGGAGTCGAAGGGGAACATTCGCTAGCCGTCTTCACCTCGCCACAGAGGGGGCCGGAGCAACCGCCGCTTCTGCGGCAGAATGTCGGAGTGCGAAGAGTCTTGGCGTGCCTGGCGATCGCATGCATCGGTGGCCTTCTCGCTGGTTGTGGGGGAACCGGTGCCCCTCAGTCGGCGTTGGGGAACGGTGGTGACCCTGGGGGTCAGATCCTCGCCAAGATGCGCACGCTGAACCTCGGTGTTCCCGACGGTTCAGTGGTTGTAGGCGCACGGGGCCAGGAGCCCCATTGGATCGGAAGCTGTGGATACGGCTACTCGGCCGACACGCTTCACAAAGGGTGGAGTCAGCTTCTTTACCTGGTCGAGTTCACTTCCTCGGACAGCGTCAGCGGCGTCGAGAAGTCCGTCATCGCAAGGCTCTCTTCGCATGGCTGGGAGAGCCCGAAGTTTTCGGGACCGCTCCAGTGGTATGGGACACCATCAACCGACCCCAATGCGCAATCCTCAAACAGCACGCTCATGAATAACTACTTCGTTGACTTTCAGAAGGGCTTGACCACCACTGGGGAGGGGACTCAGGCGCGACTCACCGGGGCTACCCCCGTCTCCGGCTATCTCATTGGGCAGCCGATTCTCTGGAGCCTGAGCGTTTCGGCTCAGCCTCACCTTCCTGTCGGCTCCTGCAATGGCGGGTAGGTCGACGGGTTTGAACTGACCATCGGATTGAACCTTCCCAATGGAGTCACCGAGCCGGTGATCAGGGACAGTCCTCCTGCGATCGGGTGCGGCCAAGAAATTCGCTATTCGCCCACTTGAGCCGCATACTCCGTCAAGAGGTCTTGGGCCTCGTAGACAGCGGTCTTCAACCGGTCATCGTCCATCGGAGTGATGTACTCCAGCGTGTTGCGTCCCAGCGATGGCTCTGCCGATCCGTCATAAGTTCCCGTTTCAACACGTGCTCTGAGTTTGCAATTAAACCCCTGACCCAGGTCAAGCAGCCTTTTTGACTGCGGGATAACGGGTTCTGGGCGGTTTCCGGGTGTCCTTCGGGCGTCCCGGACCTGGCTTGGTTGATTTCGGTGGATGGGCGGGTGTGCCGACGAGTGCACGCAGTCG
>DATBZS010000013.1:0-2724 GCA_036513075.1 Acidimicrobiales bacterium
ATCGGGCGTGACGCTGTACGGATAGAGCGCGGGCCTGCCCGGGGGGAGCGCGGCGCCACCACCTCCGCCCGTCGCCGTCGCCCTCTTGCCGGTTTGGCGGTGGTGCGCCAGCGAGTCCGGGATCCCCAGATCCGATGTCACCTGGTGTTCGCCTGACGGCTAGTTGTTGGCCATTTGACGTCACGTGCCCGCTCCGAGACTGGTGGGGAACATCAGCCCACGAGAGGAATGCCCATATGTCGTCTGTCAGCCGCCGCCGATTCCTTCAGCTCGGGGCTGGAGCAACAGCCGCCTCCCTGCTCTCGCCGCGCATCGCTCGGGCCTCGGCCATCGAGGCCAACCACCGGACGCGCTCGATCCGCGACGTGGAGCACGTCGTCGTGCTGATGCAGGAGAACCGGTCCTTCGACCACTACTTCGGCACGATGCGCGGGGTGCGCGGCTACGGCGACCCCCACCCGGTCACACTGCCCACGGGCAAGAGCGTGTTCCACCAGCCCAGTGGCGCCGGAGGTGCTGCCCTTCCACCCCGACACCAAGGGCCTCGGGTTGGCGTTCCTGCAGGACCTCAACCACGGCTGGGACAACGGCCACTCGGTCCTTAACCACGGGCTCTACGACCAGTGGGTGCCCAACAAGAGCGCCACGACGATGGCTTACCTGACGCGTGACGACATCCCGTTCCACTACGCCCTCGCCGACGCGTTTACCGTCTGTGACGACTACCACTGTTCGCTGGTCGGTCTGACCGACCCGAACCGCTACTACCTGTGGACGGGCAGCGCCGGCGGCGCGGGCACGGGGGGTGGTCCGGTGATCGCCAACGACGAGATCGGCTACTCGTGGACTACCTACCCCGAGCGCCTCCAGCAGGCAGGGGTGAGTTGGAAGATCTACCAGGACGCGGGTGACGGCCTCGACGCAGGCGGGTCCTGGGGATGGACCGGTGACCCCTACATCGGCAACTACGGCGACAACTCGCTGCTCTACTTCACGCAGTACCAGAACGCGAGGCCGGGTGACCCGCTCTATAACCGCGCCCGCATCGGAACCAACGCCAAGGGTGGCCAGGACCTCTTCGAGATCCTCCGCGCCGACATCGCCAAGAACACCCTCCCCGCCGTCTCGTGGGTCGTGGCTCCCGAGGCCTACACCGAGCACCCGAACTGGCCGGCCAACTACGGCGCCTGGTACATCGCCCAGGTCCTTGACGCCCTCACTGCCAGTCCCGACGTGTGGAGCAAGACGGCGCTGTTCGTCACCTACGACGAGAACGACGGGTTCTTCGACCACATCGTGCCGCCCTACGCGCCGATGACCGCCCAGGACGGTGCCTCGACCGTCGACACCGCCCTGGAGATCTACCGCGGAGTGGCCGGCACTCCTGGCGCGACCGTGGGCAAGCCCGGTGCCTACGGGCTCGGCCAGCGCGTGCCCATGCTCGTCGTCTCACCTTGGAGCAAGGGCGGCTACGTCAACTCGGAGGTGCTTGACCACACCTCGATCATCCGGTTCATCGAGCAGCGCTTCGGCGTCAGGGAACCGAACATCTCACCCTGGCGCCGGGCGGTCTGCGGCGACCTCACCTCGGCGTTCGACTTCGCGGCATCCGACGACCAGCTGCCGGCGCTGCCCAGCACCACCGCCTACATGCCCCCGGACCGGAACCGCCACCCGGCCGTCGTGCCCGTCCCCCCGAAGGAGCAGAGCGTGCCGAAGCAGGAGGCTGGCATCCGCCGCGCACGCCCGCTGCCCTATGACCTCGATGTCTGCGCGAGCGTCGGAGCCGACGGGGTGAGCCTCGAGTTCTCGAACCCGGGGCGGGCCGGAGCCGTCTTCCACAGCCGCGCCCGCACCGTGGGTCCGCCGATCGGCATGCACGCCCAGATGTTCACAGTGGAGGCCGGACGCCGGCTCAGGACCACCGTCCCCGCGTCGTCGTCGGTCGGGTACGACGTCGAGGTCCACGGGCCCAACGGCTTCTACCGGCGCCTGTCGGGGACACCGACCCCCGGACCGGCGGTGACCGCAGCGCCGGTCGGGTCCAGCCAGGAGCTGCGACTCGTCGTCACCAACGCCGGCCCTGCAGTAGGGCTGACGATCACGGACGACCGCGTCCCCGGGCGCCCGATGACCCTGCACCTGGCCCAAGGCGGCCGCGTCGAGCACATGGTCGGCGCTCATACCAACGGGTGGTACGACGTGACGATCACCTCGAGCGGGGACCCACGTTTTGTCCGCCAGCTCGCGGGTCACGTCGAGAGCGGACGCTCGAGCATCAGCGACCCGACGCTGGCGGCATAGCCTGGGTGGCACGGATACACCGGAGTTACCTCCGCAGGGCGTGCTCGGGCCCAGCCGCGGGCCTTTCGGTCATTGATGAACGGCAGGACTGATTGCAACAACCACCTGATGGCCCCGTGTTCTCACGTCCTGCACGGGTATTGGCGGCCTCAGCTAACCGCTGGTGACCCGCACCGGCCTGGTCTTGTGGTCCGTGCTTGGCACGGTTCTCTGAGTCTGGGTGTGGACTGGTCGCCGAGGTGGGGCCAGGCCGGTGGACAACAGCCAGTCATGGATGGGGGTCAGGAACATGGTGGTGTGCAGACCCCGGGTCGGTGACCTGGTAGCGGTGGATGTGGGCAATCTTGGCGATGAGGCCGTGGGTGCGTATCGCCGCCACCACCTACCAGAGGGCGATCGACAACCTCACCTGTGCAACCG
>DATBZS010000014.1:0-10091 GCA_036513075.1 Acidimicrobiales bacterium
CGGATCGGTGACCGCACCATGATCGGCCGGGGGAGCCACATCGTCGGCCACTTCCAGGTCGACATCGGCAGCGATGTCCAGACCGGCCCCTACGTCTACATCACCGACCAGAACCATGGCTACGAAGATCCCGACGAGGTCGTCCACGTCCAGTGGCCCAACGACGTACCCGTGATCATCGGCGACGGCAGCTGGCTCGGCACCGGCGTGGTCGTCCTGCCCGGTACGGAACTCGGTCGAAACACGGTGGTGGCCGCCGGCGCAGTGGTGCGTGGGGTCTTCCCCGACCACTGCGTGCTGGCCGGGGTGCCGGCCCGGATCGTCCGACGCTACGTGCCGGGGTCGGGCTGGGTGACCGGCTCGGCGGCCGGCCTGTCGAAGGAGACCGGTTCGTCGAACTGAGCCGGTCGTCGGCCGTGGTCGGCTGCGGGGTCCCGCCCGTGAACAGGCCCGGGCCAGATGGACGGATCGACAGCCGGGCCGCCGGTAGTCGCGTCGTCGGTCACGTCACCGGTGAGTGCGGGAACCGGGAGGGGTGGGGCCGGATAGGGAATCGTCCCGAGGCCGTAGCGGCGGACGATCTCGGAGGCCTCGGCCCGGCCGAGGGCGATCAGGTGCTCGGTGGTGGAGAAGTCGTCGAAGTCCCGTGTGGTCCCCTCGGGCCCGGAGCACAGGATGATCTCGATCCCCTCGGGCAGGTGGGCCATGTCGCGTACGAAGCGGGCGTGGATGGCAATCAGGAGGGCATTGACCATCCCCTCGACCGGGCGTCGGGACGGCGTCGGTGTCACCACTGGCGGCGAGCAGAGAAGGACGACGATGCGGGTCGCTCCGGCGTCGATGGCCCGCTGGATCGGGACATTGTTCACCACGCCGCCGTCGATGTACTTCTCGCCGTCGATCTCGACCGGCGGGAAGATGGCCGGCATGGCCGCCGAAGCGAGTATTGCGTCGGTGGCGGGGCCGAAGGTGAACCAGCGTTCGCCTCCGTCGGTCAGCGACGTCGCCACCACCTCGACGGGGATCTCTGCCTCCTCGAGGAGGTCGAAGGGGAACCCCTCGTCGATGATGTACCGGAGGCCCGAGTTGGCGAAGACGGCGTCGCGCTGCTGGAGGTAGAGCCACGGTCCGTGGAGACGTCCCGTGCGGTAGATGTCCTCCCGCTTCAGATCGAGCCAGATCTGCGCCATCCGCTCCACCCCTTCGCGGGTGGGGTCAGCGGCGAACCCCGCGCCGTTGATGGCGCCCACTGACGAGCCGTATACCCGGTCGGGTACGAAGCCGTGCTCGGCCAGAACCTGGAGCATCCCGATCTGGACGGCGCCCCTGGTGCTACCGCCGGCCAGGACGAGGGCGGTCATCCCCTCGTCCTCGTCGTCGTCGTCCTCCTCTTCCTCGTGCCCGTCGGCACCGCCGCCACCGCCCTGGGCGGCCAGCCACGTGGCCTTCGACGTCCTCGCCTGGACCACGATGAAGCGGAGCGTAAGGACGACGAGGACCACGGCGGCCACGACGAACAGGCCGAAGACGACGGCGAAAAGGGAGTTCGAGGCCGCGACGGTCATCACGGCAGAGGCTACTGGTGGTGTCGGCGGGGAACGGGTCGTGTGACACCCTCCGACCACACTGTGGACATGCCAACGACGGAAGTCCCGAAGGGGGAGCGAACTCGACGGGCCCGGGATGCCCACGACCAGATGGGAAGCGGTGCCGGTTCCGACTGGCGCACGGTCCGGGGCGGGACCGGGGACCGCACGTCGTTGGATTCCGGATGGCGGCCCCTCTCCGGTGGGGCACTGCTCGAGCGGCTCCGGGTCACCGGGCGGCCGCGTCCGCCTGTCACCCCGTCCCTCGTCGCCGACCTGCAGAGCCTGCTCGGATCGGGGATCGGCGACCTGCACTCCGAGGTCGACGGGGGCCGGTTGGTCATCACCAAGGACCGGCTGACAAGGGCCCTGTCGTGCCCGGTCCACCGCACCGCGGACCGGCTCGGTGAGCGGAACTTTTCCGTCCCGTTGGCCTGCGGCGCATTGGTCGACGTCCTTTTCCGTCAAGTCGTGACCACCGGCGCGGTCGGCGAACCCATGGCCGAGGCGCTCGACGGCCTGGCGCTCGACGGGCACCAGGCGTCACTGGTCACCTGGATCAGTGAGATGGCACCCGCCGATCTGGCCGAGCTCACGTCCGAAGTCGATCGACAGACTGTTCGACTTGTCGAACGGTGGCCGGCGCTGGAGGCGTCGTGGCTGCCCCGGACCCAGGAGTCGATCCGTGTCGCACTGGCCGGCACCCTGGTCGAGTTATCCGCCAGGGTCGACCTGGCCATCGGACGGCCGGCCGAGGACGAGGCCTCGGTCGCCATCGTGGAGGTGAAGTCCGGGTCCCGCCGTCCGGCGCACCGTGACGAGCTCCGGTTCTATGCGCTCGTCGAGGCCCTGCGCAGCCAGGCGCCACCTTTCGCGGTGGCTGCGTACTATACCCGCACGGGCGAGTTGGACGTCGAGCCGGTCACCCACGACCTCCTCGTCGAGGCCGCCCGCCGTTGCCTGGCCGGCATCCGGGCGCTGGCCGGCGTGGCCGACAACTCGGTGACCGACGGGACCTGGTGTGCGGCGTGCGCCGCTCTGCCGCGCGCGACAACCGTGGCTCGACCTCCCGGCGTGGACGACACCACGGTGGTCGCCTACCCCCACGGGCAGGCGGCGTGACCGCCCGCGTGCAGGCGGCCACCGCCGGTCTGCTGGTCCCACCGGTCCACGACCTTGGCGACGGTGCCGTGACCCGGGTGCGGGCGCGCCTCAAGTCGGGCATCATCGATGCCATCGGAGGGCCGCCGCCCGGTGCACCGCTCGAGGTCGGGGTGCCCTTGCTGCGCCGGGCCCGCTACCGGCCCGAGTTGCTGGGCCTCGCCGACGAGCCATTCGCCTGGAAGCCGGCCTTCGTCCGCCGGTCGCTCGGACTCGAGGTCGTGCGGGCCTGCGCATCGGGCCGGTTCCGGGGTCCCTTGGCCGCCGTGGGTCCCGTGGCTGACCACGCCGTGGAGTCATGGCGCCGTACCGGATGGCGCACCTTCCACTGGGAGCCCTGGCTCGCCGGTCTGGGTGCAGGCGCCCGATCGGTCGTCCTGGCCGAGGCCGTTGCCTGGGTCACGCCGGTCTGGTCCACGTTCGACTGGACAGCCCTCCGGGACGTGGTTGATCTCGGCGGTCCCGACGACCGTTGGGCGTGCCCTGGGGTGTCGGTCCACCTCAAGGGTCGCGTCGAGGCCCGCGTCCGCCGGCATGGCGCCCGTCCCTCACTCCTGTCGGTGGCGTCCGGCTGTCCGGGCAACGGCTGGCGCGACGAGCTCGCCTTCCTGGCCCTGATCGGCGCACTTGCCGTCCCCGACCGACCGGTGGCGTCCCGGGTGGTCGGGCTGTGGCCCGAATCTGGTTTCCGGCTGGCTGTCGAGGTCGACGAGGCGGCGTTGTCCGGTGCCGTCGACCGTGTGGTCGATGCCGTAGCGATGTGCGCCGACGTGCGGACCGCCGGTCCCGTCCCGGTGCTTGCCTGACGGTGAGAATCAGCCCGTAGTGCGGTGACCGCTGTGGGCTGGCGCCCGGCGGGTTGCTCAGAAGAGCGCCTTGGCCGCCTTGGTATCGGGCTTGCCGGCCGCTGTCAGCGGGATCTCGTCGACCACCAGTAGCTGGCGCGGCACCTTGTAGCCGGCCACGTGGTCCCGGCAGTGCTCGATCAGGCCGTCGAGTGAGAGGTCCGGCGCGGTGTCCCGCAGTCGGATGACGGCGGCGACCCGCTCGCCGAAGCGCTCGTCGGGCAGGCCGACCACGATGGCGTCGTACACGTCCGGGTGGGCCTTGACCGCGGCCTCGACCTCCTCAGGAAAGATCTTCTCGCCACCCGAGTTGATCGATGCCGAACCCCGACCGTGGACGGTGATGACCCCGTCGGGTCCTATGGAGGCCAGGTCGCCGGGCACCGACCACCGGACGCCCCGGCCGTCGGTCGGGAAGGTGGCCTCCGTCTTGGCCTCGTCCTTGTAGTAGCCGAGTGGGATCCGGCCGGTGCGGGCCAGCCGGCCGATACCGCCGTCCCCCGGTGACAGGGGAGCGAGGTCGTCGTCGAGCACCGACGTGTCGTCGCCCATCGCGAACTTCGGCCCGGTGGCCCCGACTTCGACCACCCCCTGGGCGCCGGATTCGCTGGAGCCGAACCGGTCCATGATGACGGCCCCGGGCAACTGGGCGGCCAGGTCGGCTTTGACGGCGGCGGACAGCATCGCCCCGCCCGAGCCGATGACCATCAAGGAGGAGACGTCGTAGGTGCCGGGGGCGGCGGCGGCCAGCGTCTCGGACAGCGGGCGGGCCATGGCGTCGCCCACCAGTGCCGTCGAGACGACGGCCTCGTCGCCGATGAGCCGAAGCAGCCGGTCGGGGTCGAAGCGGTGCCCGGTGTAGAGGACGGTGGTCCCCGCCATCATGAAGGCGTTCCACATCGCCCATTGGGCGTTGCCGTGCATGAGGGGGCCGACGACCAGCATGGGGATCCTCCCCGTCGGGTCAGTGGCCAACCGCCCGGCCAGCTCGTCGGCCGTGGTGATGGGTTCGGCTCCCCATCCACCGCCACCCATGGCCGCGAAGAAGATGTCCTCCTGGCGCCACATCACGCCCTTGGGCATTCCGGTGGTGCCTCCGGTGTAGAGGATGTACAGGTCGTCGGGGGAGCGGGAAGTGATCTGTCGACGGTCCGAGGCGGTGGCCAGTGCCTCCTCGTAGGGGGTGGGGACAGCACCCATGGCGGCGATCGGATCGGGGCCGACGACGGGCGTTCCGTCGTCGACGACCAGCAGGTGGAGCGGCCGGGTCGTCGGGCCGTCCCACGAGTCGGCCACCAGCTGGGACAGATCCCGCTCGTAGACGAGGACCTCGAGGTCGGCGTTGTCGATGACGAATCGCAGCTCGGGGGCGACGTACCGGAAGTTCAGGTTGATGGGCACGGTGCGCGACTTGAAGCAGCCGATCATGGCCTCGACCCACTCGGTCCGGTTGCGGGCCAGGATCCCCACATGGGCGCCGGTGGCGATCCCGGTGGCGACCACGTGGTCGGCGAAGCGGTTGGCGCGTGCGTCGAGCTCGCCATAGGACAGGCGCACGTCGCCGGCCACCAGGGCCAGTCGGTCCGGCACGGTGTCGACCACGAGCTCGAACAGGTCGGCGAGATTGAGTTGTCGCTCGGTCACTGCCTGCCTCCTCGTTACCCACCGGTGCCCAGGGTCGTGAGCTACTCGATCCGGATAGCCCGGCCCCCGGAGTGGGATTGCCGCGCCGCACCGTCCGTAGCATGCTGCTCCGGAACCACGAACGGTAGCCACTCGGGCCACCGACCCGGCACCTCGCCGACCACCACCGACGAACTATCAGGGGAGAGCACAGTGACTGACGCCACCGGGAGCACGACGGGCATCGCCGGGTACACCGCACTGGTGACCGGCGGGGGGAGTGGCATCGGCCTCGGGACGGCCACCCGCCTGGTCCGTGACGGGGCGCACGTGACCATCTGCGGCCGTACCGAGGAGAAATTGGCCACCGCGGTGGCCACGCTTGAGCAGGTTGCGGCCAGCTCCTCGGCCGCAGGGGGTCTGGAGGGTTCGGCCCGGTACGTGGTGGCCGACGTCACCGTGGAGGACCAGATCGCCGCTGCCATCGCCGACGCGGCGTCGCCCCGGGGGCACCTCGACATCCTGTTCGCCAATGCCGGCGGTTCGTTTCACATGGGGCCCATGGTCGAGGCCGACGTCGGGGCGGTGCGCGCCACCATCGACCTCAATCTGGTGGGCACGTTCCTGTGCATCAAGCACGGTGCTCCGCTGATGGCAGCCGGGACCGGCGTTGGCATCGACGGGGGCCCGACTCCCGGTGGATCATTCATCGGGATGTCGTCGGGGGCCGGGCACTTCCCCCATCGGTACCTCTGGGCCTACGGCTCGGCCAAGGCCGGAATCGACATGTTGTGCAAGTGCGCCGCCGAGGAGCTCGGGGCGACCGGGGTGCGGGTCAACACCGTCCGGCCTGGGATCGTCGACGACGAGCTGATGTCGTTCATCACAGCCGGCGGCCCCCTGCTCGACGACTACCTGGCCGGCATGCCCATCAGTCGCGTGGGCACGGTCGAGGACATCGCCGCCGTCGTCCGGTTCTTGGGCGGCCCGGAGTCCGGCTGGATCACTGGTGAGGCCCTGGCCGTGGACGGCGGCCACCACCTGCGCAACGGGCCGAATTACGGTCTCCTCTTCGGCTGACTGTCGGTACCACCACTTTCCAGACGCAGCTCCTGGCGGTAGCTTGAGGGAGAAGGACCGCCCGAAGCCGATCCGTACGGCGTTACATGGAACTGGGGACGTGACGAGTGAGGGTGCGGCCTAAGGGGCATGCGGGGGGCAACACCGCACCAGAGGTTCAGATGTCCCATTCCCGTCGATCACCCGTGGCCCGATCAGGGGCTGGGCGAAGCCTCGCCCTGGCCGCCGCCGGACTACTGGGTGCGGCAACCCTTGCCTCGGTCGCCGGCCCGAGCGCCGTGGCCGGGGCGGCCACCCCCCTCGGTCGTCCTGACCGTGCCAACCGCCACGAACCACGCCTACCGCCACGGCGCCGTACCTCGTAAGACCCGGGACGTGGCCGGGCTGAAGGCACTCGGATTCTCACCGACCGCGCCGGGCGCCGAGGCGGCCATCGCCCGAGCGTCCAAGGCCAAGCTCCTCAGCTACGGCGGCGGTCTGACGACCGGTGGTCTCGCGGCGGCCGGTGTCACCACGGGCCAGCCGCAGGTCTACCTGGTCTTCATGGGGAGCCAGTGGGGAACCGAGACGACCGACGGCTCGGGTCACCACGTGTCCAGTGGTGACCCCGACAGCTTCGCCCCAGCGCTCCAGAAGCTCTACGGCGGCCTCGGAACCGGCGGCGAGACGTGGAGCGGCGTCCTCACCCAGTACTGCGACGGGGCGCCGGTGGGCGCCACTATCTGCAGCCAGGGCGACTCCCAGATCCCCTACCCGAGTGGCGGTGTCCTGGCCGGCGTCTGGTACGACTCGTCGCCGACCGCCACATCGCAGGAGACGGCCGGGCTGACCGGCCATCAACTGGCTGCCGAGGCGGAAGCGGCCGCTACCCACTTCGGCAACACCACCCAGCCCACCAACCGGAACACCCAGTACGTCATCGCGTCGCCGACCCTCACCAATCCCGATGGTTGGAACGACCCGCGGTTCGGCTACTGCGCCTACCACGACGACTCGCACGACCCGTCGATCGACGGCGGGGGACCGGTGGCCGGTCCGATCGTGGCCTTCACCAACCTCCCCTACGTGCCCGATGCCGGGTTCTCCTGCGGCGCCGGCACGGTCAACTCGCCGGGTACCCTCGACGGGGCCACCGAGGCCGCCAGCCACGAGTACGCCGAGACGATGTCCGACCAGTTCCCCGAAGCCACGCCGCCCGGCGGGTGGACGTCCAAATCAGGGAAGGAGATCGGCGACCTGTGTGCTTATGTGGCGACCGGACCCGGCGCCATGTTCAACCTGGCCCTGGCCCTGGCCACCGGCACGGTGACGGTGCAGGGCAGCTGGTCGAACCAGACGGTCAACTGCGCCGACAGCGCATCGAACTTTCTCTACACCCCGTCCATCACCTCATTCAGCCCGGCCAAGGCGACGGCCGGATCGTCGGTAACGGTCACCGGGGTGAACCTGGGCGGGGCCACCTCAGTCACTTTCGCCGGAACCCCGGCAGCCATCACCACCGACACCCCGACCTCGATCACGGTCACCGTGCCTTCCGGGTCGGCCAACGGCACCATCTCGACGACCACGGCCGGAGGTACGGCGACGAGTGCCAAGTCCTTCTCCGTGGTCCCGTCCATCACCTCGTTCTCCCCCACCACCGTGTCGATCGGCGGAACGTTGACCATCAGCGGCTCAGGACTTGGTTCAGCCAAGAAGGTCCTGGTCGGCGGTAAGAAGGCGGTCATCACCTCGGACACCGTCACCCAGATCGTCGTGACCGTCCCGGCTAAGTCCGTTTCCGGCTCGGTGGCCGTCTCGATGAAGCACGGCACGTCCACACTGGGCGGCCTGACCGTCTCGTAGCGCTCCAGGGCTCGGGTCCGGTCGCGGAGCCCAGGGGTAGGGTGGGTGCCAATGGACGCAGCCGGTACCCCGGATGGAGATCGAGGATCCGGCGCACCCGATCCGGTCCCGGACGAGCCGACGCCGGACCGGCCTCGTCGGCTATCGGGGGTTGACGCAGCCAAGGTGCACGCCACGCTGGCGGTGGGGCTGGCAGCGTGCGGAGTCGCTTTCTGGTTCGAGATCCGGCGCGCGCTCGGCGGAAACGGGTTGAGCTGGGCGTATGTGTTCGAGTGGCCGTTGTTCGCCGTGTTCGCCGTGTACATGTGGTGGACCGTCCTGCATGGCGGTTCCGCCACCCGCCGCCGTCGGCCGGCGAAGCGCGCATCGGGGGTGGACCCGCGCTACGCCGGCATGCTCGACGCGTGGCAGGCCCACCAGCGTGAGCTTCAGGCGGCCCAGGCGGAGGTCGAGCGAGCGACCGGATCCGCCGAGAGGTCGAATCGGGATGGGAGCAGCCGCGCTGCCGACTGAGGCAACCCGGTTCGGTCGGGTCCGCCACCCACCGACCGCGTACCTCCGGGTGGGTGACACGACATACAGTGATCGGCGGCGCCCGGGACCGTTGGGCCCGCAACGAGGGTGTGTCCCACGGGACGACACCGATCGGGATCGTGGAGGAAGCGTGGTTCGCCGATGAACATGGGTCACGGGCTCTCCGCCAACGACCCCACCATCACGGCCGCGTTCCGCACGGCGCTCATGCACCAGTTCCTCGCCATTGTCTTCCTCACGGCCGCGCTCGCCATCGTGTGGAATTCGATCCGCACGGTCCGCTACCGGCGGGCCGTCTTGGCTGGCGGTGTCGTGGAGCCGCAGCCGAATGTCCGTACGTACCCCGAACCGGTGGCCCGGCGCCTGTTGCGGATGGCTTTCGGCATCTTCTGGATCATCGACGGACTCCTGCAGACGCAGTCCTCCATGCCGCTGGGTCTGACCAGTGGCGTGATCACACCGTCCGCCTCGTCGTCGCCCGGTTGGGTCCAGCACCTTGTGAACTCGGGCGTGACGATCTGGAACAACCACCCGGTGTCGGCGGCGACGTCCACCGTGTGGATCCAGATCGGGATCGGGCTCTTCCTCCTCGTCGCCCCCCGCGGCCGGTGGTCGCGTGCGGCCGGGCTCGTCAGCGCCGGTTGGGGGTTGGTCGTCTGGAGCTTCGGCGAGGCGCTCGGGGGTCTCTTCGGCCACGGAAGCAGCTGGCTCTTCGGGTCGCCGGGGGCAGCCCTGTTCTACGTGGTGGCCGGCGGCCTGGTGGCACTGCCGGACCGAGCGTGGGAGACCGAGCGGCTCGGTCGGGTCATGGTCCGGGCGGCGGGGATGTTCTTCGTCGCCATGGGAGTGCTCGAGGCATGGCCGGGACGAGGGTTCTGGTCCGGCAGGCCCGTACCGGACGGGACCGGCGCGACGCTGTCCGCCATGGAGCACCAGATGGCCCAGCTGTCCCAGCCGTCGGTGACCGCCTCCTGGGTCCGGGCGTTCGGATCCTTCGCGACGGCCCAGGGCTGGCTGGTCAACTTCGTGGTGGTGGTGGCGCTCGTAGGCATCGGCACATGCTTCTTGTCGGCGCGGCCGGCGCTGGTCCGCTCCGGGGTGATCGCCGGTGGGGTCCTGTGCATCGCCACCTGGGTGCTGGTCCAGGACTTCGGTTTCTTAGGCGGACTGGGGACCGACCCGAACTCGATGCTGCCGATGCTCGTCGTGTTCACGTCGGGGTACCTCGCCATGGTCCGGCTCCCGGTGACGTCCGTCGCACCGGTGGCGCCAGGCGCGGTGGAGCCTGACGAGGCGTCGGCACCGGTCGTCGCTGTGGGCCACGTCGAAGCTGGGGCGCCGGATCCTTCCGATGCCACCGGGCGCCCGCCGGCCAAGGCCGGCTCGCGTCTCCTCGGGCTCCACCCTTCTTACCTGG
>DATBZS010000015.1:0-38498 GCA_036513075.1 Acidimicrobiales bacterium
CGCCCGGGCGTTGGTCAATGTCTCCTGGGTGGTGAAGGTCTTGGAGCTAACCACGAACAGGGTGGACGCCGGATCGAGATCATGGGTCTTGGCGTACAGGTCGACCGGGTCCACGTTCGACACGAACCGGCACTCGATGGCCGGGTCGGCGTAGTCGCGCAGCGCCTCATGGGCCATGGCCGGACCGAGGTCGGACCCGCCGATGCCGATGTTGACCACCGAGCGGATGCGCTGGCCGGTATGCCCGGTCCAGGCGCCCGAGCGGATCCGGTCGGCCACCGCGCCCATGGCGTCGAGGACGGCGTGCACGTCGGCCACCACGTCTCGGCCGTCGACCACAAGGTGCGCGTCGCCGGGCATGCGCAGGGCGACGTGCAAGACCGACCGGCCCTCGGTGGTGTTGATCCGCTCCCCCGCGAACATGGCGTCGCGTCGCTCGGCGACCCCGGCCCGCCGGGCCACGGCCACCAGGGCGGCGAGTGCGGCGGCGTCGACCCGGTGCTTGGCGAAGTCGAGGACCAGGTCGCCGGCCCGGGCCACCATGACCGACCCCCTGGTGGGATCGTCCGCGAACAGCTGGCGCAGATGCACGTCGGCCAGACGTCCGTGGTGGCTCACCACGTCCTGCCATTCGTCGGTGCCCAGGAGGTCCACTACTGCATCACTGCCGTCCATCGTCGAGTCGCCTCCATCGTCGGTCGGACCCGCCGGGGGCCCTCGGCGTCGACTGTAGGCACAGGACCGGGGTCTGTGGAGAAAATTCACCAATGATTACCGTCTGATAACAGAGCCGTCGCGTGCCGTTCACCTGCCGCTTTTACTGTCCGCAGGGATGGCAGAGCATCCGCAGGCCCCATGTGCGCGTTCCCGGCGCAACCGCCGGTCGGACGCGGGCGTGCGCACCCGCTGCCGTCCGGGGTCGTGGACCCCACTGCCTCTCACGGCATCCCCGCCATCGCCGGCCCCGCCGGCCCCGCCGGTCAGGCAGTCCAGCAGCGGTGTGACCGCCCGCGCCCGTCGTCACGTCGGCGCAGCGCCGGTCTGCGCGGTGTTCCGGAACGTCAGAGGGCACCGATGACCTTGACCTTCCGCGAAGTCGAGCGACAGTCCCTTCCCGACGAGGAAGCACCCGTCATCTTGATCATCGACGACGACCACCTCACCCGCAACTCACTCGCCGCCACCCTCTCCATCGAGGGGTTCGACGTCCTGACCGCGGCGACCGGCGACGAAGGGCTGGCGCTGCTGTCCTCCGGATCGCCTTCACTCGTCATCCTCGACACCCAGATCGGTGACTCCGAGGGCTTCGCCGTCTTCCGCCGTATCACTTCCGTCGCCCCGTGGACACCGGTCATCATGATCACCGAGCAGGACGACGAGCTCGACGCCGTGCTCGCCCTCGAGGCGGGTGCCGCCGACCACATCACCAAACCGCCCCGCCCCCGCGAGCTGACGGCCCGCATCCGGGCCGTGCTGCGCCGGGTGGGGCGCCAGCCCCAGAGCCCGGTGCCCGCCGCACCGAGCGGGGCATACACCTTCGGCCCGGTCACCGTGGACGTGTCCTGCCGTGAGGCGTCATTACACGGCCATGACCTCGAGCTGTCCCGCAAGGAGTTCGACCTTCTGGCCCTGCTGGTGTCGGAGGGCGGCCATGTCGTCACCCGCAAGCAGTGCATGGACCGGATCTGGAAGGACCGGAAGAAGGGGGACAGCCGCACACTGGACACCCACGTCAAACGGCTCCGTAAGAAGATCGAGGTCAACCCGGCCGAGCCCGTCCACCTGATCACGGTGCGGGGGGTGGGTTACCGCTTCAAACCGTAGGAGTCCGCCTGGCACCTCCCCCGCCCATACCCTTCCCCACTGGTCGTTGCGCGGTGTGCGGGCGGACTCCTACGAGTTGAGGCATCACAAGGCCGTCGCTCACGACGGCGCACGGCTGTCAGTGACGACCAGGGTCCGGAGCATCGGTTCCGCCCTGGAATAGACTCCTCGGGCCGAGGGAGCCGGGCCAGCCGGCGGGCGCACCCGCACCTCCCGATCCGCGGCACCCGTCGCCACTCGGAAGGAGCGCAGCGGTGCCCGAGTCGCCCGCCGCCAGCGGAGTGCCCCCCCGCCAGCCACGCACCGTCCACCCCCATCACGGACCCGGACCGATGGCCGCCATCGCGGGAGGCGGTGCCCTCGGCACCCTCGCCCGTTACGGGATGGAACGGGCCGTAGCCACCGATGGCCTGGGCTTCCCCTGGGCGACGTTGTGGGTCAATGTGATCGGGTCGTTCGTCCTCGGTGTGGTGGTCACCCTGGTGGCCGAGCGTTTGCCGGGCGACCGGTGGCTGCGCCCGCTGGTGGCCGTCGGCTTCTGCGGCGGCTTCACGACGTTCTCCACGTTCGCCGTCGAGATCGACCAGCGGGTCCGTCACGGGTACGGCACCACCGCGCTGGCCTACCTGGCGGCCAGCCTCCTGGCCGGGTTCGGTGCGGCCCTGGCCGGGACCACCCTGGCCCGCGGCCGCGTGCTTCCCCCAGCCGGCGGACCCGGTGTCCCCGATCCTGACCTGTTGGCCGGTGACGACCCGCCGTCCGGCCGTGGCGCTACAGGGGAACCGGCATGATCCTGCTCGGGCTAGTCGTGGCCGGCGGGTGCGGCGCACTGCTGCGCTACGAAGTGGAGTTGGGCGTCCGCCGGCGCCTCGGTCCGTCGTTCCCCTACGGCACGCTGCTCATCAATGTGACCGGTTCGTTCCTGCTTGGCCTACTGACCGGCCTGGCCGAGCACCACGGGGTGGCCACCGGCGTGGTCACCGTGCTCGGCACCGGACTGCTCGGCGCCTACACCACGTTCTCCACCTTCGCCTACGACACCGTCGGCCTGGCCGAGCGGGGCCGGAGCGGAACGGCCGCGGCCAACATCGGGATCAGCCTCGTGCTCGGTCTGGGGGCCGCGGCACTCGGCCTGGCCGCCGGCCTCGCCCTCTGACACCACCACGACGCCGCTGACCTGGGTCGACGCCCGGGCGCCACGCGACGTTCATGGAATGATCACCCGGCGGTTCCTTGGTGATCTTCCGGCGTTCACCTGTACTCCCTACCGTGTCATCGGTATGGAGCCGCCGGTGTTCGTGGAGCGCGACAGCATGAAGGTCCTGGTCGTAGAAGACGAGGAGTCCTACCGCCAGGCCCTGTCCTCGGGGCTCGGCCGAGAGGGCTTCGACGTGGTCCTGGCCTCGGACGGCCCCGAAGGCCTCCGCCTGTTCGGTGAGCAACACCCGGACATCGTGCTGCTCGACATGCTCCTGCCCGGGATGCACGGCATCGACGTCTGCCGGGCCCTGCGGTCCGCCTCGGACGTCCCGATCCTGATGGTCAGCGCCGTCGACGCCGAGCTCGACGTCGTGCTGGGCCTCGAGCTCGGCGCTTCGGGCTACGTCACCAAGCCGTTCCGCCTCCGCGAGCTGGTGGCCCGGATGCACGCCATCCTCCGGCGGGTCCAGCCCCGCGACGTCAAGGTGCCGTCGCCGGTGGCCGCAACCGGCAACGCATCCGGTGAGCGTCTGGACGGCTTCGGTGCCGTGTCGGTGGACTACCTACGCCGCGAGGTGGCGGTCGACGGCAACCCGGTCCACCTGTCGCGCAAGGAGTTCGACCTCCTGGCCGCCCTCCTCCACCCGGCCCAGCGGGTGCGTTCACGCGACGAGCTGATCGGCCTGCTGTGGCCGGACACTTACCTGACCGATACCCGCACGCTCGACACCCATATCCACCGCCTGCGGTCCAAGCTCGAGCCCGATCCGGCGGAACCCCGCTACATCGTGACCGTCCGTGGGATCGGTTTCCGGATCGACCCCGGCGGCACGTTGGCCGAGCCCACGGTGTCCGACGCCGGCGACCCGATCATCGCCTGAGCCTGAACGGTCGGGCGGGTTCCGGCCAGGATCAGCCGAAGCGACCGTTGACGTAGTCGAGGGTGCGCGGGTCGGAGGGCTCGCTGAAGAGCCGGGACGTCGGGCCGAACTCGATCAACCCGCCCGCCTTGTCCTCGCCCATCAGGAGGAAGGCGCACCGATCGGAAACCCGCATTGCCTGTTGCATGTTGTGGGTGACGATCACGATGGTCACCCGGTCCTTGAGCTCGCCCACCAGCTCCTCGATGCGCTTGGTGGCGATCGGGTCGAGGGCCGACGTCGGCTCGTCCATCAGCAGGACCTCGGGTTCCACGGCCAGCGCCCGGGCGATGCACAGTCGCTGCTGCTCGCCGCCCGACAGGGTCCCGCCGTTGGCCTTCAGGCGGTCCTTCACGCTGTCCCACAGAGCGGCGGCGATGAGTGCCGACTCGGCCGCGTCGTCGAGAAGCGCCTTCTTGCGCACGCCGTTGAACCGGAGCCCGGCCACGGCGTTGTCGTAGATGCTCATGGTGGGGAAGGGATTGGGCCGCTGGAACACCATGCCCACCCGGCTGCGCAGCAGCGTGGCGTCGGTGTCGGGTCCGTAGACATCAAGATCGCCGAGGCGGATCGTGCCGGTCACCACGGCTGAGCGTTCGGCGTCGTGCATGCGGTTGAGGGCCCGCAGCAGGGTGGTCTTGCCCGAGCCCGACGGCCCGATCAGCGCAGTCACCTCGCCCGCGCACACGTCGAATGTGACATCGCGCACCGCGGTGCGGCCGGCGAAGGCGACGGCCACGTCGCGCAGTGTCATCACCACTTGGCCGGTCGGTGGGTCGATCATCGCCTTCTCGGCGTGCACGGTGAGGGACTCCTCCACATTCGGGATGAAACCGGCATCGGTCATCGGCGCACCTTACCCAGATGGTTAGCGAGCAGACGGCTGCCGATACTGAGGACCAGTACCACCACCATGAGCAGCAGGGCCGCCCCCCACGCTACCTGGACCAGATCGGCATAGGGCTGGCTCGAGTAGTTGTAGATGAGGATCGGCAGGGCCTCCATCGTTTTGGATGGGTTCCATTGGAGATACTGGTTACCGAAGATGGTGAGGAGGAGTGGGGCCGTCTCGCCGAGGCCCCGGGCCACGGCCAGGAGCACTCCGGTGATGACGCCCGGTAGTGCGGTGGGAACCACCACCCTGCGGGCGACCGTGGCCCGTCGGGCGCCGAGGGCCATGGCCGCTTCGTTGAGCGACCGGGGCACCCCCCGGAAGGCGGTCTCGCCGGCCCGGATGATGACGGGCAGCATGATGAATCCGATGGCGAACGCTCCGGCGAAGCCGCTGTAGGCATTGAAGTTCCGGACGATGGCGATGTAGCCGAAGATCCCGACGGTGATGGACGGGATGCCCGTCATGACGTCTGCGGTGAACCGGAGTGTGGTGGCGAACCGGCCATCGGACTCGGCCAGGAACAGCCCGCAGAGGAGGCCGAACGGCACGGCGACGACGACGGCGATAACGGTGATGACGACGGTGCCGACGATGGCGTTCGACACCCCGCCGCCCGCGATCCCTTCAGGTTTCGTCGGCTGGGTGAAGAAGTCGACGTTCCAGGCCGGCAGACCTTTGGCCACGACGTACACCACTACGGCGACCAGTGGGATGACGGCAATCAGCAGGCAGGCCCAACACACTCCGAGTGCCAGTCGGGAGCCGAGCTTGCGGCGTCGTAGGCTCGATGCGGCAGCGGCCTGGACCGCCTGGCGCCGCTCGAGGATGGGGTCGGCCGGGGCATCGAGCACATCGGTCATCGGCCTATCCCCACACCGGCAGAATCGTTGCCGGTCGACCACACCAGCCAGCGGGCCGCGGAGTTGACCAGGATCCCGATGACCAGCAGCACCAGGCCGGCGCCGAAGAGGGCGCTCAGCTCCGTGCCTGTCGACTCACCGAAGTTGTTCACGATCAATGACGGAATCGTCGCGGCCGGCGACTTGATGGAGTGGGCGATGTAGGGCGAGTTCCCGATCACCAGGGCCACGGCCACTGTCTCCCCCAGGGCCCGGCCGGTGGCGAGAGTGAAGGCGCCCAGGATTCCGGTGCGGGCCGCGGGCAGCACCACCTTGCGCAGCACCTGCCACCGGGTGGCCCCGAGTGCCATGGCCCCTTCCACCTGCTCGTAAGGCACGACGGCCAGTACGTCCCGGGAGATGGCCACCATGGTGGGCAGGATCATGATGAAGAGGATCACGCCGGCCAGCAGGAGGCCGACCCCCCGGTTGGGTCCATCGAACAGCCCGGTCCATCCGAGCACCGAGGTCAGGAATGGTTCGACAGTGCTGGCGAACACCGGTGCCAGCACGATGAGGCCCCACAGCCCGTAGACGACGCTCGGCACTGCCGCCAGCAGCTCGACCATGGTCGACAGCACCGGGCGCAACCGGTCGGGCACCAGGTAGGCCAAGGCGACAGCCGTGCCCAATCCGACGGGAAAGGCCAAGGCAACGGCGATGGCAGTCGACTCGATGGTCCCCAGAATGAACGGCAACAGGCCGTACTGGCCGTGGGACGGGTTCCATGTCTTTCCGAAGATCCAGCCCACACCGAGTGTCGAGAACGCCGGCTTGGCCTGGATGACGATGGCGATCAGGAACCAGATCGCCAACGCGGCGACCAGGAGGGCCACGACCACCAGCATTCCCTTGTAGCCGTTGTCGGGGAGCGAACGCCGCCTCCCGGTTCGGGCGGGCGGTGGAAGGTCGACGGTGGTCACGGTGGCGATGTCACGCCCGGTGGTGCCCGGCAATCCGGGCCGGTCGGGTCACTTGGTCAGCAGCGCCTGACCATTGGAACCTGTCACGGTCAGGAGCTGCGTCCGGTTCTGATTCTGCACGGCCGGCGGCAGCGCCACGTAATAGAGCGAGTGGGCCAGATCCTGACCGCCTCCGGTGTGGGTCGTCCAGTCGAGGACCTTGACCACCTGGGCTCCGGTGGTGGGGCTGGCCTGCTTCTGCAACAGGATGGCCCAGCTGTAACCGGCGATGGGATAGCTGGCGGCTCCGGGTTCGTTCACGATCGAGAAGCTGGTGGGCGTCACCCCGATCTTCTGGTCGGCGTCGGCCGCCACCGTGGTCGGGCTCGGCACCACGAAGACGCCGGCCGAGTTCTTGACCGCTGCGTAGCTCATCTTGTTCTGGATGGCGTAGGACATCTCGACGTAACCGATGGAGTAGGGGGTGGACTGGATGGAAGCTGCCACGCCGGAGTTCTTCGGCGTCTGCACCGCGGTGGACGGCCAGGCGATGGTCTTCGACGCGCCGAGGGTCCACGTAGTCGGGTTCGCCGACTGCAGATAGTCGCTGAAGATGTACGTGGTGCCTGAGCTGTCGGCTCGGACCTCTGGGGTGATGGCGTGGGACGGCAGGTTGACCCCGGGGTTGAGGGCGGTGATCTGCGGGGCGTTCCACGTGGTGATGGACCCGTCGAAGATGCCGGCCAGGGTCGGGCCGTCGAGCTTCAGCCGGGTGGAGACACCGGGGACGTTGTAGGCGATCGTGACGCCGCCGAGAATGTCCGGGATCTGGATGACCGGGCCGGACGCCGCTGGCACCTTGGCCAGGTCAGCTGCGGCCATCGGTACGTCGGAAGCGGCAAAGGCAACCGTGCCGGCCTGGAAGGCGGTGATGCCGGCGCCACTGCCCACACCCTGGTAGTTGACCTGGAGGGCCTGGTTGAGGCCGGAGTACTTGTAGAACGCCGAGGTGAAGAACGGCTGGACGAACGTCGAGCCCGAGGCGTTGAGCGATCCGCCCGGTGCCTTCAGGTCGGCGGCCAGGTAGGCGGCGTTGTTGGCGGACAGGGTGCCACCGGGTGCGGCGGTCGTGGTCGTCGTCGAGCTCGACGACGAGGAGCTGCAGGCGCTCAGGAGGGCCGCTGCGGCCAGACCGAGTGCAACCAGCGACGCCCCCCGGCGTCCGGTCTTCGAGCGGATGGCAGTCGTGATGTGCATCGGTGCGGTGTCCTCCGTGTCGGTGAAAGGTCGGCCGGGAACGCCCGGCGTTGGGACGTATCCCCTGCCCGGTTCCGACCGTACCCACGTCACCTGAACGTGCGGTGAACTGCGGATGAACTACATACGAACATCAGGGGCAATCGATATGAACTGACTACCCCGCAACGAATTCCTCGATCATCGTTGCCAGAACCAGCGGTTGATCGCCTTGGATGCTGTGCCCGGCGTCTTCGACCACGATTACCGAATCGTGGGGTCGCCGACGGTGGAACTCGGCGACGTCGTCGTCGTCCACCACGGGCGATCGACTGCCCCGGGCCAGCAGCACCGGGACCGGGATGGATTCGAGCGCGTCCCACAGCGACTGGAAATCGGGCCGCTCGACATGGAGACCGGTCTCGGTCGACGGCCGGCCGACCTGGTGGCGCCAGGCCCAGGTGCCGTCGGGCAGCTGGACCGAGTTGTGGAGCACCCCGCGGCGCAACGAGGACACCGACCGGGTCGGATTGAACTGGATGGTGCGTTCGAGGATCTCGTCGAACGTGGCGAAGGTCTCCGGTCCCGACAAGAAGGCGGCGATGTCGGACGTCTTGTCGCCGTTCACCCCCGGTGTGATGTCGACCAGCACCAGACGGCGGACGAGATGGGGGTGACGGGTGGCCAGCGCTATGGCGGTAGCTCCGCCCAGAGACATGCCGACCACGGCCAGGGCGCCGGGCGCCAGCCCCTCGACGACCTTGGCTACGTCGTCGGCCATGGTCGACGGGTCGAGCCACGCCGAATCCTGGGGCCAGTCCGAGTGGCCGTGGCCGGGTAGATCGATGGCCAGTAGCGGGCGGTCGAGGGCGAGGGCGACCGTGTCCCACGTGTGGGCGTTCTGGCCGCCGCCGTGGATGAGTACGAATTCGGGCGGTGCCTCGCCCCACACCAGTGCGCTGACCAAGCGGCCGGGGGCGACCTCCACGAGTTCGCGCCGCACCACCGGTGGGGCGTCGAAGCTGAGGCCGACTTCCTCGGCGTTCTCGTGGAACAGCGAGAACTCGTCGTACGTGGGGTTGGGCTCGGTCACGGCTGCTCCTGGATGTCGGTTCGGTTCACGTAGGGGGACGATGAGGGGGCACGGTCAGTGTGCCGTAACTGGCTCGGGTCGGGGATCGGCGGCGTCGGCGCGGGCGAGTTCCTCGACGAGCGCCGCCACGGTCTCGTCGGCAACCAGGTAGGGGGTGTAGAAGCCGACCCGGTCGACCAGACCGCCGAACCGGTCGACGACCACGGTGGCCACCTCGGCCGGCGAGCCGACGGCGGCCAGGGTGGTGAGCATGGTGTCGTCGATGCGCTGGGGCATCTCGTCCCACCGGCCTGACTTGCTCAACATGTTCAGCTCGGGTTGGAGGTCCTCCCACCCTTCGACTTCCAGCACGGGCCGGTAGGCGGGGGTCGACGCATAGAAAGAGAGCAGCCACCGGCCGGCCACGCGGGCCGACTCCAGCTCGGCCTCGTCCCGTCCGCAGCACACGATGACCTCGCCGGTCACCGTCAGGTCCGAGCGCGACCGCCCGCTGCGGGCCAGACCCTCGGCTACCGCCGGCAGGGTCCGCCGGCGAAGGTGGGCCCCGGTATTGAAGGGCATGACCAGGAGGCCGTCGGCCACCTCGGCGGCCAGGGACACCATCTGTGGGCCCAGTCCGCCAAGGGCGATCGGCGGTAGCCCGTACGGGTGGGGACCGGGGTTGAAGATGGGAGGCATCAGCGTGTGCGAAGTGAATTCGCCCCGGAAGTCGAGCCGCTCGCCGGTCTCCCAGGTGGCGAAGATGGCCCGCAGAGCCCCGACCATCTCCCGCATCCGGGCGATGGGGCGGTCGAACTCCGCCCCGTAGCGCTTCTCCACCTGGGCCCGGATCTGGCTGCCCAACCCGAGGGTGAACCGCCCCTCCGACAGCAGCTGGAGGTCCCAGGCCTGGTGGGCCAACTGCACAGGATTGCGGGGGAAGGCGATGGCCACGTTGGTGGCGAGTTCCAGGGTGGTGGAGGCCCCGGCAGCCAGTATCAGCGGGGTGAATACGTCGTGGGGACCCTCGAAGGTGAAGGCACCGTCCACGCCGAGAGCCTCGAGTCGCCGGGCGTGGTCGGCCGCATCCTCGAGGCCGGCCAGTTGGGTGTCGAAACGCATCGGACCATGCTGGCATCCCCGGCTGGTCGATGTCGGCGTGGCACCGACGAAGCGTGCGGGCAGGCGACACGGATCGCGTGGACCATTGACGATGTGCCCCCCTAGTGGGACGGGGGCGGTGACACACTGTGGCGATGGCTCCACGGACCTGTACCCCCGACGAGGCGGCGGCACTCGTCCGTACCAACGACACGGTCGGCTTCGGCCTCGGCCCGGCCAATCCCCATGCCTTCCTGACGGCCCTCGGCGACCGGGACGACTGGGTCGACCTCACCTTCGGCGGTGCCCTGCTGCTCGGGTACTACCCGGTGCTCGCCCATCCGGGCGTCTCCTACCGGTGCGGCTTCTTCGGACCGGCCGAGCGCATGCTGCTGGCCGGCGGGGCCAATATCGACCTGGTGCCCGGCGGCTTCCGGCAGTTCGCCCCCATCCTGCGGCGGTTCAACCCCCGGGTCATGACGGTGCTGGCTGCACCACCCGAGGACGGTGTCGTCAACCTTTCGCTCCACATCGGTGCCACCTACGACGAGCTGCTGCTCGCCGGACGGGACCCCGACCGCCTCCTGGTGGTCGAGGTCAACCCCCACCTGCCCCGCACCCGATCACTCGGCCCCGACCACGCCAACACCATCCCCCTCGACATCGTGGACGTCCTGGTCGAGGCCGACGGTGCCCCCTTCACCCTGCTCCAGCCCGACGCGGACGACATCGACGAGGCCATCGCCGAACTGGCCCGTTCCTTCGTCACCGACGGCGCCACCCTGCAGATCGGCATCGGTACGGTGCCCAACATGGTGGCCACCAAGCTGGCCGAGGGTGCCGGCGGCGGCTACGGGATCCACTCCGAGATGTTCACCGACGGGCTGATGCGCCTCCACCAGTCCGGCAAGGTCACCAACGACGCCAAGAGCGTGTTCAACGGGGTCTCCATCACCACCTTCGCTCTCGGTTCGGCCGAGCTGTACGCCTGGCTCGACGGCAACGAGGACGTGGCCTTTGTGCCCGTCCAGGTGGTCAACGACCCCACCGTGATCGCCCAGAACCACGCCTTCGTCTCCGTCAACGGGGCACTCAGCGTCGACCTCTACGGCCAGGTGGTGGCCGACAACATCGAGGGTCGCCAGATCTCGGGGGTGGGTGGGCACGAGGACTTCGTGGCCGGCGCCGAAATGCGCATCGACGACCATTCGCTGATCTGCCTGCGCTCGACCGCCGTCTCCAACGGGGCGAACCGTTCCCGGATCGTGCCGACGCTGCCCGAGGGTTCGGTAGTGTCGACGCCCCGGCACCACACCGGCGTGGTCATCACCGAGTACGGCTCGGCCGATCTGTCGGGGCGCACGGTGCGCGAGCGGGCCGGACTCCTGGCCGAGATCGCCCACCCCGACTTCCGGGACGGTCTGCGCGACGTGGCCGCCACACTCGGACGCCACTGACCCGGTGAACGGAGCCGACCCGGTCGACCCGGGAACCGACGCGCCACCGGATGCCGCGCCATCCGCCGACGGACCCGCCACGCTCCGTGTGGCCAGCTTCAACGTCCACATGGGGGTGGACGGTTGGGGGCGCCCCTTCGACGTGGTGGCCGAGTGCGCCGCCCTCGACGCCGACATCCTGATCCTCCAAGAGGCCTGGACCTCCGACGACGGCACCCCGGGCCTGGCCGCCCGGGTGGCCGGCCATCTCGGGTACGGGATCGTCGCCGAAGCCCACCTGGCCCACGCCCGCCTGTACGAGCCGGTGGCCACCGACACCGGGCGGTGGGCCCCGTTACTCGGCCAGGTCCGCAAGACACTCCGGCTCGACGAGGAACGGTTCAAGTTGCCGGCCGGTTCCCGGGACCGGGCCTGCGACCACGGTAGGTGGGGCATAGCCGTGCTGGCCCGGGTGCCCTGTCGCGACGCCGAGGTACTCGATTTGGGGAAGCTCCGGCGGGACCCGGCCCGGCGGGCCGTGGTGCGGTGCACCACCGACCTCGGCGGCCACGAGCTGATCGTGCACGGGACCCACATGTCACACATCACCCACCTGTCGCCCGCCCAGTACCGACGCCTGGCCCGGCTGCTGCCCCCGCTCGACCGTCCGGCACTGCTGGCCGGGGACATGAACATGTGGGGCCCACCGGCATCGTCGTTCTTCCGGGGGTGGCGGCGGGCCGTGGTAGGACGAACCTGGCCGGCCCACCGACCCCACAGCCAGCTCGACCACGTCCTGATCACGCCGCTCCTGCGGGTACTGGAGGCCCGGGTGGCCGACACCACCGGCTCGGACCACCGCCCGGTGGTCGTGACCCTCGCCCGGGCCTGACCTCTGCCACCAAGGGTGTCCCTGCGCACCCGGGCGGACAGGCAGGCCCGGCGGTAGCGTCTGGCCATGACCGACCCCCTCGACGACTTCGAACGCTCGGAATTCACCTTCGAGGGCGCCACCCGCACCGTCTACCGCACGGGTTCGGGCCCGGCGGTCATCGTGATCAGCGAGATCCCGGGCATCACTCCAGGCTTGGCCCGATTCGCCCGGATGGTCGCGGCCATCGGGTGCACGGCGGTCATGCCCCACGTCTTCGGTGACGACGGACGGGACCCGACCATGCCCCTGGCCCTCAAGGAGGTGGCGAAGGCGTGCGTATCGAAGGAGTTCGCCGTCCTCGCCCTCAACCGCACCAGTCCCATCACCGTGTGGCTACGGGCTCTCGCCCGGGCCGAGCACGAGCGGTGCGGCGGGCCCGGGGTCGGTGCGGTCGGTATGTGCCTGACCGGAGGGTTCGCCCTGGCCATGATGGTCGACGACATCGTCCTCGCCCCGGTGCTCAGCCAGCCGTCCCTCCCCTTCCCGGTGTCGGCCAACCACCGTGCCGCCCTCGGCATCAGCGACGACGACGCCCAGCGGGTCAAGGAGCGGGTGGCGGCCGGCGTCTGCGTCCTCGGCCTCCGCTTCACGGGAGACAAGGCGGCACCCCCGGAGCGGTTCGCAGCACTGCGCGAGCTGCTCGGTGACGGGTTCGTCGGTGTCGAGCTCGACTCCTCGAAGGGCAACCCCTACGGGCACCGCAAGGGCGCCCACTCGGTCCTGACCGAGGACCTCGACGACCGTCCGGGCACGCCCACACGCGACGCACTCGACCAGGTGCTCGACCTCTTCCGCACCCGCCTGGTCGGATGAGCGCCCTCGTCGACGCCTGGCGGGGCCGGGGGCGCGACCACCAACTGCTCGGCCACCGGGTGTTCGTCGTCGAGGTGCCGGCCACGGGACCGGTCACTGCGCCGCCGCTGCTGATCCTCCACGGTTTCCCGACGTCATCGTTCGACTTCCACCGGGTGGTCGATGACCTCGCGGTCGACCGCCGGGTGGTGCTGTTCGACATGCTCGGCTACGGCCTGTCGGCCAAGCCCGACCGGCCCTACCGGTTGGTCGACCAGGCCGACCTGGCCCAGGCCCTGGTGGCCGACCTCGGCATCGACCGGCTCGGCCTCCTCACCCACGACATCGGTGACACGGTCGGCGGCGAGCTGCTGGCCCGCCAGCTCGAAGGTGCGTGGCCGGTCGAGGTCACCGATCGGGTGGTGACCAACGGAACGCTGTACATGGACCTCGTGCAGCTCAGTATCGGCCAACAGTTCCTCGAGGCACTGCCCGACGAACGCCTGGAGGCGGGCGTGCTGACCCGGGACGCAGTGGTCGGTGGCTTGGTGGCCACGTTCAGCCCGTCCCACCGGGTGGCCGACGCCGAACTGGCGGCGGCCTGGGAGCTGATCTCGGCCAGCGGGGGCGAACGGCTGCTGGCCCGCCACGCCCGCTATATCGACGAGCGCCGGCACAACGAGTCCCGGTTCACCCCACCGGTGGTAGACCACCCGTCCCCGCTCACCGTGGTCTGGGGGGCCGACGACCCGATCGCGGTGGCGGCCATGGCCGACCGACTGGCCGCCGCCCGACCCGACTCCCGGGTGGCCAGGCTCGACCGGGTGGGCCACTACCCCATGGTCGAGGCCCCCGACCGGTTCGTGGCCGCGGTGACCGGACGGGGCTGAGCGCACCGGTCGACGGCGTACCGCTGTGGCCGGCTCAGGAGCTGGCCAGGATTTCGCCGTGCAGGACGGCGAACCATCCGTCCGGCGAGGCCGCCCACCGGCGCCAGCCGGCGCCGAACGCCTCGAGGTCGGCCCGATCGGCGATCGCGTGGGACTCCAACTGGCCTCCGAGCGACGAGCCAGGAGCGGCGAACCGGTCGGCCCACAGGCCGCCCCACCACGCCCGATCCTCTTCGGTGGCGAAGCACCATGCCGAGGCGCCGGCCTCCACCTCGGTGAACCCGGCAGCATGGGCCCAGCCGAGCAGGTGGCGCGCCGCGTCCCAGTGGGCCCGGTTGACCCGGGTCAACTCGCCGTAGGCGGCGATGGCCCGGTCGAGGTCGGGCTCGGCCGGGGCGAACGTGAATGTCCGGTAATCGGCGTCGCGGGCCGCCACCACACCGCCCGGGCGGCACACCCGCCGCATCTCGACCAGTGCGGCCACCGGGTCGGCCACGTGCTGGAGCACCTGGTGGGCGTGGACCACGTCGAACGAGTTGTCGGCGAAGGGCAGGGCGAACAGGTCGGCCACCTCGAAGGTGACGGCCTGGCCGGCCGCCCGGGCCTCAGCGCGGGCCTGGTCCAGCACGTCGGGTTCGGCGTCGATGCCCACCACCCGACCGGGCGCCACCGCCCGGGCCAGGTCGGAGGTGATGGTGCCGGGTCCACAGCCCACGTCGAGGAGGTCCAGACCCGGTCGCAGCCGGGGCAGCAGGTAGGCGGCCGAGTTGGCCGCAGTGCGCCAGCGGTGGGAGCGCAGGACGCTGTCGTCATGTCCATGGGTGTAGGTGGTGTCGGGCATCCTCCCAGCATGCGTCCTGTGTCCTCTATTGGCAATGTACGGATCTGGACATCTGACATAAGGTCTGCCTATGGCGACGGCCGAGTGGTTGCGGACCTTCGTGGCCATCTACCGTTCCGGCTCGGTCACCGAAGGTGCGGCGCAACGGAGCCTGTCGCAGCCGGCGGCCAGCCAGCAGCTCAAGTCCCTCGAGCGCTCCATGGGCCACCCACTCTTCATCCGCTCCCCCCACGGGGTCGACCCGACCCGGTCGGGGCGGGAGCTCTACGTCTCGGTGGCCGACGCCTTGGACCGACTCGAGCCGGTGCTGACCGGTCTGGACAGCGGGGTGGTCCGGCCGGGCACGCCGGCCCTCCGCCTCGGTTCCTCACCCGAGTACTTCACCTACGGTGTCGTCCCCCATCTGACCACCGACGTGCCGGCCCTGTCGGTGCGGTTCGGTCCCGACGCCGACCTGGTGGCGCTGCTCCTCCACGGCGAGCTCGACGTGGTCGTCACCACGACCGACCCCGCCCGCCGGGGTCTCGCGCCCGTGCCCCTCGGGACCACGCCTTTCGTCCTGGTGTCGGCACCTGAGTATCTGCCGGGCCCGCCGCCCGGCGACCTCGACGGGCTGGGCCGGGCCCTGGCCGGCCGGGACTGGGTGGCTTACAGCGCCGAGCTGCCCCGCACCCGCAGGTTCTGGCAGGCCTCACTGGGGCGGCCCTTCGCCGCCAGCCTGCGGCTGGTCGCCCCGGACCTGCGGGCCGTGGCCGGGGCGGTGGCCCGGGGCCTCGGGGTGAGCCTGCTCCCGGCCTACTCGTGTGCCGCAGGCCTGGCCGCGGGGGACCTGGTCGAGGTGTTTCCGGTCGGGGACCTGGTCCCAGCCGAGGCCTGGTACGCCGTCACCCGCGAGGCCGACCTGGTGCGCGATCAGGTGGCGGCGTTCGCCAGGAACCTCGGCGTGCCCGATGGGGCATGACGGACGCTCAGGCCGGAAGGCCGGACACCGACCGGCCGTCCTCGAGGTAGATGGTCCCTTCGGTCGCCAGGGCCCGGCCCACCCGGCGGCCCACCGGGCCGCTCAGCAGCCCGTCGGCCTCCTCGGGGGTCGCCCACCGGGCCTCCTCGATCTCCTCCTCCTGGAGGACCAGGGTGCCCCGTCGGTCCGCGTCGACCACGCCGCAGTCGAACAGGAAGCGGACTCCCCCGGCCCGCCCGGGCCGGGGGCGGAGGTAGTCGACGCACCGGAGTCGGCCACCGTCGACCACCAGACCGGTCTCCTCGGCCACCTCGCGGCGGCACCCGTCCCACGGGGACTCGCCGTCCGCCTCGATCTGACCGCCGGGGATGGTCCACCCCGACTTGTAGGTCGGCTTCAGCACCAGGATGCGCCCCCCGCCGTCGTGCAGCAATGCGCCGGCCGACGCCGGGATCCGGGGGAGCGCGTACTCGTCCATCACCCCATCTTCACCGCTGCGGGAGGTCGTCGGGTCCACCTCGTCCCTACCCCGTGGTGAGGGATCCCTCGAGGGCGGCCAGGGCCACGTCCTTCGCCCAACGGTAGTCGGGCTTGCCGGACGGCGACCGCCGCACGGTGTCGACGAACACCGCGTCGCGGGGAAGCTTGTAGCCCGCCAGGTGGGTCCGGCAGTGCTCGCGCAGCTCCTCGAGTCCGGGGCTGACATCGAGACCGGTGCGCAGCTGCACCACGGCGGTCACCTGGGAGCCCCACCGCTCGTTCGGAGTGCCGACCACGATGGCGTCGAACACCGCCGGATGGCTCTTGAGCGCCTTTTCGACCTCTTCGGGGAAGATCTTCTCGCCCCCGGAGTTGATCGACACCGACCCCCGGCCGTAGACGGCGATGGTCCCGTCGGCGAGCAGCTTGGCCATGTCGCCGGGCACCGCATAGCGCACCCCGTCGACGACCGGGAAGGTGGCCGCCGTCTTGGCCTCGTCCTTGTAGTAGCCGAGCGGAATGTGCCCGCTGGTAGCGAGCATCCCCATCCGCCCGTCACCCGGTGCGCACAGGGTGCTGTCGTCGGCGATGACCACGTTGCCCGGTCCCATCTGGAACACCGGGGCACCGTCCCCGTTCTGGCCCACCAGGCTGCCCTGTCCGCCGGTCTCGGACGCCCCGAATCCGTCCATCACAATGACGTGCGGCAGCAGGGTGGCCAGGGTCGCCTTCAACGACGGCGACAGGATGGCACCCCCGGACCCGTAGACCAGCAGCTTCGACAGGTCGTAGCGGTCGGTACCGACCGCCTCCAGGTGGTCGATGAGCGGGCGGGCGTAGGCGTCGCCGATGGTCATCACCACCCGCACCTCCTCCTCGGCGATCACCCGGAAGGCGAACTCCGGATCGAACCCGAGGTCGCGTATGAGGACGTTGTAGGTACCCGATAACAGCGCCGAAAAGGCGATCCACCAGCCGCCGCCGTGCATCAGCGGGCACAGCGTCAACGCCCCCGGGATCGGGTAGTCGGCCGCCGCCCGGGCCGCCACGTCGTCGAGGTCGGTCACCGGGGCGATACCCAGCGCCGGATTGCCACCGCCGCCCACCACCGACAGGTAGATGTCCTCGTGGCGCCACATCACGCCCTTCGGCATGCCCGTCGTCCCGCCGGTCCATAGGCCGTAGAGGTCGTCGGGGCTCCGGTCAGCTACGACCGGCCGGGTGTCGGGATGGATGGCCAACAACGCCTCGTAGCGGTCGTCGGCTACCAGCACCGGGCAGTCCCAGGCCAGGTCCTTGGCGGCCCGCTCGGCCCGGGCCTCGAGCTCGGGTTCGGTGACGACCAGTTTGAGGTCGGCGCTGTCGAACAGGTACTCGAGCTCCTCGTCGACGTACCGGAAGTTGACGTTGACCGGAACGGCCCGGACCTTGAAGGCGGCCAGCGTGGTCTCGACGTACTGGTTGCCGTCGTAGAGGTGGCAGCCGACGTGGTTTCCCGGCTTGACACCGTGGGCGACCAAGGCGTGGGCCAGCCGGTTGACCCGGGCGTCGAGCTCGGAGAAGGTCAGCCGCACCTCGTCGCCGTCCGTCGACCGGACGACCAGCGCGGTCGACTCGGGCATCGTGTCGACCACGGTCTCGAAGATGTCGGCGAAGTTCAGACCGGCCATGGTCCCCCCGGATTCAGATCACTCCCACCGTACCGCGCCGGCCGGCGCTCATTGCCGTCCGCTCCGGCGTGATCAGCCTGATGCGTCGCCACTATTCCGTCCGGTCAACTCCGGTCTGGTCAATTCAGCGTGAGTTCGACCGGACCGCCGTCGGCGTCGGCGGCACCCAGCAGCGAGCCGGGCACCGACAGCGAGCGGTTGGGCACCGAGTGGCGGAGCCGGTGGCGGCCGATCTCGCCACCGCCCTGGCGTGCCACCACCAGCCGGCGGTCGGTGAACGCCCCGGTACGCACCAGGAACCGGGACGGGAGGTCGGACGGGTCGCCGACCGCCGGCACCACCGACACCAGTGGCCATTCCGTGGTCAGCCCCAGGCCGGCGGCGATCGGGCGGGTCCCGCGGCCCAGGTCGTCGACCAGCCTGCGGGCCGCGGTGCGTCCGGCCACGGCGGCAATACCCGCGGTCTCCCCCGGATGGACCAGGTTGCCCGCCGCCAGCACCCCGGCGCGGGTGGTGCGTCCCCATCCGTCGGTCCGTGGGCCCCGAGTGGCCCGTTCGATGCCCACCTCCATCCGTCGGGCCAACTCGTTGTCGGGCACCCAGTCCCCCGTGAAGACGACGGTGTCGGCCTCGACCCGGTCCACCGTTCCGGTGACCAGGTCCGTCACGTCGACAGCCTTGAGCCGCCCGTGGCCGTGCAGCGCCGACACCCGGGACCTGGCAAGCAGCGGCACCCGCAGGCCGAGCCGGGTCATCCAGGCGAATGCCGGCACTGTCTGGTGGCGGGGCAGCTCGGTCACCATGGCCACGGTGGCGACCCCGGCGTGGCGGAGGGTGAGGACCGCCGAATAGGCGACGTGTTCAGCTCCCACCACGACGGCGCGACGGCCCACCGGGAGGTCGGTCAGCAGCACCCACTGCTGGAGCTGGCCGGTAGTGAACACCCCGGCCGGACGGTCGCCAGGCACCAGGCGGGCCGACCGGGGCCGCTCGCGGGCACCCGTGGCCAGCAGGACCGCCGTCGGCCGAACCACCTCGATGCCCGCCGGACCAACCAACATGGCCGATCCGTCAGGTGCCACCTCGGCGACGGTGGTCGACAGTCGCAGGTCGGCACCGGCATTGACGGCCCGGGTAGCCAGGTGACGGGCGTACGCCGGACCCGTCACCGACCGATGCAGATCCTGCAGCCCGAATCCTGTGTGGTCGCAGTGGCGGGGCACCCCGCCGGCGACGGACTCGCGGTCGACCACCACTACCGGGCCCACCCCGTGCACGGCCAACTCGCGGGCGGCCGACAGACCTGCCGGTCCCGCTCCCACCACCAGCACTGCCGGGTCCGTCACCTCGGCATCCTGGTCAGTTCACCAGGGTCGATGCCGGTCTCGGCGGCCACCTGGGCCACCACCTCGGCGCCGCAGTAGAAGCCCTGGCACCGGCCGTTCATGGCCCGGGTGCGGCGCCGCACCCCGCCCAGGTCGGTAGCCGGCACCGGGGCGTGACAGGAGTCACGGACCTCGCCCCGGCTGACCTGCTCGCAGTGGCACAGCGCCGTGCCGTACGACGGGTCCGCGGCGATCCGGACCGGGTCGTGCAGCGGGCGGACCTGGAGCTCGCCGAGCGGCGGCATCACCGGCGTCGGGACGTCCACCGGCGCACCGGACCAGGTCGCCCCGGCCCCGTCGAGGAGGCCGGCGACGTGCTCGGCCACGGCCATCGACGAGGTGAGCCCGGTCGAGCGGATGCCGCCGACTGTTACGTAACGCTGGTCGGCATGGAGGCGGATCTGGTAGTCGCGGTGTTCGGTGGCGGCCCGCAGGCCGGCGTAGGTGGCGGTTACCTCCTCGTCGACCAGTCCCGGCAGGATGCGCCGCCCGGCAGCCAGCAGCCGCCCGATCCCGTCCGCTGTGGTGGCCGTGTCGTCCCGGTCCTCCACGTCCTCGGCCGTCGGACCGAGGAGCACGTTCCCCCAGGTGGTGGGCGACACCAGCACCCCCTTGGTGCGGGCCGTAGGGACGGGCAGCAGGATCCGGCGGAGGAGGCGGCGGGCCAGCTTGTCGAACACGATCAGCTGACCTCGCCGGGGGGTGACGGTGAAGTCGCAGTGGCCGAGCAGGCCGTCGATTCGGTCGGCGCCGAGGCCGGCTGCGTTGACCAGCCACCGGGCCCGCACCGTGCCGACGGCCGTGCGGACCTCGTGGCCCTCGACCCCGACGTCCACGGCGACTACCGCGGAACCGAGCCGGAGATCGGCCCCGGCACTGACGGCCTCGGTGGCGAAGGCCAGTGTCACCGACCATGGGTCGATCGCCCACTCGCCGGGCACCGACAGCCCCGAACGGGCGTCGGGCCCCAGGTGGGGTTCGCGGCCCCGCACCTCGTCGGCGTCGACCAACGAGGCGTCGTCACAACCGTTGGCCGCAGCTCTGTCGAGCAACGAGGGAAGCGTCGCCTCCTGCTCGTCGTCCCAGGCCACCAGCAGCGCTCCGCTCGGCTCGACGGCGATGCCGGCAGCGGCCGCGTACCCGGCCAGGAGCGAGCGGCCACGCCGGACCAGCTCCGATTCGAGCGAACCCGGCTCGGTGTCGAACCCGGTGTGGAGAATGGCCGTATTGGCCTTGGACGTACCGTCCCCCACGTCGACGGCCCGGTCCAGGACGACCACCGAAGCGCCGACCCGGGCCAGGTGACGGGCTACGGCACAGCCCACCACCCCGGCACCGACCACGGCGACGTCGTAGACCGGTGCCTCCCCCAGGTCCTCGGGGACCACCTCTGCTCAGACCTTGTCCGAGGCGGACACGGCCCGGTCGGCCGCCGCAGAGAAGCGGACCAATCGCTCGGTCGCCTCGTCGGCTCCCATCCGTGGCTCGTAACGGGCGGCCGGGGCCTGGCTCGGGACCTCGGGGGCCGCTCCGGTGCCTTCCAGGCCGAGCCGGGCCAACGCCGCCACGCCCAGCGCGGTGGCGTGGGGCGAGGCGAACACTTCGACCGGCACCTGGAGGAGGTCGGCCTGGTGCTGCATCAGGAATTCCGACCGGGTGAGGCCGCCGTCGACCCGCAGTTCGACCAGGGGCCCGCCGAGGTCGTCGGCCACGGCGGCGGCCAGCACGGCGACCTGGGCGGCCAGCCCCTCGAGGGTGGCCCGGACGACATGGGCCGGTGCGGTGTGGAGGTCGAGGCCTTCCAGGGTTCCGGCTGCCGACGGCCGCCAGTAGGGGGCACCCAGTCCGGCCAGCGCCGGAACCATGGTCACCCCCGACGTGTCGGGCACGGAAGCGGCCACCTCGTCCAGGTCCGCGGCGGCCTGCAGCAGTCCCATCGATACCAGCCACGTCACGGCCGCCCCTGCCGTGTAGCACTGGCCGTCAAGGCAGTAGGCCACCGATCCGGGCACGTCCCAGGCCACCGAGGCCGACAGGCCGTGGGCCGAGCGCGGTGCCGCTGCCCCGGTGGTGACCAGGAGGAAGGCACCCGTGCCGAACGTGCACTTGGCCTGACCGGCCGTGATGCAGCCCTCGCCGACGAGGGCGGCCTGCTGGTCCACGGCCAGCCCGGTCATCGGAAGCGGTGGCCCGAATGCCGATGTCGTCCCGACCGGTGTGGCGCACCCGACCACCTCGGGCAGGTCGTCGGCGTCGAGTCCGAAGATCGCCGCCGCCTCGTCGGACCAGCACCGGCGGTCGAGGTCGAGCAACATCGAGCGGGACGCGGTGGTGACGTCGGTCACGAAGCTCCCGGTCAGGGCGTGGACGAGCCAGGTGTCCGTGGTGGTCACCACGCCCTCGGTCGTCCGGTTCCGGCGCAGCCAGGCCAACTTCGGCGCCGAGAAGTAGGGGTCGAGTGGCAGCCCGGAGATGGCCGCCAACCGGTCCCGGTGCGGTTCGAGGTCGTCCGTCACCGACGCAGCCCGCCGGTCCTGCCACGACAGCGCGGTGGTCAGGGGTCGCCCGTTAGCTCGGTCCCACGCCAGAACCGTCTCCCCCTGGTTGGCGAAGCCGACACCATGGACCACCACGCCGGCCTGGGCGATGGCCGCCCGGCCGGAGGCCAGCACTGACGCAAGCAGCTCGGCCGGGTCCTGCTCGACAGCGCCGCCGCCGGGGGTCGACGGGTGCACCGGGCACTCGGCCACGGCCAGGATGGCGCCGCCGTCACCCACCACCAGCGCCTTGGTGGCCGAGGTGCCCTGGTCGATCGCCAGGATGTTCACCCGTCGACGCCCCGTCGTGCGACTCGCGTGTCGACCATCACGCCGCAACGCTACCCACCTCCGTCGACACGGAGGTCGTGCGCAGCGATTGGCGGTTGCGGCGACACCACCGTGGCGGCTGTGCCCGATACCACCGGTCATGGCGTCCAGATCGCCATGTGGCCGGGCATGCCGGTCAGGCAGGCATCACCAACTGTTGGCAACGGCACCTTCGGTCGGCCGGACCGGAGGAATGTCCGCCGACCAGGCCGCGTGTCGACCGGTGGCCCGCCTGCCGGGAAGCGTCGGACCCAGGGGCAGCCCGAGGGACGGCCTCAGACCTTCGCCATGTTGTCGAACCGGGCGTGATGCCCGATGAAGGCCAGGCGGGTGGTGCCGGTCGGTCCGTTGCGGTGCTTGGCCACGATGACCTCGGCGGTGCCCTGTGTCTCGGCGGCGTCGGGGTTGTAGACCTCGTCGCGGTAGAGGAAGAGGACGACGTCGGCGTCCTGCTCGATCGAGCCCGATTCGCGGAGGTCGGCCAGCATCGGCCGCTTGTCCGGCCTGCTCTCGAGGGACCGGGACAGCTGCGACAGAGCCACGACCGGCACCTCGAGCTCGCGGGCAAGGATCTTGAGCCCGCGGCTGATCTCGGACACCTCGACCTGACGGTTCTCGGACCCGTGGCGGCCGGTCATGAGCTGGAGGTAATCGATCACCACCAGGCTGAGGCCCTCACGGCTCTTGAGGCGCCGGGCCCGGGCCCGGATGTCCATGACCGTGAGATTCGGGTTGTCGTCGATGTAGATCGGGGCCTCGCTCATCCGGCTGATGGCGGTGCCGATCTTCGGCCAGTCGGCCTCGCGCAGTTTGCCGGTGCGCATGCGGCCGGCGTCCACCCGCGACTCGGACGACAGGAGCCGCTGGGTGAGCTCCATGTGGCTCATCTCCAGGGAGAAGAGGAGAACCGGCTTCTTCAGCTTCACGCCGGCATGGGCCACCATGCCGAGCGCGAATGCGGTCTTGCCCATGGCCGGACGGGCGCCGACCACGACCAGGTTGGAGGGCTGGAGCCCGGCCAACTGCTCGTCGAGGTCGGTGTAGCCGGTAGCCAGTCCGGTGACTGTCTCGCTCCGGCTGAAGAGGAGTTCGAGGTGGTCGAGCGTGGCGCCGAGCAGCTCCTCCAGCGGGGTCATGGTGTCGACCACACGGCGTTGGGCCACGTCGAAGACAAGGCTCTCGGCGCGGTCGAGGACCTCGGACACGTCTTCGGGAACGCTGTAGCCGAGCTCCGAGATCTCGCCCGCCACACCCACCAACCGCCGGAGCAGAGCCAGCTCCTCGACGATTTTGGCGTAGTACTCGGCATTGCCGACCGACGGCGTGTTGGCCTGGAGCGAGACGAAGACCGAGGTGTCGCCGATCGACTCGAGCAGTTCACGCCGCCGGAGTTCCTCGGTGACGGTCACCCAGTCGGCCGGCTCGCCCCGCCCGTAGAGCGAGGTGATGGCCTCGAAGATGTACCCGTGGGACGCCTTGTAGAAGTCCTCGGCCTTGCAGGTCTCCATGGCCGAGGCGATGGCATCGCGGGACAGCAGCATGGCCCCGAGGACAGACTCCTCGGCTTCCAGGTTGTGGGGCGGGACCCGGCCCGCCGTGGTCGCGCCCCCGGAGCGGGGGGTCAGGAGGCGGCGCGGACGTATGTCGTCAAAGGCTTGAACCATCGTGAGTCAACCCTCGCCGATCGGCCCTGTGGAACGGAAGGGCATCTTCCTGCGGATACCGGTGCCCGGAGCTGTGGACGGACCGTGGACAACCGGACCTTGCCTGCGGACGGATCGGGCCATGGGGACATCATCGCCACAGGTTGTGACACGCCGGTGGACCCCCGGTTGGGCCGGTGCCACCCAGAATGTGCAGCGCCCCGGCCGGGGCCGGGGCGCTGTCACTGCTTGGGGCCGGTGGTCCGGGCGCCGGGTGCCGGTCGGAATCAGTCCTCGGCGACCACGTTGACGGTGAGCTCGAAGACCACGCCGCCTATCAGCTCGACGCGCACATTGTGCTCGCCGACCGTCTTGATCGGCTCGTCGAGCACCAGGTCGTGACGGTCGATGACCGCTCCGGTCTGCTCTTCGACGTGACGCACGATGTCGGCTGCGCTCACCGATCCGAACAGCTTCTCGTTGGCAGCCCTGGCGGCGATGGTGACGGTGTTGCCGACCAGCGTCTTGGCCACGGTGTCCGAGCCCTCGCGGTCCCGGGCATCCTTCAGGTCACGCGACCGGCGCATGGCTGAGGCCTGAGCCTCGACGCCATCCGAAGCGACGATGGCTTTGCCGGCTGGCAGGAGGTGGTTGCGGGCGAAGCCGCCGGCGACATCGATGATGTCGCCGCGCTTGCCGACCCCATCGATGTCCGAGCGGAGGAGGACCTTCACGACTCCTCACCCGCCTCGGCTGCAAGCTCCACAATCGGCTCCACGACCGCTTCGGCCACAGGCTCCACGATGACCAGCTCGTCACCGGTGTCGAGCTCGACCTCCTCGACCTCGACCACCTCGACAGGGGTCTGGGGGTCCAACGGGGGTGTGCCGTCGGGGATGGCGGTCGATGCGCCGTCCTCACCCAGCGTCCGCTCCTCGTCGCGCCCACGCCGACCGCCGCCGCCAGCGAAGCCGCCGTCGCGACCACCCCGGCCGCCACGCCCGCCGGGACGTTCGGTGGTGGTCCGCTGGGTGTACGGGAGCAGCACGAGCTCACGAGCCGTCTTGATGGCGATGGCGACGTCACGCTGGTGCTGGGTGCAGTTGCCCGAGACCCGACGGGCCCGGATCTTGCCCCGGTCGCTCATGTACTTGCGGAGCATGGCGACGTCCTTGTAGTCGACCCACTCCACGCGGTCCTTGCACAGGGCGCAGGGCTTCTTCTTGACGCGCCGTCCGTTGTCCTTGGGCGCCCGCCGCGCGGTGCTGCCTCCACGATCGTTGTTCCTGGCCATGACTAGAAAGGCTCCTCGCTGTATCCGTACCCGGAGTCGGCAGGTGCGCCGCCCCCACTCGACTGCCCGCCACGTCCGCCGCCGCCCCCGCCGCCTGACGACGACCCCTCGTTCGGACCGCGGCGCTCGTTCTTGGTGACCTGGGCGGTCGCCCAGCGGATGCTCGGCCCGATCTCGTCGGCCACGACTTCCACCTTCGAGCGCTTGTCGCCGTCCGGGGTCTCCCAGCTGCGCTGCTCCAGCCGGCCGGTCACGATGACCCGCGAGCCACGGCTCAGCGACTCGGCGGCGTTCTCGGCCATCTCCCGCCAGCACACCACGTCGAAGAACGAGGTGGCCTCCTCCCACTCCTGGGTCTGGCGGTTCTGCCACCGGCGGTTGACGGCCAGCCCGAAGCTGGCCGTCGCCTGACCGGTGTTGGTGAAGCGGAGTTCGGGGTCACGGGTGATGTTCCCGACCAGGGTGACTGCGTTGCCGGCCATGGTCAGCCCTCCCCATTGGCGGCCGCGGTAGCGGCGGCGGCACGTCGGCCGGCGACCTTGTCGGGCAGCCGGATGACCTTGTGGCGGAGGACTTCATCGGCCAACACGAACACCCGCTCCATGTCGGCGACGGCCTGCGGCTCGGCGTTCAGCTCGATGACGACGTAGTAGCCCTCGCGCTTGTGCTGGAGCTCGTAGGCGAACGTTCGCCGACCCCAGCGCTCGACCCGGCCCGGGTTGCCCCCCTTGGCCTTCAGCGCGGTGACGGCCCGGTCGAGGACCCCGTTGACCGCAGCCTCGTCGGCGGCGGTGTCAAAAATGACCATGGTTTCGTAAGGCCGCATCTACGGCTCACCTCCCTCTGGATCGGGTGCTCGGCACCCGAGCCCCACGGCGTGGGGCAGGTCGGACTATGACATCGACCACCTGTGGCAGAGCGTGGTGGCCGGAACAGCCAGTGCACTCTAGCCGACGGTCAGTGGTAGACCTCCGCGTCAGCCGGAAAGGCCCCCGACCGGACATCGTCGGCGAAGGCGGCGACCGCCGCTGTGGCATCGTCGGCCAGCGACGCGTAGCGCCGGACAAACTTGGCCGTGCGCTCGGTCACCCCGAGCAGGTCGTGGAGCACGAGCACCTGGCCGTCGCAGCCGGCGCCGGCCCCGATTCCGATCGTGGGCACGTCGAGCGCCTCGGTCACGGCATGGCCGACCTTTTCGGGAACGCCTTCGACGACCACGGCGAATGCCCCGGCCCCCACCAGTGTCCGGGCGCCGGCGATGAGGTCGGCAGCTGCCTCGTCGTCCCGGGCCTGGACCCGGAAGCCACCGAAGGCGTTGACCGACTGGGGGGTGAGGCCGATGTGGCCCATGACCGGGATCTCGGCGTTCACCAACGCCTCGACCATGGGGGCGCGCACGGCACCGCCCTCGAGCTTGACGCACTGGGCCCCGGCCCGGATCAGCGTCGCGCCGTTGCGGACCGTGTCGGCCACGTCGACGTGGTAGCTCATCCAGGGCATGTCGCCCACGATGAGCGCGCCGGGCTTCGCCCGGGCCACGGCAGCTATGTGGTGGGCCATGTCGGCGATGGTCACCTGGAGGGTGTCCTCGTAGCCCAACACGACATTGGCGACCGAGTCCCCGACCAGGATCATGTCGACACCGGCGGCGTCGACGATATGGGCGCCGGGGGCATCGTAGGCGGTGACCATCACCAGTGGCCGATGGCCGTCGCGGACCTTGCAGGCGCGGACCGTGGGGACGGTCACGGGCGCGGACCGTGGATCAGGCATGTGCTTCCTCCTCTTCTACCGTCCAGCGCCCGGGGGCTGCCGGCGGCATCGGCGGGACGGGCCCGCGGAGTACGGATGACTGCACCACCATCGTACTGCGGCCCGCCCTCTGGGGACAGTGTCGTCCGGTGTGGGATCAGGCCTTGGTGCGGCTACGCAACGGTTTGCGGGCCACCGCGTCGACGCCGGCACCGGCCGGGTACATGCGGGCCAGATGATTCCAGCGGCAGCCACAGCACACTTCGACGACGTAACAGACCACCGGCTCCTTGCGGCGCCAGTACCGGGCAAGCTCGGCCTGGGTGGCTACGCACCTTCCACCGGCCGGCAGCTTCGATCCGAACACGAAGGTCACATCGACCAGCTCGTACTCCTCGCAGATGGGGCACTGCTCGCCCATCGGTCGACCGAGGTTGGTGGCGGCGCGGACAAGTTCAGGATGGGCGTCGCACACGTCGAGGCGGGAGAGCCGCCCCTTGCGAAACTCACGGATGACCGAGTTCCGGGCAAGTAGGTACTCGACCTGTCCGCCAGTGGGGGAGGTCTGGATGCCATCGAGCGCTCCGGGTCGGAAGCTCACCGGGCCAGGGTACCGCCTGGGTCCCCCCGGGGCACCGGACCCCTGTCGGGTCAGAACCCCTGTCATAGGGGTGCCTCCGCCATCCCGGCGGCGGTCGGTGGCCCTCCACTGCCGACATGCAGTTTCGATGTATCAATCCGATACATCGATATGATGTATCGTTGTTGGCATGCAGTTGGTGAACTTCCCCCTCGACGTCGACCGGATGGTCTGACGTGCTCGACCTAGCCATCCTGGGCCTGCTGTTCGAGCAGGAGATGCACGGCTACGAGATCCGCCGTCGGCTCCGTGACGAGCTGGGCCTGTTCGCCAATATCTCCTTCGGCTCCCTCTATCCCGCGCTGTCCCGCCTCGAACGGTCCGGGGCGGTGACTGTCACCGAGTCGGGTGGGTCCGCAACGATGTCCATCCCGGCCACCGGTTCGTTGAGCGGCGAGCGGGCCGGGCTGCGGGCCAGGCGGTCCGGTACCACCCTCGGGACCAAGCGGTCGCGCAAGGTCTACCGGATCACCGACCAGGGCCGGACGCTGTTCGAGCAGCTGCTCGAGGGCGAGGAGCCCGCGGGCGCCGACGACGCCCGCAGCTTCGGTCTCCGCCTGGCCTTCGCCCGCTACCTCGCCCCTTCGGCCCGGCTCGCCCTGTTGGAGCGCCGGCGCGCTCAGCTGACTCGACGGCTCGCGACCGACCGGGTGCGGGCCTCGGGCGAACGCCTCGACGTCTACACCCGCTCGCTGGTCGAGCACAGCACCGAGTCGACCGAGCACGACATCGAATGGCTCGACCGCCTGATCGAGGCCGAGCGTCAGAAGCAGGCGACGGCCCGGACCGAAGTCACCCGCACCTCTGACAGCACCGATCTTGGTGATCCCCTTTCCGGGGGCGCCATGACCTCGACGTCCCCTTCGGGTTCGTCATGAGAGCCAGCACCCTCCAGGGTGCTCCTGCCAATGCGACCCCCAGGGGCGCGAACACACAGATGAAGGGATTCACACGATGAGCAAGATCCGAGTGGCGATCGCCGGCGTGGGCAACTGCGCCAGTTCGCTGATTCAGGGCGTGGAGTACTACCGCAATGCCGAAGCCGGTGACACCGTTCCCGGGCTGATGCACGTGGTACTCGGCGGCTACCACGTGAGCGACCTCGACTTCGTGGCTGCGTTCGACGTCGACGCCACCAAGGTCGGCACCGACCTCGGCAAGGCCATCTTCGCCGGGCAGAACAACACCATCCGGTTCGCTTCCGTCGGCGACCTCGGGGTGACCGTGCAGCGCGGCCCGACCCTCGACGGGTTCGGCAAGTACTACCGGGAGACGGTCGAGGAGTCCCCGTCAGAGCCGGTCGACGTCGTGGCCGCATTACGGGAGTCGGGCGCTGAGGTCATGGTCAGCTATCTGCCGGTCGGGAGCGAGCAGGCCCAACGGTTCTACGCCGACGCCTGCCTGCAGGCCGGGGTCGGTTTCGTCAACGCCATCCCGGTGTTCATCGCCTCGGACCCGGTGTGGGCCCAGAAGTTCCACGACGCCGGCCTGCCGATCGTGGGCGACGACATCAAGAGCCAGGTGGGCTCGACAATCGTCCACCGGATCCTGACCCGCCTGTTCGAGGACCGCGGTCTGGCAATCGATCACACCTATCAGCTCAACGTCGGCGGCAACATGGACTTCAAGAACATGCTGGAGCGGGACCGACTCGAGTCCAAGAAGGTGTCGAAGACCCAGGCGGTCACCAGCCAGATCGAGAACGGCGACCTCGACGCCGACGACGTCCACATCGGCCCGTCGGACCACGTGCCGTGGCTCCATGATCGTAAGTGGGCCTATATCCGCATGGAGGGCCGTAACTTCGGCGATGTGCCGCTCAATCTGGAGCTCAAGCTCGAGGTGTGGGACTCCCCCAACTCGGCCGGTGTCATCATCGACGCGGTGCGGTGCGCCAAGCTGGCCCTCGACCGGGGCATCGGCGGACCGCTGGTGGGCCCTTCGGCCTACTTCATGAAGTCGCCGCCCGTGCAGTATCACGACGACGTCGCCCACGAGATGGTCGAGTCGTTCGCGGCGGGCGACCCTGGTCCGATCTGGCCCGAGGCCTGATCGTCAGGCCGACCGGATCTGGTCGGCCCACCACGTGTCGAGACGACGGAAGGCCTCCTCCTCAGCGAGGGGGCCTTCGTCCAGTCGGAGCTCGAGCAGATAGGCCAGCGCCTGACCGACTTCGCGGCCCGGTGGGATCCCGAGGCGCGCCATCACCTGGGCGCCGTCCAGGTCGGGGCGGATGGCATCCAGCTCCTCCTGCTCCCGCAAGGTGGCGATGCGGGCCTCGAGCTCGTCCATGCGCCGGTCGAGAGCCCGGGCCTTGGCCGCATTGCGGGTGGTGCAGTCGCATCGGGTGAGCTCGTTGAGCCGGTCAAGCAGCGGCCCGGCGTCGCGTACGTAGCGGCGGACGGCCCTGTCGGTCCACCCGAGGCGGTAGGTGTGGAAGCGCAGGTGGAGATTGACCAGCTCGGTCACCAGGTCCACCTCGTCGTTCGGGTACCGCAGGGCGAGCATCCGCTTGCGGGTCATCCGGGCCCCCACCACCTCGTGATGGTGGAAGGTCACCCCTCCGTCGAGAAAGGCGCGGGTGCGCGGCTTGCCCACGTCATGGAAAAGGGCGGCCAACCGCAGGAGCCGGTCGGGTGACGTTTTGTCCACCACGGCCAGGGTGTGGGCCAACACGTCCTTGTGGCGGTGGATCGGGTCCTGCTCCAGCGCCAGGCCGGGCAGCTCGGGCAGGAACTCGTCGGCCAGGCCGGTGCGGACCACGAACCACAGGGCGGTGGAGGGGACCGGGACGACCATGATCTTGTCGAGCTCGTCGCGGATGCGCTCGGCCGACACGATCGAGAGCCGCCCGTGGCCGTCCCGGACAGCTGCCACCAGTTCCTCGGTGGGCTCGAGGTCGAGTTTGGCCATGAAGCGGGCCGCACGCAGCATGCGCAACGGGTCGTCCGCAAACGAGACCTCGGGGTCGAGGGGGGTCCGGAGACGCCGCTCCGCCAGGTCGACGAGGCCCCCGAACGGGTCGATCAACTCGAGCTCGGGTAGGCGCAACGCCATGGCGTTGATCGTGAAGTCACGCCGGGCCAGGTCGTCTTCGATGCTGTCGCCGAAGGCCACGTCGGGCTTGCGGGAGTCCGGGTGGTAGGCCTCGGCCCGGTGGGTGGTGATCTCGTACTTCTGATCTCCCCGCAGGCAGGCGATGGTCCCGAACCGCTTGCCCTGGGTCCAGATGGCGTCGGCCCAGCCGCGCAGTGCGGCTTCGATGTCGTCGGGGCGGGCGTTGGTGGTGAAGTCCAGGTCATGGGCGATGTCGGCCGGCGGCGCGTCGGCCCCGGCCACGATGGCGTCACGCACCGAGCCACCCACCAGATAGAGGGTGTGGCCGGCCGACTGGAAGCGGTCAGACAGGTCGGCGGTGGCGTCGACCAGGGGCCGGAGTCGCTCGGGGAACACGCAGCCGAGGGTAGTGCGACTGACATAGGCTGCGGTTCGACGTGGACCGGCAACGAGCCAGAACCTGCCCCCCGGGCGGTGACCCCGGCGGCACCGGCCCGGACAGGGGAGGCTCCACCCCACACCCCGGGGTACCGTACGGGCATGCCGCCGTGCCACATGCCTCCCAGCGTCGTGCCCGAGGACCTCTCAGGAGTCCGATCCGGCTAACCGCCGCACTTGTCGTCGCCGTCCTAGCCGTCGCCGGAGCCACTGGCGCCGATGCCGCTACCCCGCACTCCGGCGCCCGGGCGGTCTCGTCGGAGGGCGCCGCCCCACCCTTGGCGCTCCAGTCCCAGACCGGGTGGGTGGTCGAGGGTCAGGCCTTCGACCTCCATCTGCGCACCTCCAGCGCCACGGTGCCCACGGCCCAGCTCGGGATCACGGTGGCCGTCTATCCGTGCCTGTCGAGCATCTCCGGCTTCGACCAGTCCTTGGGGACGGGCTCGCTCGGAACCCCGGTGTCGTCCACCACCTCGGCACTTCCCGTCGACTCGCTGCGGGCCCTCCCAACCGGGGGCGTGGACCTCTCGATGCCCGTGGTGGTGGGCAGCGCGTCGTCGGCGGCCACCCCCGCGCCCGCCTTCACCATCCACCTCCTGCCCGTCACCGGGCAGTGCCGGTCGTTCCCGGCCGGGGTGTTCCCCGTCCGCGTCCAGCTGGTCGACACGTCGGGCGGCCCCGTACTCGGCTCGTTCACCACCCACCTGATCTACAGCCAGGCCCCGGCCACCACCCAGCGGTTGCGGGTGGCGGTGGTCCTTCCGCTGCAGATCACCCAGGGCGCGTCGCGCTTGCCGACAACGACCGAACTCCTCACCCGGCCGTCGGCCGCACTGGCCACCCCGACCGTCGGCACCGTCGACGCACTGACGGCCACCGTCACCACCGTGGCCGTCCAGCACCCGTCGGTCCCGGTCACCCTGCAGGTGAGCGGCCAGACGGTCGGCCTGCTCGACACACCGGCCCACCGGTCGACGATCAACCAACTCGGCGATCTGGCTGCCGCCCCCGGAGTGGACGAGCTGACCGCCGCGCCCTTCACCCCGGTGGACGCCAACGCTCTGGTCGACACCGGCCTGTCGGCCGAACTCGCGCTCCAGGTGGCCCGGGGTGTCCAGGTGGTGGACACCGCCACGGGGCGGGCCCCACCGCAGCAGGCCGCCGGACAGCCTCCCGATCTGGGCGCGTGGATCACAGGTGGCGGTCTCGATCCTGCCGCCGTCGGGAGCCTGGCCGCCGACGGGTTCGACCAGGTCGTACTCCCCGCGTCGCAGCTGTCCGCCACCCCGACGAACGGCTCGACCACCTCCCCGTTCACCCTGACCGTCGCCCGAGGAACCACAGTCTCGGTCATGGCCTCCGACGACGACCTGACGGCCCGGTTCTCCGCCGACCCCGGCAACCCGGCGTTGGCCGCCCACCAGCTCGTGGCCGAGCTGGCCCAGCTCTACTACGAACTCCCGAACGGACTCACCCCCCGGGCCGTCATGGCCGTCGCCCCCACGGGGTGGAACGATGATCCGGCGTTTGTCGACGCGCTGCTGGGTTCGCTCGACGGCAACCCGCTGGTCAAGGCCGTCACCACCGCCCAGCTCTTCGCCCTCTTCCCCACACCCGCCACCTGCCGGTCGGGATGCCGGCTCACCTCGAGTGGGGGCAGCGACGGCCTCCCGGTGGCCGCGATCCAGGCACAGCGGGTGCAGGTCAACGGGTTCGCGGTGTCCGCAGTGGGGGCCCACACACTCGGACTGCAGCTCGGTGACCTCGTCCTGGCCGGTGAGGCCGTAGCGCTCCGACCCAGCCAGCAGTCGGCGGTCCTGGCCAACGCCGGCGACGCCATCAGTGCCCAGTTCGGCCAGCTCACCGTGGGTGGCGACAAGTCCGTCACCCTGACCGCCCGCAGCGGCAGGGTCCCGATAACCATCGTCTCCACCGCTCCCTACCCGGTGACGGCCACCCTGACCCTGAGTAGCGACAAGCTCCTCTTCCCCAACGGGCAGACCCTGTGGTCCGAGCAGGTCAACCTCGTCCCCCGGTACTCGAACGTCAAGTACGTGCGGGTACAGACCCGGACGTCGGGCGACTTCCGGCTCGACGTCACCCTCCATGCGCCGGTCGGTCCGGTCCGCCTGGCCACCGGCGAGCTGTCGGTCCGGTCCACGTCGTCGTCGGTGGTCGGGGTGGCTCTGACCGTCGGGGCGGTGGTGGTACTGGCCGTGTGGTGGTTCCGCACCTCGCGCCGGCGTCGTGCCCCGCGAGGGGTCGACGAGGCGGACGAGGCGGAGGGCGACCGGCCGCCGTCCGACGGCCCCGACCCGGTCGGGGTCGGACCACCCGATACCAGCCCGGCCGCGCCATGAGCGACGAGGACACCTCGATCGAGGAGGGTGCCGCCACCATCGAGGGTGGGCCGCGGGAGCCCACCCCGCCGCGCGGCGCCACCACTGCGCTGGCCGGGGCCACGGCGGGCATGGCCGTCGGCACCACGCTGTCCCGCCTCACCGGGCTGGCCCGGGTGGTGGCCATGGCCGCGGCACTCAGCGGCGGCGGGTTCGCCGACGCATACAACCTGGCCAACACCACGCCCAACATCATCACCGACATCGTCATCGGCGGGGTATTGGCCGCAACCTTCGTGCCGGTCTTCGTGGCTGAGCTGACCACCAAGGTGGGCAAGGAGGCATGGGAGGCCATCTCGGCAGTGGTCACCGTCACCGTGACCATCTTGGTCTTGGCCACGGTGGCCTTCTTCGTCCTCACCCCGTCGATCATCGACCTCTACACGGTGACCAACCACCACGCCGACGTGCACCAGCAGCAACAGGTGGCGATCTTCCTACTGCGCTGGTTCGTCCCTCAGCTGGCCTGCTACGGCCTCATTGCCCTGTTCACGGCGTTGCTCAACACCCAGGGCAAGTTTGCCGCACCGATGTTCGTTCCGATCGCCAACAACCTGGTGGTCATCGCCATGTTGGTCTGGTTCCGGGCCCTGGTGCCCAATCCGAACCTGGCCACCATCCAGCACCACCACGGGGCGTTGGTGCTGCTCGGGATCGGGACGACGCTCGGCGTGGTCGTCCAGGCCGCGCTACTCGTCCCGTCGTTGCTCCGGTCCGACCTGCACCTCCGCTTCCGTTGGCAGCCAGGCCACGAGGCGATGCGCCGCATCGCCAGGCTGGCCGGCTGGACCTTCGGCATCGTGCTGTCCAACCAAGTTGCCCTGGTGGTCGTCCTGGCACTGGCCGACGGGGCCCAGGTGCCGGGCGCGGTGTCGGCCTACACCTACGCCTACACGTTCTTCCAACTCCCCTACGGCATCATCGCCGTCTCGGTCATGAGCGCGGTGACCCCGTCGTTGTCGGCCCGGTGGGCCGAAGGGGACATTGCCGCCTTCCGCCGACGGATGACCTTCGGGCTCCGGAGCATCCTCGTCATCATCATCCCCTCGGCGGTGGGCATGATCATCCTGGCCCACCCGCTGATCGACCTCGTCCTAGGGCACGGGGGCGAGACATCGGCCCAGGCGGACGCGACCGCCTCGGCGCTCGCCATGTTCGCCCTCGGCCTGCCCGGATTCTGCACCTTCCTCTACATGGTCCGGGTCCTGCAGGCCATGCAGGACACCCGCACCGCGTTCCGTATCTACCTGGCGGCGAACGCGATCAACATCGTGCTGGGAGTCGCCCTGGTGGGGCCGCTCGGTGTGCGGGGCCTGGCCCTGTCGGTCTCGGTGGCCTATACCGTGGCGGCCGTCATCGCCCTGTCGGTGGTGGCGGGAAAGGACGACGGGCTCGGCGGCCACGAGCTGACCACCCCGGTCACCCGTGTCCTCGTCGCCACCGCGGTCATGGCCGTCGCCACCGTGCTGGCGCTCAACGTGTCCGCCGCCAACGCCGGGCTCGCCCTGCTCGGCCGAGTGGTGGTGGCCGTGGTGATCGGGGCACTGGCCTTCGTCGGCACCACCGTGGTACTGGCCGCCCGAGAGGCACGCCGGGCAGGCGACGAACGGGCGGCCCGGGCGGCCGAGCGACCCGAGCCCATCGAGCCACCCTCAGCTCCCTCGATGGACGGTCCGGTGCCGGCCGGGGCGGGACCGGACGGGCCCCGGCAACGGGCCGCCCACTCGTCCATCCGGCTCATCACCCCCGATGCCAGGCCGGCCGACCCGGTCGACGGGCCGTCGTCCGACCCGCCGGGCCAGCCATCCGACGATCTTCCGCCGATCCCGTTCCGTGGCAGAATCGACGAGCAGTCCGACACGGTCGGGGCGCGTCATCTACGCCCCGTGCCGGAAGGACGTGAGGGCTCTCGACGGAGCGGACCCGGGGGTGGCCGGACCGTCGGCGGACCGCCGATGGAAGACGCGGGAGCCGTGGTGCCCCCGGAGGACGAGGAGGAACCCGATGGCCCGGATCCGGGTGGTAGCCGATAGCGCATGTGACCTGTCGGCCGATGTGGCCGCTGAGCACGGCATCACCGTCGTCCCGCTCTCCATCCGCTTCGGCGCCGAGGAGTTCGTCGACGGCAAGGACCTCACCACTGAGGAGTTCTGGGCCCGTTGCAAAGCCAGCCCCGTGCTGCCCGAGACCGCGGCGCCGTCGCCCGGCGCCTTCCAGGAGGCGTTCCTGGCCGCGGCCGAGGAAGGCTACGACGGCGTGCTCAGCCTCAGCCTGTCCGCCGGTGTGTCCGCCACCTACCAGGCTGCTGCTGCGGCTGCCAAGGCTGTCGCCGACCGGATCGAGGTCCGGGCCGTCGACACCCGCACGATGACCTTGAGCCTCGGACTGATAGCGATCGACATCGCCGACATCGCCGCTGACGGGGCCGACCTCGACACCCTGGAGGCACGGGCCTACGAGTTGATCCCCCGCACGTCGGTGTACGGGGCGGTGGAGAATCTCGAACACCTCGAAAAGGGCGGCCGCATCGGTGGGGCCCGGGCCATGATCGGCTCACTTCTCTCCATCAAGCCGGTGGTGACCCTGGTCGACGGCGAGGTGGCCGAGGAGTCCAAGCAGCGCACCCGCGGCCGGTCACTCCAGTACCTGGCCGACAAGATCCTGAGCTCGCCGCCATTGAGCCGGGTAGGCATCGCCCACGGGGCCGCCACCGATATCGATGTCTTCCTCGCACTGCTCGACGACCTGAAGAGCGAGCACCCCCTGATGGTCAGCCAGCTGGGCCCGGTCGTCGGCACCCACACCGGCCCGGGCACCATCGGCGTCTGCCTCGTACGGTTGGAATGATCCGGTAGGTCGGACGCGCCGTCGACCCGGGCGGCCACCACTGTCCGGGGGCGACGTGTGCCGTCCAGGGTATTCTCGGGCCATGGATCCGAAGCCTGAGCACCACTCGTCGTCACTGCCCGGACTGTCCGCCCTCGACGACCTGCCCGGCCGGGGTGCCGACGCGGTCGACACCGTCGTCGACTTCATCCAGAACAAGGCGGTACGGCCCCTCACACTGGCCACCCGGGCCATCGTTTTCGGCATCATCGTCTTCACGGTGGCCGTCGTCACCGTGACCCTGTTGTCGATCACCCTGATCCGGGTCCTGACCGTGTACATCCCAGGCAACCGGGTCTGGGTGTCCGATCTGATCGTCGGGACCCTCTTCGTGGTCGTGGGCTTTGTCGCCTGGTCGCAGCGGATCGACCGGTCGGCCGTCGCCGCCTCCAGCGCATCGTGACCGAAGCTCGTCAGATCGTCATCATCGGATCCGGGCCGGCCGGGCTCACCGCCGCCATCTACGCGGCCCGCGCCCAGCTGTCCCCCCTGGTCATCGAAGGCGAGCCGTCGTCCACGAGCGATCAGCCCGGCGGCCAACTGATGCTGACCACCGAGGTCGAGAACTATCCCGGCTTCGTCGACGGTGTCATGGGACTTGAGCTGATGACGAGCTTCCGGGAGCAGGCCGCCCGGTTCGGCACGGACTACGTGACCTCCAAGGTCTCGCGGGTCGACCTGTCCAGCCGGCCCTTCGGCCTGTGGGTCGGCGACACCGACGCCGCCGAGGCCACGTATACCGCAGACGCGCTGATCGTGGCCACCGGGGCAAAATCCTTGATGCTCCAGCTGCCCAACGAGGGACGCCTGCTCGGCTACGGCGTGTCCACCTGCGCAACCTGCGACGGCTTCTTCTTCCGCGGCCACGAGATCGCCGTCGTCGGTGGTGGCGACTCGGCCCTCGAAGAGGCCCTGTTCCTGACCCGGTTCGCCGACAAGGTCACCCTCATCCACCGCCGGGGCGAACTGCGGGCCTCCAAGGTCATGCAGCAGCGGGCCCTCGACCACCCGAAGGTCGAGTTTCTGTGGCACACCTCGGTCATCGATGTGCTGGGCGACACCAAGGTGGAGTCCGTCCGGGTCCGCAACAACGAGTCGGGCGAGGATTCGCTGCTCCCGGTGACCGGACTGTTCGTGGCCATCGGCCACCAGCCCAACACCGACATCTTCAAGGGTCAGCTCGACATGGAGGACAGCGGCTACCTGAAGACCCAGGGCAACACCACCTACACCAACGTGGAAGGGGTGTTCGCCTGCGGCGACGTCCAGGACCACCGCTACCGCCAGGCTGTCACGGCCGCCGGGTCGGGCTGCATGGCCGCCCTCGACGCCGAACGTTGGATTGAGGACCAGGCCGCCTCGGGCCGCTGACGCCACGTCACCCGCCGGCGCCCCCGGGAATCAGACCGACACCGGCAGGGTTGACCTAGCGTGTCGGCACAGACACATCGGTATAGCCTCGAGCAGGCCCAAGAGGAGCGAGGACCATGAGCGAGAAGATCACCAACCTGAGCGACGCTAGTTTTGACGAGCATGTCAAGGCCTCGGAAGTTCCCGTGCTGGTGGACTTCTGGGCGGAGTGGTGTGGCCCGTGCAAGATGATCGCCCCGGTACTCGAGGAGATCGCCGAGGAGCAGGCGGGCAAGCTCGAGGTGGTCAAGCTCAACATCGACGACAACCTGGACGTCACCCGTCGCTTCGATGTCATGAGCATCCCCACCCTGATCCTGTTCAAGGACGGCGAGCCGGCCATGCGCATCGTCGGTGCCAAGGGCAAGGGACAGCTGCTCCAGGAGCTCTCCGCGCACCTTTGAGCGCCCCGGTGGCCCCTGGCGGGCCACCCCGCCTGTCGGCGGGCCCCCCGTGGGCCGGTCCACGAAGTTGAGTCCCGACCGAACCATCCACCTGGCCCTGGGCGACACCGGCCAGGCCGTCACCGACGTCCAGCGCCGGCTCGCTGAGCTGGGCTTTTCCCCCGGAGTGGACCCCGAGGGCACCTATCGAGAGGGCACCCGGGCCGCGGTCGAGGCCTTCCAGTACCGCCGTGGGCTGCGGGTCGACGGCATCTGCGGACACCAGACCTG
>DATBZS010000016.1:0-34305 GCA_036513075.1 Acidimicrobiales bacterium
CGCGCCGACCCCACCGGCGGCCCACGCCCCGGCCATCCCCACACCGCCGACCGCATCGCCTGCGGTGGAACCGGGTGCCGACGTGTCACCACCGGCCTGGCACCCGGATCCGAGCGGGCGGTTCCACTACCGCTGGTGGACGGGATCCGAGTGGACCTCGTACGTGTCTACCCACGGCCGGATGGAGACTGACACGAGCCCGGACCAGCGGATCGGCCCTTACTAGGCCGTAGGCCCACTGGGTCGAAGCTCCACGGAGACCGGTCGTCCCGATGGCGACGCGCCTGCACGCGGCTTGCGCCACCACCGTCGCCCTCAGCGATTCCGCCGTGGTGTCCCACGTCCCAGGAGTCGGGAGTACCGCTCCCGGCTTCACATCCATCGCCTGGGTCGGCCGGCGGACCTGGCGCCCGACGGTCGGTTCCGGCAGACTGACGGGGCTGGATGCGGGGGCCGAAGAAGGCACCGCGCGCCACCAGGCTCAGCGACAGGGGAGGGAGCCCGCATGACCAGTCTCCAGGTTGACGACGTCGTCCGCCACGCCGGCGAGGACGACCTGCCGTGGGTGGACGCCACCGGTGGTATCTGGCTGAAGGTGCTGCGGGTCGATCCTGCGGCCGGTGTGTGGGTGGTTCGCAACCGGTTCGAGCCAGGCGTGCGGCTGCAGATGCACCGCCACACCGGGCCGGTCGACGGCTACACGGTGTCAGGTCGCTGGCACTACCTCGAGTACGAGTTCTATTCCACGGCCGGCTCCTACATCCGGGAGCCCGCCGGCTCGGTCCACACGCTCGACGTCCCCGAGGACAACGACGAGGTCACCGAAGTCCTGTTCATCATGGAGGGGGTCAACCTCAATCTGGCCGCCGACGGCTCGGTCGAGAGCGTCACCGACGGTCTGGGAACGCTCGCCGCCTACGAGGCGCTGGCCGAGGCCCAGGGCTTCGGGCGCCCCACCGGCGTCCTCATCGGGTGACGGACGCCGCTGTCGGGCCATCGGCGATCGCCGGGTCCGCCGGGTCCGCCGGGTCCGCCGGGTATTCCAGGGTCGCCGTCGACGAGACGGCGCTCACCGACCCGTTGCTCGACCCCGCCATCTACGCCGGCGACCCGTACCCGCTGTATGCCCGGCTTCGGGCTGAGGCACCGGTGGCCCGCAACGACACGCTGGGCCTGTGGATGGTGAGCCGCCACGACGAGGTGGTGGCCGTGTCCCGCGACCCCGAGACGTTCTGCTCGTCGAAGGGGATCATGACCTTCGAGATCGGGGCGGAGTACCCGACGCCGCCGACCATGATGCACACCGACCCACCCGACCACACCCGCTACCGGACGCTGGTCCAGCCCGGGTTCCGGCCGAGCTACATGCGGGCTCTCGAGCCGGGCATCCGCCGGCGGGCCCGTGCACTGGTCGACCGCATCGAGCCCGGGGTGCCCGTCGACGTGGTGGCCGACCTGGCCGTCCCCCTGCCCCTGCAGGTCATCAGCGACCTGCTCGGGGTACCCGAGGAGCAGTGGCCGACGTTCTTCCGCTGGTCGGAGGCGGTCATTCCGGGGGCGACGGACTGGCCCGAGGACGAGCGCGCCCGCCTCAGTGGCGACATGGTGACGTATCTGTTGGCGGCCGCCGCCGACCGCCGGGCGTCGCCGAGGGACGACATCATCAGCGAGTTGGCTGCGGCCGAGGTGGAGGGGGACCAGCTGACCGACGCGCAGCTGGGCATGTTCCTCGTCCAGCTGCTGGTGGCGGGCAACGAGACCACCCGCAACATGATGTCCGGCGGCCTGGTCGGGTTCGCCGACCACCCGGGCCAGTGGGAGGCGCTGGCTGGTAGGTCCGACGGCGGCGTGAACCGGGCCCTGCCCCTGGCCGTCGAGGAGATGCTGCGCTGGACCACCCCTGTGGTGGCCTTCATGCGCACCACCACCCGCGACGTCGAACTCGGCGGACGGGTCCTGGGCGCTGGCGAACCCGTGCTGATGCTCTACGCCTCGGCCAACCGAGATGAGGACGCATTCGGTCCGACCGCGGCCAGCTTCATTGCCGCCCGCGACCCCAATCCGCACGTGGCCTTCGGATTCGGCGCGCACTTCTGCATCGGTGCCGTACTGGCCCGGGTCGAGGGGCGGATCCTCCTCGAAGAGCTGCTCACCCGTTTCGGGTCGGTCGAGCCGGCCGGCGAGGTAATCCGTGCGGCATCGCCGGTCATCGCCGGGGTGAAGTCCGCGCCGGTGGTGTTCGGGGCACGGTAGGAAGGTCGGGGTGGCGTGAGCTGGTCCGGGGTGGCGTGAGCTGATCCGGGGTGGCGTGAGCTGACCCGGGAGGCCTCAGCTGGCCTCGTGGATGGCGGTCAGCGCTCCCATCTGGGCGTCGGTCAGCTGCAGGGTCGCCGCCTCGCAGTTCTCCTCCACATGTGCCACCGACTTGGTCCCGGGAATGGGCAGCACGACCGGCGAGAGGTGCAGCAGCCAGGCCAGTGCCACCTGGGACGGGGTGGCCCCCGTTTCGGCAACGACCGAGCCCATGGCGGTATCCGGCCCGGTCAGGGCGCCCGACGCCACCGGGAACCACGGGATGAATCCGATGCCTTCGGTCTCGCAGTGGGCCAGCACGTCACCCGACGAGCGGTCGGTCAGGTTGAAAAGATTCTGCACCGACACCACCGGCACGACCTGGCGCGCCGCCTCGAGCTCGGCCACGGTGACCTGGGACAACCCGACGTGGGCCACCTTGCCTTCGGACACCAGGTCGGCCAACAAGCCGAACTGGTCGGCGGCGGGGACCAACGGGTCGATCCGGTGAAGTTGGAACAGGTCGATCCGCTCGAGGCCGAGGCGGCGCAGGCTGAGCTCGCACTGCTGGCGCAAATACTCGGGCCGCCCGACCGGCAGCCACTGTCCCGGACCCTGGCGGGTGAGGCCGGCCTTGGTGGCGATGACAAGTCCGTCGGGGTAGGGGTGGAGGGCTTCGAAGATGAGTTGCTCGCTGACTTCGGGGCCGTAGGAGTCAGCGGTGTCGATGAGGTCCACCCCCATGTCGACAGCCCGCCGCAGCACCTCGATGCAGGTGTCGCGGTCGGCCGGTTCGCCCCAGACGCCGGGCCCGGTGATCTGCATGGCGCCGTAGCCGAGCCGATGGACGGTGGTGGTGCCCGCGCCGTTTCCGGCGCCGAAGGTGAACGTGCCGCTCGATCGGATGGGCTTGGGGGTGCGGTCGGTCATGGGGAGTCCTCCGGTTCGCGGGTGCGTGTGCGGATGTGGGTGCTGGGGTACCCGGGTGTGATCCCGTTCTACCCGGTGGCGGCCCGGTCCGGAACCGGTGGGCGACTTACCCGAGGGGGCGTGCTGGGCTCAGCAGCGGCAGTAGGTCGGGGCCAGCGACCCAGTAGTCCGTGGCTGTGCGTAGGTCACGGGACTACTGGGTCGTTCCGCCACCTGCGGTGGCCAGGATGTCAGCGCGGGGGTGCGGCCTCCCCGAACGGACCCCGACCCAGCTGCTCGCGGATGGGGGTGAAGGGAGGCTGGACAGTGTGGCGACGCTGCCAGTTGGCCCCATCGACCACCAGCGAGTGGCCCGAGATGTAAGCGGCGAAGGGAGAGCAGAGATAGGTGGCTGCCCAGGCCAGCTCGCGGGGGTAGCCGACCCTGCCGGCCGGCACCCGATCGTCCTGGCCCTCGTACTTGCCGGGCACAGCGGCGATGGCGGCCACCTCGTCCTCGTGGGGCATGAGTCCGGGCACCAGCCCGTTCACCCGGATGCCGTAGGGGGCCCACTCCACGGACAGGGTCTCCACCAGGTTCTTGACGCCGGCCTTGGCCGCGGCCGAGTGGGCGAATCCGGGGCCACCGGTCCAGGCGTAGGAAGCGCCCACGTTGACGATGGACCCGTCCCGTCCGGCGGGTATCAGCCGGCGGGCGAACTCCCGGGAGCACAGGTACGTGCCGTTGAGCACGATGTCCACCACCGTGCGCCAGGCGTTGGGACTCATGTCCTCGGCCGGAACCGGGAAGTTACCCGCCGCGTTGTTGATGAGATGGTCCACCGGGCCGAGGCCCGTCTCGACCGCGTCGAAGGCCGCGGCTATTGCGTCTGGGTCCCGGATGTCGCACGCCACCCCCAAGGCACGCCCGCCGGCCGCCTCCACCGACGCCACGCCGGCGGATCGGTGCCCCTCGTCCCGACTGACCACGGCGACCGAAGCGCCCAGCCGGCCGAACTCGGTGGCGATGGACTTTCCGAGACCGGTTCCGCCCCCGGTGACCAGGACCACGACGCCGTCGTAGGTGCCGGCCGGCAGTGCCGAGGCACCGGTGGGCGGGGGCGTGGGCAGGCCGGGCGGGGTCATGGGCGACGATCCTACCTACGGGCATGGGCTGTGCCCCGGGGGACACCCCGGTGGACGGGACGGCTCGGAGGATCGTGGGGCCGGCGGACGTGGAGCGGGGTGGGACGGTGTGGTTCGGAGGATCGCGGGGCGGGGCGTAGTGAGTGCGAATGCTGTGCGCGGGTGGGTGGACATTGACCATCGGCCACCGGGCCGGCCCGGCCACTCGCCGGGTCGGAATCGCGCTCGTGGATCGAAAGACGCTCAAGTTGCCGACGGTTCTGTCCGATGAGGGTGGATCGGAAATGAGGGGCAGGCTACGAGGGGCAGGCCCGGTTTCCGCCAGCGCGAGGTGGAGTTGCAGCGGGCCAGCAGTCTTGCGGGAGGCGACTTCGTGGAAACGATCGCTCCGTGGGCCGCGCCCGGTGCCTGGTGTGCCATCCGACTCTGGACCACGTTGCTTGGACCCGCCGATCGGCCCGGAAGGACCTGTTGATGGGTCGTCTTTCCGCTGACGGCACGTCGTTGATGTTGGACGGCTCCCCCTACCTGCTGAGGGGTGTCTCCTACGGCACCTTCCGACGACGGCCCGACGGTCATGCCCTGCCCGAGACGGATCGGATGAAGCGGGACTGCATCGCCATCGCCGAGGCGGGCTTCAACACCATCAGAACCTATGAAGAACCGTCGATCGACTTGCTCGACCTGGCCGCCGACTGGAACCTCAAGATCCTGGCCGGCGTCTATTACGACGACTGGAGATCCCTGGTGGGGGCTTCGGCCCGGCAGCGCAGGCGAGCGGCCGCCGACGCCCGTCGCCAGATAGGGGAGGCCGCCAGCCGGTTTGCCGACGACGAGCGGGTCGCCGCTCTCGTCCTCGGGAACGAACTGCCGGCCGACGTGGTGCGCTGGGTCGGGCGCCGTGCCGTGGGCGAACTGCTGCGGTCACTGGCCGACGCGGTGGCCGACGTGGATCCCGGCATGCTCCGGACCTACGGGAACTACCCCACCACCGAATACCTCGACACCGAGGGACTCGACCTGGTCATGTTCAACGTGTTCCTCGAGAACCCAGCCGACTTGCGCCGCTACCTCGCCCGCCTTCAGAATCTGGCCGGCGACCGGCCACTGATCCTCGGCGAGTTGGGTATCGACTCCGCAGGGGACCCGGTCGGCGAGCTGATCCAGTCCGAGCTGATCGACCGTTCGCTGGCCGTGGCGACCGAGCGCGGCGTGGCCGGGACCTGCGTGTTCTCGTGGACCGACGACTGGTGGGTGGCGGACGAACCGGTCGAGGGCTGGCAGTTCGGCCTGACCCGCAAAGAGCGGACGCCACGGCCCGCTCTGGGCGCGGCTACCGCACGGAATGCCACCGGGGTGGCGGGTCTGCGGCTCAAGTGGCCGTCGATGTCGGTCGTGGTGTGCGCCTACAACGCCGCCGCCACGCTCGACGAGTGCCTGGCCCACACCTGCGCTCTCGACTACCCGGAACTGGAGATCCTGGTGGTGGACGACGGCTCGACCGATGCCACGGCCCGTATCGCGGCAAGCCATCCGCGGGTCCGCCTCATCACCGTCGAGCACGGCGGGCTGTCGGCGGCCCGGAACATCGGGCTGCAGGAGGCCCGGAATGACGTGGTGGCCTACCTCGACGCCGATGCCTACCCGACGCCGCAGTGGCCGTATCACCTCAGCCTCGGGTTCGACGAACCCCAGGTGGTCGGGGTGGGTGGCCCCAACTTCGGGCCGACGACCGATGGCGCCACGGCCGCCGCCGTGGCCCTGGCCCCCGGGGGGCCGGTGCACGTCCTCGTCTCCGACGATCGGGCCGAACACCTTCCCGGATGCAATATGGCATTCCGACGTTCCGCCCTCGCCGATGCCGGGGGCTTCGACCCTGTCTTCGAGACGGCGGGAGACGATGTCGACCTGTGCTGGCGACTGCTCGACCGCGGCGGTCTCCTGGCGTTTCACGCCGGCGCCGTGGTGTGGCACCACCGTCGCTCGTCGGTGCGCGGCTACCTCCGCCAGCAGCGCGGCTACGGGCGCAGCGAAGCCCTGGTCGAGGCCCGCCACCCTGAGCGGTTCACCGCGCTGGGGAGTGCCCGGTGGGCCGGGAGTATCTACGGAGGGCCTTGTCGGCGCCTCCTGGGCCAGCGCATCTACCGCGGCCCCCTAGGCACCGCACCCTTCCAGTCACTCCACGGTCGCCCGGACCACGCGGTCGAGATCGCCACCCAGGTGGGTTCGGTGGCCGCCACCGCTCTGGTCGCCACCGCTCCGGTCGGGTTGGTCGACCCAATTCTCGGTCTGCCCGCCGCACTCGGCCTCTTGACCTTGGCTTTCCTGGTAATCCTCAACACGCCCGGACGTCACCGGTCGACCCCCGTCCGGCTCGATCGTCGGCATCGCCTCTTGGTGGGGGTCCTGTCGGTCCTCCAACCGCTGGCTCGACTCCGGGGCCGCCTCGAAGCCGGCCATCCCACCTCGGCAGTGAGCGCCGGTGGACACGAGGCCGTAGTGCCCACCGATCGAGCCGGACGGAACGTGCTGGTCTACGACGCCGACCGCTCGAGGCCTGACCTCGTCCTCGCCGTGGTCGACCGGCTGCGGGGGGCCGGGTGCCGCATCCGCCACGCGACCGACTGGGACGACTACGACGTCCGTGTCCTGGCCGCACCGCTCGCCGTCTGTGACATCGTGTCGACCGATCATCCGGCCGGATGTATCCAGGTCCGACTGCGCCGGCGCCTGGCCGTCCGCCGGCTGGCCGGTGCCGGCGCCCTGGTGGCGATCGCCGCCCTGATGGCACCGTGGGCCGGAGCCGCGGCGGCGACGGCGACCGTTCTCGTACTCGCTGCCTCGTTGTGGGCAGCTGGGCCCGGCCTCCGTCGCACGCTCATCGGTGACGTGTCCGCGTGAAGCGCGAGTACTGGAAGTACCTACCGGTCGTCTTCCCCTACGTCCTGCGCTACAAGGCACTGGCTGCGGCCACCGCGGTCCTCACCGTGCTGGGGGCCGTGCTGGCGCTGGCCGAGCCGTGGCCGCTGGCCCTCCTCATCGACGGCGTCCTCGGGAGCCAACATGTCCCCGGCTACGTCGCCGCCGTCGGGGGATCGTCGCGCTCGGGACTCATCGTCGTGGCCGTTGTAGCCGGATTCGTCATCACCCTCTTGGCCCAGGTGGTGGGCGTCGCCAACGAGTACGCGACGACCAAGCTCGACCAGCAGGTCTCGTTCGACTTCCGATCGGACCTGTTCGCCCACTGCCAGCAGCTCTCCCAGGGCTTCCACGACCAGACCACCATCGGCGACTCCATGTACCGGATCAACTTCGAGGCCAAGGCCGTCGGACAGATGTCGGTGGCTCTCGCGCCTCTGGCCCAAAGCGTCCTGACGCTGGTGGGCATGTTCGTGGTGGCCTGCGAGATCGACCTGCAGCTGGCCCTGATCTCCCTGGTGGCGGTACCGTTCGTCTACTACTCGACGGGCTACTACGGAAAGAATGTCGAACCTCGCCTGATCGCCGTGCGGACCTTGGAGGCGCGATCGCTCACCATGGTGAACGACGCCTTCTCGATGCTCCGGGTCGTGACGGCCTTCAACCGCCAGGACCATGAACACGGCCTGTTCCGGGAGCAGGGTGCCGAGGCGGTTGACGCCCGGGTGCGCCTCACTGTGCGCCAGACCCTCTTCTCCATGGTGGTGGCGCTTTCGACGGCCGCCGGCATCGCCCTCATCCTCGGGTTCGGTGCCCACGCGGTCATCGACCATCGCATCACCGTCGGCGCGCTCACGGTGATCCTCGCCTACGTCCACTCGATGTACTCGCCCCTGGAAGCCATCTCCAGCACGATGGGCGTCTTCCAGGAGCATCTGATCAGCATCCGGTATGCCCAGGAGCTCCTCCTCAGCGAGCCCGAAGTGACCGACGCTCCGGATGCCGTCGATCTTGAGGACGTCAACGGCGGGGTCGAGGTCCGGGATGTGTCCTTCGCCTACCGGGGCCGTCCCGATGCGCTCACGGGCGTGTCGTTCACGGTGGCGGCCGGCGAGGCGGTGGGTGTGGTGGGGCCCACCGGCGCCGGCAAGTCGACTCTGATGTCGCTGCTGCCCCGATTTGTCGATCCCAGCTCGGGTGCGGTGCTCATCGACGGGAAGGACGTGCGCGGCCTGACCCTGCGGTCGGTGCGCGACCGGATCAGCATCGTCCACCAGGAGGCGCTCCTCTTCCCCCGCAGCATCCGAGAGAACATCCGCTACGGGCGGATCGACGCCACCGACGCCGAGATCGAGGCCGCGGCCAGAGCGGCCAATGCCCACGACTTCATCTCGGCACTGCCGCGGGGCTACGACACGGAGCTCGGTGAACGGGGGGCAACGGTGTCCGGTGGCGAGCGCCAACGGCTGGCCATGGCCCGTGCGTTCCTGAAGGACGCGCCGATCCTCATCCTCGATGAGCCCACCTCGTCGATCGACTCGCAGACCGAAGCGGTCATCCTCGACGCGCTCGATCGTCTGATGGTGGGCCGGACGACCTTCATCGTGGCCCACCGGCTCTCCACGCTGCGTCGCGCCGACCGCATCCTGGTCCTCGACCACGGGCGCCTGATTCAGTCCGGCACCCGCGACGAATTGCTGGCCGACGAAGGTCTGTACCGCATCCTTCACGATCTCCAGTCCGGGGTGACGCCGTCAGCGTCGCAACCAGCCGGGTCGGACAGCGCCGCAGCGGACGGCGCCACATCGGACAGCGTCGCAGCGGACGGCGCCGGGTCGGTCGGATCCGGGTCGGATGGCGCCGTCCCGGCCGGACCGCCACCGCCGACCCCTGGATCCCCAGCTCCCGGCGGGGTCTGGGTCCCGCCACCACCCCCGATCTTCCGTCCTGCCTCCAACGCCGTCCTGACCCGAGGAGTGAACACCGATGTCCGCTGAACGCCCAACTGTCGTCGTCCTCGGGATGATGACCAAGATTCCCGTTGCCGGGGTCGTCTGGCAGACGTTGCACTACCTCCTGGGACTGGAGCGGCTCGGCTTCGAGACGTACTACGTGGAGGCCCACGGCCGGACACCGTCGATGCTGATGTCGTCCGTCGACCAGGACCCGGGGGCGCTCGCCGTGGACTTCCTCGACCGAACCCTGCGCCCCTGGGGGATGGGAGAGCGGTGGTCGTTCCAGACCCCCGGCGACCCGGCCGCCACCTTGGGCGTCGACCACCGGACCATGGAGCGGGTCTTTGACCGGGCCGAGGTGGTGCTGAACCTCCACGGCGGCACCGTGCCGTTGCCCGAGCACGTGGCCACCGGCCGGCTCGTCTACGTGGAGACCGACCCCGTCCAGCCCCAGATCGAGCTGCACGACGGCCTGACCGAGACGGTCGACTTCCTCGACCAGCACTGCGCCTACTTCACGTTCGCCGAGAACTACCAGCACCCGGCCTGCGGCCTGCCCGTCTCCGACCGTTACCGGTTCCGACCGACCCGCCAACCCGTCCTGGTGGACCTGTGGTCCGACGGTGCCGGAAGCCCGGGCGGACGGTTCACCACGGTCGCCAATTGGTCGCAGCCCTGGCGCGGTGTGGAGTACGCCGGCGCCTCACTGGGGTGGAGCAAGGACGCCGAGTTCCGGCGCATCCTCGATCTGCCGTCCCGGACCGTCGCCTCGTTGGAGCTGGCGCTGGCGAACTGCGAGGACGCCGACCGGGCCGCTCTCGAGGCGCATGCCTGGACGGTGGTCTCCGCCCTCGACGTCTCGGCCGACCCGGCCTGTTACCGGGACTACATCCAGGGGTCCCGGGGGGAGTTCACCGTCGCCAAGGAGCAGAATGTGGCCTTCCGCACCGGATGGTTCTCGGACCGCAGCGCCACGTATCTGGCCGCCGGTCGCCCGGTGGTGACCCAGGACACCGGATTCGGACACGTGCTGCCCACCGGCGTCGGCCTGTTGACCTTCACAACCGCCGACGAGGCCGCCGGCGCCCTCGACGACATCGAGTCCGATATGGCGCGCCACGCGTCGGCTGCCGAGGAGATCGCCCGGGAGTACTTCGCCTACGACCGTGTCTTGCCCGACCTCCTCGAGGCCGTCGGTGTCCGTGTTCCCCGGTCCCGCCCCCGGAGCGACGTCGGTGTGGACCTCCGGGCCCCCCTTCCCGGCGTCCTGGCAGTCGAGCCCGCGGCCCGCCGCCCGCTCGCCCTCGACCCCCAGACCTCGGCCGAACTGGCTGACCGCCGCCGGACCGGTACGGTCACCCCGCCGCTCCTCGCCGGTGGCCCTGTGCCGGCTGGTCTCGAGGGCGAGGTCGTCGTCTCGGTGGTCGTGCCCGTGCGGAACCGGGTGGATCTCACCCAGCTCTGCCTCGAGTCGGTGCTGGCACTCCCGGCAGAGCGCCCATGGGAGGTTGTCGTCGTCGACGACGCATCGACCGACGGGACCCCGCAGTACCTGACCCGGCTGGCCGCCGTTCATCCCGGGCTGCGGGTCGTCTCCACGGAGCAACGGCTCGGATTCTCCGCCGCGGTGAACCGGGGTGCCGGGGTGTCGCGGGGGCGGGTGCTGGTCGTCCTCAATAACGACACCGTGCCGGCTACCGGATGGATCGACACGCTGGTCGGCCATCTGGACGACCCCGCCGTCGGAATCGTGGTTCCGGCCACGGGGCGGACGCCCAAGAGCTGCCGGGTGCCGGCCGCGATCGCCACGTTGGCCGATCTGGCCGCAGGTGTCCCCGGCCCGGCCGAGGAGCCCGTCCTCCGACCCTTGGCGATGGCGCCGCTCTTCTGTGCTGCCATCGACCGCCAGTTCTTCGACGAGCTCGGAGGCCTGGACGAGGGGTACGGCATCGGCCTGTTCGAGGACGACGACCTGTCACGTCGGGTCCTCGAGGCCGGTCGCCTTCTGGTCTGTGCCACCGATGCGTTCGTCCACCACCTGGGCGAGGGCACGTTCGGCGCGTTCCACGCCACGGGCGCCTTCGCCGAGCTCTTCGAGGCCAACCGGGCCCGGTTCGAGGCGACGTGGGGCCCGTGGACGGCCATGGCCGGACCCGACGACCCGGCCCACGACGCCGACGTGGCCGCTATCCGCCGGTACCTCGCTCACCGAATTCCCGACGGCGGGGTGGTGGCCGTGGCCGCCGGCGGCGACGACCGGCTGGTGGACGCTGCTGCCGGTCTGGTGCCGCTGGTGACCGACGGCGCAGGCGAACCTTCCGGCCACGTGCCGGACGGCGTGGCCGAACTGATCGAACATCTGGACCGGGCCCGTCGGTCCGGAGCGACCTGGCTGTTCCTCCCCACATGGACGGCCTGGTGGGACGAGCGGTTCGACGGTTGGTCCGAGTACCTGTCCGGCGTCGGGGAGGTGGCCGACGACGACGAGGTGGGACGGCTCGTCCGCCTGGCCCCGGCCGGGGAGACGGACGCCGCGCCCACCGCGGCCGCATGCACGATCATCGCCCGCAACTACCTCGGACAGGCCCGCGTCCTGGCCGCGTCGTACCTCGCCCACCATCCTGACGGTCGCTTCTTCCTGTTGGTGGTGGACGGCCTACCGGACGGCGCCGAGGTGGACCCCCGCATCACCGTCGTAGACCCCGAAGATCTCCCGGTGGGCAATCTCTACGAGATGTGCTTCAAGTACGACGTGGTGGAACTGTCCACGGCCGTCAAGCCTTCACTCCTCCTCCTCCTCTTGGAGCGCTACGAGGAGGAACGGCTGATGTACCTCGACCCGGACATGGTCGTGTTCCGGCCGATGACCGAGGTGTTCGAGGCCCTCGACGCCGCCAACATGGTCCTCACACCGCACCTCGACGCGCCGGTGCCCGACGACGGGTGCGCTCCCCGCGAGCAGGACATCCTCATATCGGGGGCCTACAACCTCGGCTTCCTGGCCATCAGGCGGAGTGCGACGACCTACGCCATGCTCGACTGGTGGCGCGACCGGCTGGCCGATCTCTGCCGGGTTGACCCGGCCGAAGGACTGATGGTCGACCAGAAGTGGATCGACCTGGCGCCCTCGCTCTTCGACGGGGTCCGGATCCTGCACGACGTCGCGTACAACGTCGCCTACTGGAACCTCCACTCACGCACGATCGGACGCGACGGCTCCGGGTGGACGTGCAACGGCCGGCCCCTCACCCTGTACCACTTCAGTGGCTTCAACCCCTTCCGACCCGACTCGATCTCCAAGCACCAGACCCGGTCGGCACTCGAGGCGGGGGCACCCCTGACCGACCTCTTCGACTGGTACCGCGACCAGATGCTGGCCGCCGGCTTCGCCGAGAGTCGCACCTGGGAGTACGGACGGAACGCCTTCGATAATGGGATAGGCCTCCACGCCATGTTCCGCCGCCTCTACCTCGAGCTCGACGAGGTCGAACGCAAGGAGTTCGGGGACCCGTTCGCCACCGGGCCCGAGGACTCGTTCTTCCGCTGGGCCACCACGGCCAGCCCCGGACACCGCAGCCTCAGCCCATTCCTCGAGATGGCGTACCGGCTGCGCTACGACCTGCATGCGGCGTTCCCCGACGTCGGTGGGGCCGACCGCCAGGCGTTCCTCGAATGGGCTGCCGATCAAGGAGCCAAGGAGTTCGACTTCGCACCGGCGCTCGTCCAACTCTGTGACGGAACGACCACGGGTGCCCTGGACGTCTCCGCGGCCCTGGCGACGGCGCCGGCCGTCACCGGATCGTCCGATCTCGCGTTGCCCGAGCGCTGGAATCCGGGCGCCCCCATCGGGGTCAACCTGTGCGGCTACCTGCGCAATGAGAGCGGGGTGGGCGCGGCAGCCCGCAGCTATGTGCGCGTCCTCGAACACCTCGAGGTGCCCCTGTCGCTACGCGACGTGTCGGACCTCTCGGTCAACCGGTCGGGCGACAACACCATCGGCGGATTCCACCTGGCCCACGACCATCCGGTCAACCTCATCTGTGTCAACGCCGACCAGCACTTCGTGGTCCGCCGGCAGGATCCCGCTTTCTTCGAGGGCCGCTACAACATCGGCGTCTGGTGGTGGGAGCTGCCCACCTTTCCCGACGAGTGGAGGGATCGCTTCGAGCACTACGACGAACTCTGGGCAGGGACCTCGTTCATCGCCACCACCCTGGCCCCGATCTCACCCATTCCCGTCGTCCGGGTGCCGCCACTGTTCGGCGACCACCAACCGGGTGACCGGGCTGCCGGTCGGTCCCGCCTGGGAGTGGCGCCGGACGAGTTCGTGTTCCTCTTCATGTTCGACTTCCACAGTTACGCCGAGCGGAAGAACCCGGTGGCCGTGGTCGAGGCGTTCCTCCGGGCGGTCCAACCCGGTGAACGGGCGCGCCTGGTCCTCAAATTCGTCAACAGCGGCTCGGCCACCGACGAGTACGCCCGGCTGGTCGCCGCGGCCGAACGCGACCAGCGGATCACCCTCCTCGACGGCTACGTGGCCCTCGCCGAGCTGAACGATCTCATGGCGGCGTGCGACAGTTACGTCTCGCTCCACCGGGCCGAAGGACTCGGCCTGAGCATGGCCCACGCCATGGCCGAGGCCAAGCCGGTGATCGCCACCGGCTGGTCGGGGAACACGGATTTCATGGATGCGTCCAACAGCCTCCTGGTCCGATTCGACCTGGTGGAGCTGGACCGGGACCACGGCCCGTACAAGGCGGGTGGCACCTGGGCCGATCCCGACGTCGATCACGCCGCCGCCCTCATGCGCCACCTGCTGGACGATCCCGACCAGGCCGCAGCTCTGGGCCAGGTGGCCCGAGCCGACCTGGCACGGCGGTTCTCGGTGGAACAAGTTGCGGCGACGGTGGCCGCCCGGCTCGAGGTGGTGGGCAACCGGCGCCACGCCCGGCCACGGAGCACCCCGGCGATCCATCGGCGTCACGCCGGGAACGACGTGCTGATCTCGGCCATCCGGCCGATCGTCGCCGACCTGGTCACCGACGGGCGCCCGGTGCTGGTCATCAGCAAGGGCGACGAGACACTCATGGACCTGGGTGGCCCCGAGGCCTGGCACTTCCCGCAGTCAGAGGACGGGGGGTATGCCGGGTACTACCCCGATGACTCGGCCACCGCCGTCGCCCACCTGGAGGGCCTTCGGGCCAAGGGTGCCGGTCACCTGCTCGTCCCGGCGTCGGGGCGCTGGTGGCTCGACCACTACGACAGCTTCCGCACGCACCTCGACCGGGCATGCCAGGTCGTGGCCGAGGACGCCTCCTGTGTCCTCTACTGTCTGGACCCCGAGCCGGTCGGCGGGGCCAACAGCGAAGTCGTCGACGACCTGGCGCGTCAGCTCGACCACCTGCGCGAGACGGTCTCGGCCCTCGGGGAGTGGGTCACCGACCTGGCGCCCCGGGCCGTCGAAGGCCAGCAGGCCGCCGAGATCCTGCCCGCCACCATGCGGGCCGCGTTCGCCGAAGTGACCCGGGCGCTGGGTGATGTCGAGCACGACGTGGGCATCCGGATCGACCGCCTGGAGTCACGTCCACTCGCCCAACCGGCGGCCGTTCCCGAGCTGTCGTCCGTGACGAGCGGCATCGCCGCGCTCACCCAGGCACCTCCGGCCGCCTCCCTGCCTCCGGTCGCGGCGGAGGTCGGAAGTGCCCACCTGTCGCCGGTGCCGAGTTCGTCTCTGGCCGTGTCCGAAGAGCGCGCCCTCGATGTCCGGGTCGCTGAACTCGAGCGCCGGCTGTCCGGCCGCTCCCGGCCCGCCGGAGATCGATTCGGTGCCACCGATCCCGACGGTCCCCTGGGATTCTCCCGGGCGGATGCACGGGAGAGTGCCAGGCGCCGGGCACCGACCGCGGCAGACGCGTTCCGGGGGACGCGCCAACAGGTGGCCGAGAGGCTGGAGGTCTACCTTCCGCTCCTGGAGGGACGGGCGTCGGTGGTCGACCTGGGCTGTGGCCGGGGCGAGCTCCTCCAGTTGCTGGAGTCGGTCGGCGTCGAGTGCGCCGGCGTCGACCGGGATGCGACGTCGGTGCGTTCGTGCCGTCGACGGGGCCTGGCCGCCAGCAAAGGCGACGTAGTGGAGTTCCTCGATGGTCAGCCGCCCGGCACCCTGGACACGGTGTTCTCCTCCCGGTTGGTTGAGCACCTGACCGCAACACAACTGCCCGAACTACTGGGGGCCTCCTACCGGGCCCTCGGGAGCGGCGGGCTCCTCATCGCAGAAACCCTCAACCCGGAGCACCTGGAGACCATGACCGCCTTCCACGCCGACCCGACCGACCGACGTCCCGTCTTCCCCCAGGTGCTGCTGCACCTCTGCTGGGAAGCGGGATTCGAGGCGGCATCCGTCTACTATCCCCAAGGCGGCGGGTTCGTCCAACGTCACTTCGACCAGGTAGCCGAGTACGCCGTGGTGGCCGTCAAGTGAGCGCCGTCCCAGACAATGAGTCCTCGGACACCTGGAGCTGCACCGTGGTGCAGGTCCCGACCGCAGACCGGCTCCACGGCTCGAACCTGGACCTTCCGGGTGACGGCACAGGGGGCCGAGGTGCCTGGCTGGTCGCCATGGGGTGGGTGGTGGGCCGGGACGCGGACGCCGTCGAGATCCAGGTGCACGGACCCGGTGGCCTGCTCCGCCGGGGCCCGGTCGAACTGCCCCGTCCCGACGTGGCCGTCCGGCTGCCCGAGTCGCCAGCCTCCGCACGGGCCGGGTTCCGGATCTCCGTCGGGCTGTTGGGCCTCCCTCCACACGTCGACCTCGAGGTGGTGGCCCTCCTGGCCGATGGCACAACCGTGCCGTTGGCGTCGGTGATGGTTGACCGGGTGGGCGCAGTGGCCGGCCGCCCGGCGGCGCTCGACCCGCTCCTCGTCACCAGCCTCGGCCGCATGGGGACGACGTGGCTGATGCGCCTGCTCTCGTGTCACCCCGAGGTTGTCGTCCACGATGACTACCCGCACGAGTTGGGGGTGGCCCGCTACTGGGCCCACCTGGCCCGGGTGGCCACCGAGCCGGCCGACACGGTGGACTCGGCCCACCCGGACCGCTTCTCAGCGACCCGCGGGTCGGTCGGGCACAACCCGTACTTCGGGGCCTTCCTGGCACGGACGCCCGGTCTCAACGAGTGGCTCGGCGTCCGCTTCCCCGAGTTGCTAGGCTCCTCACTCAGACAGGCCACCGACGAGTTCTACGGTCTGGTGGCCGCGTCCCAAGGTAACGAACGCGCCCGGTTCTTCGCCGAGAAGTGTCTGCCCGACCAACTACCGGATACCTTCCGCTCCTTCTGGCCGGGCACCAAGGAGCTCTTCCTGGTCCGGGACATCCGGGACGTCCTGTGCTCCATGCTCTCGTTCAACGCGAAGCGGGGGACGTCCTCGTTCGGCAGGGAGTACATGGCGGACGACCAGGCCTTCGTGGTGCAGCTGGCCGCCGATCTCACCCGCCTGGTGGCCAGCTGGGACCGACGGCGTGACGACGCCCTGCTCGTCCGGTACGAAGAGCTCGTCATCGACCCGGTGTCCACGTTGACCACGGTCTTCGCCCATCTGGGCCTGGACGATTCGCCCGCCGTGGTCGCCGGTGTGGTCGATGAGGCCAGCCGTCCGGCCGCCGAGCTGGAAGCCCACCGGACCACATCCGATCCCGCCGCATCCATCGGTCGGTGGCGCCACGACCTGGCCGGGGGCGACAGCGCGCTGTTGGACTGCTGCGACGAGCACTTCACTCCACTGCTCGAACGCCTCGGCTACGCGACCACGGGCCCGGGGGTCCGCGCCGCCGACCTCGGACGCTCGCTCGAGTCCGTGCTCGGGGCGCTGTGAGCGCTGGACGGATGACCGGCCGGGTGGTGGTGGCCGGCGCACTGACGCGCCGCGCCTCCCAAGGAGGCCACACCTGGTTCCTGCTGCAGTACATCCTGGGCTTCATCCGCTTGGGATGTGACGTCGTGGTCATCGACCGGGCCGGCCCCGATGACGGGCTCGGCGTGAGCCGTACGGCCGACCTCCTCGACGGCCTGGGCCTGGCTGGTCGGTGGTCGGTCCTGGTCGACGGGACCGATCGGGCTGTCGGGTTGTCCCGACGCGCGCTGTCCGCCGAACTCGACGGCGCCGACCTGCTGGTCAACGTCATGGGCTTCCTCGACGACCCGGACCTCCTCGACCGGTGCAGCCGACGGGCATTCCTCGACGTCGATCCAGGCTTCCCCCAACTGTGGGACGAACTCGGTCTGGCCGATCTGCTCTCGGGACACGACGTCCACCTGACGGTGGGCGCGGGAATCGGCGGGCCGGACTGCACCATTCCCGAGCGCGGCCGGCGGTGGGTGGCCACCCTGCCCCCGGTGGTACTCGATCAGTGGCAGGCCCAGTCGGGTCGACCGGACCGCGTCACCACGGTCGCCTCCTGGCGGGGTCCGTTCGGGCCGGTCGAACGGGGCGGCGTCCGTCACGGGCTCCGGGTCCACGAGTTCCGGCGCTTCCTCTCGGTGGCCGGACGCACGTCGTGGCCCCTCGAACTCGCCCTCGACATCGACCCGTGGGACGCAGCAGACCGCCGTCGGCTGGAGGACGGCGGCTGGCACCTTGTCGACCCGGTCGTCGTGGCCGGCGACTCCGAGGCCTACCGCTCCTATGTCCAGGGTTCAGCGGCTGAGTTCACCGTGGCCAAGGAGATGTACGTCCAGAACCGGTCGGGTTGGTTCAGCGATCGCAGCGCCTGCTACTTGGCCTCGGGACGTCCGGTGGTCGCCCAGGACACCGGCACCTGCCTGGTACCGACCGGAGAGGGGCTGGTGCGCTTCGCCGATCCCGATGACGCCGTCGCCGCCCTCGAGGAGGTGGGGGCGCACTACGACCGGCACTCCCGCGCGGCCCGGGCCCTCGCCGAGTCGTACCTCGACTCTGATCTCGTGCTCTCCCGGCTCCTCGACATCTGTGGGTCGACCACCGCGCCCAGTGCGGGGGCGGTGGCGTGACGGTGATAGCTGTGGCCGGCGCACTGGCCAACAAGTGGGGGAACGGCGGCGAGGCGTGGATCCGGACCAGCTGGGTCCGGGGACTCGCCCGCCTGGGGGTGGACGCCTGGTTGGTCGAGGAGATCGACGCCGCCACCTGCACTGACGATGACGGTCGACCGTGCGAGCCGGCCGACTCGACCCAGGTGGCCTGGTTCGGCGCCATGGCCCGTCGCTTCGCCTTGGAGGACCGGGCAGTCCTGCGGCTCCGCACCGGGCGGGACGGGCAGGCGGGCCACGTTGGACCGACGGGGCGGATTCCCGGCGACGTGCTCTGGGGAGATCGGGCCGCCCCGGCACTCATGGCCGACACCGCCGACGTTGTCCTGAACGTGGGCGGCCACCTGGACGTCCGCTTGCTCGCTCCGCGGGCGCACGCCGTCTTTGTCGACATCGACCCCGGCTGGTCGCAATCCTGGCTGGCTTCGGACCCGGCCGGTAGGTCCGGACACGACGCCTTCTACTCGGTGGCTGTCCACCTCGGCAGACCCGGATGCAGCCTCGACACGGCCGGCCTGGACTGGCGGCCGATCCGTCAGCCTGTGGTCCTCGAGGACTGGCCGATGGTGCCGCTGCCTGACGATGCCCGTTTCACGACAGTGGCGACCTGGCGGCACCCGTTCGGTTCGCCCGCGGGTGTGACCGGTCCGAACGTCCTCAAACATCACGAGTTCCGAAAGATCGTCGATCTGCCGACCCGATCGCCCGAGTCCCACGAGCTGGCTCTGCGCATCGATGCCGCTGACGACGGGGACCGCCGGCGCCTCGAAGCGCACGGCTGGCTGGTGCGCGATGCCGGCGACGTGGCCGGTACGCCGGACACCTTCCGCGACTACGTCCAAGGTTCCCGCGCCGAGCTCTCGGCTGCTCAGGGGATCTACGTGCACTCGCGCAGCGGATGGTTCTCCGACCGCAGTGTGCGCTACCTCGCCTCCGGCCGGCCCGTCGTCGTCCAGGACACCGGTCTGGCCGAGTGCTATCCGGTCGGTGAAGGCCTTCTACCGTTCGACGACGTCGACGACATCCTCGCGGCCGAAGCCTCACTCGCCCGGGACTACGGGGCCCACGCCCAGGCGGCCCGCGACATCGCCGAACGCTTCTTCGACGCCGACGTCGTGCTCTCCCGGTTACTCGACGAGGTGGCGGCATGACGTCCCGCTCGCTCAGCACGCTGGTCAGCGGTCGGATCGCCGCCACGCCGGGACAAGGCGGTGCGGCCTGGGCAGTCCTTCAGTACGTCGTCGGTCTCGACCGCCTGGGCCATCGGGTGCACCTCGTGGAGGTTCTGCGCCCCGACCAACTCGTGCCCTCCGGTTCCACGCTCGTCACATCGACGAACATGGCCTACCTGGCGTCAGCCATGGAGTCTGTCGGAATGGGCGACCGGTGGGCCATCGGCCTGGCAGAAGGCGATCTGACCGGTGGAGATCTGACCGGGCGAGCGCTGGCCGGAGGAGCACTGGTCGGACCGGCGGCGGACCGCGTGTCCCGTGGCCGATGGGACCTGTTGGTCAACCTGTCGGGTTGCCTCGACGCCCCCGACCTCATGGAACGTTGTGAGGTCCGATGCTTCGTGGACCTCGACCCGGGCTTCACCCAAGTATGGGAGGCCCAGGGCGTCGGCGGTCTCGGCCTCGACGGTCATACCCACCACGCCACGCTGGGCGCCTCCATCGGCGATCCGAGCTGCCCGGTTCCGACGGGTGGTCGTCCGTGGATCCCGATGGTCCCTCCGGTGGTGCTCGAATCCTGGCCGACCGGAGCACCGGTCCGCCTTCCCGCTTTCACCACGGTTGCCAACTGGCGCAGCTACGGATCTGCCGAGTGGGACGGTGTCAGCTACGGCCAGCGGGCCCACTCGTTCCGTGGCCTGGTCGGGCTGGCATCGGCGTCACCGGTGGCCCTGTGTCCGGCGCTGGCCATCGACCCCGCCGAGACCGCCGATCTGCGCCTGCTGCACGACGCGGGCTGGCACCTGCTCGACCCGACCCATCTGGCCGAAACGCCAGATGCCTACCGGGACTTCGTCGCCGGGTCGATGGGGGAGCTGTCGGTCGCCAAGTCCGGGTATGTGGCCGGGCGGTCAGGTTGGTTCAGCGATCGGAGCGCCTGCTACTTAGCCTCCGGTCGTCCAGTCGTAGCCCAGGACACCGGGTTCTCGGACCATCTCCCGGTGGGAGCGGGTCTCCTCGCCTATGACGACGTCGACGGCGCAGTCGATGCCCTCACGTCGGTGACCGCCGACTACGCCAGGCATGCCGAGGCGGCCCGGGACCTGGCCGAGGAGCACTTCGACTCGGGCCGTGTCTTGGGCGGCCTCCTCGAGGCGGTGGGTTGCGTTGCTGGCTGAACCGGTGGCTGACGAGCAGTCGGTCGGCGGCATGGCCGTTGGTGGCATGGCCCTTGGCGGCATGGCGCCCGGTCAAATTGCGGCCGCCATTCGAGAGATGGTCATCCGGGCACTCGGGCCGTGTGACGTCGTGATACGACCTTGTGCCTATGCCACCAGCCACCCACTCTTCGAGGTGGTGGCCACCCCCGTCGACGCACCAGCTCGCCACCTGGTCGCCAAGGTCTTGGGGCGCGGCTGCCTGACCGACGATGCCCGGGTGGCCAAACCGATGGCTTCCTACGATCCCGACCGTGAGCCGAATGTCCTGGCCCACGTGCTTACCGGCGCCGGGCTGGGTACGCCCGACCTGGTCGGCTCGACCCGCCTGGCCGACGGAACCGTCGTCGTCCAGGTGGCCGACCGGCTGGCGGGCGTGCCCCTCACCGAAGTGGGGTCGCTGGTCACCTGGTGTGCCGCGGCCGGTTGGCTGGGGCGCCTGCACGCCCGGTACGCCGGTCGGCGAGCGCGTTCCACGTCCCTCCTCCTCGCCTATGACGCGGACCGCCTGCGGACGGCGGCCCGACCGGGAATCGACCGCCTCACCCAGGTGGGTGCCATTGGCAGAGCCCGGCTCGCCGCCGTCCATGACCGTGCCGTCCGGTCGCTCCTGACACTGCCTGCCACACTCGTCCATGGGGACTGCTTCCCGGCCAATGTGATCGTCGACACGGCGGCGCAACCGACCCGGGTGGGAGCAGTCGACTGGGAGACGGCGGGGCGGGGCCCCGGGGTACTCGACCTGGCCGCCCTGGTCTCGGGACACTGGGCGCCCTCCGAACGGGCGGCCATGGTCGATGCCTACGACGCCGGCCTCGGCGCGGGTTCCGTCCGCGCCGCTCCGACCGGCGTAGCCCTGCACGCCATGGCGGACCAGGCCGCGTTGCAGGTAGCGCTCACGTGGGCCGGGGCCGACCCGGCGTGGAGACCCCCGATCGAACGCGACTTCGACTGGGTGTCGGCCGTGGGCGAGACGGTGGATCGACTCGAGGGAGCCAACCGATGACGACGCGGGTCGTGGTCGGCAGGGTGCGCCGGTTGGTGGTCAACGCCGACGATTTCGGTCGAAGTCCAGGGATCAATCGCGGCATCATGCACGCCTACCGCAACGGCATCGTCACCAGCGCCAGCCTGATGGTGCGGTGGTCTGCGGCGGCCGATGCCGCACGGTTCGCCCGAGCGGCTCCCGAGCTCGGCATCGGTCTCCATCTCGACCTGGCCGAGTGGGTCCACGACGGCATCGAGTGGGGGACCAGCTACGAGGTGGTGCGCGACGATGACCCGGTTGCCGTGACCGAGGAGACGTGGCGGCAGGTCGAGCGGTTCGACCAACTTGTGGGAACCTTGCCGTCCCACATCGACTCCCACCAACACGTCCACCGGAACGAGCCGGCCCATGCGGCCATAGCCCTCGTGTGCCGGGAACTCGGCGTGCCGCTGCGCATGGAGGATCCCGGTATTACCCATTGCGGCGCATTCCATGGCCAGTCGGGGACGGGCGAGCCACTGCACTCCGGAATCTCCACCACGGCATTGGTCGACCTCCTGGGCGGGCTCGCAGCCGGGGTGACCGAACTCCTCTGCCATCCGGGACTCGGCGACGAGAGCGGCTCGGTCTATGGCGTCGAGCGCGATCTCGAGGTCGCCGCCCTGTGTGATCCTGCGGTAGGCGCCGCGGTCAAAGCGGCAGGCATCGAGCTGATCACCTTCCGCGACGTGTCTCGGACCAGCGAGCCCACCGCCCCCGACGACCCGGCCACCGCCGACGACCCGGCCACCGCCGACGACCCGGCCGTCCCCGACGACCCAGGCCTCGACGGAGGCGGCAAAGTGATCGCGATACACGGAGCCGTCTCCCGCCGAACCCGTTGTGCGAAGCGCTGAGGCGCAGGCAGCAGTATGAATCCGGACCTCATGGATACGCGCCGCCAGCTCATGAGTCGACGCGCACGCAGAGGACGGATCGACGACGGTGATCTGTCGCGCAACCGACCCTCCGAGGCGGTGCAGAAGAATATTCGCAATTTCCGCTCAAGTTAATTCCAGGCCCTGCCGATAGGCCCTCAGGCCGGTTCGGCACTTCGGTGCCAAAAAACCGGCCACGGGCAGTCGCCGGCTACCGGTGACGAACGAGGAGGCGTGGATGAGACGTATGTTTACCGCTGGTTTGGCCGCGCTCGCGATCGGAGTGGGGCTGCTGGCCACCGCTTCGATCTCGGGAGCATCGAGTTGGGAGGGGTCGGGCGGGCAACACCAACCACCTACGTCTTCACCATGGCAGTCCCATCCCGGTGGGGGAGGTGGTGGCGTCACCGAAGATGACCAGAGCGGCATCAGTGGCACCAACGGCTTCCAAGGCGTCACCCCCGACGGCCGGAACGGCTACTGCGCCGTGACACCGACGAGCGGCGTGGCCTGTTGGGGTTACGGCGGCGACGGTGAGCTCGGCAACGGCACCACCACCAACAGCGCCACCCCGGTGGCCGTGGTCGGCGTGGGCGGCACCGGCACCCTGATGGGAGTCCGCTCGGTCGTCTCGGACGGCACCGGCTTCTGCGCCATCCTGGGGTCCGGGCGGGTCGATTGCTGGGGCCTCGGAAGCGGCGCCCTGGGCAACGGTTCCACCGCCAACAGCGCCACTCCGGTGGCTGTCGTGGGCGTAGGCGGTACCGGCCTGCTGGGCGGCGTCCGGTCGATGACGTCCTACGGACTCGGCTACTGCGCCCTGCTCAACTACGGCGGGGTCAACTGCTGGGGCTTCAACGGCGACGGCGAACTGGGTAACGGTGCCACCACCGACAGCGCCACTCCGGTGGCTGTGGTCGGCGTGGGCGGCACCGGTGTGCTGGACGGGGTCCGGTCGATCGTCTCGGACGCCAACTACTCGACCTGCGCCATCCGTGTCACCGGCGGGGTCTACTGCTGGGGCTTCGGCGGCAACGGCGAGCTCGGCGGCACCACGGCAACCAGCAGCGCCACTCCGGTGGCTGTGGTCGGCGTGGGCGGCACCGGGTCGCTGAATGTCGGTTCCCTCGACTGCGACGACCACGGATGGTCGCCGGCGTCGGGTTGCGGCTACCCGTCATGGAACGGCGGGTCGGGGGCCTCGGACCACTGAGCCACAGCCGAGGTCCCGGTCATCCCTCCACGGACACGGAGAGGGTGGCCGGGGCTTCGGCCCTACGGCGTCGTCCGAGAGTAAGGGTCAGGTCACACCGACAGGTCGCACCGACCGGTCGCACCGACAGGTCGCACCGACAATGGGTGCCGACCGGTCGCAGTCCCTTGTACGGCACCAGGGTGGGATCCGTCGGTCACGGTGGACGGATCCTCACGATGGCGGCGGGACGATCCTGCCCCCTCGGGTAGCCTCCACCCTCGTGGACTTCGACCTCTCACCCGAACTGGCCGCGCTCCAGGACTCCGTCCGTCGCCTGGCCCAGGACAAGATCAAGCCCCGGGCCCGGGAGATCGACACCACCGGCGACTACCCCCAGGACATCTTTGAGGCATTCCGGGACGCCGATCTACTGGGTCTGTGCCTACCCGCCGAGTTGGGCGGCTCGGGAGCGGGCATCCTCGGCCTGACCATCGCCATCGAGGAAGTGGCCAAGTACTCCAACACAGCCGCCCTCGTGCTGCTGTTGACCCGGCTGCCGACCGGGCCGATTCTCATTGCCGGGAACGACGACCAGCGCCAGCGCTACCTCCCGGGGATCGCCACCGGCGAGTTGCGTTGCGGGTTCGGACTGTCGGAGTCGCAAGCCGGCAGCGACGTGGCCGGGATGCGTACCCGCGCCGTCCCCGACGACCGGCCGGGCCACAAGGGTGATTGGATCCTGACCGGGACCAAGTGCTGGATGTCCGGTGTGGTCCAGGCCGATTGGTACACGGTGTTCGCCAAAACGGGGGACCCCGAGTCCCGGGCCCATGACTCCATTACCGGCTTCATCGTCGAGCGGAACTGGGACGGGGTGTCAGTCGGGAACACGGACCGCAAGATGGGGGTGCGGGGCGTCGATACCGGCGAACTCCTGCTCGACCAGGTACACGTCCCCAAGGAGAACGTGATCGGCGAGGTCGGCGGGTTCCGCCTGGCCATGCTGGGCCTCAACGCCATGCGTCCCATCGTGGCGGCCCGGGGTATCGGCCTGGCCGAAGGCGCCCTCATGTACGCCACCGAGTACGTCCAGAACCGCCAGGCCTTCGGCCACACCATCGCCGATTTCCAGGGCATCCAGTGGGAGATCGCCAAGGTGGCTGTCGACATCGAGGCCGCCCGACTGCTCACCTACCGGTCGGCATGGCTGGCCGACCAGGGCAAGTTCACCAAGGAGTACGTGCCCTACCTGTCGATGGCCAAGTACCACGCCACCGAGTTGGCCGTGCGGGCCTCCGGGCTGGCCGTGCAGCTCCTCGGGGCGGCCGGCTACATGGAGGACCACCCGACCGAGCTCTGGTATCGGGACGCCCGCCAGCTCACCATCGTGGAGGGCACCTCGCAGGTCCAACTCGGCCTGATCGGCCGGGGCGTGCTCAACCACGACCTGTGGTGGGACTGAGCCGTGGTGGCTGCCATGGGTGACAGCGGTTCTCCCTCGCCGGCTCCGGGCTCCTTCGATGCGCTGGGCTCCTGGCCAGGCGTACTGGCGCGGCTCATGGCCGGTGACTCGCTGTCGGCCGACGAGGCAGAGGTCGTATTCGGACAGGTCCTGTCGGGGGAGGCCACCCCGGCCCAGATCGCCGGGTTCGCGGTGGCGCTGCGGGTGAAGGGCGAATCGGTGGCGGAAATGACCGGATTCGTGCGCTCCATGGTCGCCCACGCCGTGCCCCTGCCGCTGCCGGCCGGCACCGACCTGGTCGACACCTGCGGCACCGGGGGCGACCGGCTGCGGTCGATCAACGTCTCGACCATCGCCTCGCTGGTGGTGGCCGCGTCGGGAGCCAAGGTGTGCAAGCACGGCGGACGGGCTTCGTCCTCGGCGGTCGGGGCGGCCGACGTACTGGAGGCGTTGGGCGCGGTGGCCGACCTGGGACCGACGGGGGTCGCCCGGTGCATCGACGAGATCGGACTGGGGTTCTGTTTCGCCCCCCGATTCCACCCGGCCATGCGGTTCGCCGGCCCGGTGCGTCGCGAGCTGGGCGTGCCCACCGTGTTCAACTTCCTCGGTCCCCTGGCCAATCCGGCCCGGGCCGAGTTCCAGGTCATCGGAGTCAGCGACCCGTCGATGGCCGACAAGATGCTCGGCGTGCTGGCCGCCAACGGGACCCGCCGGGCCATGGTCGTCCACGGCGACGACGGCCTCGATGAGCTGTCCACCACCGGCCCGTCGACCGTCCACGAACTCATCCGGACGCCCGACGCCGAGGGCGACGGCTCCGTGTCGGTGTCCGTCTACCGCGTCGATCCGGCCGATCTCGGATTGGCCCGGGCCTCGCTCGATGACCTCCGAGGCGGAAATGCCTCGGTGAACGCCGACGCCATCCGCCGGGTCGTGTCCGGTCACTCCTCGCCCCACCGGGACATCGCCCTGCTCAATGCGGCCGCCGCGCTCGTCGTGGTCGGCCGGGTACCCGACCTGGCTGCCGGCCTCACGCTGGCCGCCACGGTGATCGACAGTGGGCGAGCCGCTGTCGTGTTGGACGACTTCATCCGGGTGAGCAACGAGGCCGCCGCCGCCGAGGCCGCGCCGGATTGAGCGCCGTCCCCGAGCAGCCGACCAGGCCACATCGGAACACGACGACCCGACCGACGGTCCTCTTCGTGGACGAGCACGGCTGGGACTGCTTCTTCCAGCTGTCCACGGGCCTGCGCCGGGCCGGGTTCCGGACCGTCCGCATCACGACGACCCCGTTCCGTCGGGCGGTCGGGCAGCTGTGCTTCGACCGCACGGTGGGCCTATCGTCCCCCGATGAGCTGGACGGCCTCGCCGAGATCGTGGACGGTGACCAGATCGTCGACGTGCAGGTGGTCGACGCGCTGTCCGTGCCGACCGCACGCGGGCTCTCACGTCTTGTGGACAACCCGGCGCTGGCCGACTGGCAGGCCCGGGCGGCCACGGTGGACAAACCATGGGTGGCCAAGCGACTGCGGGAGGCCGGACTGTCGGTGCCCGCACAGATCGACGGCGACGTGGTGGGCGCGGACCAGGTCATCGAGACCCTCGGACTCCCGGTCGTCCACAAGGTCCGCACCGGGAGCGGAGGCGAAGGCGTGGTCATCGTCACCAGCCGGGACGAACTCGAGCAGTTGCTGGCCCGGGATCGCCACACCGGCTCGACCTTCTTCGAGCAGTTCATCGACGGTCGCCACCTCCAGTTCGCCGGTGTGACCATGGACGGCCGGGAGGGCCTGTTCGTCACCTACGAGACCCTCGTCCGCAAGGGCCACATGGGCCCGGCCAGCGCGCTCCGCTACGTCGACGACCCACCTATAGACGCGGCCGGCCGTGACGCGGTGGCCGCGTTGGGCATCCGCGGCCCCGTCAACATCAACTTCATCCGCGACGCCGACGGGGTGGACTGGATCCACGACGTGAACCCCCGGCTCTGGGGTTCCGTCGTCTCGTTCCGGGCCGTTGGGCTCGATTTCCTCGCCGCCTACATCGCCTATCTGCGCGGGGCTCGACGATTCGATGCCCCTTCCGGCGCGATTTCGACGGAGAAGATTCTGGCGTTCCCGGCGGCCTTCCAGATCCCCCTCGAAGGTGCGTCGCCACTCGCCAACCAGTGGCGTTTCGTGCGCGGCGCGTGGCCCTACCTGCGATGGGCGGGACCGCGTTACGTCGTCCACGCGTTCGGGCACCGGCTGACCAACCGAGACCCGACCCCGGTGGCGGCACCGGCGGCACCGTCGACGGCTTGACCGCGGTGACGGACTGCCCTCCGTCGTGGACCCGATTGGCTGGATGTGGCGGCCGTCCGGTTTCGGCTGGCGACCATCGGCCGGCCGATAGCAGGCGCCCGACCCCGTCTACACAGTCGAGCCCGACGTCGCGGTTGACTCGGCCGTCACCGCAGTCAACGCTGCGCACAGCTCGCTGAGTCTCGGGATCCGGTCAGCCGGCATGGCCATCCCTTCGGGACCGGCTGACTCGAGCACCCGCACCTTGTCGGCGTTGGCCCGGAGCCACTGGGCAACGATGATGCGTTCATTGTCATGGCCGTCGGCGCTGATGGCGAACGCCGGATCCTGCCTGTCGCCGTGGCCGTGGCCGTCGCCGAACAGCGAACCGGTCTCCACTACCAGCCCGCCGTCGAGCTCGACCGTACCTTCGCCTTCGACGAGGAGCACGGTGCGGTCGGCCCGCCGCAGCGACTCGACCAGCCGATGGCGGACGAGCAGGTGCCGGACACGCTCGGCCTCGTCCCTCGCCCGGGCCGCGTCCTCGTAACGCTGCAGTTTCGACAGTGACGTGACCCGCTGGGCCATGGGGGCGAGCAACTCGCCCGGGTCTTCGGCGAGGTCCTCGGCCGTCCAGATGCGCCGTCGCCGGACGGTGCGTCGACGGGCCGGTTTCGTGCCATCGGTGGCTGCGGGAACGATCGATGGCAGGGCATCACGGGACACGGTGCCGGGATCCCGACGTTTGACCTTCCCCTGGGCGTTGAACGGTGGCGCCCAGCATCGGATCAGCCGGCCTTCGAGGACGGCGGCGGTCAACGGTCCGGGGCACACCCGGTGGTGCACCGTGTCCATCTGGCGGAGCAATCGGCCCACCTTGTTGCGGGTGTCGCCCGAGAAGTAGGACCGGACCCGGCTGTGCAGGTCGGTGGCCTTGCCGACGTAGAGCACATGACCGGCGGCATCGCAGAACCAGTAGACACCGGGGCGGTGAGGGAGCCGGTTGGTGAGCTTGAGTTTGGCGGACTGTGGATGGCCGACAATCCTCGGAAGGTCGAGCAGCTCCTCCAGTCCCACGATGCCATAGGTGCCGGCGCGCTCGAGGAGCGCGTGCAGCAGGTCACCGGTGGCCAGGACGTCGGTAAGAGCCCGGTGGGACGGCTGGTGGGGCAGCCGGAGGGTGGAGGCCAGGGTGCCGAGCTTGCAGTCGGGGACCATGTCGCGCACCAGGCGGCGGGCGAGAGCGAGGGTGTCGACGGTGGCATTCGCCAACCGGTCCCGACCGGTCGACTCGAGGGCTTGGTTGAGGAACGAGAGATCGAAGCGGACGTTGTGGCCGACCACCACGCCGCTGCCCAGGAACTCGAGGAACGAAGGGAGCATCTCGCCGATGCGGGGTGCGCCGGCCACCATGGCGTCGCTGATGCCGGTCAGTGCGGTAATGAAGGGCGGGATGCGCTCGTCCGGCCGCACGAAGGTCTGGTGGGTGGCGAGCAGCTCGCCGCCCCGGTACCGGGCGGCGGCCACCTCGGTCAGCGACGCGGAGGCGGGTGATCCACCGGTGGTCTCGACGTCGAGGACCACGAAGGTGACCTGGCTCAGGGGGCTGCCGAGATCGTCGAATGACCGTTGCACCGCGAGTGCCATGGGCACACTGTAGCGAACAGGTGTTCGGTTGAGGCATCCGGTGGGAGCAGGGCTGTTGCCGCAGCCCGGAGCCGGCCCGGACGACCGGCGCCTCCGTTGGTGCGGCTACCGTTGGGGCGTGACTTCCGAGACCGCAGCCACCGCCACCGCCCCCGAGGACGTCGTCCGCTACCGCTGTGCGGCCTGCGGCAATCTGACCCGCTTCAACGTCGTGACCACCCGTCGCACGAGTGCCTTCCACCACTTCTCGGTTGGTGGGGACCTGTCCGTCGAGGAGGAAGAGGTGATCGACGAGACGGTCGAGGAGGTCACCTGCCGCTGGTGCGGGAACGGCAAGGGCGTCGAAGTGCTGGAGACCAGCGACGCCGAGCCGGTCTGAGGCCGGGCCGACCGGTGCGCCGTCCCCGGGGGGCGCCGTGACCGATCCCCTGTCCGACCCGGAGTTCGTGGCCGGGCTCCGCCCCGTCCCGTCGGGGATCGGTGACTCCGCCCCTACCTGGTCGGCATCCGACCTGGTCGGCGTGCGGCCCGACGGTACGCCCGTGACCGTGTGTGTCACCGATGGTGGTCGACCGTTGCTGGTGGTGTTCCTCACGACGGACTGCGACGGGTGCGACGTGTTCTGGGGGGGCCTGGTCGATCCTCCTCGGGGTGCCGACGTCGTGGTGGTGACCAAGGGCCCGGATGCCGTGCCGGCCTCGGACGTGGCCAGCCTGGTCGTTGGACTGGCGGACATCCCGGTGGTGATGAGCGACACCGCCTGGCCGGACTACCGGGTGACGGGCTACCCGTTCCTCGTCCTGGTCGAACCGGGCACCCGGCGCATCGTGGCTGAGTCGGTCGGCTTCGCCTGGTCGGACGTCGAGACCCTGGTGTCGACGCTCGACATCGGCCCGGCCGACCGGTAGCTCCGATCGGGCACACAGACCGTTTTGAGGTTCGTGCCGATGAGGAACACGCCGAAGAACAGCAGGATCACGGACATGATCGCAGCGTTGTTCCTGGTCAACCACGCCTTCCACCCGTCGAGCACCTCGCCGGAACGGTCGCCGGTCGGATCCGTCCACTCGACGGAAGCCGGCATCGGCGTGATGACCGAGGTGAGCGGCCGGTCGGCCCTCGTATCGGTCCATTCGAGTATCCGCTGTGGAAGCAACCGTTCGGCTAGCGGCACTCGAGCCGAACTCGGACAGTGTCTGCCGCTGCACCGGCTATCCGGGGCGGTTACGCCGACCAGCGACTGTCGAGTGCCACCTCCTGGGCCGACATCGGACGGGCGAAATGGTAGCCCTGGTAGAAGTCGCACTCCAGGGCGACGACGTCGCGCAGTTGACCTGCGGTCTCCACACCTTCCGCCACCACCGTCATGTCCAACCCATGGGCCAGGCGCACGACCGACTCCACGATGAGCCGGCTGATCGGATCGCGCTCGAGGTCGGCTATGAACTTCTGGTCGATCTTGATGGTGTCGATGGGGAGTTCTTTGAGGTAGCCGAGAGACGAGAAGCCGGTCCCGAAGTCGTCCAGGGCGAGCATCACACCGAGTTTCTTGAGTTCGGCCAGGACCTCGAGCACCCGTTCGAAATCCTTGATGAGAACACTTTCGGTGACCTCGAGTGTCACCATCGACGGGTCGGTGTCGGTGTCAGCCAGGACGGCGGCCACGGTCGCCACGAAACCGGGTGACACGAGCTGATGGACCGACACGTTGACGGCCATGGAAAGTCGGCTCCGCCCGCCATTGTGCAGCCACCGTTGACGCTCGACACAGGCCTGTTTCAACACCCACCGGCCGATCTCGATGATGAGACCGGACCGCTCGGCCAGCGGAACGGTCACACCCGGCAGGACCGACCCCTGGGTCGGGTGCATCCAGCGGAGGAGCGCCTCGAACCCGACAATGTCACCGCCGGAGACCGCCACCACCGGCTGGTAGGCGCACCACAGCTGGCCCCGGTCGATCGCGCTGCGCAGGTCGCGTGTCAACCTGGCCCGGCTGTTCGACCAATCCTCCTCCACGTGGTCGATGGTTCCGAATCGGGCGCCGCCCCTTCGTTTGGCCTGGTACATCGCAGTATCTGCATCCTGGATCAGCTTCTCGGGAATGTCGGCTCCCTGGCCGGCAAAGGCGATGCCCACGCTTGCGCTGAGCCACATGTCGCCGACCTCCAGATGGAACGGAACGGAGAGTGCAGTGCCGACCCGTTCGGCGAGGAGCTCGGCCTGGGACGGACTGTCGAGGTCCTCACACAAGATGATGAACTCGTCTCCGGCCAGGCGCGCCAAGGTGTCGCCCGGCCTGATCACGCCGCCGATCCGCTCGCCGACGGCGATCAGCAGCTCGTCCCCGGCCCGGTGGCCGTAGGTGTCGTTCACTGCTTTGAAGCGATCGAGGTCGACGAAGAGCACGGCCACCGTCTTCTTCGACCGATGGGAGCGAAGAACAGCGTGATCGAGGCGTTGGACGAGCAGGGCTCTGTTCGGTAGCCCTGTCAAGGCATCATGCAGCGAATTCTCGAGGGCGAGCTCGGTGGATTCGGTGAGCTCGGCCCGGGCCTGTGCATTCAACAGGTACGCCGATGCCACGTCGGCCAGTGTCTGGGCTGCAGCCATCGAATCCTCGGTCAGCGCTCCGGGCGTCGTCCGATACAGGTCCAGCGCTCCGAGCTGACCATCCTCGTGTCGAAGCGGGAAGGTGAACACAGCCATAAGGCCAGCCTCGATTGCCCGCTTGGAGAACATCGGAAACTGGATGTCGTTTCGCAAATCGGCAACGGTTACGGCCTCACCTGTGTCGTAGGCGACGAGGCATGGGCCCTCTTTCAATTCGGTTTGAAGCTCCTCAAAGCGCATCGCGGCGCTATCGGACGCGGCAATGAAGTGGGGACTCGACCCCGGAGAGATGAGAGTGACACCGGCGGCGTCAATTGGCAACACGTCCACGATGGTGACTGCCAAATGGTCCAGGATCGCCTGAATCGGAAAGTCTGTCACCAACGTCCGTGCAAACTCGGAGAGCACGTCCGAAAGTCGTTGCTCGATCGCCATTGCTTCCCACCCCGTCACCTGACAGGAGTAGTCCGCGGGTCCGGGCGGATAACTCAAGTTCCTTTTAGCAGAGTAAGCGTGCAATTCCGGCCAGTCAAGAAATGACAAGAGAAACATCAAATGAAGTGTTACTCACATTTCCGGCCTGCCGGGTAGAAGGAAATTCAGTGGAGTCTGCAATCCCATAATGTGTAAACACGTGGTTCGCATGATCACTAGAGCTGACGCCATGGAACCGTTTTGTGCCGAGTTCATCTGCGATTGGCAGTCGCAGCCAATCTATAGACAGTCGCCTAATATACTAACGACCTGTGCAACTGCCTTGGCGTTTTCGGCTAGATCCGATGCGGATCATTGGCCGTGTAGGTCGCCAGGCTGCATCCGTCCACTTCACCAGGCTGACAGGGCCAGTGCCCTCGACGCACGCCAAGACCGCGCTGTGCGGCGATGGAGGGTGCCGCCCACGGCACTGGCAACCGGTCTTGCTGGATCGGGCGATCGAGACTCCAGTCCGCTGGATCGGAAGATCCTGAATCTGTGTCGACGGTCGGCCAAGCGGAAATCTGGACAGCCTGAAGCGTAGGGACATCTGCGCAACTGGGGTTTCCTCCAACGGGTCGGCGATCCGACGCGCCGCCCCACTGAGCCGAACCGGAACCAGACGCCGTCATGCCCGGCCGAACGCCCGCCACGGTTGAACGTCAGCCGCTGAGTGGATCTGGTTCCTCGCCGAAAGGCGGCATCGGCGTGAACGACCACCGGGGATCGTCGTCCTTAATGACCTTCGCAAAAGACCCTGCGAGCCGAGATCATCGGGAACCCAGTCGTAGCCTGGTCGCCTGTGGAAAAGAGTCCGCGCGGTATTACGCGAAGGTCATTAGTTCCCATCCGCCGGAGCGTCCACCCCTCGTTGGTCTTGAGGTAATGGTGGTGGTGGCACAGCAAGGCAAGGTTGTCCGCAAGTCGTTAACCTGACCCCTTCAGAAGAGTGCCCATCAAAGCAGAATGGGTACACTCGATCCGCAGGAATAGGCATCATTGTCTGGGGTTGGGAGCGGGTAAGTGCTATTCGAGCATCACGACGTCTTCGCCACGCCTGCCGATGACACGCCTATCTGGCGCTATCTCGATTTACCGAGATTCGCCTCGATGATCATGCGAGGTTCGGTGTTCTTTGTTCGTTCGGATTTCCTCGGAGATCCATTTGAAGGGGCGATACCTCAAAGTGTCTTGGAGCAGGTAGACGACTTCGTTGCGACTGATGGCACGCCAATTCACCGGGCTGTGATCGTGAACCTGATCCGGGGCGTCAAGGGCTTCCGTGAGCGAATGCTCGTCAGTTGCTGGTACATGGACGAAACTGAATCGGCCGGCGTGTGGCAAATCTACGGAAACGGATCGGGCGTGGCAGTCAAGTCCTCGGTGGGGCGCCTAAAGGACTCCCTGCAGACGGAGTACAGGTTCATGATCGGCGCAATCAACTATGTCGATTACAAGACGGCAACGTTGCCGCTAGGCAACCTGTTCTGGCCCTTCGTCCATAAGAGGCACGAGTTTGAACACGAGAGAGAAGTTCGTGTCGTCATCGCAAACTTTCCGAGGCCGGTGGAAGGGGACACGGGATCTGAAATTGCCGACGAGACCTTCACGATCCCAGGAGTGGTGTCGGGACTAGAAATCAAGGCGGATCTCGAGACAATGATCGACGACGTTGTTGTGGCACCCGACGCTCCCGACTGGTATCTCGATGTGGTCCAACGGCTATTAGATGGCTTTGGAGTTGAAAGGCAAGCTCGTAGATCCGAGCTGGCCGCCGTTCCGTTGTGGGATATCGACGAAGGGCAACTCGGGACTGATGGACAGCAGAGTCCACAGGTCGGGTCCGGCGGCGGGCCGTAGGCCCGCCCTTAACTTGAATAGACAACGAAACTCGTTGGGTGCGGGGTGCCTCCATCCCGGCGACGCTCCTATCAATGTCAAGCCCTGTTTTGGGGCTCCGGGGTAAAGACAGCGGACATAACAATCATGAGCCACTCGAACGATGAGGGCATGCTCTTACGAAGTCACGCGTCTTGGTGAGAGTGGTCCCGAGTCG
>DATBZS010000017.1:0-25183 GCA_036513075.1 Acidimicrobiales bacterium
CGGTGAGCCAGTATCCGCCCCCGTTGGGCGTTGCCGTCATGTGGACGATGGGCCTATTGAGGCCTAGGGCACCGGTCGAGCCGTAGAAGGCAGCGTCACCGAAGGCGAAGATTCCGCCGTCCGACGCCACCAGCCAGTAGCCGAGTCCGTCAGAGGTGGAGGCCATACCCACGATCGACTTGTTCAGCGACATGCCACCGGTCGAGCCATAGAACCCGGCGTCACCGAAGGTGAAGATGCCGCCGTCCGACGACACCATCCAGTAGCCCTTCTTGTCAGGGGTCGAGGTCATATCGACGATCGGCTTGTTGAGATTCAACCCAACTGAGGATCCGAGGGCCGGCGCTGTCCCGAAAGAGAAGATGCCCCCGCTGGCAGTGGTCAACCAGTAGCCCTTGAACTTGCTGCGGGACGTCTGTCCGTTGCCGTTGGTGGGCGAGCGGGTAGTCGTGGGCGGGACGGTCGTGGCCGTGGTGTTCGGTGGGTCGGTCGTCGTCGTGGTCGTAGTCGGCGGCACCGTGGTCGTCGTGGTGGTCGTCGTCGGATCGGTGGTCGTCGTGGTCGGCGACACCGTCGTCGTGGTAGTCGTCGGCGGAACGGTGGTCGTCGTGGTCGGCGGCACCGTCGTGGTCGTGGTGGTTGGCGGAACGGTGGTCGTCGTGGTGGTGGTCGTGCCGCCGCCTGAACTGCCGCCGAGGAGGGCCGGCAGCGCGGTGCCGCCGACCACCGACGGACCCCCGGAACCGGCATAGGCCTGGATGGCGTGCATGAAGGCGGGAGCGGGGGTCGACGGAACCCACCACGGTGGGACGCCCCCGCCGAAGTAGCCGCCGAAGTTCACCTCGGACACCGAGATCTTGAGCTGCGAGGCGACCAGGGGGGAGAAGTCGAAGAGCGCTTCGTGATCGCGGTACTGGCCGGTCTCGGTAGCCACCGTGACCCATCCGATGCCGGGTTCGTTGGCCAACAGCGTGTAGTTGCGCACACTGGTCGCCGTCGAACCGACCGACTGGGTGTCGACGATGACCCGATCGAGTGTGGACGGGGCGGCCAGCTTGACGGTCAGCGACGGGGTCGTGTCGCCGGTGGATGATGTCCAGCCTTGTCCGTAGCCGACTGTCAGGCCGGCGATGGCGGCACTGGCGTTCCCACTCGTGGCGGTGGCCGTGGCCCCGGCGGCGGCCGACGCCAGGTCGGTACCGAAAGCCTCGGTCGGGCCGACCGTCAAGGTGTCACCGGCCGGGTAGGTGAGGAAGCTGACCTGGTCCGACAGGGGTAGGCCGTACGCGGTCCCCGACGTGGCCTGGGCGGTGGTGGTCGAGCCGTACTCGGAGGTGACCGTCACCGGGTCGGTTGACCCGGTGGGTGACGTCAGCGTGACCGAGGCCTGCTCGGCGATGCCGTCGGTCCAGACGGCCGTCAATTTGGTTGTGCCGCCGGCCGTGGCTCCGAAGTCGGCCCGGTAGCCCTGGGGGATCCCGGTGGAGGACATCGACCGATAGTGGCGGCCGGCCAGTACGCCGGACGTCGTCATGGTGGCGAGCGCCGAGGGCTTCACGTAGTCGACGGTGTTGGACGCCTGGATCAGCGAGAAGCTGATGCCGTCGTTACCCCAGTTGCCTTCGTCGTAGAAGTAGTTCTGGGCCGCCACCCCGAGGACCTTCTGCCAGATCATCGACCGGGCCACGTCGTTGGCCTGACCGAGGTAGTTGTAGTCACCGTCGCTCCACCAGCCGATCTCGGTGAACCACAGGGGCTTGCCGCCCAGCATTGCCTGAAGCTGTCTGACTTGGGCCGGCATGCCGTCTTCCTCGTAGGAGTCGTTGGAGCCGGTGTAGGGATGGACGCTTGCCACGTCCATCCACGTAAGACCACCCGCGGCGATCAGCTGCTGCCACCACCCGATGGACGGCTCGAGGGTCGAGCCGCCGATGACCGTCGACGAGGACCCGGGCTCCACGGACTTGACCGCGGTGTAGAAGGGCTTGAGGACCGAGGTTGCGTAGGTGCCACCGCTGCTCCATCCGGTGTTGTTGGACTCATTCCATGGTTCCCACATGGTGACTGGTGCACAGTTGCCGCATCCCGCCGGCACGGCGGCGTAATGGGTGACCAGTGCGGCGATGTCGCCCTGCCAGAGGCCGCTCTGGACCAGGGCCATCGACACGGCGTCGCCGCCGCTGATCTGCATCCAGTAGTTCACGTGGTCCTGCACGGCCAGGTAGGCCGCTTGATAGGGGTTGGTCGAAGCGGCGGCGAAGGTCATCGCCGCAGAACCGCAGGTGGTGGCGGTCGGGGCGGAGGCGTTGCAGTTCGGCAGCAGCGAACTCCAGTCGACGACCTGGCTCGAGCGGAGGCTGTCCAGTCCGAGTTGGGCGTTGAGGGCCACGCCCCGCGGATCAGCGGGCCCACCGGAGCCCGATCCGGACGGCAGGGTCGACAGGTTCAGACCGTCACCGGGAGCGCCAACTGTGTATGGCATGCAGGTGGTGCCGAGGGTGGTGGGGGGCGAGGACGAGTTGTTCACCAAGGTGGCCTGGACCTCGTAGGGCCCGGGAGTGGTGTCGGCCACCGGTACGGTGAGCGGGATGTTGGCCAGCGAGGCTGCCGAGGTGGGGAGGGCCAGTACCGTCGGCGTGGGGACCGTCTCGGTGGTGAGCGAGGCCAAATTCTCGATCGAGTACGAGAGCTGCAGGTTGGTGGCCACGGTGGTCCACCACGGATCGAAGGTGGCGTCGACCACGGGGGTCGTCCCCGAACGGAAGTAGTTGCCCTGGGCCGGGGTGGCGAGTCCGGCTCCCCAGCCGAGGGTGTTCGACGGTGCCTGGGGCGTGGTGAGGTAGGACTGCACGGTGGCGAGCGAGAAGGTGGAGATGGAGTCGGCTGAGCCGTTGAATGGGGGGCCGCTCTGGAAGTAGAAGGTCGAGCCAACGAGGGCGAAGCCCCATCCGCCGAAGTCCAGGTCACCGGCGAGGGAGGTAGAGCCCTGCAGGAGTCCGATGGGCGAGGTCGCCTCTATCGTGTACAGCGGGTTGGCGGTGTAGATGGTCCCGTTCGGGCCCTGGACGGCCTGGGCCGGGTAGTAGAACTGGCTGCCCGATCCGGTGTGCTGGCCGTTCCCCTCGATGTTGGAGGAGCCGAACGTGGAAAGGACCTGGCCGGTGGGGCTGACCGTCTCGACGTAGCCGTTGGCCGAGAACAACAGGTTGCCGCCGGACTCCTGGGTGACGTACTCACCGATCCCCGAGACGAGTGGAAAGGTGCCGGTGGCCGCACCGGTGGTGGGGTCGAGCACCAGGCTCGACGCACTGTCCTGAGTGATGCTGACCACGAGCTTCCAGCTGGGACCGGTGCCCACCGAGTACAGCGCCGTCGGGTTGCCCTGCTGGGGGTCGACCGACCAGAGGAGCGACCCGGTCGGCGAGTACTTGTTCACCGCGGTGCCGAAGTAGGAGGCCAGGTAGATGTTGCCGGACGGGTCGATTACCGGCTGCGACACCTCATCGGCTCCTCCGAAGGTGCTCGGTAGAGCGAAGGTGCCGACCTGGGCTCCGGAGAGTGTGTACGTGACGAGCTGGGTGCCGGTGTAGACGTACAGATTCGTGGATGTCGCCGTGAAGCCGTCGACCCCTCCGGACGGAGTGAACAGCTTGGACACTGGATTGGCCGGGACGCTGGTCGAGGGCCCGAGAACGGTGGAAGGTGTAGTGGTGGTGCACACCGGACTCATCTCTGACGCAGTAGGGGCGGCTGGGCTCCCCGGGATCTGCGGCGACGGACCCACGGCGTGGGCGGGGCCCCCGAGCGAAACTCCGACGGTGAGCGCGGTGACCAGTGCAACCACAAAGAGGATTCCTCCTCGTAATGCGCGATTCAAGCCCACTGTGGCCCTGCCCGGTCCATACCTTCTGATCGGCTGACGAGTGGGTAACTTGAGCGTCGATATCACGTATAGCGGCTAAATATTCACGCTTCGTGAGATATCGGAGGGGAACAGGACGAGCAGCCCTCATCGGGTAGGTCCCTGGTACTGGCCCCGCCTGCCCACCACAGGCACGGGCCCGGGTGCCGAAGCGGCCCCTAACATTGCGGGTCCGGCGCACTTCGCAGGGCGCGGTGGTCACCGCCTGGCGTCGGCGAGAACGCCTATTTCCGCCAGGTGTCGACGTTGCCCGCTTCCAACTGGCGGACCGCCAGCCGCCCGCCGATCGCCCGCGGGGGCTCCATGGTCCAGCTGATCCTCCACAAGGGGGTCGGCGTCCTCCTTGTGGTCGTCGTCCCTGACAACCGTCCGGATGCTGACGTCTACTGCGCGGGAACCGTGGGTCCCTTGCTCGGGGCCCTAGCTGCCGATCTCGGAGTGACCGGACGACTGACCCTCCATCGGCACCGCGGTCACCTTCGGTTCATCGCTTGTACGTGTAGGCCAGGTAATTGTCCGATGTGGTGCGTCGGACGTGGTTCAACACGAGTCCGATCACCTGGCAGCCAGTGGCTGTGAGGCGGTGGTCGGTCCGTTCGAGGTCCCCCCGGTCGGTCCTGCTCTCGGTGGCCACGACGATGGCACCGTGAGTCAGGCCGCCGAGGATGGCGGTGTCCGGGGCGGACAGGACCGGCGGAGTGTCGAGCAGGATGATGTCGGCCAGCAGGTGGAGTTGGTCGAGGACGGGCTGCATGCCCGGGCTGTCGAAGAGCTCGCTCGAGTTGTCGAGGTGGACGCCGACCGGCAGCAGCTGGAGCCCGTCGATGCCCGTCTCGAGGAGGTGGGCACTCACCCTGGTCTCGTCGAAGGCCGACCGCGACCTCCGACGGGCCTGGCGGGACTCGACCGTGTCCCGGCGATTGACCGCGACCTCCAGATTTCCGGTCTCCCGTGGGTCGACGCCGTCGGGCAGACCGTCGAACGGCTCGGCCTGCTTCCAATTGGCCTTGATCAGATCGGAGAGGCCCGGTCGGTCAGCCACGTCAAGACCGAATGCCTCCTCGAGTCGCGGCCGCCGGAAGTCCGCCGAGACCACGATCACCCGGCTGCCCGTCAGTGCCCACGCGGCGGCCAGGTTGGCGGTCACAAACGTCTTGCCGTCGCCTGGCTCGGGACTGGTCACGACCAGGATCGGGCTCTGTTGTCCGACCAGGAGGACTCTCAGGCTGGTCCGCAGGTCGCGGACGGCCTCGGCCAGCGGGGACTGGGGGGCCTGGACGAGGGCGATGGTGACCGTGCCCTTCTTCACATCGGGGTCTTGGGGGAGTTCGCCCAGCAGCGGGCTGTCGATGACCGACTCGATGTCCGGGCTGATGCGGAGGCTGTCGTCGAACTGGTCCCGGACGAGGGCGATGCCGCACCCGACCAGAAGTCCGGCCAGCAGGCCGATGGCCCCGAGCTTCGACTTGGAGATGCCGGTCGACACGCCCGGGGTGGCCGCCACCTGGATCTTGGCGTAGGGCCCGTCGGTCAGCAGGGTTTGCTGGCTGGTCAACAGCGTGCTCAATGTCCCCGACAGCGCGCTGATCTGGGCGTTGAGCAGAGCGTTGGCCGTGGTCGCATTGGGCAGAGCGCTCGACACCTCCTGGGCCTGCAAGGCGGCGATTCTGGCACTGACCCCGTTGATGGCCAGGGTGTACTTGGCGTTCTGGGCGTCGGCCAGCACCTGGATCTGGTCGACGAAAGCCTGGGCGTAGGCCTGGGTGACCGCCTCCGCACCGGCGGCTGTCGAGCCCGTCCCGGTGATCGTCAGTGCCCCGGTCGTCGGATCGACCGAGCCGGTCACCAGGCCGGCGATGCTCGACGGGTTGGGATCGTGGAGATTACCGGCCGCCGCGTGGAGGACCGCGGTGCTGCCCAGCTCCTGGACGGGATCGGGCAGTGTGAACGTCGACGACGATGTCGAGCCGGTCTGGCTCGGGGCGTTCACCTGGATCAGGGCGCTCGACTGGTAGCTGGGGGTGGCGACCTTCGAGTAGGCGAGTGCCGCGCCGACGCAGACGACAACGCTGACGACGATCGTCAGCTTCCTCGTCCACAGCGTTTTGAGCATTTGCTGGAAGGTCACCGCACACTCTCTTTCGGCGGTTGGGGCCAGGACCCAGGATACGAGGGAGCGCACCCGGGGGGAGCGACGGTCCCACAGGCGGTCTGGACGGTCATCATGACGCCTCCGGCGCGGCCCGGACGCGTCGCATGACGTCGTCCATGGCGTCGGCCCGCTGGCCCCAGGTTGGCACGTCCGGAGTGGTGAGGGAGGTGTCGGGTGCCGCCGAGGCATCGAGGAGGGCTGAGGTCTCAGCCACGAAATCGTCGCGCCCGATGATCACGACCGGCCCGCCGAGGTCACGGAAGCCGGCGACCGGGGTGGCAATGGTGGGACGGCCGGCGGCCAGGCACTCGTAGGCCTTGATCGGGTCCAGGCTCTCGGTGAATGGGTTGACCAGGTGGGGGATGACCACGACGTCGGCATGCTGGAGGAAGGCCGGCACCCGTTCGTAGGGGACCGGCCCGAGCAGGTGGACGTTCGGCTCCGCAGCCAGGCGGTCGTGGGACGCCGGTCCGAGGCTGTCGGGTCCGACGATGGCAATGGCCAGGTCCGGACGGGCATCGGCGAGGGCCACCAGCAACGGGACGTCGACCCGCTCCTCATGGAGGGTGCCGACGTAGACGGCAACCGGCGACGGCGGTAGCTCGGCCGGGCGGGCCTGAGGGGTGCGGAACAGTTCGACGTCCACTCCGTTCGGGATCAGGTCGACGGCGCGGCGCGCCCCCCGGGTGCGGGCGAGGTCGGGGGAGCACACCACGACGGCCCCGCTGCATTCGAGGAGGAGGGCGTCGTCGGACCGCAGCCGGGCCGCCCGGTGCGCTGACAGCGGCGCCAGCAGCCAGTCATCGGTGACGTCGTAGATCGTGGGCCAGCCGGTCGAGATCGCGAAGCGGGCGTATGACGCGTCATTGACCCACACCAGCGGATCGGCGAGCCCGAGGTCGTGGACAGCGCCGGCCACCTGGTGGGCGAGCGAGCGGTCGGCGAACGGTCCGAAGGCCCGGGGAAACCACTTGCGGGGGCGCAGCACATGGACCTGGGGATGCACCTGCTCCAGTCGAGGTATGCGGAGGCTGTCCGGTCGCCCGTGGCGCAGCTCGAAGGGGATGTCGACGGCCGGTGAGACGTACAGGACCTCCAGCGACGGGTCACGGTCGACGAGCTCGTCGACCAGGATCCTGATGCGGCGGCGGACCGTGCCCCACTCCTCGAGCGAGCACACGACGAGGGACGATCCCGTGGCCGGCGCGGCGGTCATCGTCGTCCTCCCGCCGCCCTGGTCAACTGCCGTACGCACGCGTGGTCGTCCTCGCCCTCGGGCCGGTCCGTCGGGTGGGACGGCTGGCATTCCGGAGACGCTCCCCGGGTCACTTCTAGCGTCGTCAGATGCACGGGAGACCTTGAGATGCACTTGGGCCGCACAGCACCTGTCTGTGGAAAAGCACCGTGGAGACGCGGGAACGCGCGGTGTGACCGCTACGATTCATCGGACGTGCCCGTGCTGCACCCGAGGCGCTTCGAGGCCCCATGACCGACCCACCGACGCCACGATGAGCCCGATCGCCGCTCCCGAACGCACCCGCCGATTCGACGGGCGGCACCGGTTCGACCACCTGGCCGGCCCGGCCGTGGGTTGGCTGGTGGTGGCCGCGCTGGCCGCGGCAGCGGGCGTGGCCGTTGCGCTGAATACCTTCGCCGGCCTGGCCGTTGCCGGCGTCGTGCTCGCATTCGGCATCTTCGTCGCTGATCCCATCCTCGTGGCGGTCATCGTGTTGCCCGCGGGCATCCTGATCCAGCGGGTCGGAGGCTCGAGCACCAACCTCAGTGTGGCTGATCTGCTGGTCTTCGTGGGCGCGGTCGTCTGCCTGTTCCACATCGACTGGTCGAAGGCCCGACACCTGCGCCGGTTCCTCCGGGGAATCGTCTGGTACGAAGCGGTCCTCGTGCTGGTGGTCGTAGCCCACCCGTTCCGGGGCGACATCATCGAGTGGTTCCACCGGTTCTCGTACTTGGCCGGCAGCACCCTGGTGGGCTGGGTCATCGCCTACCACGGTCGGGCCCGCCAGGCGTTCCGCCTCTTCCTGTGGGGCGCCGGTCTCCTTGCCCTTCTGGCCATCGAGCACGCCGTCTCCCTCCACTTCCAGCCCGCTCAATGGGGCGTGTACCAGAAGAACGCCATCGGGGCCGTCATGTGGGTGGCCATCGTCATCGCCCAGTTGAACCCACCCTGGGCCCGCATCCCCAAGGTCGAGGCCCGGGTGATCGAGGTCCTCTGCTTCCTCGGCCTCCTGGCCAGCCAGTCGCGGCAGTCGGCGATCCTGGTGGTGGTGGCCCTCGGTACGGCACTGCTGCTCAACTCGGACGTGCGGGGACGGTGGAAGATGGTCATCTTCATCGCCGTGCCCATCATCGCCATCGTGTACTACAGCTTCGCCCTGGCCTTCCAGAACAACCCGAAATTCAACTCGGTGGCCATCCGCTTCGGCCAGATCGGGGCGGCCATCCATGTCTGGCACACCAGCCCGGTCTTCGGTCTCGGCATGCGGTTCTACAACCTGCCCCAGTACCTGACGGTCACCGCCCCGCCGAATTCGCTGGTCGACAATCTGGCGTCCACGGGGATCATCGGCTCGCTCGCGTTCTTCTTCCTGGTCGTCGTCACCATGCGGGCCATGACCGGCCTGCCCCGGATCTACGGCACCCTCGGGCTCGTGGTCCTGCTGTCCCACTACGTCGACGGGCTGTTCGACACCTTCTGGATCGGGGCGTTGTCCATTACGCCGTTCGTCATCGCCGGCATCTCCCTCGGGATGGCCGACGCCGACCCGGGTGCAGAACGGGTCCCCGACCTACTGGTCGGGGCCGCGGCCCAGCGCCAGCCCGGTCACCGCGCTCCGCGGCGGTCGGTCGCGCGACAGTGACCGGCCACCCGGCGGGCGGGCGGTGACCCCGCGCCCGCGCATCGTGGTCAACGCGTTGCCCCTCGACCCGCGTGGTGGGGGCGTGAGCACCTACATCCGTGAGCTCCTGGCTGCTCTGGTGACCGTGGTCGACGCCGATCTGGTGGCCGCGGTGCGACCGTCGGGTCTGGTCGAGCTGCCAATGGGCGTCACCGCCCTGGAGCGCCCTGAGTCGCACGGGGCCCGCCGGGCCGTCGAGGGCGCCCGGGGCTTCGGCCCGTGCGACCTGGTTCACGGACTCGACGTCGATCTGCCCCTTCGACGGACCGGGCTTCGGGTGGCCACCGTCCACGACATGGCCGTCTTCGACGTGCCCTGGGCGTTCCCGCGTCACCGGGTCGCCGGCGAGCGGTTCCTGGTGAGGTCGTCCCTCCGGCGGGCGGACGCCGTGGTCGCCGTGTCGGCCTTCACGGCCGAGCGGGTACGCGTGCTGACCGGCAGGGATGCGGTGGTGGTGCACGAGGCCCCGAGCCCCGACATGGTCCCCGCGCCGTCCGACGAGGTGTCCCGGGTCCGGACCCACTATTCGCTGCCCGAACGATTCGTCCTGCACGTTGGCAACATCGAGCCGAGGAAGGACCTCGCCACGCTGGCCGAGGCGTGCGCCCGGGTCGACGTCCCACTCGTCGTGACCGGCCACGGACTGTGGGCGGCGTCAGCGCCGGGGTCGGTCATCGAGGTCGGCCACGTTCCGGTGGAGGACCTCCCCGCTCTGTACGGTGCGGCCACCCTCGTCGGCTATGCCTCCCGCTACGAAGGGTTCGGGCTACCTCCCGTGGAGGCCATGGCCTGCGGCGCGGCGGTCGTCTCGACGCCGGTACCGGTCGTGGCCGAGGTGGTGGGAGAGGGTGTGACCATCTTCACACCGGGCGATGTCGAGGGTCTCACCGACACCTTGGCCGACCTACTCAGCGACGATGCAAGGCGGGCCGACCTGGTCGAACGAGGCGCCGAGGCGGTGCGGACGCTCTCGTGGGAACGCACGGCACGTGGCACCGCCGACGTCTACCGGTCGCTCGGTCTCCCCGTGTGACCACAAGCCCCGCCTGACCAATTCGCCCGGCAATTGCTCGGTCGGTCCGACCCCGCCCTGCCCTGGGTGTGAGCCGTGCGGGGTGTGGCCGCCGGCTACAGACGGTGCCCGAACGTGCCGATGGGTTCGGCGATGACTGGACCGGGGCGAGATCAGCTGTCCGGGGCGCAAGAACTGCTCGCCCGAGGACCGGAGGACCACCGTGAGGTGGGTCACACCGTCGACCCTCTGACCACTGCCGACCTCCTCTCTGGGACCACCTCGGACGCGCCGGGACGCTCCATCGTGGTCCACCCCGCCGACATCGAGGTCGTGCTTGCCCCCGAGTGGCTCGCTGATCTCCACGACCCGACATTGGTCATCTCCCACGGGTACGTGGGCCCGGACCGTCGGCGTTCCGACCGCGGCGCCCCCGGTTATGTCGACCCCACCCGCCGCACCCCGTTGGCCCGGTTGCTCAGGCGGATTGGTCAGATCGTGTGCATGACCCTGGTCGTAGCTGTGCCGCTCACGCTGATCGCATCACGGTCGGTGCCGCCTGCCGTGAGCGTCGCACCCACCCCGGGCACGGCGACGTCACCGAACGAGGCCGGCAAGGTGGGACGCCACGGATCACACGTGTTCACCGCTTCGGCCCAGCAAGTGGCCAGGGCGGATGCTGCCTATCAACGGGCCCTGGCCCGTCATCAGGGCGACCTCGCCACCGGCGCGCCTGTCAGTGGCGCCGGCGCCGGCGTCGGTGCCGCGGCGGCCGGGCCGGTAGGGGTCGTGGCCGGTGCCAGCCAGCAGTCGGCCCAGGATTCTGCGGCTGCCCAGGCCCGCGCCACGGCCCAGCAGCAGGCGGCCCAGGCCCGCGCCGAGGCCCAGGCAACAGCCGCTCAGCGACGGGCCCAGGCTCAGGCGGCCCGGGCCGCTGCTCAGGCGGCCAAGGGGGCCGGCGGGGGACAGCATTCCGGTGGTGGCAGTGGCTCCGTCAACGGAACCAGCAACGGCACCGGTAGCGGCACCTCCACCACCTCCACCACCTCCACCACCTCCACCCCCACCACCTCGCCAACTCCGCCCACACCGCCTGGATCCTGAGGGGCCGGCGTGGCATCTGACACCCTTCGCCACCGTCTGATCGCGCCCGCACCCCGGGGTACCGGTCTTCAGTTGACTGCTCATCGCGCCGATCACCTGACATGGCCCCAGGCACGGATCCACGGAGGACGGTGAGCACGGATGGGATCGCGCTCCTCGACCCCGACGACCCGTTCCAGATCTGGCGCGACCTCCAGGAGCCGGCTGACGACCGCGTCACGCACCCGGGAACCCCGATGCCCGAACGTGCCACCTCCGCACCCAAGGTCGCCGACCTCGAGGCCCTCGTCGATCTCGACGATCCCCGGCTGGTCCTGTCCGATGGGTATGTCGGCCTCGACCGGAGGCGTACCGGTTGGCGGAGGTCGCTCTCACGGGTCACCTACCTACCCCGCCGTACCCTGTTCCGGCTGGACGTCCTCGTCGTGCTGGCAGTGGTTGCGGTGATCACCGGTGCAGTCCTGCTGGTCACCACCCGGCCCAGCCCCGCCCCCCATCCCGACGTCACGGTGGCCGCTCTGCCCGCGAATCCGCTTGGCGCCCTCCCGCGGAGCGCCACCGTGCCGACCAGCGTGCCGACCACCGTGGCGACGACCACCGTGGCGACGACCACCGTGCCGACAGTCGCACCGCCCCCGGTCCCCGCCGCTCCCGTCATCGACCCTTCGTCGCCCCAGTCCATGGGCGCCGCCGCCCTGGCACTTGTGCGCTACCCGTGGCAGCAACTGCCCGGCTATTCGATCCAGTTCCTCCCGATCAGTGAGGCTCCGTCGCCCGGGTTCTACGGCAACACCAACTTCACCTGGGGCCAGCCGGGGGGCGTGTCCACGATCTACGTCTACCCCGGCGAGACCGTCGACAGGGTGGCCGGCATCACAGCCTTCGAGATCGGCCACGAGGTGGACGCTGCTTACGTCGAGCCCCAGGAAGGGCACGACCAGATCGAGAGCATCCTCGGCATCCACCCGGCGAGCTGGGCCCCCGAATGCGACTGCGCCGAGCAGGGCTACCTTTCGGGCTGGTTCGCGGCGGCCTTCTCCGACTACTGGTCGCCAGGCGTGGGGGCCTGGAGCACGCTCGCCCCGCCGCCCACCGGTGCCACCCTGGATGCGGTACTGCCTTGGCTCGACCCGAGAGTTCCGTAGGATCGGACTCTTGACGATCGTCCTCCAGCCCCGAGGGTCTCCCACCCGAAGCGCCGCCGCCACTCCATGTGCCGCGTGCCGGCGAGTGACGGGGGACCGGTCGTGACCCGGGTCGCCCTGGTGCCCAGCGCCTACCCACCGTCGGTCGGGGGGGTGGAGGAACTTACCCGCCACCTGGCGCTGGCCTTGCGGGCCGCTGGCGACGATGTGGAGGTGTGGACCGGACTGCCGGACGACCACCACCCCGAGACGGTCGAGGTGCGCGACGGACTCGTCGTCCGCCGGTTCCCCATGCCGCTACCGGCCTCCCGGGTCTCGGCCGTGTCCCACGCCGCCACCACCGGGTGGCGCACGATGCGCGCCATGCGCCGGGCGGTGGACACGTTCCGGCCCGAGGTGCTCCACGTCCAGTGCTTCGGTCCGAATGGCACCTACGCCACCGCGCTGTCCCGTCTGTGCCGGGTACCGCTCGTGATCACGCTCCAGGGGGAGACGCTGATGGACGACGCCGATATCTTCAACAGCTCCCAGGTCCTACGGGCATCCTTGCGGGCCGGCATCCGCTCGGCCGCCGCCGTCACCGCCTGCTCCGCCTTCACCCTTGACGACGCCGTCACCCGCTTCGGGCTCGCCACGGGCAATGGCTCCGTGATCTTCAACGGTGTTTCGCTCGAGCCGTCGGCGGAGGACGACCCGGCGACCGTCCTGCCGGCAGCGCTGGACGACGTGCCGTATGTGCTGGCCCTCGGCCGAGTGGTCGACAAGAAGGGCTTCGACCTCCTCCTCGCCGGGTATTCGGCCATGGACCCATCCCGGCGCACCGCCGATCTGGTTATCGGCGGCACCGGGAGCGCCCTGGAGCGCCTCGAGGCCCAGGCCGAAGAGTCCGGCATCGCCGACCGGGTGCACTTCGTCGGCCGCCTGTCGCGTGAGCAGGTGGCGGCGGCCATGGCCGGCGCCCGCGTATTTGTCATGCCGAGCCGGCTCGAGCCGTTCGGGATCGTCGTCCTCGAGGGGTGGCGGGCTGGAACCGCGGTGGTGGCAACCGACCGGGGGGGCCCGCCCGAGTTCGTCCACAACGGCGAGGACGCCTTGCTCGTCGACCCGTTCGACACTGCCGCGGTGGCCGAGGTACTCGGTCGGATCCTGTCCGACGACGACCTCCGACGCAGGATCGCCGCGGCCGGTCGGGCCAGGGTCGAGGCGTTCGCGTGGCCGCGGATCGCCGAGGAGTACCGCGCTGTCTATGGCGCCGTGTGGGACGGACGCTCCGATCGGGTGGCGTCGTGACCCCGCCCGGGACGTTGCGGGTGGGCATGGACCTGGTGTCGATCGACGAGGTCGCCGCGTCGGTGCGGCACTTCGGCGACCGCTACGTGACGCGGGTGTACACGCCCCATGAGATCGACTCGTGCCGGGGCCGGCCGGGCGCGACCGACGGATCCGGTGGGCTCGTCGTCGAGTCCTTGGCGGCCAGATTCGCCGCCAAGGAGGCCGTGATGAAGGTACTCAGGCCTGTCGATGTGCAACTCGACTGGCGTAGTATCGAACTACACCGGATGAAAGGAGGATGGTGCGAGATCCGCCTGTCCGGTAGGGCCGCGGCAATGGCAGCGGAAGCAGGAATCGATGAGCTGTCAGTCAGTCTGACCCACGAGGCGGCGGTGGCCGGCGCCGTCGTCGTCGGCCGGTGCACGAGCAGAGAACGGGGAGACGGATGACGGTAGACGAGACGATCCGCCGGGTGCTGTCCGAGCACGGACGCCTGGCGGTGCCGATCGAGTCACTCGGCGACGACACTGACCTGTTCGGTTCGGGTATGACTTCCCATGCCAGCGTCAACGTCATGCTCGCACTCGAGGACGCCTTCGATTTCGAGTTCTCTGAAAGGATGCTGAAGAAGTCGACGTTCGAGTCGATAGCGGCCATCCGGACCGGAGTGCTCGAGATGACGGCAGGATGATCGGGCGATGACGGTCCACGACGACGTCGTCATGACCAAGGCTGGAGCCGTTTTGGCCCGCATGGCCGCTATCGCCGACACGGTGGCCGCTCCGGCCGCCGCCGACGTGGACGAGCGAGGGCGTTTCCCCTCCGAGACGGTGGCAGCCCTGAAGTCCGAGGGGCTGCTGGCCGCTCTGGTGCCCCTGGAGCTCGGAGGGGGGGGAGCCACCCTCGCCGAGGTGTCGCAGGGCCTGGTGGCCCTCGGCAGGCGCTGTGCCTCCAGCGCCATGGTCGTAGCCATGCACCACATTCAAGTGGCCTGCCTCATCCGCCACGGCCGTAACGAGTTCCTCCGCTCGTACCTGGAAGAGTTGGCCGGCCACCAGTACCTGCTGGCTTCGGCCACCACCGAGGTAGGCACGGGTGGCGATGTCCGGTCCAGCATCTGCGCCCTCGAGGTAACCGATGGCCACTTCCGGGTGGAGAAGCAGGCACCGGTGATCTCGTATGCCGACGACGCCGACGGCGTGCTGGTCACGGCCCGTCGTACGGCTGACAGCCCCGAGAGCGACCAGGTGCTCGTGCTGTGCCGTCCGCCCGGTCTCGAGCTCGAACAGGTGGGCGAATGGAATGCCCTGGGCTTCAGGGGCACCTGCAGCACCGGATTCATGCTGCGGGCCACCGGGGACGTCCGGTCGGTGCTCGACGAGCCCTACGCCGACATCTCTACGGGGACCATGCTGCCGACGGCCCATCTCCTGTGGTCGTCGGTGTGGCTGGGCATCGCCTCGGACGCCGTCGAGCTGGCCCGCAGGTACGTCCAGGGCGAGGCCCGGCGCAAGCCCGGCACCACGCCGCAGGCCGCGCTCCGCCTGGCCGAGGTGACCGTCGTCCACCAGCAATTCGTCGACATGGTGCAGTCGTCGCTGGCCCGCTACGAGGCGGCCGATACGGACACCGACCGGCTGTCCTCGATCGGGTTCGGGGTCGGGATGAATGCCCTCAAGGTGTCGGCCTCCACGCTGGTCGTCGACATCGTCCGCGAGTGCATGCTCATCTGCGGCCTGGCGTCGTACCGGCTGGACACGCCCTACTCCCTGGGCCGGCACCTGCGCGATGCCATAGGTGCCGCCCTCATGGTGAACAACGACCGGATCATGGCCAACAACGCGCAGATGCTCCTCGTCCTGCGGGGGGAGTGATGATCGTGTTCGGACGTGAGGCAGCCAGTGCGGCCGATGCCGTCACCACCGACGAACCGTGGTCCGCATTCCGGCGGGCACTTCTGGACGACGGGATACTCCTGGTGACCGAGGTCGACGGCATCTATGGGCGGTCGGCCACGTACGAGTCGATCATCGAGGCCGTCGACACCCTGGCCGCCGCCGCCGGTGCCGACATCGGGGCCACCAACCTCCGGTTCCCGCCAGTGATGCCCTGGGCCACGTTCGAGAGGAACGGCTACCTCGAGTCGTTCCCCGATCAGATGGGGTCGGTCCACTCGTTCCGGGGGAACGAGAAGGACCACGCCGAGCTCCTTCGCCGGACCGAGGCCCACGAGGATCGCGGGCCGTTGCTGGAGGCGACCGATATCGTCCTGTGTCCGGCGGCCTGCCATGCGCTCTACCCGACCCAGTCGGGCATCCTGCCCGAGGGCGGCAGGACATTTGAGATCGTCGGCTACTGCTTTCGCCACGAGCCGAGCACTGACCCGTTCCGGATGCAGTCGTTCCGGATGCACGAGTTCGTCTACCTGGGAACCCCCGCCGGCGCCCGCGCCCACCGCGACGAGTGGACCAACCGGGGCTTCGACGTGCTCACCGGCCTCGGGCTGGAGGTCGAGTCGGTGGTGGCCAACGACCCATTCTTCGGCCGACCCGGCCGGATGCTGGCGGCAAACCAGCGGTCCGAAGAGCTCAAATTCGAGCTGGTGACACCGGTGTTCGCCGATCGACGACCCACGGCCATCTCGTCGTCCAACTGCCACCTCGACCACTTCTCGCGTCCGTTCGACATCACCACGGCCGACGGCGAGCTGGCCCACACGGCCTGCTTCGGATTCGGGTTGGACCGCATCGCACTCACCCTGCTCGACCGGTACGGAACCGATCCCGGTACCTGGCCCGCGGGCGTCCGGTCCGTGCTGTGGCCCTAGGCGCCCCCGTCGCTGGAGGTGGCATCGGTGGCGGGCTCCCGCAGCTCGACGTCGAGCGGTTCGTGCCCCATCCGCTCCACGCTTCCGAGCGGACGTGGACCGAGACCAACTGCTATGTGGACGTGTGGATCGAAGTCCTGCACGCCCTAGAGCTCGACCCGGTGGCCGCCGCCGCCTTCACCCTCAGCTGCGACTTCGAGGGTGACCAGTGGACGTTCTTCAAGTACCCGCCGGAGGATCTCCGCACATTGTTCGGGATCGAGGTCGCCGAATTGAACGTGTGGCGCCCGGTGGTGGACCACGTGGAGGAGCAACTCGGCCTCGGCCGTCTGTGCACCGTCGAGGTGGATGCCTGGTTCCTCCCCGATACCCGGGGCATCTCCTACCGTGTCGAGCACGTGAAGACGACCATCGTGCCGACCCGGATCGACCGGGGCGCCCGTCGCCTCGACTACTTCCACAATGCCGGCCTGTTCACGATGGCGGACGACGACTTCGACGGGGTCTTCCATCTCGCCGGTCCCGTCGACCCGGCGGTTCTGGCGCCCTACGTGGAGACCGTCCGCATCGACCGGCTGCGACACGACCCCGACCTGGTTGCCGCGGTGGTGGATCTGACCCGGGTACACCTGGCCCGGCGCCCATCGGACAACCCGGTGACCCGGATGGCCGCTCGAATCGAAGCCGACTTGCCGTGGCTCGCCGAACAGGGGATCGAGGCCTTCCACCTCTATGCTTTCGGATTGTGTCGCCAGTGCGGAGCCAGCACCGAGCTGGCCGCCACCTTCGTCGACTGGCTGAATGCCCACCACCGACCCGGCACCGAATCCGCCGCCGCAGGCCTCCGAGAGGTGGCCGAGGGTGCCAAGGGGCTCCAGTTCGCATTGGCCCGAGCGGCATCGGGCCGGACTGTGGATCTGGAGGGTGTGCTCGACTCAATGACCGTCGCGTGGGGCAGGTCGATGGACGTTCTGGGTGAGTGCTATGGCGACTGACCGCATCCGACCGGCCGACGCGCTGGCCGGTGCTGACTGGTCGTGCGTCTCCTCGCCGCCCGGGTCCCGGACAGGTCCGGACGACCTCGACACCCTGAGCCGCGGCTGGATCGCCGCCGAGGTGCCGGGGACGGTTGCCGTCGCACTCCGCGGGGTTGGTGCCTCCGAGGTCTCCCAGGAGCGGCTCGACGGCCAGGACTGGTGGTTCCGATGCCACTTCCTCCGTCCCGACGCACCGGACGCCCCCGACGGTTGGTTCCTCGAGTGCGAGGGGCTGGCCACTCTGGCCGACGTGTGGCTGAACGGTGAGCACCTGGTGGCATCCTCGTCGATGTTCGCGTCCCATGTGATCCCCGTGTCCCTCGCCGACGACAACGACCTCTGTATCCGCTTCGCCGCGCTTACACCGGTGCTCGACCAGCGACGCCCCCGGCCGCGCTGGAAGGCCAAGGGGGTAACCAGTCAGAACCTCCGGTGGATCCGGACCACCCTCCTCGGGCGCCAGGCCGGGTGGACAGTGGTCCCCGCTCCGGTCGGGCCGTGGCGGCCGGTCCGGATCCGGCCGGCCGGCCCCCTCGAGGTGAGGTCGCGCCGGGTGTTCGCCACCTGCAGCGACGTCCCGGGTGGGACGACGACGGGAACCGTCGCGGTGGACATCGAGGTCACCGGGACAGCGGTAGGTGGACCCGGTCCCCTGGTCGCCGAGGTGGCGGTGGCCGGCCACACCGCTCCACTCGAGGTGTCCCGTCACGGCGACGCGGTTCGCGTGTCGGGTGAGATCGCGGTGGACGACGTCGAGCGGTGGTGGCCCCACACCCATGGCGCACAGCGCCGCTACCCGGTCGAGGTGACGGTGTCCGGCCACGTCCTCGACGCCGTCGACGTGGGCTTCCGCACCGTGGAGGTCGATCGCAAGGACGGCGCGTTCACCTTCGTGGTGAACGGCGTCCCCGTATTCTGTCGGGGGGCGTGCTGGCTTCCACCCGACCCGATCGGCTACCACGTCGACGACGCCGAGATCGAGTGCCTGATCGACCTCGCCCGCCGTGGCGGGATGAACATGCTGCGGGTGCCCGGGGGGACCGTCTACGAGGACGAGCGGTTCTTCGAAGCATGCGACCGGGCCGGCATCCTGGTCTGGCAGGAGGCGATGCTCGGGTTGGTGGACCCGCCCGCCGACGAAGTGTTCACCGAGATCCTGGTGGCCGAGTTGACCGCCGTTCTGGGCCGGGCCGCCGCCCACCCCTGCCTGGCCCTGTTCTGCGGCGGCCAGGAGCTCGAGGAGCAGCCGGCCATGTTCGGGCTGCCCCGGGAGCGCTGGACGACTCCGATTATCCACACCGTGCTGCCCGACCTCGTCGATCGGCTCGCCCCGGGCCTGCCCTATATCCCGACATCGCCCACCGGTGGCGACCTGCCGTTCCAGATCGACGTGGGGGTCTGCCACTTCTTCGACGTCGGGGTCTACCTCTTCCCCCTGAGCAACCTGCGCCGGTCCGCCCCGCGGTTCATTGCTGAGGGCCTGGCGTTCGCCGGGCCCCCCGAGCGGGCCAGCGTCGACGAAGGGTTCGGCGGTGACCTCACCGCCAAGCACGAGTCGGAGTGGAAGCGGGCCGTCCACCGGGACGCCGGATCGTGGTTCGACCTGGAAGACGTCCGCGATCACTACGCGGCGACACTTTTCGGCGTCGATATGGCCGTGCTGTGGCGTAGCGATCCCGAGAAGGCCCTGGACCTGGGCCGCGCCGTGGTCACCGAGATCATGGGGACGGCGCTGGCGGAGTGGCGACGGGCATCGTCGCCCTGTGCCGGGTTCCTCGCCATGTCCCTGTGCGACCTGCGCGCCGGGCCAGGGTGGGGGCTGGTCGACTCGTTCGGCCGACCGAAGTCGGCCTGGTACGCACTGGCCCGGGCGTCGACACCGGTGGCGGTCCTGGCCACAGACGAAGGGGTCAACGGCCTGGCCCTCCACCTGGTCAACGACACCGACGCCCCCGTCGAGGGAACCCTGGTCGTGGGGCTGCACACGGCGGCACACCGGGTGGAGGAAGGGACCTGTGCCGTCGTTGTACCGGCCCAAGGCGGGTGCCAGGTCCACGCCGACGCCCTGTTTGACGGGTTCCGGGACCTGACCTACGCCTACTGCTTCGGTCCACGGAGCTACGACCTGGTCACTGCCGACCTGGTCGATGCCTCCGGAGGTGTGGTGGCATGCGCCACCTATCTCCCTGGCGGGCCGGCCCGGGACGGCGACCCCGATGTTGGCCTTCAGGCCGACCTCGAACCAGGCGAAGGAGAGGCATGGCGTCTCGAGGTCAATTCGCGGCGATTCGCCCAGTACGTCCACGTGGACGTCCCCGGCTACGTGGCTGACGACTCGTGGTTTCATCTTCCCCCGGGGGGGAGCCGGGTGACGGTGCTCCGACCGTGGCCGGGTGCCCCGGAAGCACCCCGTGGATGGGTGCGGGCGCTCAATTCCTCGGTTCCAGGCGCAGTCACCCCGTAGTCATTGTTTCAACCGCCGTCGACAAAACGTTCACGCCAAGGACGGAATTGCCTGTTGTGCAGGGACTTGTTCCCCATCTACCATTGAAGTGCGGGTGCTGGACAGCGGAGCAAGCGGCCCGATGTCGGCCTCCGATGGACCGACCCGAGTGGGACTCACCACCGGTGCAGGAAAGGGCAGGCCGGTCGGCATGGCGATTCGTGAAGACGAGGTAAAGGGGCTCTTCGAGAGCAGGCCCGACGCCGTCGTCATCCCCGCAGACGACGGCCTGTTCATCGACCTGGGAGACCACGCCGGCGCCGTGGCCAAGGTGCGCCGTCACGTCCTGCGGAGGCTTGTACTGGCCGACATCGTCGGACTGGCCACCGCAGCCCTGCTGGGGCCGTTGGTGATCAGCGTTGTGTCGAGCAATCCGGATTCGTCGGCCAATCGGGTCGGCGCGGTGATGGTGTTCAACTTGGCGGTGATTCCCCTCTTCATCGGGGTGTTCGCCATCTACAGCCTCTACAAAGGAGCCACGCGTCGGATCTCGCTGAGCGTCTTCAGCGACCTCCGCAATATTCTGCACGCCCTGCTGATCAGTGGCTTCCTGTATGCCGTCGTCGGCTACACCGCCCATCAGGTGTACGGATTCCAAGCCATCACCGTGGGCAAGATCCTGTCGATGTGCCTGGTGGCCGTCGTCACGGTGCCCCTGGCACGCGTCGTCTCGTTCGGCCTCATGGGCCGTGCGCCCGAGGGATCGGTGCCGGTCATCGTGGTCGGGACCGGGAAGTTGGCCCAGACCGTGGCCAGCCACCTGCGGGCCCACTCCAGCGTCAACTTCGTCGGTTTCGTCGACGACAGCCCGCTTGGACGTGGTGACGTCCTGGGCGAGCTCGAGGACCTGCCCGAGCTGTGCCGTCGCTATGACGTGGCCCGGGTGGTCGTCTGCTTCTCCCGCACCCATCCGGAGCGGACCACCGAGATGCTGAAGGCACTTTCCGGCAAGGTCGGGGTCTCCATCGTTCCCCGCTATTACGAGCTGATCACCAGTCGGTCCCACGTGGAGGACCTGTCCGGCCTGCCGATGATTGATATCGCGCCGGCCTCGCTGTCGGCCGGCGCCCGCTTCTTCAAGCGCTCGTTCGACGTCGTCGTGTCGTCGGTCATCCTGGTGTTGCTGTCACCGTTCTTCCTAGTCACCGCCTTGGTCATCAAGCTGACCAGCCCAGGACCGGTCTTTTTCCGCCAAGTCCGTACTGGGCGCGACGAGCGGCCCTTCTCGGTGCTCAAGTTCCGGACCATGTATGAAGACGCCGAGCAGCGCAAGGCCGAGATCCTCCATCTCAACGAGATGGACGGACCGCTGTTCAAGGTCAGTGACGACCCCCGGGTGACCCGACCTGGTCGGTTCCTGCGCCGCACCAGCCTCGATGAGCTGCCCCAGCTGATCAACGTGTGGAAGGGCGACATGTCACTCATCGGTCCCCGGCCCTTCGTGGTGTCCGAGGCCGCCGAGATCGAGGGTTGGGCCCGCAAGCGCTTCGAGTCCCGTCCAGGCATGACCGGACTGTGGCAGGTGTCGGGCCGCAACGAACTGTCCCACCTCGAGCTGTGCCGCCTCGATTACCTCTACGTTGCCTCGTGGTCGTTCTGGTGGGACATGCAGATCCTCTGGCAGACCCCGGCGACCATCTTCAAAGGGCGTGGCGCCTCCTGATCCGCGAGCCGTCCCGACTGGCGACGGCGGTCCACCATCTGCACCCCGTCACTGGGAAGTCCGGAGTTCGTCGACCACTATTCCGACCGACTGCAGGAACCGCCCGGGGGAGTACCGCCCGGCGTGTCCGGTGAGTGCCTCGGCAGACCAGCTCGCCGCCGCCAGTTCGTCCACGGCGGAGGCGATGGCGTCCGGGGTGGGCTCGTTGAAGAACACACCGGTAGTCCCCTCGACGATGGTGTCGAGGAACCCTCCCCAGCGCAGTGCGGCCGTGGGGCGCCCGAAGGCGGCAGCCTCGATCGGGGTCAGGCCGAAGTCTTCGAAGGAGGCAGCGATGAGGCCGAGGCACTCCCCGTAGAGCCAGTGCAGTTGCTCGTCGTCCACCCGTCCCAGCAGCGTCACATTGGTCGGCGCCGCCGCTGTCAGTTCCTCGGCCTGTGGCCCGGTTCCCACGACCACCAACCGCAATCCCGGGCGTCGGGCGAAGGCCTCGACGACTGCGGCCACGTTCTTGTAGGGGAGGAGGCGGGACACGCACAGCATGAAGCCCGGCTCGATGCCGTCCGGAGCACGGCGGGGCCCGTCGACGTCGATGTCCACCGGCGGGGGCACCACGTCGGCGTCGATGCCGTAGACATCGGCGACCCGCGCCCGCACGGCCCGGGAGTTGACCAGGTACCGGTCGGCGGTGGCCGCCGCCCGCCGGTCCCATCGCCGCAGCCCGGGGGACAGGACAGCGAGGCCGGCGGCCGACCAGCGCGAAGACTCGGCCAGGTACTGGTCCCGCTGATAGAGCCACCGGGCCGGGTTGTGGCAGTAGACGACCTTGGACGCGCTCGCCTGCGCCCCGTGGGCCCACCCACTGGACGAGCAGATGGTCACATCGGCATCGACGTGCAGTCGGGAGAAGGCCGGGGCCAGAAGCGGTAGCGCCAGCCGGTGATGGCCACGCAGGAGCCTGATCCGGTCGAGGGGAAGGGTCGCCACCTCGTGGGCGGCGAACCCCGGGAACGTCGCCTCAGGGTCGTAGAGCGAGGTGTGGATGGTGGCTCCGGGGTAGCCGTCGGCCAGGGTCAGCACGACCCGCTCCGCACCGCCCTGTTGGGTCAGGTAGTCGTGGACAAGGGCAACGGGCGGTCGTCTGGTCACGTGAAGGCGGCAGCGACCGCAGCCGTGTCGACCAGGTAGTCGATCGAGACGATCTTGCCGTCGACCAAGCGCCAGAAATGCGCCTCGTCCATGTCCACCGCCCGGCCGTTCGGACCGGAGAACGCGATGTGAATCCAGGCCACCACCAGGTCGCCGTCGGCCACCAGCGCCTTGTCGGTGATCTCGACGGGACCGATGGTGGCGAGTTGTTCCAGGAACTGCAGCACCCCGCGCTTGCCGTGGTAGACGCCGAACCACGGTGCGGCGTCGGGTTGGCCGGCACCCACCGTCAACTGCACGTCGCGGGACAAGAGGCCCATCAGGGCCAATCCGTCGCCCGTGGCCACGGCGTTCGACGCTGCTCGGACGATGTCTACGTTCGTTGTCACGGTCTCCCCAAGGCCTCCCGAGCGGCTGCGCCGGCTGTCGGGACAACCCACGCCGCCATGTGTCGGCCCGCTCACCGGTGGGCCGAGGCTAGCCCTGTGGGTACCGACGCACCAACGGTAGGATGGCCCGGTTCTGACCCTCTTCGTTTGCACCGCGAACATCTGCCGTTCCCCTATGGCCGCCGCGCTGTTCGCTGCGCGGACGGAGTGTCATGTGGATCGACCGACGGTGGCATCGGCCGGCCTCGGCCCATCGGGCACGGGTGTTCCGGACGAAGTGGTCGGCGTCATGGCCGCGCGCGGCATCGACCTGTCGGGCCATCGGAGCACTACGTTGACAGTAGCGATGGTCGAGACGGCGGACCTGGTGGTCGGGATGAGCCTCCGCCATGTCCAGGAGGCCGTCCTGCTCGAACCGGCGGCCTGGCAGCGCACCTTCCGGCTGAAGGAATTGGTGACGCGGGGTGAATTCGTCGGCCCCCGGCTGCCGGGGCAGGATCTGGCCGCCTGGGTCCACGCCGCCCAGGGCGACCGTCCCCGCACGGCGTTGGCCCACCACTCGCCCGTCGACGATGTGGCCGACCCCTACGGCGGGCCTCCCGAGGGCTACGAAACGACGGCCGCGGAGCTCGAGATCCTGACCGGCCGATTGGCCGATCTGCTCTGGCCAGACCACTGACCCGACCGTCGCCGACCCGCGGGCCATGGGACGCCCTGAAGGCATCGGAGGTGCGTAAATGTGCGCCGGGTGCGACCATGGAGGGGTGCATGTCGGACACCACCTCAGGGAGCTTCCGGATGGGAGCATCGAATTCGTCCTCGATGTGCCCATCTTGTCCTGCCTGGTGATCGACGAGGTTTCGATCCTCCGATTCGGTCGCACCGACGTGGTCATCGCCGACCCGTTCGAACTCGAAGTAGACGGCGTCGGCTACTACCTGGATCCTCATCGCCACGACACGCTCGGTCCACTGCTGGCCACCTACCCAGGCACGGCCCGTTGGCTGTGGGCAGCACCCGACGGCACCTTGAACCTGGTGTTCATGCAGGGACAGCGCCTGGTGGTGCCGGGCCCCGCCGTCCGCAGCGCCTGGTCGGTCGGGCCCTCCGTCGGGTCGGACGGCGATCCCGACGAGCCGAGTGACGAAGACGAACCTGTCGCATAGGGCTGACTCGGCTCGCCAGTCCGGCCCCGAGGGCAGTCCCCCCAAACCCAGGATCAGTCCGGGTCAGCTCTGGAGCAATTCGGGGTGCCGGGACTCGACCATGCGGCGCATCCCGTCCTTCCAGGCCACCGAGGTGGGCCCGACCAGTTCGTGCATTCGTGTCAGGTCGATCTCCACACTGTCGATGGTCTCGGTGGTCGGTGCGAACGACGGGGTGAGGCCGGTCAGTTCGCCCAGGAAGCCGCACCACTCCTCGATGCTGGCCGCCTGGCTGCCGCCCCAGTTGACCACCGTCGCCGGGGTTCCGGCCACTCCGAGCAGCCCGGGCACCATGGAGATGATGTCGTCCTCGTGGATCGGGTGGTACGTACTCGGGGCGTCGATGTGCACGGGGATGTCGCTGCCGTTGATCATCATCTCGAGGTGGATGGCCGGCCACCCGCCCCGGTCTCCATAGGGGACGGAGAGGCGGGCAATCGTGGTGGGTAGCCCGAAGCGGTCGGCGGCCCACAGGGCAGTCGACTCGGCCGCGATCTTGCAGATGCTGTAGGTGCGGAGGAACGGCCAGACGCCGTGATTGTCACCGAGCGGATCGCCCTCGGCGAACACGTGGTGGCCCATCGGCTTGTAGATGCCGGTCGTTGAACAGTGGAGGAAGGCCGCCGCTTGCTGGTGGTGCTCCATGAGGTAGGCCAATCCGCCACTGTTGGCCCGTAGGTCCTGCTCCCAGTCGTTGGTCTTGGCCACCGCGAAGTTCACGACGTAGTCGGCGTCGGCAGGCAGCCCCGAGACCTCGCCGCTCACCAGGTCGATGGGCACGCACCGGACGCCGGCCGCCTCCAGGCGCTCTCGGGCGGTGGCGTCACGGAAGCGCGCGCCGGCCACCACTTCGTTGGCGCCGGCCAGGGCGATGGCCACAGGCTC
>DATBZS010000018.1:0-4617 GCA_036513075.1 Acidimicrobiales bacterium
ACCGACCTCTCACAACACAGCGCCGCCGACCTGGCCCGATTTCAACGGAGCCTCAACGGCCGTCCTCGCAAAACTCTCGGATACATGAAACCATCAGAGAAGTTCGCCGAGCTCGTTGCGCTCACCCCTTGAATCCGCCCATCACATCGAACTCGTTGGACGCCGAAAGAGGGTGGATGACAATGATTGAACTGCTGGGACCAATGGACGTCGATCGTCCCGGTGACGGCGATCGTCGTACAATCTCCTCGATGGCAACCCCTATGGGCATGGACGATGCGGAGCTGTGTGCCGTGGCGGTCCGCCTCGACTCTGCACCGGCCGAGGAGATCGTTGAGTGGGCGGTTTCCGAGTTCGGTGGCGGGCTGAGCCTGGCTGCCTCATTCCAGGACTGTGTCCTGATCGACATCGCCACTCGGGTCGACGCCAGCATCGACGTGGTGTTCCTCGATACCCACTTTCATTTCGACGAGACAATGGCCTATGCCGATGATGTCCGCCGGCGCTACGGGCTGCGATTGCGGGTGATGGATCCGACGGTGCCGTTGGGTGCCTGGCCCTGCGGCACCGAGGGATGCTGCCAAATGCGCAAGGTGGACCCGCTGGACCGGGCGCTCGATGGCAGGCCGGCGTGGATGAGTGGGCTGCGACGGGTGGAGACACGGGAGCGGTTGCATGCTCCGGTCGTGGCCGTCGATGCCCGTCGAGGCATTGTGAAAATCAATCCGCTCGCTACCTGGACGGACGACCAGGTTGAGGACTACGTGTCGGCGCACGATCTGCCAGTACACCCGTTGAAGCGGCAGGGCTATCCATCGATCGGATGCGCTCCGATGACGACGCGTGTCGAGCCCGGACTACCCCCACGGTCCGGGCGATGGGCTGGGTCGGTCACGACCGAATGTGGCATCCATCAGTGAAGGCGTCCGTAGGGGGGAGGGCCAATCAAGTTCCCGGCGGCCGTTCCGGCGCCTGGGCTACGGGGACCGTCGTTCGGAAGTAGCCGAGGTGAACTGGTCCCCCTCGTCGCCTTCGGTTCGCCACGGAGCGTGCAGCCGACGGTACCGGTGGCATCAGTAGCGTCGTCACGTGGGCCGTGCGAGTCTCGATCTCGCCACCTTGGGATTAAAAGTCCCCTGCTCTACCGGATGAGCTAACGGCCCGCCGAGGAGCGTACCGGCTCGTCGGTGGGTGAACCGTACGAAGGCGGACCCGGCGCGGCCTTGTCGCACCCGCGATTAGGTTCGCCCCCACGGCCAGCGCCGATTCCGAAAGCGATCGCTTCGATGCACCCACTCGACAACCCGATCTGGGACGCCCTGCACGGGCCGCAGCGCGAGGTGGCGGAGAACTGTGACCTGGCCGCCCGTTACGTCCCCGAAGTGTCGCCATTCGGGGCCTTCCCCGAACCCCCCGGCCCGGACCACTGGGAGGCCATGGCGCGCCTGGTCGGCCCCGGTCACGTCGTGATCCTGACCGGCTACACCGGCACCCCACCGGACGGGTGGGGGGTCGAGTTCGACGGCACGGGTGTCCAGATGACCGGCGAGATGCTGGGAGCTTCGCCGGCCGAGGTTGCCGCCCGTTGGCCTGACCTCGATGTCGTGCCCCTCGGCGAACCCGACTCGGCCGCCATGGTCGAGCTGGTCGCATTGACCCGGCCCGGCCCGTTCACACCGCGTACGTGGGAGTTCGGTGGCTATGTCGGCGTGTACTCGGACGGGCAGCTGGTGGCCATGGGCGGCCAGCGGTTCCGACCGTCCGGGTGGTGCGAGATCAGCGCGGTGGCGACCCATCCCGACTACCGGCACCGTGGCCTGGGCGAGCACCTGGTCCGGCTGGTGGCAGCCGGCATCGTGGCCCGCGGAGAGGCACCTCTCCTCCATGCCAGTGCCGACAACACCGGCGCCATCCGTCTCTACGAGGCAATGGGCTTCACCCACCGGAGTCTCGTGCGCTTCACCGCCGTCCGGACACCAGGGGACGGATCGAGCACCGCCGTCCCGACGCTCCCGCCCGTCCGCGACTGACTCAGGTGCCCCTGGCGTCGGCGACGACCGCCGCCGCGGGTATTCCCGCCAGGCCCACCTTCCTGACCACCTTGCCGGTGGTGAGGTCGACCTCGATCAGTGCCCCGTTGCCGCTGCACACCCAGGCCTTCTGATGTTGGGTCACGGCGATGCACTGGGCCGACACACCGAGCGGGACGGCCTTCCCCACCAAACTGCCGACGAGGGAGACGGGGGTGATGCCGAAACCGGCGCTCACCCACGTCACCGTGGCGGCAGGGGCGGAATCGATGTCCGTCGGATTGGCGCCGAGAGGGATGGAAACCTGAGAGACGAGCGAGGGGAGAGATACCGGGGTGAGGCTGCTCGTCTGGAAGTCGGCTACGAGCGCCTCGGTCGCCGAGGGCACCGACACGGCCACCGGTCCAGTACCTACCGGCACCGGGGCGCCCGCGGCCAGCGACGGCAGGGCGAGCGGGGTGAGGGTGCCATCCTGGAAGTTCACAACCAGGGCCTGGTGACCGTCCGGGGTCACGGCGATGGCCACCGGCTGGTGTCCCACGGGGACGGTCCGACCTGCGGTGAAGCCCGACAGGTGGACTTCGGTGACGGTGTTGTCGCCGAAGTTGGCCACCAATGCAGTGGATCCGTCCGAGGTCACGGCAATGGCGTCCGGCTCCAGCCCGACCCCGACCCGGTGGACGACCTTGCCGGACGCGGTGTCGATCTCGACGAGCTCGTCCTGGGCTTTGACGGTGACGAGCAGGTCCTTGGCGCCGGGCACGAGGGTGAGGGCGGACGGGAGGGTCCCCACGGTGACCGGGGTACCAGGTTTGCCGGTGGCACTCTGGACCACGGCCACCGTATCGCCCGGGTTGGGCTGGTCGGCGCCGATGGCGGCATAGACGACCGTGGACGAGTTGTCCGGTGTCACCGTCTCGGTGGTGCAACCGGCCAACAGAAGGGCGGCGACCCCGGCTGCCACCGTTGCGGCGACCCACCGTGCGCGCGCAGACGTCGACCTCATCGCGACTGCCTCGTTCTGATGGTGGGCTGCTGGGGCACCGGGGAATCGTAGGTGGGGTGGGCCGACGTGCCGATCATCCGCGCGAGCAGGGTGCGCCGACCTCGAGTGCCGCGTGCCGCCAGCCGGGCTCGTCGGTCACCGGGAAGAAGTCGCCGGTGGTGGCGTCCTGTTCGTAGGGGACAGGGGGCGGTAGGCCACCGGCCAGGTCGGACACCGCGGCGAGCACTGCCCCGACGTCGCCCCCCGAGGTGCCGAGCCCGGCGCTGGCCCGGACGGCCCCCGGAATACCTCGATGGTCGCCTTGGAGAACCTCGTGGCGATAGGCGTCGACCTCGGCTTCGCCCATCCCGAGTAGGCGGACGACGTAAGGGTGGGCGCAAAAGCACCCGTGGCGGACGGCGATCCCGTACTCGGCGCTCAGTCGGGCCGCCACCAGTGCGTGGTGCATCCCCTCGATGGTGAAGGCGGCCACCGGCAGTGTCTCGGTATCGGCGACCTGTGCCCCCACCGGGCCCAACAGGGTGACGCCATCGATGGCCCCGAGCCCCTGGTGGAGCTGGGTGGCCAGGATGCGCTCGTGGGCGATCAGGGCGTCCCATCCGATCGTGTCGAGCGCGTCGATCGCGGCGTGCAGGGCGACGGCCCCGACCACGTTGGGCGAACCGGCCTCTTCGCGATCGGGGGGAGCGGTCCAGATGACCTCGTCCAGCCCCACCAGGTCTACGGCTCCTCCGCCGGCCAGGAATGGGTCGCCGGTCTCGAACAGGGTGCGGGGCCCGATGAGGGCGCCGCTGCCGAACGGTGCGTAGAGTTTGTGGCCGCTCAGAGCCAGATAGTCGGCCGTGGCCGGCAGCGGGCGATGCGGCGCCAGCTGGGCGGCGTCGACCAGCACTGGGACCCCGCGGGCGTGGGCCGCCTCGATGATGGCGTCGATGGGGGGAAGCCAACCGGTCACATTGGAGGCCCCGGTGACGGCCAACAGGGCGGGGCGCCGGGGTCCGGCATCGATGGCGGCCACCACGTCGTCGGTAGTGAAGATGCCGTACGGCCCGCACTCGACATAGCGGCGCTCAGCCACCCGGCCCCAGGGCAGGAGGTTGGCATGGTGCTCGACCACCGTGGTCACGACCACATCAGTGGGGTCGAGGCGCAGCCGGTAGGCGAGGTGGTTGATGGCCTCGGTGGTGTTGCGGCAGAGGATGGCGACGTCAGGGCCGTCCTCCTGGCGTCCGGCGAAGGCCAGGACCGCCCGGCGGGCCTCCTCGTAGGCGCGGGTGGCCCGACGGGACCGGAAGCCGGCACCTCGGTGGACGCTCGAGTACCACGGCAGGAACTCGTGCACCTGGTCGGCCACCTGCGGGTGGGCCTGAGTGGAGGCGGCCTGGTCAAGTTCCACGGCCACCCGGTCGACGCCGTCCAGGCACGGGACGAGCTGACCGGAACCGACCAGCTCCACTAACGCGTCGGAGGGGTCGTGGCCCCTGGGCGCAGCAGGACCTGTGGCGGTGGACTCCACGGGCCAACCCTACGAGATGCCCCGGAAGGCGGGGGTACGCTCCGGGGCATGCAGATCGAGTGGTC
>DATBZS010000019.1:0-23241 GCA_036513075.1 Acidimicrobiales bacterium
TGGTTCTGATCGGTGATGTAGACGTACGGCCCGGTATGGACGTCGTCACCGATCTCGATGCAGAAGTGACCCACGATGTGGCTGCCCCGCCCGATCATGCACCGGTCGCCTATTCGCACCACCGGGTCGGTCACCATCGCCTGCCCCGGGACCATGCCAGCCGAAAGGCTGACGTAGGGGCCGACCAGGGTGTCCTCGCCGATCCGGATCCACTGCTCACCGAAGATGGCCCCGGTCGGGAAGGCCAGGCAGCTGCCATTGCCGAACGCCCCGAAGCGGTCGGCCAGACGGTCGCCGGGCCCGGTGGCCCCGTGCCTGATGATCCAGTCCCACCCGGCGTGGATCAGCGAGTGCAGCCACCGGTGGCGAAGCCGTTTGAGGTCGCGGGCAGGAGTGTTCCCCGGGTTCGGCGGCCGTCCGGAACCCACCGACCGGTGTCCGGCGGCGCCGATCACATCGGTCCCCGATTCGGGGGCGTGGGCCCCGCGTTCGGGGTACGGGCTCGCTGCACTCACCCCGCGACGGTATCTGACCCACCCGGCACGGGGCGATCCCGGGGCCGCCGTACCTACGATGGCGTCGTGGACGACGCGACCTCCGATCCGCAGAGAGACCCAACCGCCGATGTCGACAGGGTGCTGGCCGACAAGACGCTGCTCGGGCGGTCCGGTTTCTCTCAGGGCTCGGCGCTCTATGAGCGGGCCCGTCCCGGCTACTCGGAGGACTCGGTGGGCCATCTCCTGTCAACGCTGGCCGTCGGCCCTGCGAGCCGGGTACTCGACATCGCCGCTGGTACCGGCAAGCTCACCCGGGCCCTGGTGGCCACTGGCGCGTACGTCGTCGCCAGCGAGCCGTCGGCATCGATGCGTGAGGTCTTCGCCTCGATATTGCCGGACACGGCACAGGTGGGTGCCACCGCCGAGCAGCTGCCGTTCGCCGACCAGTCATTCGACGCCGTCACCGTGGCCCAGGCGTTCCACTGGTTCGACGCCCCGGTGGCTCTCGCCGAATGTGCGCGGGTGCTCCGCCCCGGTGGAGGTCTGGCCCTGGTGTGGAACGAGCGAGACGAGTCCGACCCGGTGGTCGCCGAGCTCACCAGGATCAGCAAGTGGGACGTGCACCAGCCCTACCCCGTGGGGATGGACTTCGGGGCGGTCATCGACGCCAGCGGCGCTTTCGGCCCGGTCACCCGGACCCGGTTCCACTTCACCCAGGAGCTCGACCGCCACGCCTTCGTCGAGCAGGTGGCATCGCGCAGCTACATCGCCGTCCTGCCCGACGACCGGCGCCAGGCGATCCTGGACGGTGTCGCCGCACTGGCCGCCGGGCTCGACGAGCCCATCCCCCTGCCCTACACGGCCGACACCTTCTGCGCCCGGGTGGCCGGATCCGGTTCCTGAACCATGGGCTTCCGGTTTGCCCCCGACGGCCCCTGCGGGGCAGCCTCTGGGCCCGGGTCCCGGTCGCCGTCCGTCGGCCACCGGGACCGACGACCAGTGGAGGGCACCGACCATGATCAAGCTGACCTGTCTGCTCCGGCGCAAGGAGGGGCTCACCCCCTCCGAGTTCCACGCCTACTGGCAGGACCACCACGGACCGTTGATCGCCAACTCGAGCGCGGCCAAGTACGTGATCCGCTACGAGCAGAACCCGCGTCCTCTCGACGACTACCGGGACGACGACGACCGCTCCGGCTACGACGGGGTGACCGTGCAGTGGTTCGAGTCGATGGACGCCTACTACGCCCACATGGGGGAGGACGACTTCCCGGCCATGATGGAGGACATCGCCAAGTTCCTCGACACCGACCACCTCGAGGTCGTGCTGACCGAGGAGCCCCGGATCGTCATCGACGGCGAGGTCGACTGGTCGAGGTAGCGGGACGGGTTCGGACGCCACATCGTTGACACCCCTGGTCTTCGGACGTACTATCCAATCGATCGGACACGGTGTCCGATCTACGAGTAGGGGGCGTCCGACATGAGTCAGACCGAACTGGACATCAGCGGGGTCGACTTCGCCGACATCAACCTGCTCGACACGACTGTCTTCGCGAAGCGTGTACCCCACGAGTGGTTCGCGTTCCTCCGCCAGAACGCACCGGTGTGGTGGCAGGAGGAGGAGGACGGGCCCGGCTTCTGGGCGGTGACGACCCTCGCCGAGGCCACCCAGGTCAACCGGGACTACGAGCACTTCTCCTCGGCCCGCCAGGCCACCTACCTGTGGGACCTGGCCGAGGACGACCTCGCCCAGCAGCAGCTCATCATGCTGAACATGGACCCGCCGCTCCACACCCGCTACCGCCGACTGGTCAACAAGGGCTTCACCCCTCGGATGATCAACCAGCTGCACGAGCGCATCCACGCCGCCACCGACGACATCATCGACAGCGTCATCGAGACCGGCTCGGCCGACTTCGTGACCGACATCGCCGCCGAGCTGCCCCTGGTGGTGATCGCCGAGCTTCTGGGCGTGCCCAACGAAGATCGTCACCGCATGTTCGACTGGTCCAACCGAATGATCGGCAGTGATGACCCCGAGTACCAAACAGCCGGCGAAGTGGCCCAGGTTGCCTCCATGGAGCTCTACGCCTACGCCTCGGAGCTCTTCGGCCAGAAGCGGGTCGACCCCCACGACGATCTGATGAGCGTGCTCACCCAGGTGGAGATCGAGGGAGAGCAGCTGTCGTCGTTCGAGCTGGAACTCTTCTTCTTGTTGCTGACGGTGGCCGGCAACGAGACGACCCGGAATCTCATCTCGGGGGCCATGGCCACCTTCTTCGACCATCCCGACCAGTGGGAACTCCTCCGCAAGGACCGGACCCTCCTGCCCAGCGCCGTGGAGGAGATGTTGCGCTTCGTCACCCCGGTGATGAACTTCCGCCGACAGACCACCGCGGAGTTCGAACTCGGCGGACAGAAGATCAAGGCCGATTCCAAGGTCGTGTTCTTCCACATCTCGGCCAACCGTGACGAGCTGGCTTTCGAGAGTCCCCAGACGTTCGACATCACCCGCAACCCCAATCCGCACATGGCCTTCGGGGCCGGCGGCCCCCACTTCTGCCTGGGCGCCAACCTCGCCCGCATGGAGATCCGGGTGATGTTCGAACACCTGCTCGACCGGATGCCCGAGATGGAGCTGGCCGGTGACGTCCAGCGCCTGCAGTCGGCGTTCATCAGTGGGGTCAAGCACATCCCCATTACGTTCCCTACCGGTCCCCGCCTCAGCGCCGGGTAGGTGTCCGGTCGCAGGACCTCCGACGATCTGAAGGAGGTCATCCGGGACTTCCGCCGGGACCAGGTCATCGACGTGGCCCGCCGCCTGTTCGGCGAGCGCGGCTCCACCGACGTCTCGATGGACGAGATCGCCAGCAAGGCGGGGGTGGCCCGTTCGACTGTCTACGTCTACTTCGCCAACCGCGATGAGCTGCTCCGGGCCTGCCTGCAACGCATGCACGCCCAGCTGACTGAAGGCATCGCCCGGACGTGGGAGCAGCAGGCCGAGCCGGCCCGTCGGCTCGAGCGGCTCATCGAGGAGATGTTGGCCCGGGTCGATGACAGCCCGGCTTTCTTCCGCCTGGCCCTCGTCACCCACGGCACCCCGGACCGCGGGGCGGAGGCGGTGGGCACCGAGTTGGCCCTGATCAGCCTGTCGATCGCCGAGCTCATCCGGGATCTGATCGTCGAAGGGATCGAGCGGGGCGAGTTCCGGTCGATCGACCCCGATCTGGCCACCACGCTGATCGGCCAGCAGGTCTACGGGGCCATGGCCGTGCGGGCCGAGGACCCGGCGCCACTGCCCCGGGACCAGGCTGCGGCCGACACGGTGCAGTTCATCCTCCACGGCCTGTCGGCCTGAGACACGCACGGCCTGTCGCATCCCCCAGAAGGCGGGACTCTGCTGCGATCGGCCATCCAACCCTTGATTGTTGGTGCACGCCGCGCCCACTGCAAAGCGCTTGACCACCGGTGACCCCAGATAACGTGACCGGGTGAAGCGCCCATGCCACGTCCTGCTGGTTTCGGGCAGCTTGCGACGTGCCTCCACGAACACTGCACTACTTCGAACGGCCCACCTCCTGGCACCCGCCGGAATCGTCGCCGCCTTCTACGAGGGCCTTGACGGGCTCCCCCACTTCGACCCGGACCTCGATCAGGGGCCGCTCCCGCCGGCGGTCGCCGAGCTGCGAGCTGCCATCCGAGTTTCCGATGCGATCCTGTTCTGCACACCCGAGTACGCCGGTGCGCTGCCGGGATCGTTCAAGAATCTCCTCGACTGGACCATCGGCGACGACCAGCGAGGGTCAATCTACGAGAAGCCGGTCGCCTGGATCAACGCGTCGGCTGCCCCGACCGGAGCGGCCGACGCCCATGAGTCACTGCGCAAGGTGCTGAGCTACGCCCACGCTGCGATCGTCGAGGATGCCTGCACGTCGATCCCGGTGACGCGGCAATCGGTCGGTGACGACGGACTCATCGTCGATCCGATGGTCCGCTCCGACATCGTCGAGGCCCTCACGAAGCTTGCGAAGCACGCCGGCTCCGACACCAGCGGTCACTGACCCACCGACCAGACGTCGTCAGACGACGTGTCAGTTGCGCCCGCCGAAGATCCTCAGCAGAGCCAGGTACACCATCATCGACGACTGCAAGATCATGAAGGCCGAGAACCACTCGGCGTCGGCATCGATGCCGGCCGCCTCGGCCCGGTCGACGAAGCTGAAGTCCACGAACAAGTTCATGACCGCCAGGATCAGGTAGAGGACGCCGAAGATGAGTAGGCCGCCGATGCCGCTCAGGCCCCACCCGGTGAGGATGGCGGTGATCATGACGGCCAGCATGCCGACCCCGGCAACCAGGGTGGTGCGGAAGAACCGGGGCCCGACCCGTACCAGGCCGGTTCGATAGACCGCCCACACGCCCGCTACCACGACCACCGTGCCGACGATGGCCAGTGTCACCGCATGGGTGCTCTGGTCGGCGTAGAACCGCGAGATCACCCCGAGCACGAAGCCTTCGACGACCGCGAAGACCGGAGCCAGCACCGGAGCCCGGCGGGGCGAGAACGAGCACCACAGGCCCACGCCGAGGGCGACGAACAGGCCACCCCAGGCCAGTCCGACCGGTGCGTTGGCCAGGTAGGCGACGACGCCGACCACCAGGGCCACAAGTCCGAGGAGCCCAGCCTTGTTGAGGGCGCCGTCAGCGGAGAACCGCTTCGTGCCGGTGGTCACCGGCGGTGCCGGCGGCGGCCCCTGAGGCTGGAGGTGCCAGGTCGAGCCGTCCCACAGCCACCAGTTGCCGTCGGGCTGCTGCTTCCAGTTGGCGGGAGCCGTCGTCGGCGCTCCCGGGAACGCGGTGACCATCCGCCCGAAGTTGGACATCGTGCCGAACGAGGCGCCAGACGAACGGGTCCGCGTGGCCGTGCCACCGGTCGGCCGTCCGCCCGAAGGCGTGCCTGGGGTGGATCCTTGCGTCGAGGTCATAGCCGCTCCTGAGTGGTCCGTATGGCCACCCATTCTACCGGCAGGTCATCAGAACCTGCCGCGGCCCCCATCTTCTGCCCGGGCGACCGCCGCGACGCCCCATCAGCCTCAGCCAACCGCCGGGACGCGTCATCAGCCCCCGGCGACCGCCGGGACGATCGACAGGGTCTGTCCGTCGGTGACTGGCGTGGCCAGGCCATCGAGGAACCGGACGTCCTCCTCGTCGAGGAAGACGTTGACGAAGCGGCGCAGGCCGCCCTCGGCGTCGAAGATCCGCTCGGCGAACCCGGCGTGGGCGGCGTCGAGGCCCTTCAGCACCTCACCGACCGTCGAGCCCTCGATGGCGACCTCGCCGACCCCTCCGGTCAACGTGCGCAACTGCGCGGGAATTCGGACCTTGATCACGTGGGACTCCTCTGGGTGGATGCGGCGTCGGCGGCCATGGCCTCGGCAAACGAGTCGAGCGTCGGGGCGATGGTGGCGGTGGGGCCGACCACGTCACCCAGGGCCTCGACGGTCTTGAGGCCGTGGCCGGTGACCATGGCCACGACCCGTTCGTCCTTACGGACGACGCCCTGGGCGGCGAGCTTGGCCAGGGTGGCGATGGTGACTCCGCCGGCGGTCTCGGCGAAGATCCCCTCGGTCCGGGCCAACATCCGGATACCGTCGAGCACCTCGGCATCGGTTACCGCAGCACAGGCGCCGCCGGACCGTTTGATGGTGTCCAAGGCGTACCAGCCGTCGGCGGGGTTGCCGATTGCCAGCGACTTGGCGATGGTGTTCGGCTTGACCGGCCGGATGGCGTCGGTCCCTTCGGCGAAGGCGGTAGCCACAGGCGAGCACCCCTCGGCCTGGGCCCCCGACACCCGCACCGACGGCTCCTCGTCGAGCAGGCCGACCTGGTAGAGCTCCTGGAACCCCTTGGCCACCTTGGTCAGCTGACTGCCCGAGCCGATGGGCACCACCACATGGTCGGGGGCCCGCCAGCCGAGCTGCTCAGCCACCTCGAAGGCCAGGGTCTTCGATCCCTCCGCGTAGTAGGTGCGGACGTTGACGTTGACGAAGGCCCACTCGGGCTGCTCGCTGGTCAGCTCGGCGCACAGCCGGTTGACGTCGTCGTAGCTGCCCTCGACGGCGAAGACCCGTCCGCCGTACACGGAGGTCATGGTGACCTTGGCCCGTTCGAGATCGTGGGGGATCAACACCACCGAGTCCATGCCGGCCCGGGCGGCGTGGGCGGCCACCGAGTTGGCCAGGTTCCCGGTCGAGGCGCAGGCGGCGATCTTGAAGCCGAGCTGGCGGGCCTTGGTCAGCGCTACCGACACCACGCGGTCCTTGAACGAACCCGTCGGGTTGGCGGTGTCGTCCTTGATCCACAACTCACCGAGGCCCAGCTCGGCGGCCAGCCGGTCGGCCCGGACCAGCGGGGTGAACCCGGCACCCAGGTCGACCGGTGCCGGGTCGGTCACCGGCAGCAGATCGGCGTAGCGCCAGATCGTCCGCGGACCGGCCTCGATCCGCTCGCGGCTGATGGTGGCGGCCACCCGCTCATAGTCGTAGGTCACCTCGAGCGGCCCGAAACAGAAGTCACATACGTGCAGCGCTTCCGCTGGGTAGGTGCGGCCACACTCACGACAGCGCAAGCCAGAAACAAAATCCACGGCAGTCTCCTCATCGCTCGGGCATTGGCACCTGGCACGCTTTCGGACCCCACGGTGGGTGGTCCTCGTCGTTCTGGTTGCCGCAGCGTCACCGGGCCCGGTCCCTCAGCTGCTCTGGATGATGGCCTCCATTGTATGCCATCGATGAGGGTGTCCGTCAACGAGGTCCCGGTCGGCCGTCCGGGTGCCTCCCCCTACGCTCGGCGACATGCCCGGACCGCTACGGCGCGCCACCCCGGTGAGGGAAGATGGAGCCATGCCTGCACCGGCCCCGCACAACGACCAGGCGCGCACCTACCGCCACGGCGACTTCGACGCCGTCCGACTGGCGCCGGCCAAGGCGGGGCGTTCGGTGTCGGTCTGCATCCCGGCCCGCAACGAGGCGTCCACCATCGGACCGATCGTCGAGGGGATCCTGTCCGCGCTGACCCTCGAGGGGGGCGGGGTGCCGCTGGTCGACGAGGTCCTGGTGGTCGACGACGGCTCGACCGACGGCACCGGCGCCATCGCCGAACGGGCCGGTGCCCGGGTTGTCGGCGGCGACACGGCCAGCGGCGGCAAGGGCCAGGCCATGCGGGTCGCCCTGCGCGAGTCCGGGGGCGACCTTCTGGCCTTCGTCGACGGCGATGTGGCCAACTTCGCGCCCCACTTCGTCGTGGGCCTGCTCGGCCCGCTCCTCACTGACGACACCACCTCCGTGGTCAAGGGTTTCTACCAGCGACCGCTGAATGGGGCGGCCGACGGCGGCGGGCGGGTCACCGAGCTGATGGCCCGTCCCGTCATCGACCTGCTGTTCCCGGAGCTGGCCGTCATCCGCCAACCGCTGGCCGGCGAGACGGCCGCCCCCCGGTGGGTGTTCGAGAAGTGCACCCTGGCCGACGGCTACGCGGTGGAGCTCGCCCTCCTGATCGACGCGGCATCAAACTTCGGCGTCGAGACCATCGCCCAGGTCGACCTCGGCGTGCGGTTCCACCGCAACAGACCCTTGTCCGAACTCCGACCCCAGGCCACCGACATCCTGGCCGCCGCCCTGGCCCGTTCCCCGCTCGTGACGGGCGACGGAACCGGCCCGGACGACAGCGGGCCGACTAGCTGAAGACCGGCTCAGCCGGCTGGCCGGCCAGCACCGGGACGTCGTCGGCGTCAACCGGTGCCTGCAGCCGACGGCGACGGGGCAGGAGCACCGCAACCACGGCGCCGAGGGCCACCGCCACCGCCCCCACGGTCACGGCGGGCACCAGGCCCGACACGTAGTCCTGGCCCGAGGCGTAGCCGCCCTTGGCGCTGAACACTGCGCCCAGCACCGCGATGCCGAGCACTCCGCCGAGTTCACGGAAGGCGGCATTGGCTCCCGAGGCCACGCCCTCGAGCGACTTGGGCACGGTGCCGAGCACCACCGAGGCCAGGGGCACGAAGAACAACGTCATCCCCACGCCGCACACCACGAACGGGGCCACCAGGTCGGCATACGGGGTGGTCGGGGTCAGGATGGTGGCCAGCCAGGCCAGGCCGGTGGCCTGCATCGTGAGTCCGGTGATGACCAGGGGCTTCCCACCCCACCGCTCAGCGAGCTGTCCCACCACCGGGGCCAGCACCATGACGATCGCCGTCCACGGCAGGACCCGGATTCCGGCCTGCAGCGGCGAGTAGCCCTGCACGGTCTGGAGGAATTGGGTCAGGAAGAAGATGGCCCCGAACATCCCGAAGCTGAAGAGCAGGGTGGTGACGTTGACCGCGGCGAACGCCCGGTGGGCGAACAGCCGGATGTCGAGCATGGGGTGGTCGCTACGGAGCTCCCACGCCACGAAGGCAGCCAGGGCCAACGACCCGATCACGAACGAGGCCAGGACCGAGGTGGAGGACCAGCCGTGGGCGTTGCCCCGGACCAGGCCGAGGACCACTCCGAACAGTCCGGTGCTGACCAGCCCGACGCCGGCCAGGTCCAGCGGGGCTGACGAACCTCGGGACTCGGCCAGCCGCCACCGGGCCAGCGGCACCAGGACCATCCCGATCGGCACGTTGAGCCAGAAGATGTACTGCCAGGCCCAACCGCTGGTGACGACGCCGCCCACCAGCGGTCCGATGGCCACCGCGACCCCACCGATGGCGCCCCAGATACCGAGGGCGACATTGCGTCGCTCGGGTCGGACCGCCGCGCTGAGGAGGGTCAACGACAGAGGCATGATCATGGCGCCACCGGCACCCTGTAGGGCCCGGGCCGCTATCAGGAACCCGATGCTCGGTGCCAGCGCAGCCGCGGCGGATGACGCGGTGAACAGGGCGATGCCGGTCACGAAGATCCGTCGGCGGCCGAACCGCTCGCCCAGGGCGGCGGCCGACAGGAGCAGGACGGCGAAGGTCAGTGTGTAGGCATTGACTGTCCACTCGAGGCCGGACAGCCCGGCGTGGAGGTGGACCCGGATCACCGGCAGGGCGGTAGTGACCACCAGGTTGTCGAGCGAGGCCATGAACAGGGCCAGACCGGTGATGATCACGGCCCAGATGGCCCGGGACCGGGATGCGGCCGGCCCATCCGGCGTGGCGACCGGCGTAGTGGCGGTCGGGCGGCCACCCCCGGCTCCCTGAACGCTCCGACGGGCGGTGGGAACCCAACTCCGCCGGCGGGCCGGGACCGACGGCCACTCGTTCAGTTGTGAGTAGTCACTAACTCTGTGGGTCAAAAAAAGGGGTACTGCGGGCTGGTTCATGCGGAGACCTCCACGGTCTTGACCAGTTCGGCGATGCGCTGGTCCTTGATGGCTTGGCTGGCCGCCCGGATGGCGGTGATCTTGTCGGGGGTGGGGCAGAACGACTGGGCCCAGTGCTCGGGGACCGAGAGCAGGTCGATGGCGGACATGACGTTCATCATCATTCCCATCGAGAAGAACTGCAGGACCTCCTCGTCGGACATCTCGGTGCGCTCGTGGACCAGGTGCCACAGCACTTCGAACGTGCGCCGGCAGGCGGCGGCGACGTCGGGGTCGCCCGGGGCGGCAGCGAACCCGTGCAGTTGCACCTGGAGCAGCTCGGGATCCTGGAGCAGCTCACTGTAGGCGGTGCCCATGGCCTCTTGGGCGGCAAGGCCCTTGAGCCCGGTACCGGCTCGGGTCATGGCGGCGATGATCCGGTCCGCCACCAGCTCGTAGGTGGCGATGAACAGCTGCTTCTTGGTGCCGAACAGGCGGAAGAGATAGGGCTGGGAGATACCCGCCCGGGTGGCGATGGCGTCGGTCGACGTACCGGCGTAGCCCGAACGGGCGAACTCGGTGATCGCCGCCGCCAGAACGGCGGTGCGGCGCTCGGAGGCTGTCATGCGGCTCGATACCATCATGCAGTCATTGTGAGTGCTCACTCACTACCTTGTCAAGCCCCAATCCGGAATCCCGCCGGGAGGGCGACGATCGGCCGGGTGGCGAGGAGGCGAATGGCCCGGTGGAGCAGGGACGAGGGGGTAGCGTCCGGGCATGGGCCCTGCTCCCCGCCCCGTCTCCGGGGACCTGCCGACGACCACCGGTGACGGGTCGCTCGCCGACACCGTGCTGGTATCCAACCGTGGGCCGCTGGCGTTCCGCCTGGAGGAGGGCCGGCCAGAACCTGTCGCATCGGGCGGTGGCCTGGCCGGGTCACTCCTTCCGCTGATCGAGGGCACGGGTGCCACCTGGGTGGCCTGCACCATGAACGAAGCCGACCGGAAGGCCGCCGCCGAGGGGTTGATGGAGACCGACGGGCTCCGCGTCGAGCTGGTCGAACCCGAGCCCGATATCTACAACCTGGCGTACAACGTCGTCTCCAACGCGACGCTGTGGTTCTGCCACCACCACCTGTTCGACTCGGCCCGGAGGCCACGGACCGACCGCCGGTGGATGGACGCCTGGGACGCCTACCGCGCCTTCAACCGGCTGATGGCGGAGCGGGTGGCCGAGGTGGCACCCGTCGGGGGCCGGGTGCTGGTCCAGGATTACCACCTGGCCCTCATGGCACCCGTCCTGGCCGAGTTGCGACCCGACCTGGCCACGGCACACTTCACCCACACCCCGTTCGCCGACCCGTCCGTGCTGCGGATGCTCCCGACCGCGGTGGGCGACGAACTGCTCGACGCCATGTCCCGCTTCGGGTCGTGCGGGTTCCACTCGGAGCGGTGGGCGGTCGCGTTCCGGGCCGGGCTCGCCTCGTCCCGCACCGGCGGACCCGGTGCCGGCACCTTTGTGGCGCCCCTGTCGAGCGATGCCGACCGGCTGCGGGCCTCGGCGGCCGAGCCCGGGGTGGCCGCCGCCTTGAACCGCATCGAGGAGTCGGTCGGCGGCAGCGACCGCCAGGTGATCGTCCGGGTCGACCGGATGGAGCTGTCGAAGAACCTGCTCCGCGGCTTCTGGGCCTTCGATGACCTGCTCGAGCAGGAGCCGGCCCACCGCGAGCGGGTGGTGTTCGTGGCTCTCGCCTACCCCACACGCCAGGGGCTGCCCGAGTACCTCGCCTACCAGGACGAGGTCGAGACGACTGTCGCCCGCATCAACGAGCGGTGGGGAACGCCCGGGTGGACCCCGGTGGTTCTCGAAGTCGAGGACGACTACCCGCGTTCGCTGGCCGCCCTCACCCGTTATGACGTCCTGTTGGTGAATCCCGTCCGCGACGGCCTCAACCTCGTGGCCATGGAGGGTCCGGTGATCAACACCCGGGACGGGGTGCTCGCTCTGTCCCGTGAAGCCGGGGCCTTCGACCAGTTGGCGGGTGGCGCCATCGAGGTGAACCCGTTCGACGTCACCGGCACCGCCACCATCCTGGCCCGGGCCCTGGCCCTCGAGCCCGAGGAGCGGACCGCCCGGGCCGCTGCCTTGCGGGCCGCCATCGCTGCCCGACGCCCGACGGACTGGCTGGCCGACCAGCTGGCGGCCGCCCGCCCGGCAACTCCCCGCTAGGGCGCCGGCACACCCGTCCCCGACGATGGGCGACCTCCCCGGGCCGCGCTCTCCAGCCAGGTCAGCACCGCGCGCGCCCCCTCGGGACCGTCCACCACCAGGTCCGCCGCCGCCAACACTTCGGGTGCGGTCTCGGCGTCCCGGACCGCAACACCCACCACCGCAGCGCCGTCAACGCGTGCCCTATGGGCCAGGGCGGCGTAGGCCGGGAGGTCGCCGAGGTCGTCACCGAAAAAGCAGGCCGCCCGGCACCCCTCGGTCAGGCTCTGCACCACCGTTCCCTTGTCGATGCCGACCGGGGGGCGTAGTTCGACCGAGGCCCGCCCGGCATGGGGGACGAGCCCGGTGCGGGCCGCCTCGCCGGCCACCCGGCCGAGGAGCCCAGCCTCGGCGTCGGGTGCGTGGCGCCAGTGGACGGTGACCGCCGCACCCTTGATCTCCACCAGCACCCCGGCCGGGACGTCGACCCGCAGCCGACCGGCCACCTCGGCCACGACGGGCAACCACGGCGCGGCGGGCTCGACCAGCCGGACCGTGCCGTCGGGTGCGGCCTCCTCCATCCCGTACAGACCGATGAGGCGCACCCGGGACGTTCCTCCGGCGGTTCGACCGAGACGCTCCACCAGGAAGGAGGCAGGGCGGCCGGACACCACCGCTACCACGGCGAACTCGTGGGCCAGCCGGTCGAGCAGATCAGGCACGCCACCGAGGGGACGGGCCGTCGCCGGATCGGACACGATCAGGGACAGGGTGCCGTCGAAGTCGGTGATGAGCGCCGTCGCCGTCGGGTCGACCACCAGGGGGGCGAGGAGGGCGGCAGCCGTCGGTGCCAGGGGGACGAGTGCCGGCTCGCCGGGCACCGTGGCGCCGCTCAGGTGCCCGCGACAGTCGTGGCGGTCGTGGCGGTCGTGGCGGTCGTGGCGGTCGTGGCGGTCGAGGCGTGAGCCAGGTCAGGCGCCACCACCACCAGTACCTCGGCCGTCCCGATGGTGCTGACCGGGGCTGCCGTCGTATACGGCAGGACCGCCGAGGGCGGCAGGTGGAGGGTGCCGGCCACCCCGGTAGCTGCCGCCTTCTGGCCGACCACGTAGTAGACGCTCGACGTCGCCACGTTGGCCGTGGCGTTGATCGGGGCCCGGACGGTCCAGCCGGCCACCTGGAGATCGTTGGTGATGGCGCCCGCCGCGCCGGCCACACCCGAGGCGTTGGCCACCAATACCGGGGCGTTGCTCTTGGCCTTGGGTGTTGTTGTCGTGGTTGTGGTGGTCGGTGCGGCAGGTCTGGTGGTGGTCGGGCTGCCCGCCACCGTGGTGGTCGGTGCGGCCGCCGAGCCCGTGGCGGCGGGGGTCGGGGTATGGACCTGTCCGAGGAGGAGCACGGTGGCCAGGACGAACAGTCCCAGCAGGATGACGGCCCGGTCGATGGGGACTCTGGGCCCCGAACGCTCCGGGGGATGGGGTTCGGGCGCCGAGGGATCGTCCACTCCCGTCAGCCTGCCAACGAAGGGGAGGAGAAGCAAGCACTCCGGTGCCGGTGGGCGGGGACCGTACACTGGTGCGGGTTCCCGCCGGTCGGGAGCGCGCCGGTGTAGCTCAGTTGGCAGAGCAGACGATTTGTAATCGTCAGGTCGTGGGTTCAATTCCCACCGCCGGCTCTGAGCGGCGCGGCCATTCGCCCGATCCGACGTGGACGGCATGACCGAGGACGGTTCCGGGTAAGTTCTGTGGCGTGGTGCTGAGCCGGTGTGCCCGTGCGGTGACCGTTGATCCCCTGGCGAGCCAGAAGGAGCGGGGATGGCCGACCTCCTGACGCCCGTGGACGAGCAGTCGCTGGTCCTACGGTTCGGGTCGACGCGGCGGCTCACCGACCAACTGGCTGTGCCGCTGTCCGCCGAGGACCAGACCGTGCAGTCGATGCCCGACGTGAGCCCCACCAAGTGGCACCGGGCCCACACCTCGTGGTTTTTCGAGACCTTCCTGCTGGTGCCCTCGCTGGACGACTACCAGATCTTCCACCCGGAGTTCGGCTACCTGTTCAACTCGTACTACGTCGGAGTGGGCGACCGGTACCCCCGCGCCGACCGTGGCCTGGTGTCACGGCCAGGCATCATCGAGGTCGCCGACTACCGGCGTCACGTCGACGTCCAGATGGGAATGCTCCTGAACTCCGGGCTCGACCCCGAGGTCGCCATCCTCGTCGAGCTGGGTATCCAACATGAGCAGCAGCATCAGGAGCTGCTGCTCATGGACATCAAACACGTCCTCTCCCGGAACCCGATGCTGCCCGTCTACCTGCCGTTGCACCTGCCCGGACCGGAATCGACGACGCCCGCCACCTGGACGGAACACCCCGGTGGTCCGGTGGAGATCGGACACGCCGGAGGCAGCTTCGGGTTCGACAACGAGTTCCCGCGCCACCGGGTCCACCTCGAGCCCTTCGCCCTCGCCGACCGCACCGTCACCTGCGGCGAGTGGATGGACTTCATCGAAGACGGCGGCTATCGGCGTCCCGAGTTGTGGCTGTCCGACGGGTGGGCCACGGTCGAGGCCGATGGGTGGGAGGCACCGCTGTACTGGGAGGACCGGGACGGCGGGTGGCGGGAGTTCACCCTGGCCGGTGAGGTGCCGGTGGACCCCTCCCGACCGGTCTGCCACGTCAGCTACTACGAAGCCAATGCCTTCGCCCGTTGGGCCGGTCTCCGGCTGCCCACTGAGGACGAGTGGGAGGTGGTGAGCACCACCCGGGTCGCCGATGCGCCCGACAGTCACCTCCTCGACACGCTCGTCCTCCACCCGTCCCCCACTCCAGGCGGTTCGGCCCCACCGTTCGGCGACGTCTGGCAGTGGACCTCCTCGGCCTACAGCCCCTACCCGGGGTTCGCCCCCGAGTCCGGCGCCGTCGGCGAGTACAACGGCAAGTTCATGGTGAGCCAGTACGTGCTGCGAGGCGGCTCGTGCGTCACCCCGGCCGACCACATCCGACCCACCTACCGGAACTTCTTCCCGCCGTCGGCCCGCTGGGCCTTCAGCGGGCTCCGGCTGGCGCGTAACGCCTGACCCGGCAGCCGGGACGGCACCGTGCGGCACACCGTCCCCCGACCCCACCGGAGCCCATGGACACACTGATCCCCCCGACCATCGATGTGCACCTCACACCGGCCGACCTGAGGGCCGCCATGGAGGCCGATGTCCGCGCCGGCCTCTCGACCACCCCCAAGGAGCTTCCGCCCGTCTACTTCTACGACGACCGGGGCAGCCGGCTCTTCGACGACATCACCCGCCTGCCCGAGTACTACCCCACCCGGGCCGAGCGCTCCATCCTCGAATCCCACGCCGGCGACATGGTGCGGGCCGCCGGGGCCGACGTCCTGGTGGAGCTGGGGGCCGGCACCTGCGACAAGTCGCGGATCCTGCTCGACGCCATGCGCGACAACGGGTGCCTCGGGTCGTATGTGCCCCTCGACGTCAGCGACACCACGTTGTGGGAGGCGGCCACATCGTTGTCCGAGTCCTACCCGGGACTGACGGTGCGGGCGGTGGTCGGCGACTTCCACAGCCACCTGGACCGCCTCGACGCCCCGGGCCGGCGGCTGATCGCCTTTCTGGGCGGCACCATCGGCAACTTCCATCCGGGGGAGCGGAAGGAGTTCCTGGCCGGACTCGTCGACACCATGCGCCCCGGCGACCGGTTCCTACTGGGAACCGACGTGATCAAGGACCGCGCCCGCCTCAGAGCGGCGTACGACGACTCCGCTGGAATCACCGCTGAGTTCAACCGGAACGTGCTGCATGTCCTCAACCGTGAGCTGGGGGCCGACTTCGCCGCCGAGCGGTTCGCCCACGTGGCCCGGTGGAACGAGTCCGAGCACCGCATCGAGATGTGGCTGCGGTCGCTCGACGACACCAGTGTCCACATCGCCGACCTCGGCCTCGACATCTCGTTCGCGGCAGGCGAGGAGATGCTGACCGAGATCAGCACCAAGTTCTCGCTCGACGCCCTCCGTGACGAGCTCGAGGCCTCCGGCCTCGTGGTCGACACCTCGTGGGTGGCGGCGGGCGACGAGTTCGTGCTGACCCTGGCCCGCCTGCCCTGACGCCGGGGCCGTGCTGGCCCCACGACCTGGCCCATCGGCACGTCGACGACGGGAACACGCCGGACAATGCCGGCGTTGCAAGCGGCATGACCATCCGAGCGACATGGAATGGGGCCGTGCTGGCAGAGAGTGATGCGACCGTGGTCGTCGAGGGGAACCACTACTTCCCTCCGGCCGACGTCCACACCGAATTCTTCGAGCCGAGCGGCACCCACACGCTGTGTCCCTGGAAGGGAACAGCCAGCTATCGGAGCGTGGTGGTGAACGGCGACCGCAATGCCGATGCCGCCTGGTACTACCCCGATCCCAAGGAGGCAGCCGCCGAGATCACCGACCGGGTGGCCTTCTGGAAGGGCGTGACGGTCGAGGAGGTCTGACCTCGGGGACACGGGCGGCGCCTCCGGGGGTGTCAGTTGCCGGCGGCGGACCGCTGTCGGGACACGTCGAAGCACGCGATGGCACCGGCCGTGGCGACGTTGAGCGACGAAAGTGTGCCGTGCTGGGGAATGGCAGCCAGCTCGTCGCACCGCTTGCGGGTCAGGGCGGCGAGGCCCGAGCCCTCCGAGCCCAGGACCAGCGCCACCGGCTGGTCACCCAGCGGCAGTTCATAGAGCGAGTTCGCCGCTTCCCCTACCAGGCCCACCGTGACCACGCCCAGTGCGGCCAGCTGCTGGAGGGCCGTCGGCACTCCGGCCACCAGGGCCATGGGCAGATACTCGATGGCACCGGCCGCCACCTTGGCCACCGTGGGCGACAGGTGGGCCGAACGGTGGCGGGGCAGGACAATGCCGGTCACCCCGGCGCACTCGGCGCTGCGAAGGACCGCCCCCAGGTTGCGGGGGTCGGTGATGCCGTCGAGTACCAGCAGGAACGGCAGGCGGCCCCGCTTGGTGGGCTGGCACAGGTCGTCGAGCGCAGTCTCGGAGATCGGCCTGGCCAGCGCCACCACCCCCTGGGACCCGTCGGTGTGGGCTGCAGCATCCAGACGCTTCCGGGACACGTACTCGACCTTGACGCGGCGGCGAGTGGCCAGTGCTTCGATGTCGTTCAGGATCTCGGCGGCGTCCATCCCCTCGGCCATCAGCAGTGAGGTCACCGGTCGCCGCCCGGCGCTCAACAGCTCGCGCACTGCTTGGCGGCCCTCCACCTGGTCGCCACCCAGTCCGACCTGCTTGGGGCCACGCCGCACCGGACCGTCCGATGCGCCACCCGGGCCGCGGCCGCGGTCGTTGACCGGGGACCGGCGGGCTCCCCGGACCGGTGCAGTCCCCCGGCCGGTCCGTCCGCCGGCGGCATCCTTGGCCTTCATCCAGGCCGCCTTGGCCTCGGTCCCCTTCGCCTTGGGCGCGCCCCGGGCGCCGCCCTTCGGCGCAGGTGCCCGGGACCGCTTGCCCCGCCCACCGCCGGCTGGTGCTGCGCTCATCGGTCCTCCCCGTCGCCGGGCTCCACCGGTCCGGCCAGGTCGTCCCCGCTCAGCAGCACGACGGCGGTACAGGCGATCCCCTCGGCCCGGCCCAGCGCCCCGAGGCCCTCGGCCCGGGTGGCTTTCACGTTGACCGGAGCGCCGAGCGCGACGGACAGGAGCCCGACCATGCGGTCCACATGGGGCGCCAGGCGGGGTCGTTCGGCGATCACGGTGCAGTCGGCGTTGACCGGGACCCAACCCGCACCGGCGGCCAGGGTCACGACCCGGCGGAGGAGGTCGAGGGAGTCGGCACCGTGCCATTGCGGGTCGGTGTCGGGCATGTGGCGCCCGAGGTCGCCGAGCCCGGCGGCACCCAGCACGGCATCGGCGATGGCGTGGGCCACCGCGTCGGCGTCGCTGTGGCCGGCCAGGCCCGGCACGCCCTCGCCCGACAGGTCGACGCCGCCCAGCACCAGTCGCCTGTCGGGGTCGTCGCTGAACGGGTGGATGTCGGTGCCCTGACCCACCCGCAGGCGGGGCTGGGCGGTCACCGCTGCGCTCCGGCCAGCAGGGCTTCGGCCAGGGCCAGGTCCTCGGGCCGGGTCAGTTTGAGGTTGCGTGGGTCGCCTACAACGGCGGCCACGACCAAGCCGGCCGCCTCCAGTAGCCCGGCATCGTCGGTGGCGTCACCCGCGCCGGCATGGGCGGCCCGGAGCGCGTCGGCGGCGAAGGCCTGGGGGGTTTGTACGGCCAGCAGGCCCTCGCGGTCGACGGTGGCCACCACCCGGCCGGCGTCCACCCGCTTCAGGGTGTCGGTCACCGGCACCACGGGGACGGCACCGTCGACGTCGCCGGCCCGCACGGCGTCGACGACCGCCGAAAAGAGGTCGTCACCAGCCAGTGGCCGGGCGGCGTCGTGGACCACGATGACCTCGGCGTCGGACGGGACGGCGGCCAGACCGGCCCGGACCGAGTCGGCACGGGTCACCCCGCCGGGAACCACGCAGGTGGCGCCCAAGGCGTCCTCACCCGTCGACCCGGGTACCGGGATCGACACGTCGTCGGCATCGTCGGAGTCGGGAGCCGGTACCACCAGGACGACCCCATCGGCCACCGAGCGGGCGGCGCGCACCGACCAGGAGGCGACCGGGTGCCCGGCCAGAGGGAGGAACTGCTTGCGGCCGCCGAACCGTCGGCCCGAGCCGCCGGCCACCACGATGGCCCAGACGGGCCCCGTTCGGCTCAGGGCAGCGCCTCGTTGAGGCGGACCTCGGCGGTCTCCTCGTCGACCCCGAGGGCGAAGGTGAGCTCGGAAACCAGGATCTGGCGGGCCCGGCTGAGCATGCGCTTCTCGCCGGCCGACAGGCCCTTGTCTTTGTCGCGGATGGAGAGGTTCCGGACCACTTCGGCCACCTGGTAGATGTCACCCGACCGGAGCTTCTCGGAGTGATTCTTGTAACGACGGGACCAGTTGGTCGGCATCCGTGCCTCCTTCTTGCGGAGCACGGCGAAGACCTCCTCGACCTCCTCGTCGTTGATCACCTCGCGCAGCCCGACGCCGTCCGTGTTATCGGCCGGCACCATGAGGGTGAGGTCGCCGTAGGCGAGCCGGAGCACGAGGTACTCCTGCTTCTTGCCGAAGGCCTCTTTGGTCTCGCGTCGTTCGACTACTGCCGCGCCGTGGTGCGGATAGACGACCTTGTCACCGATGTCGAACACCGTTCCTCCTGGCGTTGCGGTGCGGAACCGGGGCTGGTGAGCGACATCCGGTCTGCTGGGGAGAGCACACTATTCTACCAGGCCCGGGGTGGGGCTCAGGCTGGGCCCACCGGGCCCGTCCGTACCTACTGGTACCGCTCGAAGATACTGGCCTCGGCCAGGCGTGCCAGGCCCTCCTTGACCGAGGTGGCCCGGGTCTGGCCCACCCCCTCCACCTTCTCGAGCTCGGCCAACGAGGCCCGCATGATGTGCTGGAGATTGACGAAGCGGTCGACGATCCGCTCGATGATGGTGTCGGACAGCCGGGGCAGGTGGTGCAGGAGCCGGTAACCGCGGGGCTCGATGCCCGACTCGGCGTCGTGGAAGGACCCCGGCAGCCGGAGGATCGACGCCACCCGGTTCGGATTGCGCAGCTCGTCCGACGACAGGTTGGCCAGCTGCTCGACGACCCACTCCTCGAAGGCGGGCCGGTCGGCGGCCTCTTCGGGTGACATCACGCAGTAGTCGCGGACCACCAGATCGAGGGCCCGGGCCACGCCGTCCACCAGCTCGGCCGACTGCAGGCCCACCAGGCGCCCGTCTTCGCCCAGCTCGACCAGGTAGCCGTCGACCTCCTCACCGATGCGCAGGACCATCTCGGCGGCCTGGATCACGTGCACGACGTCGCCCACCGACACCGTGTCCTCGACCTCGAGGATGGACAGGTTGCCCAACGCCACATCGAACCGGGCGCGGAAGCGCTGCATGGTGGCCAACGCCTGGTCCGTCCGGTCGTGCAGCCATCCGGTCGGCTGCACGGTGTGCTTGAGGTCATTGCGGTAGACGGCGATGACCGACATGGCGGCCGACACCGACAGGACGGGCACGTCGATCGAACGGGCCACCCGTTCCGCCGTCCGGTGCCGGGTGCCGGTCTCGGTGGTCGGGATGGAGGCCTCCGGCATCAGGTGGACGTTGGCCCGGGCGATCCGGGAGGCGTCCGAGGCCACGATGATCGCCCCGTCCATCTTGGCCAGCTCGCTCAGGCGCTGCGGGCTGAACTCCGAGTCGAGCAGGAAGCCACCCGAACAGATGGAGAGCACGTCGGGACCGTCGCCGATCACCACCAGACCGCCCCGCTTGGCCCGCAGGATGCGGTCCAGGCCCTCGCGTAGGGGTCGACCCGGGGCCACCATGGCCAGTGCCTCGCTCATGGCCGCGTTCTGGCGTGTGGTCACCCGGGAATCGTACCCGGCACCGTTCGGGCGCACCGGGGGGCGACGGTCACCGACCGGGCCCGTCGAGGCAACCGAACCGGCCCACGGCCTGGGCCACAGTGTCGGCACGGATCAACTCGACCCCGGGCGGCCCACCGGGGGCCGACGACGGGACCACCACTCGCGAGAACCCGAGACGGGCCGCCTCGTCGAGCCGACGCGGCAGGTTGGTGACCTGACGCACCTCGCCTGCCAGGCCGACCTCACCCACCGCGGCCAGGTCGGCCGGCAGGGCCACGCCGGTGGCGGCCGAGGCCACGGCGAGGGCGACGGCCAGGTCGGCCGCCGGCTCGGTCACCCGGATCCCACCGGCCACCGAGGCGAAGACGTCGACGGCGTGCATGGGCAGCCCGGCGTGACGTCCCAACACGGCAAGGGTCATCACCAGGCGCCCGCTGTCGAGTCCCACCACCGAGCGCTTGGGCTGGGCCTGGCCCATGGGGGCGACCAGGGCCTGCAGCTCGACTATCAGGGTCCGTCTCCCCTGCAGGGCCGGCAGTACGACGCCACCGGGTACCCCGGTCAGGCGGTCGCCCAGGAGCAGGCGTCCCGGGTCGTCCACCCGGTTGAGCCCCTGGTCCCCCATCTCGAACAGGCCCAGCTCGCCGGTCGGGCCGAAGCGGTGCTTGACGGCCAGCAGTAGGCGCAGGGCGTGGTGGCGGTCGCCCTCAAAGCTGAGCACGGTGTCGACCATGTGCTCGAGTGCCCGGGGGCCGGCCAACGAGCCGTCCTTGGTGACGTGACCCACCAGCACGGTGGCGACCTGGCGGGCTTTGGCCAGTCCCACCAACTGGTCGGCGCACTCGCGGACCTGGCCGATCGACCCGGGCACACCGGTGGCCCGGCGCTCGCCCGGGGTAGCCGGGCCGATGGCCACGGCCTGGATCGAGTCGATCACGAGCAGGTCGGGATCGGACTCGACCACGGCGTTGATCACCTGACCGACGTCGGTGGCCGACAGGATCAGCAGCCCGGCAGGAACCGGCCCCAGGCGCTCGGCCCGCAAGCGCACCTGATGTGCCGACTCCTCGGCGGACACCAGCAGGACCCGGTGGCCGGCGGCCGACCGGGCGGCCAGGACCTGGAGCAGCAGCGTCGACTTGCCGATCCCGGGTTCGCCCCCGAGGAGGGTGACCGATCCGGGGACGAGGCCCCCTGAAAGCACGCGGTCGAACTCCTCCACGCCGGTCGGGACTGCGGCCGCCTCGGACACGTCCACCGAGGACAGGGGCACCGGCATACCCGACAGGTCGAGCTCGTCGATGGCCCGCACCAGCGGCCCGAGGGCCGCCTCCTCCACCAGGGTGTTCCACTCACCGCAGGTCGGGCACCGGCCCGCCCAGCGGGCGGTCGTCGAGCCGCAATCGATGCAGCGGTGGCGCTTGGCCGTCTTTGCCATCCCCTGATGGTAGGGACCGGCTGTGCCATCCGGTGCGACCGGAAGCGGCGGCGTCCGGCGCCGTCGCGCGGGCCGCCCCCCCGGTGGGCCGGAGGGGCGGTCGGTCTGCCCGGTCGGACCCACGGGGCGCTGGGTCGCACAGGCATACGGCGCACTGACCTGGACCAGGGCACGATCCGATCTCGGTGACGCCTCATCGAACAGTAGAAACCCACCCCCGGGCGATCGGACAGGGCCAAAAGTCCCTACAGATCCCGCCGACGCTCGACCGGATGCGCCGGAGCCCCGCCGCTTAGGCGGGGCTCCGTGTCCAGTCTCGTGATGGTGCGGCCGATGGCCGCATGGCGTCAGTCGGCTGAGGAGTCGGCTCCGGCCAGCTCCATCGGCGGTGGCTCGATGCCCTCGATGGCCGTGAAGCTCAACTGCTGCTCGCCGGCGACCAGGGGTGGCGCCCCCTTGACGTCGAAGGCCTCGGCCATCTCGGACGTGATGGTCTCGACGTCGACCACGATCGTCTGGCCGACCCGGAACTCCTTCCACAGGATCCGCTCGGACAGCGGGTCCTCGACCATCTGCTGGATGGCCCGGCGGAGCGGACGGGCGCCCAACTGGGGGTCGTAGCCCTTGTCGGCCAGCAGAACCTTGGCCTCGGGTGTGAGGGCCAGACTGAGGCCCTGCAGCTCGAGCTGGTTCGACACCCGCTGGATCATCAGGTCGACGATCTCGATGACTTCCACCTTGGACAGCTCGTGGAAGACCACGACCTCATCGATCCGGTTGAGGAACTCGGGACGGAAGTGCGCCTTCAGCGCCTCGTTCACCTTGGCCTTCATCCGCTCGTAGGTCACGGCACCCGACGACTGGGCGAAGCCCACCGACGTCTTGCGCAGGTCGGCGGTGCCCAGGTTGGACGTCATGATCAGGACGGTGTTCTTGAAGTCCACCGACCGGCCCTGGGCGTCGGTCAGGCGACCGTCCTCCAGGATCTGGAGCAGCGTGTTGAACACGTCGGCATGGGCCTTCTCGACTTCGTCGAACAGGACGACCGAGAACGGCTTGCGCCGGACGGCCTCCGTGAGCTGGCCACCCTCTTCGTACCCGACGTACCCGGGAGGCGAGCCGACCAGGCGGCTGACCGTGTGCTTCTCCATGTACTCGGACATGTGGAGCTGGATCAGCGCATCCTCGTCGTCGAACAGGAACTCGGCCAGCGTCTTGGCGAGCTCGGTCTTCCCCACACCCGTTGGGCCGAGGAAGATGAACGAGCCGCTCGGGCGTTTGGGGTCCTTGAGACCGGCCCGGGTCCG
>DATBZS010000020.1:0-16756 GCA_036513075.1 Acidimicrobiales bacterium
CGACGACCTGATCATGGAGATGGTCTCGACCCGCCTGGAGGAGAGCGACACCAAGGACCGAGGCTTCATCCTCGACGGCTGCCCCCGCACCGTGGCCCAGGCCCGGATGCTGGCCGACTGGATGGCCCCGTTCGACCTCGACCTGGTGATCGACATCGAGGTCCCGACCAGCCAGGTCCTTCGCCGTCTGGCCTCGCGCCGGGTCTGCGTCGACTGCGGTGCCAATTACTCGCTGGCGTCGCGGCCGATCATCAACTGGACGTGTGACGTCTGCGGCGGCGAGGTCGTCCAGCGCGAGGACGACACCGAAGAGGCCATCTCCCGGCGCCTCGAGATCTATGAGATCCAGACCGCCCCTCTGATCGACTGGTACCTGGAGCGGGGTCAACTCGCCCAGGTGTCCGGCACCGGGTCGCCCGAGTCGGTGACCAAGCGGATCGTCCGGGCCATCGAGGACCGACGCAACCGCAAGGGCGGACGGTTCACGTGACCCGCCCCCTACGATGACGGGCATGACCGACGCCGTACCGGCCCAGTCCCGTCGCTCCCTCCCGGAGTGCAGCCGATGAGGCGCAATGCCGACGAGTTGGCCAAGATGCGCAAGGCCGGTCGGGTCGTGGCCGAGATCCACGAGGCCACCCGGGCCGTCATCAAGCCGGGGGTCACCACCTTCGACATCGACACCGCGGCCCGCGAGGTCCTGGAGAAGCGGGGGGCGGGCTCCAACTTCCTCGGGTATCACGGGTTCCCGGCGGTGGTGTGTACGTCGCCGAACTCCATGATCGTCCACGGCATCCCGTCAAAGAAGGTGGTGCTGGTCGAGGGAGACATCATCTCGGTCGACTGCGGGGCCATCATCGAGGGGTACCACGGAGACGCCGCCTACACCGCTCCGGTGGGGGAGGTCTCGGCCGAGGCCACCCGCCTGATGGAGGTGACCAAGGCCAGCCTGTACGCCGGCATCGACCAGCTGACGGAGGGCAACCGCCTCCACGAAGTCGGACGGGCCGTCCAGGCCGTGGCCGAGGCCGCCGGGTTCTCGGTGGTGCGGGAGTACGTCGGCCACGCCATCGGCACGGCCATGCACGAAGAGCCCCAGGTGCCCAACTACTGGCCCGGCACCCCGGGGCCCACCCTGAAGGAGGGGATGGTCTTCGCGGTCGAGCCGATGGTGAACGCCGGCGGGACGGGGACGCTGCTGCTCGACGACGGCTGGAGCGTGGTGACCTCGGACGGGCGGCTGTCCGCCCACTTCGAGCACACCATCGCGGTGACCGACGACGGACCGGAGATCTTCACGGTCCTCTAGGCCCCTGACCTGGGCGTTCGCACATCGAGGGTGCGAAATGGCAGGTCGGAGGGGTCGGACTGGCAATTTGCCACCGAAGGGCTAGACTGTCCTTTCGGCTGGCCACGGGTGTGTGGTGGCGTGCCGATCCCGCTCAGGTGGCGCAGCATGTGCGTGCCCCCGACCGCGGATGCGTCCGGACGACGATCTTCGTGGTCCACGACGCACGCCGACCCCCGGGCCGACGACTGACGAGAACGACAGAGTAGTAGGAGATTCACCTGCCCAAGCCCAAGGAAGATGCCATCGTGCTGGAGGGGACGGTCGTCGAGCCGCTTCCGAACGCCATGTTCCGCGTGGAGCTCGAGAACGGCCACAACGTACTGGCTCACAGCTCCGGCAAAATGCGGATGCACCGCATTCGCATCCTCCCCGGAGACAAGGTGCAGGTGGAGATCACCCCCTACGACCTGGCCCGCGGGCGGATCACCTACCGCTACAAGTAGGCCTGACCGGTTTCCGCCCGCCCGGGTGGTGGCGGGAGCAGCAAGCAGTCACCCGGAGGACCCGTCGGTCCACCGGTACGAGACAAGGACGACAACGTGAAGGTTCGACCCAGCGTCAAGCCGATGTGTGAGAAGTGCAAAGTGATCCGCCGGCACCGGCGGGTCATCGTCATCTGCGACAACCCCCGCCATAAGCAGCGGCAGGGTTGACGCCGACCGGCACCGAGTAGAGAGAAAGAAGAACACGTGGCCCGTATCTCCGGCGTGGACATCCCCCGCGAAAAGCGGTTGGAGATCTCCCTGACCTACATCTTCGGCATCGGCCGGACGACCGCGCAGAAGGTCTGTGCGGCCACCGAGACGAGCCCCGACACCCGTGTCCGGGACCTGACCGACGAAGAGGTCACCCGACTCCGCAACTACATCGACGCCAACCTGCAGGTCGAGGGCGACCTGCGCCGTGATATCTCCCAGGACATCAAGCGGAAGATGGAGATCGGCTGCTACCAGGGCATCCGTCACCGCAAGGGCCTGCCGGTCCACGGCCAGCGCACCCACACCAACGCCCGTACCCGCAAGGGCCCGAAGAAGACCGTCGCCGGTAAGAAGAAGGTACGCAAGTAATGGCCAAGGCAACCAAGCCAGGGGCGGCACGCCGACCCCGCAAGCGCGAACGGAAGAACATCACCTTCGGCGTCGCCCACATCAAGAGCTCGTTCAACAACACGATCATCTCCATCGCCGACCCCGAGGGCAACGTCCTCGCCTGGGCATCGGCCGGAAACGTCGGCTTCAAAGGCTCCCGCAAGTCCACCCCGTTCGCCGCCCAGCTGGCCGCCGAGCAGTGCGCCAAGCGGGCCATGGAGCACGGTGTGCGCCGGGTCGATGTGCTCGTCCGCGGCCCGGGCTCAGGTCGTGAGACCGCCATCCGTTCACTCGCCGCCGCCGGCATCGAGGTCGCCGGCATCAAGGACGTCACCCCCATCCCACACAACGGCTGCCGCCCCAAGAAGCGGCGGCGGGTGTAGGGACGGGTACGAAGGGAACTAGGGAATTCAATGGCTCGATACACCGGACCCGTCTGCAGGCTCTGCCGCCGGGAGCGCACCAAGCTCTTCTTGAAGGGCGAGCGCTGCTACTCGATGAAGTGCCCCGTCTCCGAGGCGGTCACCGACCGTCACAGCCGCGCCTACCCGCCCGGCGAGCACGGGCGCGACCGCATGCGGCAGGGGTCGGAGTACCTCGGCCAGTTGCGCGAGAAGCAGAAGGCCCGCCGCATCTACGGACTGCTCGAGAAGCAGTTCCACAACCTCTACGTGGAGGCCAGCCGGGCACCGGGCATCACCGGTGAGAACCTGCTGGTCATGCTTGAGCTCCGGCTCGACAACGTTGCCTTCCGGGCCGGGTGGGGCGCCAGCCGCTCCCAGGCCCGCCAGTTCGTGCGCCACGGCCATGTCCTGGTGAACGGCAAGCGGGTCACCATCCCCAGCTACCGGTTGCGCCAGGGCGACACCGTGGCCCTCAAGCCGGCTTCGCGGGAGCTCTTCCACGTCCGCCGCAACATGGACACCCTCGACCGTCAGCTGCCGCCGTGGCTCGAGACGGTGGGGGACCGCTTCGAAGTCAAGGTGTTCTCGTTGCCACTGCGCGAGCACATCGACGAGCCGGTCCAGGAGCAGCTCATCGTGGAGCTCTACTCCAAGTAGCCGGACCGGCCACGCCGACCCAACCACCGATCCACCGAGACACCGACCCAGACCAAACCTGCGCACCACCTGCCGAGGAGTCACACACGCATGCTCATCATCCAGCGACCCACCGTCGAAGCAATCGGCGAAGAAGAGGACAACCGCCAGAAGTTCGCGGTCGGCCCGCTCGACCCGGGCTTCGGCCACACACTCGGCAACTCGCTGAGACGGACGCTGCTGTCGTCCATCCCGGGTGCCGCCGTGACCCAGGTCCGCTTCGACGAGGCCCTCCACGAGTTCACGACCCTGCCGGGCGTGAAGGAGGACGTGACCGACATCATCCTCAACTTGAAGGACCTGCTGTTCAAGGTGCACGCCGACGAGCCGGTGACCATCCGCCTAGACAAGCGGGGCCCGGGTGCCGTCACCGCCGGCGACATCCAGCTCACCTCGGACGTCGAGGTCCTGAGCCCGGACCAGCACATCGCCTCGCTCAACACCAAGGGCCACATCGCCGTCGACCTCACCGTCGAGCGCGGCCGGGGCTACCTGTCGGCCGACAAGAACAAGGGAACCGGTGCCATCGGGGTCATCCCGATCGACGCCATCTTCTCGCCCGTGCGCCGGGTGGCGTTCACCGTCGAGCCCGTGCGCGTCGAGCAGTCCACCGACTTCGACCGCCTGGTCATCGAGATCGAGACCGACGGCTCCCTCAACCCCCGTGAGGCCCTGGCCTCGGCGGGCGACACCCTGCGGACCCTCGTCGGCCTGGTGGCCGACCTCGAGGACGAGCCCCAGGGACTCGAGCTGAGCACGACCGGCCCGCAGTCCTCGGCCTCGCCCGACCTCGACCTGCGCATCGAGGATCTCGACCTCACCGAGCGTCCCCGCAACTGTCTCAAGCGGGCGCAGATCAACACCATCGGCGAGCTGGTCGACCGCACCCTCGACGATCTCCTCAACATCACCAACTTCGGGCAGAAGTCGCTCGACGAGGTGCTCCAGAAGCTCGACGAGCGGGGCCTGGCCCTGCGTGTCAAGGACTGAGGTCCACCCATGCTCGGAACACCCAAGAAGGGCCGCCGATTCGGCGGTGGCGCCGCCCACCAGAAGGCGATGATGGGCAACCTCGTCGCGTCGCTCATCGCTGCCGAGTACCTGGTCACCACCGAGGCCAAGGCCAAGGCGCTGCGTCCGGTGGCCGAGAAGGTGATCACTGCCGCCGCCAAGGGCGGTGTGGCCCGTCAGCGCCACGTCGTCGCCTTCATCCGTGACAAGGACATGGCCAACAAGCTCTTCGCCGAGATCGGCCCCCGTTATGCGGAGCGCCCGGGTGGCTACACCCGCATTCTCAAGTTGGGCAACCGTCAGGGCGACAACGCCCCGATGGCTCGCATCGAACTGGTGTGAGCACGCCCCCCGATCCCGGGGGGAGCGACCGAGGAACCGTCCGGTGGCGCCTGCGGGTTGCCTATGACGGCACCGGCTTCCACGGATTTGCCGCGCAGGAGGGGCAGTCCACCGTGGCCGGCACGCTGTCCGCCGCGCTGTCCCGAGTAGCCCGCACCCCGGTCGTCCTGACGTGTGCTGGCCGCACCGACACCGGGGTGCACGCCCTCGACCAGGTCGTCCACTTTGACGTACCCGGCGAACAGTCCGACGCCTTGGAGCCGTCCGCCCTGGTCAAGTCGTGCAACAGCCAGACCGGGCCCGCCATCGTGGTCCGCTCGGCGGAGATCGCCCCCGAAGGCTTCGACGCCCGGCACTCGGCAACCGCCCGTCGTTACCGCTACCTGGTGGTCAACGCCCCGGTGGCCGATCCGCTCCTGGCCGGGCTCACCTGGCATGTGGCCGAGCCCCTCGAGCTGCGGGCCATGGCCGCGGCGGCCGACGCGCTCCTCGGCGAGCACGATTTCCGGGCCTTCTGCCGCCGGGTACCCGGCACGACGCCTGACGACCCGATCACCCGACGGGTCCTCGACGCCCGCTGGACCAGGCTGGACGGCCGCCCGACCGCGGCCCGCTCGGCCGGGACCTCGGACATCGGTGCCGACGAGCGGGGTGTGATCGCGGGTGCCTCGCTGGCCCCGGTGGTGGGGGACCTGCTGGCCTTCGAGATCGAGGCCAACGCCTTCTGTCACCAGATGGTGCGCTCGCTGGTCGGGACCCTGGTCGAGGTGGGCCGGGGCCGCAAGCGCCCCTCGGACATCCTCCACATCCTCCGCTCGGCCGATCGGGCCCAGGCAGGCCAACCCGCCCCGCCCCAGGGCCTCACCCTGATGGCTGTCCGTTACTGACCACCCGCCCTACCCGGCCACTGCCTCCGCGGCTTGCCCGCCGGCCCCCATCCGACCTAGTGTGGGAGGTCGCCGGGTCGGGCCCCGGCCGTTGGAGAGCGGGTTCCCGCCCCCACCGGCCGCCCACTCCCGAGGCCCCGCACCAGCAGGTGCCCGGACACCCGACACCACCGAACAAGGAACTCCGTTGCGCACGTACTCCCCGAAGCCCGATGACATCACCCGCGCCTGGCACATCGTCGACGCCGACGGTCTGGTGCTCGGTCGCCTGGCTACCGAGGTGGCGTCCGTGCTGCGCGGCAAGCACAAGCCCACATTCGCCCCCCACGTCGACACCGGCGACCACGTCATCGTGATCAACGCCGACAAGGTCGTGCTGACCTCGGGCAAGGCCGACTCGAAGATGTCGTACCACCACTCCGGCTACCCGGGCGGCCTGACGGCCACCAGCTACGCCGACCTGATGGTCGACCGGGCCGACGACGTCGTACGCGACGCCATCCGGGGCATGCTGCCGAAGAACCGCCTCGGCCGCCAGATGGGCACCAAGCTCAAGGTCTACCGCGGCGAGGAGCATCCCCACGCCGCTCAGGCCCCCGTCCCGATGGAGATCCCCGGGGCGCGCCGCACGGCATCCGCCCGCAGCGGCGCGTAAGCGGACGCCGGACCTCTCCACCCGCACCTAGCGAAGGAACCACCAGTGACTGCCCCCATCTGCCAGACCACCGGACGCCGCAAGCAGGCCGTCGCCCGGGTGCGTATCCGTCCCGGCCAGGGTGCCATCACCTGCAACGGCCACACGTTCGAGGAGTACTTCACCTCGGCGACCCACCGGATGATCGTGACCGAGCCCCTACGCCTGACCGACACCACCGAGTCGTGGGACATCGACGTCACCATCGACGGCGGCGGCGTGTCCGGTCAGGCCGGTGCCTTCCGCTTGGGCATCGCCCGGGCCCTGTGCGAACTCGACCCCGAGCTGCGCGGCGCGCTCAAGAAGGCGGGGTTCCTCACCCGTGACTCGCGCGAGAAGGAGTCCAAGAAGTACGGCCTGAAGAAGGCCCGTAAGGCTCCCCAGTATTCCAAGCGGTAATCGGGTGGCCCGAACATGGTTCGGCACCGACGGCGTCCGGGGGAGCGCCAATACCGAGCTCACCCCTGAGCTTGTCCTGGCCTTGGGACGCGCCATCGCCCGGACCATCACCGCCACCACGTTCCTGGTAGGCCGCGACACGCGCAAGTCCGGCCCCATGCTGCAGGCCGCCCTCGGGGCGGGCCTGGCCAGCGAGGGGGCCGATGTCGTCGACGTCGGGGTCCTCCCCACACCGGCCCTGGCCTGGCTGGCCGTCAAGCGGGACCTGCCGGCCGTGGTCATCTCGGCCTCCCACAATCCGTTCGGCGACAACGGGATCAAGCTCTTCGGGGCGGGCGGCACCAAGCTCAGCGAGGAACTGGAGCTGGCCATCGAAGACGAGCTCCATCGGGTCCTCGACCCGGTGCTCAAGGGACCCCGACCGCTCGAGGGCCACGGAGTGGGGACCATCCGCAGTGAGACCGACCTCGGGTCCGCCTACGTGGACTACCTGGCGTCAGCCCTCGACGGTCGACGACTGGACGGGCTCCGGGTGGTGGTGGACAGTGCTAACGGCAGCGCATCCGCCCTGGCCGCCGCAGTCTTCGAGCAGCTGGGCGCCGAGGTGGTGGCCATCGGCTGCGACCCGGATGGCACCAATATCAACTCAGGCTGTGGCTCGACGGCCACCGAGCTGTTGAGCCGAGCCGTGGTGGAGCACGGGGCGCATCTCGGCCTCGCCCTCGACGGCGACGCCGACCGGCTGCTCGCCGTCGACGAGACCGGTGCTCTGGTCGACGGCGATTCGCTGTTGGCCCTGTTCGCCCGCGACCTGGCCGATCGCGGCCAGCTGGCCGGCAACACCGTGGTGGTCACCGTGATGACCAACCTCGGGTTCCGCCGGGCCATGGAGCAACGGGGGATCCTCGTCAAGGAGACCGACGTCGGTGACCGCCACGTGCTGTCCGCCATCGACCAGGAGGGCTTCTCGCTCGGGGGTGAACAGTCCGGTCACATCATCTTCCGCCGGCTGGCCACTACGGGCGACGGACTGCTGACCGGACTCGTCCTGGGGGATCTGCTGGCCCGGACCCACTCGTCGCTGTCGGCGCTCCTGGACGGCTTCATCGAGGCCGTTCCCCAGACCCTGGTCAACGTGCGGGGCGTCGACACCTCGCTGTACGGCGAGGTCGAGGCCATCGCCATGGCCGTCGAGCAGGAGCGGGCAGCCATGGGGGACACCGGGCGGTTGCTGGTGCGGCCCAGCGGCACCGAGCCGGTCGTCCGGGTGATGGTAGAGAGCACCAAGCCCGGGGTGGCCGAGGCCACGGCCGGGCGCCTGCATGCCCTCATCGAGCACGAGCTGCTGGAAGCGGCCCGCGTCCGCGACGAGGCCCAAGCGGCCGCCGAAGCCGAGGCCCTCGGCGTAGGCCTCGACTCGGCCGTCTGAGGGACACTCCGGGGCGGTCCGGGGGCGCTCCGGCCTATCGGAGGGGACCGGCGGCAGGTAGCGTGGTCACCCATGTGCGGCATCATCGGGATCACCAGAGGTTCGGGTCCGGACGCGGGTGAGGAGTCCGTCCTGGACGTCCTGGTCGAGGGCCTGGCCCGACTCGAGTACCGCGGCTACGACTCGGCCGGTCTGGCCCTGGTAGGCCCCACCGGCTCCGACGGTATGTGGCGGGTCAGGGCGGCCAACGGCACCCGCTCGCTCGACGACCTGATCAAACGGACCGAGAGCGCACCGCCCGACCCGTCTGCCGGCATCGGGCACACCCGGTGGGCCACCCACGGCCGCCCGAACGAAGGCAACGCCCACCCCCACGCCGACTGCACGGGCGACCTGGCCCTGGTCCACAACGGCATCATCGAGAACCACGTGGAGCTCTCCGACCAGCTCATCGCCGACGGCCACCGGCTCGAGTCGGAGACCGACACCGAGGTCCTGGCCCATCTGATCGAGGCCCACCTGGACGCCCACCCCGACGACGGACTGGCCGGCGCCGTGCGGGCCGCCCTGGGCCAGGTGCGGGGTGCCTTCTCCCTCGCCGTCGTCCACGCCCAGGACCCCGACGTCATCGTGGCCGCCCGCCGGGTCTCGCCTCTCATCATGGGGGTGACCGACGGGGCGGCTTTCCTGGCTTCGGACATCCCGGCCATTCTCGGCCTGACCCACGACTTCTTCATCCTCGATGACGACCGGGTGGCCGAGTTGCGCCCCGGGTCGATCTCGGTCACCACCTTGGAGGGCGAGCCGGTCGAGCCGGCCCCCCTCCACGTCGACTGGGACCTCGACGCGGCCCGCAAGGACGGGTTCGACGACTTCATGGCCAAGGAGATGCACGAGCAGCCCAAGGCGGTCGCCGACACGCTGCTCGACCGGGTGCTACCCGATGGCACTCTGGTCCTCGACGAGGTCCACCTGACCAACGAGGAGTTCCGGGCCATCACCAAGATCTTCGTGGTGGCGTGCGGCTCGAGCTACCACGCCGGCCTCATGGCCAAGTACGCCATCGAGCACTGGGCCCGCCTGCCCGTCGAGATCGACATCGCGTCCGAGTTCCGGTACCGCAATCCGGTGGTCGACGAGCACACCCTGGTCATCGGGGTCAGCCAGTCGGGGGAGACGGTCGACACGTTCCAGGCCGTCCGCGAAGCCAAGGCGCTGGGAGCCAAGGTGCTGGTCATCTCCAACGTGGTCGACTCGTCGATGGCCCGCGAAGCCGACGCCGTGCTCTATACCCGGGCCGGCCCCGAGATCGGTGTGGCCGCCACCAAGACCCACCTCGCCCAGATCACCGCCCTCGAGATCCTGGCCCTCTATCTGGCCCAGGTCCGTGAGACCCTGTCGCCGGCGGAGGCCCGGGGCCTGCTGCAGGCGATGGGCTCGCTTCCCGACAAGGTGGCCCAGGCCATGGAGCGGGCCGACGCTGTGCATGCGGTGGCCAAGCGCTACCGGAACGCGTCGTCGTTCATCTTCCTCGGCCGCCACGTCGGCTACCCGGTGGCCCTCGAGGGGGCGCTCAAGCTGAAGGAGATCTCCTACCTGCGGGCCGAAGGCTTCCCGGCCGGCGAACTCAAGCACGGACCCATCGCCCTGGTCGAACCGGGCACGGTGGTGGTCGGTGTGGCCACCCGCACACCGGTGTGGGAGAAGATGATCGCCAATATCGCCGAGGTCACCAGCCGGGGAGCGTCGGTGGTGCTGGTGGCCAACGATGGCGACGAGGAGACGGCCCGCCACGCCGACGACGTGCTGTGGGTACCCGCCACCGAGCACCTGTTCGCGCCGGTCATCGACGTGGTGCCCCTGCAGATGTTCGCCCACTCGATGGCTCGGCTCCACGGCCTCGACGTCGACCGGCCCCGGAACCTGGCCAAGACGGTCACCGTCGAGTGACGCCGCGTTCCGGCACCGACCTGGCCACAGTGGCGGCCGAGCGGCTGACCGGGGCGGTCGGCCAACGCGTGGTCGGCGTCGGTATCGACGCCGTCGACATCGACCGGCTGCGGGCGATGCTGGCCCGGCGGCGGAACCTGGACCACCGGCTGTTCACCCCCGGTGAGCTGGCCTACGCGGCCCTGGCCCCCGACCCGCTGCCTCGGCTGGCCACCCGCTTCGCCACCAAGGAGGCGGTCATGAAGGCCTTGGGCCTCGGTCTGGGTGCGTTCGGGTTCCACGACGTCGAAGTGGTCCGTGACGGACTGGACGCACCCCGCCTGGTGCTGCACCGGGTGGCCGCTGACCTCGCCCGCGATGCCGGTGCGGTCCGGTGGCACCTGTCGCTGACCCATACCGACGACCTGGCACTGGCCGCGGTTGTGGCCGACGGCGCCGGGGGAGACGGAAGGCCGGCCTGACGGTCGTCCCATCGGCCGATACTGCGGGTCGTAAGGTTCGAAGCGTGCAGCCGGTACTGACCATCGCCGAGATGCAGTCGGTCGACGCCCGTGCGCAGGCGTCCACCCCGATCGCCCAGCTGGTGCAGCGAGCCGGGACGGCGGTGGCCGGGGCTGCGCTCGAGCTCATGGGCGGCGCCTACGGCCGACGGGCCGTACTGATCTGCGGCAAGGGCAACAACGGAGCCGACGGGCGGGTGGCCGCCAAACTGCTAGCGCGGCGCGGCGTGCTCGTAACCGTGGTCGCTCCGGGTGAGGTGGCAGCCATCGGCGAGACGGGACCAGCGGTCGACCTGGTGGTCGACGCGGCCTTCGGAACCGGCTTCCGCGGCACCTACGACGGCCCACGGGTGGCCGCCGGCATCCCGGTGTTGGCCGTCGACATCCCGTCGGGAGTGGAGGGTGACACCGGCCGGGCCACCGGCGCGGTGCTGGCGGCCACGGCCACCGTGACCTTCGTAGCCCTCAAACCCGGCCTGGTCCAGGGGGACGGTGCCCGGCTCGCCGGCGAGGTACGGGTGGTCGACATCGGCCTGCCCACAGACGGGTACGGGATCGCCGTGGTCGGAGACGATGACGTGGCCGCCGAACTCCCGCCCCGCGACCCGGGCGGCAACAAATGGGTTGCCGCCGTCCTGGTCGTCGCCGGCTCACCGGGCATGACCGGGGCCGCCGCCCTGTCGGCGCTCGCCGCCTACCGGGCCGGGGCCGGCATGGTCCGCCTGGGGGTGCCCGGCGGCGACCCCTCGGCGCTGGCGGCGAGCGAAGCGGTAGGCGTCGCCCTACCGGCCACCGGCTGGGCCGAGGTAGCCCTCGAGGGGGCGCAGCGTTGCCACGCAGTGGTCGTCGGCCCCGGGCTCGGTCGGTCCGAGGCGACCGATGACGGGGTTCGCCGATTGGTGGCCTCCTCGCCGGTACCTGTGGTGGTCGACGCCGACGGACTCAACGCCCTCGGCCGGATCGACTCGCCACTGGACGCCCGGTCGGCGGTGGTGCTCACCCCCCACGACGGTGAGTACGTCCGGCTGATGGACGAGGCCCCTGGCCCCGACCGGATCGCCGCCGCCCGCCGACTGGCGGCAGCTTCAGGCGCAGTCGCCCTACTGAAGGGCCCCACCACGGCGGTGGCCGACCCCTCCGGCCGGGTCCTGCTGGCCCGGGCCGGCACACCGTCGCTGGCCACCGCCGGCACCGGCGACGTCCTGTCCGGGGTCATCGGCGCCTTGGTGGCCCGGGGTGTGCCTCCGCTCGAGGCCGCCGCCATCGGGGCCCACGTGCACGGCCGGGCCGGGGGACTCGGCCACCGATCCGGCCTGGTGGCCGGCGACCTGCCCGACCTGGTGGCTCGGGTGCTCGACGCCGCCGGACAAGGCTGAGTCGGCGGCGCGTCCGCCGGGTCGGCGGTCGGGGTCGGGAACTACGATGCCGCCGTGACCACCGGATCCCGCCTCGCCGAACTGGCAGCCATAGCGGCCGGTTGCACCCGGTGTCCGCTGGCCGCCACCCGGACCCAGGTGGTCTACGGCACCGGTGACCCTGACGCCGACCTGATGTTCGTGGGCGAGGCCCCCGGTCGTGACGAGGACCTCCAGGGCATCCCGTTCGTCGGGCGCTCCGGCAAGCTGCTCGACCGGCTGCTGGTCGAAGAGGTGGGAATCTCCCGCGACCAGGTGTACGTCGCCAATGTGGTCAAGTGCCGCCCGCCGGACAACCGGGACCCCAGGCCCGACGAGATCGCCGCCTGCCGCCCCTACCTCGAGGAGCAGGTGGCCGTCATCGCACCGAAGGTGGTCGTGACCCTCGGCAACTTCGCCACCAGGCTGCTGCTCGACACCGACCAGGGCATCACCAAGCTCCGGGGCGCCGCCTACCCGATGGGGGACGCCCAGCTGGTGCCGACCTTCCATCCGGCGGCCGCCCTGCGCGGCGGCGGAGTGGTGCTGGCCCAGATGCGGGCCGACCTGGTCCGGGCCAAGCAGTTGATCGGCCTGGCTTCGTGACGGCACAGGTGTGGTTGTCGACCGACTCGGCCGAGGCCACCCGGGAGGCCGCCGCCGCCCTGGCCTTGTTGTGCGTTCCGGGCGACGTACTCCTGGTGTCCGGTGATCTCGGGGCCGGCAAGACGACCTTCGCCCAGGGCTTCGGCCGCGCATTGGGGGTCGACGAGCAGGTCACCAGCCCCACCTTCACCCTCGTCCGCCAGTACGAGGTGCGCGAAAGTCCGACCGGGGTGCGGACCCTGCTGCACGCTGACGTCTACCGCCTCGACCGCCTGGGCGAGATCGCCGACCTCGGACTGGGCGAGCTCGTCGAGGACGGCGGTGTCGCCCTGGTCGAGTGGGGGGAGGCGGCCGAACCGGTGCTCGGCCGGGGCGCCCTGTCGCTTGAGCTGGTGGCTGACCCCGACGACGAGTCCCGCCGGACCGTCACGGTGACGGCCGCCGGTTCTTCGTGGACCGACCGTTGGGACCGGCTGGTGGCCGCGCTGGTGCCGTGGTCGGTGGCGACGTGAGGCTGCTGGCCGTGGAGACGGCCACCGACCTGGTGGGTGCGGCCGTCCTCACCGACGACGGGAGCGTGGCCGAGCGCTCCCACCTCGGGGGTCGGGCCCACGCCGAGCTGCTGGCCCCGGCGATCGAGGAGGTGTGTGCCCTGGCCGGGTGCCCGCTCGAGGACCTCGACGGATTGGCCGTCGATGTCGGACCAGGGTTGTTCACCGGATTACGGGTGGGGGTGGCCACGGCCAAGGCCCTCGGCCTGGCCCTCGGCCTCGGCGTGGTCGGGGTCACCAGCCTTGACGTGCTGGCCGCCGGGGCCCGCCAGGAGGCCGGCACCGACCGCGCCGCCCGTGTCGTTACCGTGGTCGACGCACGTCGGGGCGAAGTGTTCGCCGCCGACTACGAGTTCACCCGCGCCGGGGTCGGGGACGATCCCGACCCGTCGGCAGTGTGCGACGACCAGTCCGAGGCACTCACCCCCGAGGAGCTGGTGGCGTGGTTGGACGACCTGACCGAGCGCGGGTCAGTGCTGGTGGTGGGCGATGGCGCCGTCCGCTACCTCGAACTGCTCACCCCGCGGCCCGGCCTCGACCTGGGACTGGCGGCCACCGTGGCCGCTCCTTCGCCCGCCACCCTGGCCCGCCTGGCCGCCCGCCGCCTGGCTGGCGGTGCGGTCCCGGTGCCCGCCGCCGAGATCGCCCCTGACTACCGGCGCCACCCTGACGCCACGATCAATTGGGAGGAGCGGGCCCCCCAGCGCACGGCTGTGTCACGGGCGGACGGCGAGCCGTGACCGTCCCGCCGGACGGGACGACACCGGATGGGCGGCTCAAGGTGGTGGTGGCCCCGATGCGGACCCACGACCTGAAGGCCGTTCTCCGGATCGAGAACGAGGTGTTCGACGAGCCGTGGTCGCGTCGCCTGTTCGAAGAGGAGCTGGCCCAACGGACGTCGCGGGCCTACCGGGCGGCTTGGGTGGGCAACGACCTGGTCGGCTACGCCGGGCAGATGTCAGTGGACGACGAGGCCCACGTCAACAACATCGCCATCGCCCCGGCCTGGACCGGTCGACGCATCGGCACCGTGTTGATGACCGATCTGGTGCGTACCGCTCTGGCCAGGGGCGCGGCCCACCTGACCCTCGAGGTGGCGGTGGGCAACGAGCCGGCCCAGGCCCTCTACCGGCGGTTCGGCATGGCCCCGGTCGGGGTGCGGCCCAACTACTACGCCGAAGGCGGAGACGCTCTCGTCATGTGGGTGCGGGACATCGACACCGGGATCTACGCCGAGCGACTGGCAGCCATCGAGTCCTTGCTCGTCCCGGTGGTCGATGTCGAACGCCGCGAGTAGGTGGTCCACCAGGACGGAGCGGGCCGGAACTGAGCCATCGGATCCGGTCGGGATAGCGTCGGGGGATCTTGGACCGTGTGTCGATCCAGTGCGACGACCCCGGGGCCAGCGCGGCCTTCTACGATGCCGTCCTCGCTCCGCTCGGGATCTCCCGGGTGATGGAATTCGGATCGGTGATCGGGTTCGGCACGTCGGGCACCCCCGACTTCTGGATCGGACCGAGCGTGTCCGGCGGTGCCTTCCGCGAGTCCCACCTGGCCTTCGCCGCCGCCCACCGCGACGCCGTCCGGGCCTTCTTCGACGCTGCAGTGGCCCACGGGGCCGAGGTGCTCAACGAGCCGAAGATCTTGCCCGACTACGACCCGGACTACTTCGGAGGAGCATTCGTGCGCGATCCCGATGGCAACAACGTCGAAGCCGTCTGCCGCGCACCCCGATGAGTCCGATCCCGGTCCTGGCCCGTCGGCCCACTCGGTAGTGTCGGCCGTGTGACCGACCGCCACCACACCAGGCGACCCGACTCCCAGGTGGCCATCTCCCGTGTCCTGGGCATCGAGACCTCGTGCGACGAGACCGCGGCCGCCGTCGTAGAGGACGGCACCACCATCGTGTCGTCAGTGGTCAGCAGTCAGATCGACCTGCACGCCCGCTACGGCGGCGTAGTACCCGAGCTGGCCGGCCGGGCCCACGTGGAACTTCTGACCCCGGTCCTGGCCGACGCCCTCGAACAGGCCGGCTCCGACCACACGGGCCGGGGCATCGACGGCATTGCCGTGACCAACGGCCCGGGCCTCATCGGCTCCCTGCTGGTCGGCGTGGCCGAGGCCAAGGCCCTGTCCATGGCGTGGGGTGTCCCCCTGATCGGGGTCAACCACCTGGAGGCCCACCTGTTCGCCTCGCTACTCGAGCAGCCCGACCTGGGCTGGCCGCTGGTGGTCCTGTTGGTGTCCGGTGGTCACACCCTGCTGATCGAGGTGACCGCCCCTGGGGAGTACCGGCTGATGGGAAGCACCATCGACGACGCCGCCGGCGAAGCGTTCGACAAGGTGGCCCGGTTCATCGGTCTCGGCTACCCGGGCGGCCCGGCCATCGACCGGATCGCCCCCGAGGGTGACCCGTCGGCGTTTGCCTTCCCCCGTTCGATGCCGGGCGACGGCTACGACTTCAGCTTCAGCGGGCTCAAGACCTCGGTGGTGAACCGAGTCCGCAAGGAACCTGACGCCTCGACGGCCGACGTGGCCGCCTCGTTCCAGGAGGCCGTCGTCGACATACTCGTCACCCGGGCCCGCCGGGCCGCCGCCGACGTGGGCGCCCGGGCCCTCTGCCTGGCCGGCGGGGTGGCGGCCAACTCGCTATTGCGGGCCCGGATCGACCAGGCCTGCGCGGAGGACGGCATCGGGGCGTTCCTGCCGTCGCGCGCCCTGTGCACGGACAACGCGGCAATGGTGGCCGCTGCCGGGCACTGGCGCCTCGCCCGGGGGGACCGCAGCGGCCTCGATCTCGGGGCCGACCCCAACCTGCGCCTGGTTTCGACGGTCTGAACTGATCGCGCTGACCCTGCACCGGCAGGCGGCGTTCTGGCACTCGCGGGGCGAGGTTGCCAAGCCGGGTCGGGCCGGGTATCGTTGGCACTCTCAACCTTCGACTGCTAACCGTGCCACAGGAGGCCCGAACCATGAGTCTGCACCCCCTTGACGACCGCATCGTCGTCCAGCCCGGCGAGTCCGAGGAGACCACCGCTTCCGGCCTGGTCATCCCCGACACCGCCAAGGAGAAGCCCCAGCAGGGTGAGGTCCTGGCCGTCGGCCCCGGCCGTCGCTCGGAGACCACCGGCGAGCTCATCCCCCTCGACATCGCCGTCGGCGACACCGTCGTCTACTCCAAGTACGGCGGCACCGAGATCAGCGCCGACGGCAAGGACCTCCTGATCCTGTCGAGCCGCGACATCCTGGCCAAGGTGACCAAGTAATGCCCAAGATCCTCAAGTTCGACGAGTCCGCACGCCGTGGCCTCGAGGCCGGCGTCAACAAGCTGGCCGACGTGGTCAAGGTCACCCTCGGCCCGAAGGGCCGCAACGTCGTCATCGAGAAGAAGTTCGGTGCCCCCACCATCACCAACGACGGCGTGTCCATCGCCCGTGAGGTGGAGCTCGAGGAC
>DATBZS010000021.1:0-26290 GCA_036513075.1 Acidimicrobiales bacterium
AGGGTCCTGGAGCCTCCAGCGCGCTCCGGGAGGCCGCCGAGGAACTCGCCAGTGCCCGGGACCCATCGGTGGACGGTGCGGCCGGAGCGGCCCCGGCCCCGCCACCGAACCCCCTGCCACCGCCACCACCCACCCCGCCAGCACCGGCCCCGCCTCCGCCCGCTGTGCCTCCTCCACCGGGCCTCGACTAATCCGCGAAACCGGAATGTGAAATCCGGAATACGGGAGGTAGTCTGCCTGCACGTCGCTCGGCATCCGGCCCGCACCAGGCCCTCCGGTATGACCCTGCCTCATGCGCCCTTGCGCTCCTGGAGGTCACATGGGTCCCACGTCAGTCGCCACCGAAATCCTCAGTGCCTGCGACCCGACCGGTGGCGGCCCGCCGCCACGGGTGCACGCCTCGCAGAAGTTGGTCACCGCGGCCATCGTGGGTGGTCCGGCACTGGCACTTGCGCTCGCCGTCTGGTGGTTGTGGGGGAGCGTGATCGACCTCACCGACGTCGTGATCGGGGTGGCGCTCTACGTGGTCACCGGATTCGGCATCACCGTCGGATTCCACCGCCTGTTCACCCACCGAGGCTTCGCCCCGAACCGTGCCCTCAAGATCGCGCTCGCCGTAGCCGGATCGATGGCCGTCGAGGGCTCGGTCACCAGTTGGGTGGCCACCCACCGGCGCCACCATATGTTCAGCGATCATGCCGGTGACCCGCACTCTCCCCACCGCTACGGCGACCATGGCACGGCACTGCTGCGGGGTCTGGTCTTCTCCCACGTCGGTTGGTTGTTCACCTCGGACGCCTCGTGCGCGGAGCGGTACGCACCGGACATGCTGCGCGACCAGGACCTGCAACGGATCGGGAGGCTCTTCCCGCTCCTGGCCCTGGCGTCGCTGGCCATCCCGTTCGGCATCGGATACGCCATCTCAGGATCATGGGTGGGCGCGCTGATGGCATTGGTGTGGGCCGGCCTCGTCCGCATGGCCCTGCTGCACCACGTCACCTGGTCGGTCAACTCCCTGTGCCACACCTTCGGGCGCCGAACCGACGGGACCGGTGACCGGAGCACCAACCTGTGGCCCCTGGCCGTGCTGTCGCTCGGCGACAACTGGCACAACGTCCACCACGCCCATCCGACCTGGGCCCGCCACGGTATCCACCGGGGCATGGTCGACCCGTCGGCCTGGATGATCCGGCGCTTCGAGAAGTGCGGATGGGCGACCCGGGTGCGGTGGCCGGTACCGGGCGCCGACCTGTCCGCCTGAGTCCGGCGCGCCACCCGGTCCGGGCAGTAGGGCTCTCGACACAGGACCCCCCTCAGGCCCGGTGCCCGACCTCCTGCACGAGCCAGCCGTTGCCGTCCGGGTCCTGAAACTCGAAGAAGGTGTTGTAGTCGCCCCGGTCCGGGTCGGGACCCTGTTCCTGGCGGCCCTCGACGAAGTGGATCAGCGGACCCGGTGAGCCACCGCGACCGACCAGATCGGCCTGGGCCCGGTCGATGTCGTCGACCACCAGATGGAGTCCCTGGAGAGAACCGGCAGCGTCGGGGTTGCGCATCAGGGCGACCGCGCAGGCCGAACCCGGAGGGTTGGCCTGGACCACCCGGAAGTCGGGGCCGGCGCGGTGGTCCACGATGAGCTCAAAGCCGAGCTTGTCGAGGTAGAAGGCCTTGGCCACGTCCTGGTCGGCCACCGGCACCACCACCAGCTCGAGTTTCCAATCCACGGCTGCCTCCTCATCGGGCGTCGGCTCGGGGCTGTCAAGGGATGGCCCGGATTCCCTTGACGATCAGGTAGACGGCGAACACCGCCTCGATGACCGTCCCGATGGTACGGGCATTTTGTCCCACCCACTCGTGAGTGACGTCCAGCATCCGGTCGGCGCCGCTGCCGAGGACGGCGGCCAACACCACCGGCACCGGTACCGGTACCGGCAGAAGCACGATCACGTCCAGGATGATGAAGGCGACCTCCTGGGTGGCGGTCGAGGCGCTCGATCGGGTGATCTCCCGGTACCGGCAGGCAGGACCTGCCGGGGGTTCAGGGGTTGGTGAGCTCCCCGTGGTCGCGGCAGCGGGCCCGGTAGCCACCGGGGGTGACCGTCACCGTCAGCCGCCGCCCGCAGTCGGGACAGAAGCGGGGCGGGTCGAGGGTGCGACCGCAGCCGATGCACGACACCGAGCCGCAGGCCGTGCAGTGGGGTGCGTGCGGGGTGCCCACGTCGGCCACGGCGTCCACCGGCACCGGCTCAGAGAATTCCGGTCAGGGCGCCGACCGGCATGCGGAGGTCGGTCAGCATCTGCAGGTCCTCGTCAGCCGACCGGCCGAGGGTGGTCAGGTAGTTGCCGACGATGAGTGCGTTGATGCCCGACGTCATGCCCATCGACTGCAGCTCGCGGAGGGTCACTTCGCGTCCGCCGGCGTAGCGGAGGATGACACCGGGGAGGCCGAGCCGGAACAGGGCGATCCAGCGGATGGCCTCCCACGCGGCCACCGGTTGCTCGCCGCCGAGCGGGGTGCCGGGCCGGGGGTTCAAGAAGTTGAGCGGCACCTCGGTTGGATCGAGCTCTTGGAGCTGAGTGAGCAGCTCGATGCGCTGCTCGTCGGTCTCGCCCATCCCGATGAGGGCGCCACAGCACAGTTCCATGCCGTGGTCGCGGACGAGTTGGCAGGTCTCCCGCCGCTCCTCCCACGTGTGTGTGGTGACCACGCTCGGGAAGAACGAGCGGGAGGTCTCGAGGTTGTGGTTGTACCGGTGGACCCCGCCCTCGGCGAACCGTCGGGCCTGGTCGTCCGACAGAAGCCCGGCACTGACGGCCACGTTGAGGCCGGTCCGCTCCTGGACCATCGGGACCAGCTCGAGGATGCGCTGCATGGTGCGCTCGTCAGGGCCGCGCACGGCCAGCACGATGCAGAACTCGGAGGCGCCGGCGGCCTTGGTCTCCTCGGCGGCCTGCAGGACCTCGTCGGCGTCGAGGAACGGCGTGGCCTTGACCGGGGTGTCGAACCGGGAGGACTGCGAGCAGAAGTGGCAGTCCTCGGGGCACCCCCCCGTCTTGGCCGACAGGATGCCCTCCACCTCAACCTCCGGCCCGCACCAGGCCAGTCGGACCTGGTGGGCCAATGCGGCGAGCGAAGTCACGTGGCTGTCGGGCAGGGCGGCGAGGCCGGCGAGCTCATCGCCGGTCAGCAGGCGCCGCTCGTCGAGCAGTGCGGCCTCAGCCCCGTGGATCCTGGCCCGGGCTCGGGCCAGGTCGATGTCGGGGCGCACGGGCTCGCCGCGCCGGGGCGGCGACAGCGTGACGAGAGTGGGCTCGGGGGAGGTGGCGGTGTCTCCGGACATGGCTGCCACGGTAGTTGGCGCGGTACCCCGACCGGAAAACGGACCAGAAGGTACGCCCGTCAGGTCGGCGGTTCCGGGTCGCCGAAGACCGGGGTCCTCTTTTCCCGCAAGGCTGCGACGCCCTCGCGGTAGTCGGGTCCGGCCATCATCGGGTCGAGCAGGGCTTCGGCAGCCCGGACGGACCCGGCCACCGTCAGGTGGAACGACTCGTAGACCTGACGCTTTGACGCGGCCAGTGAGGCGGGCGACACCGTGGTGGCCAGCATCCTGGCGTAGGTGTACACGTGGTCGAGCAGATCGGGGCCGTCGACCACGGCGGCGACCAGTCCGAGGTCGTGGGCCTCGTCGGCTTCGAAGGTGCGGCTCGTCAGGATCAGGTCAAGTGCCCGGGGGAGCCCGATGAGGCGGGGGAGCAGCCAGGCCAGACCGAAGGCACAGGGCAGGCCGAGCTTGCCGTGGGCCGTGGTGAACTTGGCGCCGCTGGCCGCGAACCGGAGGTCGCAGTAGCAGGCGAGGGCGAACCCGATGCCAGCCACCGGCCCGTTGACGGCGGCCAGGATTGGCTTCCCGATGCCGAAGTGGTAGGCCAGCTCGGCATCGAACTCCTCCCGGACGCCGTAGCCCGGCGTGGGCAGGTCTTCCGGTGCGCCCGAGTCGTAGGCGCCCCGCTCGGCATGGCCGGCCAGGTCGTCGGACTCCGCCCCGGCGCAGAAGCCGCGGCCTGCACCGGTAACCACGATGACCCGCACGGCGGCGTCGGCGGCGGCGGTCGACAGGTGGGCGCGGTATTCGGCGTTCATGGTCGCCGTCCACGCGTTGAGCCGGGCGGGCCGATCCAGCGTGATGGTGGCGATGCGGTCGACCACCTCGTAGCGCGTGGCCTCGAGGATGGACGGCGTCATGTGGGTCGCTCGATGGCGGCGTCGGCGTCGGCGCCGGCGGGACGGGCCCGCCGGCCGGACCGGCTCAGTACCGGTAGTGCTCGGGCTTGTAGGGGCCCTCGACCGGCACGCCGATGTAGGCGGCCTGCTCGGGGGTGAGCTGGGTCAGGCGCACGCCGAGGGCATCGAGGTGCAGGCGGGCGACCTTCTCGTCGAGGTGCTTCGGGAGCACGTACACCTTGTTCTCGTACTTGCCGGTGTTGGCGAACAGTTCCATCTGGGCCATCGTCTGGTTGGTGAAGGAGTTCGACATCACGAAGCTCGGGTGGCCGGTGGCATTGCCCAGGTTGAGGAGGCGGCCCTCGGACAGGATGATCACGGCCTTGCCGTCGGGGTAGACCCACTTGTCGACCTGGGGCTTGATGTTGATCCGCTCGATGCCGGGGGTGGACATGAGGCCGACCATGTCGATCTCGTTGTCGAAGTGGCCGATGTTGCCCACGATGGCCTGGTGCTTCATCTTGGCGATGTCGCCGGCCGTGATGACGTCTTTGTTGCCCGTGGTGGTGATGAAGATGTCGGCGGTCCCGAGCATGTCCTCGAGGGTGGCCACCTGGTAGCCCTCCATGGCCGCCTGAAGGGCGCAGATCGGGTCGATCTCGGTGACGACCACCCGGGCGCCCTGGCCGCTGAGCGATTCGGCGCAGCCCTTGCCGACGTCGCCGAAGCCGCACACCACGGCCACCTTGCCGCCCATGAGGACATCGGTGGCCCGGTTGATGCCGTCGATAAGCGAGTGCCGGCAGCCGTACTTGTTGTCGAACTTCGACTTGGTGACGGCGTCGTTGACGTTGATGGCCGGAAACAGCAGCTCGCCGTTCTCCTGCATTTCGACCAGGCGGTGGACGCCGGTGGTCGTCTCCTCGGAGACACCCTTGATGCCATTGGCGATCTGGGTCCACCGGGTGGCATCCTCGGCCAGACTGCGGGTCAGGACGTCGAGCACCACGGCGTACTCCTCGGAGTCGGCGGTCGAGGGGTCGGGTACGGCACCCGCCTTCTCGAACTCGACACCCTTGTGGACGAGCAGGGTGGCGTCGCCACCATCGTCGAGGATCAGGTTCGGGCCCTCGCCGCCGGGCCAGCGCAGCACCTGTTCGGTACACCACCAGTATTCCTCGAGCGACTCGCCCTTCCATGCGTAGACAGGAACACCCTTGGGGTCGTCGGGTGTGCCGTCCGGCCCCACGGCTACAGCAGCGGCGGCGTGGTCCTGGGTGGAGAAGATGTTGCAGCTGGCCCACCTGACCTCGGCCCCGAGGGCGGTAAGGGTCTCGATCAGCACCGCGGTCTGGATCGTCATGTGGAGCGAGCCGGTGATGCGGGCACCGGCCAACGGCTGGGCGGCACCGAACTCGGCGCGCATGGACATCAGGCCGGGCATTTCGTGCTCGGCCAGCACCATCTCCTTGCGGCCGAAGTCGGCGAGCGAGAGGTCGGCGACCTTGAAGTCGTGGGTGCGTGACTCGTTGGACATGGTGGCTCCTTCGTCGTACCGACCCGGGAAGGGCGGTGCTCACCGGTTCGGACCGTCCGGCCCGTCCGCGTGCGTCTGAGCCCCTCCGTCGGCCGCGGCCACGGGTCTCAGATCCGCTGGCAGGAATGATAGTGCACCACCCGTGGCGACAATCCGGCTGCCCGGTGTGGGCGCAGACTCAGTTGTCGTGCGGGTGTCGTCCCTGGTGGGAGTGCCCGACAGGTAGCCGGGACCGGCGGATCGGTCCTGTTACCCTCGCGCTGTCACGCTGTCCGGGAAGGTCCGGAGGGGAGGCGTGCGAGACAAGGAGTCCCCCCATGCCCGCCGTCAGAGGTCGACCGATTCGGAAGCGCTTCGGCGTAGGGGCCCGCCGGGCCAGTATGGCCATGGTGGCGTGTGTCCTGGGGGCCGGCATGCTGGCGGCCTGTAGCTCGTCGTCGACGTCGAGCTCGACCACGGTGGCGCCGAGCGGGAACGTGCTCCTGGTGGGGACGTTCCACGGGCATGCCGGGAAGTACACGTCGATCCAATCCGCGGTGAACGCGGCCAAGCCCGGCGACTGGGTCCTCGTCGCCCCCGGCGACTACCACGAGACGGCCGACAGCACCCAGCCGACTGACCCGGCCCACGGCGACAATGGCGGCGTCATGATCTCGACGCCGGACATCCACCTCCGGGGCATGGACCGTTCCGGTGTGGTCGTCGACGGCACCAAGCCGGGTGCGCCGCAGTGCAGCAGCAACCCGGCCGACCAGACCTACGGTGCGGTCGGCTCGGACGGCAAGACCGTCGGTCGGAACGGCGTCGTCGTGTGGAAGGCCGACGGCGTGTCCGTGGACAACCTCACTGCCTGCAACTTCCTGGCCGGCACCGGCGACTCGGGCAACGAGATCTGGTGGAACGGGGGTGCCGACAGTGGAACGATCGGGCTCCACGGTTACTCGGGCAGCTACCTGACCGCCACGTCGACCTACTACGGCGCCGAGAACACGGCCGCCCAGTACGGGGTCTTCTCCTCCGATTCCGCCGGCCCGGCCACGCTCGACCAGACCTACGCCAGCAACTTCAACGACTCCGGCATCTACGTCGGCGCCTGCAAGCAGGTCTGCGACGTGACGATCAACCATGCGTGGATGGAATACAGCGCTCTCGGCTACTCCGGCACCAACTCGGGCGGGGCGGTCGTCGTCGAGAACTCGCAGTTCGACAACAACAAGGACGGCTTCGATACCAACACGCAGATCAATGGGGACCCGCCCGCGCCCCAGAACGGCGACTGCCCGAACGGCGGCACCAGCGCCATCACCCACACCCATTCGTGCTGGGTGTTCATGCACAACAACGTGCACGACAACAACAACCCCAACGTGCCCGAGGCGGGCACGGCCAGCCAGGGCCCGGTAGGGACGGGCATGACCCTGTCGGGCGGCCGCAACGACACGGTCATGGACAACACGTTTTCGAACAACGGGGCCTGGGGTTTCCTCATGATCCCGTACCCGGATTCGAGCACACCGGAGTACAACCAGTCGTGCACAGGCACCGGTGGTGTGGAGAACGGGGCCTTCGGCTGCATCTACGACCCGATGAACAACGCCCTGGTCGGCAACCACTTCTCGAACAACGGCTCGTTCAAGAACCCGAGCAACGGCGACTACGGGCAGATCACCCTCAACACCGGCAAGCCGTCGAACTGCTACCGCGACAACGTGGCACCCGACGGCTCGACCCCGGCGAACCTCCAGCAGACCCAACCGACGTGCGGCGTCCTCACCACCGGCGCCGAGACTGGCGGAGCGCTGCTCGGCCAGGTGCTGTGCGACACCGGCAACGGGCCGTGCACCGCGGGGATGAACTATCCGAAGTCCACCTCGGTGATCATGCACCCGCTACCGGCCGGTCTGCCCACGATGGCGAACCCGTGCCAGGGCGTTCCGGACAACGCGTGGTGCCCGGGCGGCAAGCCCGTCTGATCCGCGTCCGTAATGGGCACCCGTTCCGGCCCGGACGGCGTTCGCCCTTGATTACTCGACGATGTCGGCGTCCGGCGGGTGCACTTGGCCGGACGTCTTTTCCCACGTAGTTGACCGAGTAAGTCAACTTTTGCCAGTATCGGTGCACCTACGATGAGGCGACCGAGAGCGGCACGTCAGGATGCAGAAGGAGACAACTCATGTCCGACTGGGGATTCGAGACCCGTCAGATCCACGCTGGCGCCGCGCCCGACCCGACCACGGGTGCCCGGGCGACGCCGATCTACCAGACGACCAGCTACACGTTCCGGGACACGGCCCACGCCGCCGCCCTCTTCGGGCTGGCCGAGCTCGGCAACATCTACACCCGGATCATGAACCCGACCCAGGCCGTGTTCGAGGAGCGTATTGCTTCCCTCGAGGGCGGGGTGGCCGCTCTGGCCGTGGCCAGCGGGCAGGCCGCCGAATCAATCGCACTGCTCAATCTGGCCGAGAACGGCGGCCACGTGGTCTCGTCCGCCTCGTTGTACGGCGGGACCTACAACCTCTTCCACTACACCCTCCCCAAGCTGGGGGTCGAGGTCACCTTCGTCGACGACCCTGACAACCTCGACGACTGGCGGTCGGCCATCCGGCCGAACACTAAGGCGTTCTACGCCGAGACCCTCGGCAACCCCAAGGGTGACGTCCTGGACTTCGCCGGGGTGTCGGCCATCGCCCACGACCACAAGATCCCGCTGGTGATCGACAACACGCTCGCCACCCCGTACCTGTGCACCCCGCTGGCCCACGGCGCCGACATCGTCGTGCACTCGGCCACCAAGTTCATCGGCGGGCACGGCACGTCGATCGGGGGCGTGATCGTCGACGGTGGCACGTTCGACTACGAGGGCAGCGGTCGGTTCCCCGGCTTCACCGAACCCGACCCCAGCTATCACGGCCTGGTCTTCGGTGACCTTCCCGAGCCGCTGTTCCCGGCCCGCTACGTACTGAAGGCCCGCCTTCAATTCCTGCGCGACCTCGGTCCGGCGATCGCGCCCTTTAATTCGTTCCTGTTCATCCAAGGTGTCGAGACGCTGAGCCTCCGCATGGAGCGCCATGTCCAGAATGCCGCCGCCGTGGCGGCGTGGCTGGAGGCCCGCGACGAGGTGAGATGGGTCACCTACCCCGGACTGGCGTCCAGCCCCTGGCATGCCCGGCAGCAGCACTACCTGCCGCGGGGCGGCGGGGCCATCCTCGCCTTCGGCATCGAAGGTGGGGCCGACGCCGGTCGCCGCTTCATCGAGGGACTCGAGTTGTTCAGCCATCTGGCCAATGTGGGTGACGTCCGCAGCCTGGCCATCCACCCGGCGTCGACCACCCACTCGCAGCTGACCGAGGCCGAGCAGGTCACGACCGGAGTGACCCCAGACCTCGTCCGCCTGTGCATCGGCATCGAGTCGGTCGAGGACATCCTGGCCGACCTCGAACTGGGATTCGCCGCCGCCAAGGGGGCGTGACGGAGGCTCCCTCGGCGCCGTACTGGCAACCCGGTGACGAGCCGGGTGCCCGCCGGTTCGCCCGGCTGATGACTCCCGACACCGCCGGCTTCCGCACGGAGGGTGGCGCCATCCTGCACGAGCTGACCGTCGCCTACGAGACGTGGGGGAGCCTCGACCCGGCGAGATCGAATGCGGTGCTGGTCGTCCACGCCCTGACCGGCGACAGCCACGCGGCCGGACCGGAGGGCCCTGGCCGCCCGACAGCCGGGTGGTGGGACGGCTTGATCGGCCCGGGCGCGGCCATCGACACCGAGCGGTGGTTCGTGGTCAGCCCGAACGTCTTGGGGGGTTGTCAGGGAACGACCGGCCCGTCGTCGCCGTCGCCCGACGGCACACCGTGGGGATCGCGGTTTCCCCGGCTGACCATCCGCGACCAGGTGGCGGCCGAGGCGCTCCTCGCCGACCACCTCTGCATCGACCGGTGGGCCGGCGTGGTCGGTGGATCGATGGGGGGGATGCGGGTACTCGAGTGGTGCGTAGGTCACCCGCAGCGGGTGGCCCGGGCGGCGGTGCTGGCCGTCGGCGCGGCGGCCACCGCCGAGGAGATCGCACTGTGTTCGGTCCAGTGCCGGGCCATCCGGCTCGATGCCGACTTCGGTGGTGGTAACTACTACGGGACGGGTCGGGCCCCGGTGGCCGGCATGGGGCTGGCCCGAAGGATCGGACAGGTCAGCTACCGGACCGAGGCCGAATTCCAGCAGCGGTTCGGACGTCGGCCCCAGGACGAGGAGGACCCGCTATCCGGTGGACGGTTCGCGGTGGAGTCCTACCTCGACTACCAAGGCGAGAAGCTGGCCCGCCGCTTCGACCCGAACTCCTACCTGGTCCTGAGCGAAGCCATGAACAGCCACGACATCGGTCGGCGTCGGGGCGGCGTCACCGCCGCGCTCGCCCGGGTCACCGCGCAAGTCGCCGTGGCCGGCATCGACACCGACCGCCTCTACCCGCTGGCCCTGCAGCAGGAGTTGGCCCGGTTGCTGCCGGGGGAGCGCCCGTGCACGGTGATCGAGTCCGAGTTCGGTCACGACGGATTCCTGCTCGAGGTCGACCAGGTCGGTGCGGTACTGGCTGACGCCCTCGGGACCTGAGCTGGCCGGATCGGCTGACCGTCGTCGCACCCCGGGTTGCGAACATCTGCCGGCCGCGAATCAGTCGGTCGATGTCATAGTCGCGACCGTTGTCCCACCTGGTCGCGGTTTGTCGACCGTCGCGCGCTCCACCTCCCCTTGTAGACTTGGGCAACGGACACCAGGTGTTCCACCCCACCGACAGGGCAGAACCAGGACCGGGACGAGGAGCGAAGTGGGGCACGCGGGGCACAGTTTCGAAGCGGTCGAGGCCGTGCTGGCGAACCCTTTCCCACCCGGTACCGACCCGGCCAGAATTCTCCTCCCTGCCGTTCCGCGGGTCCGGACCCCTGATGACGACAAGGTCCACCATCTGAGCTACTGGCAGGTCCATCTGTGGGAGACGCTGCTCCGCTTCCGACGCGCCTTCGGGAATCCGGCATGCACTGAGCGACTGCGTGCCGACTATCCCGAGATCGATGCAGCCGCCCTTCGCCTCGCCGAGCGGGCCACGTCCGGATTCCCGCTCGCGCCGATCGACTCGGTGGGATGTCACTCCGCCCTGAAGGAACTGAAGGCCACCGCCGCCGCCCTCGAAGTCACCGTGGCCGCGCTGGCCGACCGCACGCCGTCCGCCACCGCGCAGTTCGAGGAACCCGAGGCGGTGGTGGAGCAGCCTCCGTACGCCGTGGTCCGGTCCGTTCGGCCAGTGACTCCGATGGTCCCGGTCGATGGGAGCGCTCCGGCCGTGACGGCTACCCAGGACGTGTTCGTCACTTCGACTCCTCTCTCCCGTTCCTAGTCCAAACTCAGATTGCCCGGTGACCGTCGACTCCGACGCGACCGAACAGTGGCCGGCGGCAGCCTGGTGGTTCACCATCCCGGGCCCCGCTGAAGGAGGCGAAACTCAGACGGCGGCGTACGACTCGGCCAGGAGGACGAGGCCCTCGTCGACGCCGACCTCCGGCGACCACCGCAGCACCCGACGGGTCTCGGACTGGTCGAACCAGTGGGCCACCGACAGCTGACGGGCGGCGAAGTGAGTGAGGGGGGGCTCGTCCCCAGGCCAGAGGCGGCCGAGCACCCGGCCGGCCAGCGCAGCCAGCGGGGCCGGCACCGAGCGCACCGGCCCGCCGAGCCCGGCGGCGGCCAGGATCCCTTCGACCAGCTCGGCCAGCGGACGGGGGTCGCCCCCGGTGACCACCCACGCGCGCCCGATCGCCTCTTCCGAGTCGGCCGTCCGGTCGAGTCCGGCCACGATGGCCGCCGCGGCGTCGTCCACATAGGTGGTGTCGACGAGGGCGCGCCCGTGGTCGGGTAGGGCCAGCCGCCCCTGGTGGGCCCGCTCGACGATCCGGCCGATCAGCTGGGTATCGCCCGGCCCCCACACGAGATGGGGTCGGACCACCACCGTCGGCACGGCCGCACGACCGAGGACGAGACGTTCGGCCATGGCCTTGGATCGGGTGTAAGCATCGGGGCCGTCGTAGCGGGCGGGCTCGACCCCGGCACCGACGGCGGGGGTGTCGTCGAAGGCCACCGACGGGGAGGAGACATGGAGGAGCCGACCGCACCGGGCCGCGGCCTCGAGCACGTGCTTCGTCCCGGTCACGTTGACGGCGAAGGCATCGGCCCACGCGGGCCGGGGGGCGACCAGCGCCGCCAGGTGCACGATGGCGTCGTTTCCGCCGGCGGCCGACCGCACGGCGTCACCGTCCCTGATGTCGCCGAACACGTCCTCGGCAGTGCTTCCGCTGGGGGAGCGCTGGAAGCAGGTGACGCGGTCCCCCCGTGCCACGAGCCGGTCGGCCACCGCCCGACCGAGCAGGCTGGAACCGCCGGTGACCAGGACCCTCATCGGCCGGCGAGGTAGTTGGACACCTGGACGCCGAGGGCGACGCGGTCCACCTTCGACTCGTGTCGGCGATCGACGGGGAGCCGTCCCACCAGGACCGAGGCGATCCGATGGTGAGCGGCCTCCCGGACCGCGGTCCGCAGGCCGAGGTCGGCGACGGCCAGCTCGCCGGGGCCGTCGACCACGATGCACACGACCTGGCTGCCGGCCGGTCCGATACCGACCGCCGCCACCGAGCGTCCGATGGCGGCCCGCACCGGCTCCTCGAGGGCCACGCTGGCCAGCGGACCGTCCGCCGTGTCGAGGACGTGGCGGCGACGGCCCAGATGGAAGACGAGGCCGTCGTGGACGTAGCCGACGTCCCCTGTGCGGTGGTAGCGCAGCCCGCCGTGGGTGGCCCAGGTGTCGGCATCAGCCGACCACGCGGCGTCGTAGCCGTCGAACATCCACGGGGCGTGAACGAGGAGTTCGCCCCACGTGCCATCGGTTAGTCGGGTTGCCGGCACGTCGAGCGGGGTGGTCACCACCGAGCATCCGGGCACCGGTCGACCGGTCGAGTTGCCACCGAGCGGCCCGATGGCCTCGGGGTCGGTCCCGTCGGTGACAGGCAGGCACTCGGTCATGCCGAACGGGGTGCGGACGTCGCCGCCGGTAACCGCCCGGACCCCGGCCACCATGTCGGGTGGGATGGGCGCCCCGGCCAGCATCACCAGGCCGATCGGCGCCGACCGCCCGTGGGCGCTGGCCACGATCCGGCGGGCCGATGCGGGGGACAGCCACGCCACCGTGACATGGGCCACCGAGGTGGCCGCCTTCAGTTCGTCGAAGCCGAGGGCGGACGGTTTGTCGACGGGGAAGTCGGGGCGGACGCACGTCATCTGGAGGGAGGGAGCGAGCAGCATGAACGGGCCGAACGACGTAGTGAAGGCGTCACCCGGTCGCATGCCGAAGAGAGGGCCGACCACGTCGCGTTGAGCCGCCAGAGCGCCGTGGGTGTAGCGCACGGCTTTGGCCGGCCCGGTGGCGCCCGAGGTGTGCACGATAGCGGCCACGTCGTCGGGGCCGATAAGCACCGGGGTGTGGGGCCCACGGCCGGGACCAGACGGCTCGAGTTCGAGCGCGCCCGGGGCCGTGGCCGAGGACGCCGGACCGACCACGATTCGAGTGGCGCCGGGGGCAAATCGCAGGACGACGGCCGCGGCCAGGGTCGACCGCGTACCGACCACGAATTTCGGGGCGGCCGCCCGGACCAGGCGGCGGAGCTGGCGGATGCCGGCCGAGGCGTCGGCCACCACCGGGACGCCGCCGGCCTTCCAGATGGCACCCGCCGCCACCAGCAGGTCGCAACTCGGTGGCACCAGCACCGAGACCCGGTCGCCGGGGAGCATGCCCGCATCCTGGAGCGAGCGGGCGGCCACCGACGAGCGGACATCGAGGTCGGCCCAGGAGAGTGTGCCGTCCGGGCCATCGTAGACCGGTGAGTTGTCCCGGCTGCGTGTCCCAATGGACGCCAAGACGGAGGTGAACGGCGTGCCGTCGGCGGAACCGTTGGCATCCGGGTGCTCCCGGGGGTCCGGGCGTCGGCCCTCGGCCAGCCAGCGGGCCACCACCGGTCCGACCGGTGCGTCCAATGTGACGAGGTGGGCGGCGTCGGGAAACCGCTCGACGTCGGCTTGGGGGATACGTGCCCGCAGGTCGGCGAGGAACCGGTCGTGGAAGACCGGATCGCGGCCGCCCCACAGGAGCAGCGTGGGTCGTGGGTGCTCGTCGAGCACGGCGGCGCACGTCTGCAGCGCGTGGTACGACGGGTCGACGGGGGTGACCGGGATGTCAGCCACGAAATCGCGGACCGCCTCGCGCCGTTCGGGCGTGCGGTAGGGCGCGCGCAGCGCGTTCCGGTGCTCCCGGTCCGTCATCCGGGCGGTGCCGCCCACGAAGGCCGGGGTCCGCCGGCAGCTCAGGTCGACCAGGCTCCGCGCCGCGGCGATCAGCGGTGGCACGGCCACGTCGTCGGGCTTGGCAACCGCGGTGTTGGCCAGGATGAGGGCTTCGACGTCGAGCGACCCCGACGCTCCCACGGCCACCGGTCCGCCCCAGTCGTGGGCGGCCAGCACGACGGGGCCGTCCACCTCCTGGCGGCAGAAGGACACCAGCTCGGCGACGCGGTCAGCCAGACGCCGGGGCCTGCGTCGCTCGGACCAGCCCATGCCGGTCTGGTCGACGGCGATGACCCGCCACTCGGGGCTGAGCGTGGTGAGCAGGTCCCTCCAGATGTAGCCCCACGACGGATTGCCGTGGACGCAGACCACCGTGCCGGCCGGACCGGGACCGGTATCGAGCACGTGCCAGTCGACCGGGCGGCCGTCCGAGCCGTCGACGGTCACCCGGCGGGACCAGGACGGGTCGAGGCCCCAGGCGGTCAGCTGGCTGGCGCTGGGTGTGGGCCAGGACGGCGCCGGTGGACCGGCAACCGGCCCGGGCGGGGCCACGGCCGCTACCAGATCAGTTCGGCGGCGGCGACGTTCAGTCCGGAGCCGATGCCCATGAGCAGGACCCGCTCGCCGGGGACGATCTCGTCGGCCACGGTGGAGAGCGTGTAGGGCACGGCGGCCGGACCCATGTTGCCGAAGCCGGGGTACGTCAGCGGCACCAGGTTCATGTCCACCCCGATCAGCTCGCAGAGCTTGCGGGTGTGGACCGCCGACACCTGGTGCATGACGAAGCGATCGCACGTCTTCCACTCCCAGCCGGCCTCGACTGAGGCCTCGAAGGCCTCCAGGGCGAGGGCCAGGCCGCCCTCCAGCAAGGCCGCGGTATCCGTGCGCATGGTGTCGAGATCGCCGACGCACAGGTTGTGGTTCTGCGTGGCCGCCCGGGAGATGCCGCCGATGAAACGGTGGGCGCCCGTGCGGGGGCCGCCCATGACCATGGCGGCCGCGCCCGATCCGAGCGTCAGGGAGGCGAATTGGTCGTACACGTCGAGGGCGGTGGCGGTCGGCTGACGGAGGCGTTCGATGGTGGCGAGCTGGGTGTACCGGCTGCCTTCCCCGTCGACGATCAGGACCGTCTGCGCATGGCCCGTCTCGATGGCCATGGCGCCGACCTGCATGGCGTTGACGAAGCCCAGGCAGGCATTGCCGAGGTCGTAGTTGATGCACTGGGGCCCGAGTCCCAGTCGGAAGTGCACCGAACAGGCGACGCTGGGTTCGAGGTGGTGCTTGCACACCGAGGTGGAAATCAGCAGGTCCACCTCGGACGGAGCGACATCGGCTAGCTCGAGGGCACGCACGCCAGCTTTGGCCGCCGCCTCGTCAAAGGACACCTCTTCGGGCCACCAGCGGCGCTCGACGATGCCGGCCACCGTTTCGAGGAGTCCCGGTCGGATGCCGCAACGGTCGTAGGTCTCGGCCAGCTGCTCGTCGATCCAGGCCGAGGTGACGACCTCGGGGGCCTCCGCGTGACCCACGCTCCAGATGGTCGGACGCATGAATTCGATACGGGAGCTCACCGACACAGGTTACGGCGTGTTGGGGACTCCGGTGGACGGGGCCGCCCAGACCGGGGTGGCGGCGGCCCGGCCCGTGGGTTTTCCCACCCCCTGAGCCCAACGTGGTGTATCTGGTCAGCTCGAATCGGAGCCGGGAGTCCTGGTCAGGACGTCACGTGGCTCCGGTTGTCGGTGGGCGCCGTGGCTGGCAGAATCAGAGCACCGATCCACGCCCACGGGGTGCTCGGAAAGGCGGTACAGGGTGCAGTCGGTGCGAGCAGCGACATTCCAGGTGACATCGTCAGCCGGCACTCCCGGGGACACTGCGGCCGCGGCTCATCCGGCAGCACAGGCCATTGGACCCGCCAACGCGTCGACCACGTCGCTCGTCTGCTCAGACACCGACGTGCCGTCGATTCGAACGGCGCCGAAGCAACCATCGGTCCGCTCCGCCTGGCGTACATCGGGAGTGACGATGCGGGGGCGTCGGCCGGTCATGGAGCGCAGCTGCCACGTCGGGGTTGCACCTTTGGGAACATCCACACAACCTCGTCGGTTACCGCCGCCAACGGCGCACCGTATGGAGAGGGAGGTAGCTCATGCGACAGACGACACTCGGTAGGAGCGGGTTACAGGTCTCCCGGATCGCCTTCGGGACGTGGCAGCTCGGTGGCGACTGGGGCGCCACCGAGGAGGACCAGGCGACGGCGGCGATACGGCGGGCGGCCGATCGGGGGGTGACGCTGTTCGACACGGCACAGGCATACGGCTTCGGAGCCTCCGAGCGCTTCCTGGCGAAGGCCCTGTCGAGCTACCCCCGGGAGGAGATGGTGATCGCCACCAAGGGTGGACTTCGACCGACAGCCGCCGGAGGCGTCGCCCGCGACGCCAGCCCCGAGTGGATCCGCCAGGGGGTCGACCAGAGCCTGGAGGCACTCGGGACCGACTACATCGATCTCCTCCAGGTGCACTGGCCCGATCCGGCCACGCCACTGGAGGAGACCGCAGGCGCGCTGGGCGAGCTCGTCGCCCAGGGAAAGATCCGCCATGTCGGCGTCTCGAACTTCGACACGGACCAAATGGGCGACTTCGCCATGGCCCTTCCGGTCGAGACCCTCCAGCCCCCGTACCACTTGCTCCGGCGGAGCATCGAAGCGGACATCCTGCCGTACGCCGATGCCCACGACATCGGCGTCCTCGTCTACGGACCGCTCGCTCACGGCTTGCTCAGTGGTGACTTGCACGAGGACACCCGGTTCGCGCCCGGCGACTGGCGTGGGACGAGCCCCGTCTTCAAGGGCGAGTCCTTTCGTCGGAACCTGGACGTCGTGGACCAACTGTCGAAGGTCGCCAGCGAGGCGGGTGTGTCGCTCAGCCAGATGGCGATCGCCTGGACCTTGTCGAACCCCGCTGTCGACGTGGCGATCGTGGGCACCCGCAATCCGGCGCATCTGGATGACGCCTTGAGCGCTGGCAGCCTCAACCTGGGCGAGGACGTCCTCGACCGCATCGACCAGATCGTGCACGACGCCGTGCCGATCGATGGCCCATCTCCCGAAGCCATGCCGGAGGATTGATCCCATGACCACGACGACAGTCGCCGTGATCGGCAACGGAGTCATGGGCTCAGCCATGGCCGCACGCCTCATCGACGCAGGACAGTCCGTCCGGGTCTGGAACCGCAGTGGCGAGCCGATGGAAGTGCTCGGCAAGGCCGGAGCCGTCGTGGCGCGGGATCCGAGCGACGCCGTGGCCGGCGCGACAGTGGTGATCACGATGCTTCCCACCGCCCACGTCACCACCGAGGTCATGGTGAGTGGCGGGGTCCTCGACGTCATCGCCCCGGGAGCCGTGTGGGCCCAGATGGGGACGATCGGGATCGACGCGACGCGTGCCTTCGATGAAGTGGTGCATGACCGGCGTCCCGAAGTCCTGTTCGTCGATGCACCGGTGTCGGGCAGCAAGGTCCCGGCGGAGCGGGGTGAGCTGATCATCCTGGCGTCGGGCCCTCCTCCGGCTGCCGCAATCGTCGACCCGGTCTTCGACGTGATCGGCAAGCGCACCTTGTGGCTGGGTCCGGCCGGTATGGGGAGTCGGATGAAGCTCGTCCTCAACACCTGGCTCGCCTTCGAGATCGAGGCAGCCGCCGAGATAGCAGCCTTGACCGATGCATTCGGCATTCCGGACGACATGCTGACCACCACCATCGCCGGGAGTCCTCTGGTCTCGACATTCGCTGCGACAAAGCTGGCCAAGATGCAGGCTCGGGACGAACGTACCGAGTTCTCCCTTGGCTGGGCCCTGAAGGACCTCGATCTCATGGCCGACGCCGCGCCGAGCGGTGCTACGCCGATTGCCCGGGCTATTGCCGAGCGCTGGCGGGGTCTGGTAGCCGACGGAGCCGGCAGCCTCGACGTCAGTGCGGCACGTCGAGGGCTCGACATCGGCGCGAGCGAAGACGGGGACGCCACCTGACTCGTTGTTCGTCAGCGTTTGACGGCATCCACCCGCATCATGGGCGCGATGCGACGCGGTGACGACGGGTGTGGGTACTACGCCAACTGCACGGGAACCAACCCGCTCCCGATCCGCTTCTCCGGATAGCCGCGTACGGCGCCGATCAGCTCGGCCTGGGAGCGCACACCGAATCGCTGGTGCACGGTAGCCAGGTGATTCCGCACCGTGGGCTGGCTGACCTACATGAACTTCGCGATGTTCGGCACGCGGCGTCCATTGAGGAAATCGGAGAGCACCATCGGGAGACGACGTCAACGAGCTGCGAGCTCATCGCGCCCGCCGCCCCCCTTTCCTACAGCGAGCAGTTCGTCGCCTTCCTTGTTCCACTGCACTGGTGTGACGAATTTCAGAAGTCCTGTCATCTGCATCTCATGTGCATCGATTGAATTCCCGATGATCCAGAACGCTGAGATTGGACTTCCATGCGATACGCCCACATCGACCGCCTGGTGAGCACGACGGGCCGTCCGATACGCCATATTCGTAGCAACCAACGACACGGCAAGGCCCAGTGTCCGTGGCCTGCTCCGAGCGAAGTCGGTGGCGAACCAATGCCAGGCATGTGGGTTCTCTGTCGCTCAACTGGTGGATTCCGGCGCATCCGAGAATCGACAGCCCTAGGCTCGGGCGACATGACCCAGCCGACCGAGTCCGGGGGCGCTCCATTGAACCGGGATGTCGCCTACGAGCTACCCGCAGATGCTCTGGCGACATTGGACGCCAGGGCACTTGCCGAGTTGACTCCACTCGGAGTTGAACGGGCGGTAAGCGTAGGTGACGAGCTGTTCCGGGCCGGCGACGAATCGTACGACTTCTTCGTGCTGCTCGAAGGTGCGGTGGACATCATCCGCGCCGATCTCGAAGGCGACACCCTGCTCACGACGTATACCGCCGGCCACTTTCTCGGCGAACTCGGCATGATCACGGGGCAGCGCCTGCTGGTCACCGCTCGTGTCAGTCAGCCCGGTCGGGTGCTGGCAATTCCCGAGGATGATTTCCGGCGCATCATGAGTAGCAACGTGGACCTGGCAGACCCGATCTTCTCGGCCTTCGTCGCTCGCCGGGAGATCCTTCGACTCGGCGAGGGTGCGCGAGCGGTGCGGATCATCGGCTCTCGATTCTCACCCGACGCGATGGCGTTGCGGGCCTACGCGGCACGATCCCGGCTGCCGCACACCTGGATCGACGTCGAAGACGAGGAGGACGTCGGCGAGTTGCTCACGGGAATGGGATTTCACCTGAGTGACACACCGGTCGTCATCACGCCGATGGGGGTATTGCGCCATCCGACAATCGGTGAATTCGCCGAGCACACGGGCCTGACGTTCACGCAGCTTCCGGGGTACATCTTCGATCTGGTGATCGTTGGTGCTGGTCCCTCCGGCCTCGCCGCGGCGGTCAATGGAGCGGCAGAGGGGCTCAACACGCTGTTGCTCGATGCCTTCTCGACCGGCGGGCAGGCCGGCTCGAGTTCCCGCATCGAGAACTACGTGGGCTTTCCGAGCGGTATTTCCGGCGAGGATCTGACTCCACGAACGGCAATCCAGGCGCAACGCCTAGGAGCTCGAGTGAGCGCACCGTGCGAGGTCGTGGATCTGCGGGAAGAAGACGGATTCCACGTGTTCGCGCTGGCCGACGGGAGCGAGGTTCCTGCCCGTTCCGTCATCGTGGCGACCGGAGCGCGCTACCGGCGGTTGTCCGTCGAGGGCCTCGAGCGATTTGAAGGAGCCGGCGTCTACTACGCCGCCACTGATCTCGAAGCACGCATCTGCAGCCCTCAGCCGGCGATCATCGTCGGCGGCGGCAACTCGGCCGGCCAGGCATCGATCTTCCTTGCCCAGCAAGGGTGTCACGTGACGATCGTCGTCCGAGGTGGCGACCTTTCACATTCCATGTCGCACTACCTGATCGAGCGCATCGAGGCCGATGACCGTATCGAGCTGGTGACAAACACCGAGATCAGAGAGCTGGCCGGAGGCCACCATCTCGATTGCGTCACGATGGAGTTCACTCCGACCGGTGAGCTTCATACGGTCACCTGCGCCGGTCTGTTCTGCTTCATCGGTGCGGAACCGGCGACCGAGTGGTTGCGGAACAGTCTGGCCTTGGACGCAAAGGAGTTCGTCCTTACCGACCGTTCCCTTCCGGACTCCGTCATCAATGGTGCAGGTTTCGCCGTGCGGGACCCTCTGCCATACGAGAGTTCCGTGCCGGGCGTGTTCGCGGTGGGTGACGTTCGTAGTGGATCGTTGAAGCGGGTTGCCGCGGCGGTCGGCGAAGGATCGGGTGCGGTGCGCTCCGTGTACGAGCATCTCGTGGGGATGGATCGTTGAGGGGTACGCCAGGTTGGGGTCGCGACCCTGGCGAACTCCTCGAGGCCGTCGGCCGCCGGCCACCAGTTCCACTCAGTCGATTCACCCGTGGCCACTCCATGAGGTCGTGGCACTGATGGTCCGGTCCAGCAGCGGCTCCGCGAAGTCATGCGTGAGGTCTGGACACACGTCACAAGTGAGCCGGTGCCCACCTTCTACTCCGCAGAAGCCCGACCCGCGTAGTTGGCCAAAGGATATGGATAGCACTCCTTTGGTGGGCGTCGAAGGTGGCCATCGGGGTAGAACGGCTAACGCAGCAGGCGCGAAAGGCGGCGGTCGGCGAGCGCACGACCGTTGGTCTGGCAGTGCTTGCAGTAGACGATCTCGTACGACTCATAAGAGACACGCAGAAGCGGCTGGCCGCAGCGCGGACACGGCTGGCCCGCCCGGTTGTGGACCGCGAAGCGCAGGCCGAGCTTGGGTTCCGACAATCCGCCGGTGCGTCCTCGTTCCTGCTCGAGGGCGCCGCCGAGTATCGAACGGATGGCGGTGACCAAGGCGGCGCGCTGCTCGGTCGACAGTGCCCGCAGCGAGGTGAACGGGGAAAGACCGACGGCGTTCAGCACGTCGTCGACGTAGCCGCGCCCGAGCCCGGCCAGGGTCCGCTGGTCCCGCAGCACCGTGTGAATGCGGCGGTTCGAGTCGCTGGTCATGAGGAACTCGGCGAACGCCTCGTCGCCCGGTTCGGGACCGAGAGAAGCCAGAGGCCCCTCGTCAGCTGGGCCGAGCACCCACCAGGCGGCCTTCCGTTGGCTCCCGTGTTCACGGACCAGGATGGCCGAGCCGTCATCGAAGCGGAACCGCACCACACTGCCCTTGGGCCGGGTCACCTTGGCTGGGGACTCGATGTCCAGCCGTCCGGCCTGGGACAGATGGACGAGGACGCGGACGCCGCCATCGAGGGTCAACACCAGGTACTTGCCCCGCCGTCCGACGTTCGTGACCTTCCGGCCGACAAGCTCCTCCGGCCTAGGCGCCACCGTCTTGAGCGCCGTGAACCCGAGTGGATCGACCCCTGCAACGATGCTGCCGGCGATTGCTACGTCGAGGCGCTCAGCGAGGGCCTGCATCTCGGGTAACTCGGGCATGGTCGACTCCGCACTGCCGGTCGGGACGGACCACTGCAGTATGGCGCCGATGACGGTCAGTTACCCTGAAAGCAACGAGGGCGGCTCCGAGGCTGGGAATTGGCTCTGACCTGCAACAGGCCTACCGCGGAGTGTCCGAGCTCCCGGCAGTTCAACTACGGAGCAACAGACCCGGGACCCGTCGCAGCCTCAACGGTCACTTCGGGTGATCGGTCGCCGGTCCGGCCCAGGAAGCCCAGGCCGGGAGGGACGAGATTCCGATGGCTCCAGAGCACGAGGATACTCACGCCGCCCAGGTAGATGGACATGACGAGCAGGCGGAAGTTGGGCGTGCTGCCTCCGAATGAGCCGAGCACCCCGGGACGAGCAAGGGCGAAGAGCAGGTAGATCGAAGAGGAGCAGGTCCAACTGAGAGGACAGCGGGTCCTCGATCGATCACTCACTCACCTCGGGCCAATCGTCAGCGCAGTGGGTGCTCTGGCCACCATTGCGTTCTTGCGCTTCCGTATCGCTATCCACGCCGACGTGGGCCCGGTCTTCATGTCCTTCGCCGTCATCCACCTCGTACGGCGTCGGAAGACCATTCGCCGTATGGTGTCGCAACTCGCGCGCCCTCGCTGGTTCGTAGATGTGAAGGAACGCCTTGCTGGCTCGGATACGCTGCTTGCCTCCCTCGCTCTGATTGTTCTTGTTTCAGGCATTCTGGACTGGAATCAGGGACAGCCGACGCGGTTCCCGCTCCTCCCTGGGTCATTTGGCAGATGGCACGCGCTGTCGAGCGTGATCCTCGTCGTGTATCTCACCGTCCACCTGTGGCACCGATGGAAGCGTCTGCGCCAGTCACGGATTCGATGACTGCCCGCCAGTTGCTTCGGCGGACGAACCTTGGGGGTTGCCCCCGGCTAGCTCCGACGACTCAGGACTTCGATCTCGATTTCTTCGAGGACATCAGGGTCCGCGATCATCTCGATCTTTGTGACGTTGCCGGCCGCCACCGTGAAATCGAAAGCAACCTTCGGCGCGCCACCCTGCGACCACACCAGCCCGGCGAGCCCGTCCAGCAGGACCGTGCGGGCTGCTTTCGCTCTACCGGAGAACCTCGATGCAACGTCGTGGGGTCCAGCCAAGCTTGCCGGAGCACCCATGACGATCGCAGCGGCATCGGCGACGAGCTCAACATCGGGGCTGAGGAGCGAGAGCAGCGCCGGGAAGTCTCCGTTCTTGGCCGCGGCGAGGAATGCCACGACTATCTCGCGCTGTTGCTGTGGATCAGTGGTTGGATCCTGCGCCAGGCGCACCCGCCGACGAGCCCTGCTGGCAAGTTGTCGGCACGCTTCCGGAGACTTGCCGAGTATTTCGCCGATCTCCTCGAAAGAGACCGCAAACATGTCGTGGAGCACGAAGGAGATCCGTTCGGCCGGCGTGAGTCGGTCGAGAACGATGAGGAGCGCATGGCCCATCGAGTCGGCGAGGATCGCCTGATCTTCGGGCGTCAGCGCAGCTCGTACGAGGAATTGCTCGACGTCGGCGGATCCATCGATGGAATCCGAGGGACGCCGATGCCTGCTACGGAGCATATTGAGGCAGATCCGTGAGACGACCGTCGTCAACCAGCCCGTGAGGTTCGCGATGGTGGCCGCATCGGTCGCCGACAGGCGGAGCCAGGCCTCTTGTAGGGCATCGTCGGCGTCCTCCGGGTTGCCGAGAATCCGAAGGGCTACAGCTCGAAGATGGGGCCGGTCGGCTTCGAACTGGTCCGCTAGCGATCTATTCTGATCCACGTGTCACAATCTCCTTGGCTCCGGTGTCATACACATTGACCCACGAGTGTGGTGGAACGTGACAAGAGGAGAACCCATGCCAGTTCAGTGCAATACCGTGCTCTATCCCGTGAAGGATCTCGAGAAGGCCAAGGCTGTCTTCACTGCGCTGTTCGGTGCCGATCCCCACGTCGACTCGCCCTACTACGTCGGCTTCTCCGTGAGCGGTGACGAGATCGGTCTCGTCCCCAGTGGGCACGACCAGGGCATGACAGGCCCAATCCCTTACTTCGAAGTCGAGGACATCACCGCCACCCTCGGCGCCCTCCAGGCCGCCGGTGCGACTGTGGTCCAAGAGCCGACCGATGTGGGCGCCGGACTCCTCGTGGCGAAGGTCAACGACTCCGACGGCAACGACATCGGGCTGAGGCAGCCGCCAACCGGCGCATAGGGGTGCGCCGGCCCGTGTCCCGAGAGTCCACGTGCGAACAGCGGGGCCGGATCGGCTGCCACCGCGAACTGATGGGCAATGTGTGACAGCTGGGCTGAGATCGCGGCAGGCTCGCAGCGCGGCCGGAACCCAGTGGCAGCACGGACCGGAGTATGGGCGAACCTGGCGTTGTGGTCGAAACTGATCAGATCGAGCCGGGCAACGCAGTTCGTGACCGCGGTGAATGCCCGGTCAATGTGATGGAGGCATGATGAGCAGGGTCACGAAGTCCGACACGGGGCCGCTCGTGCTCCGGGATGCCGACAGCCATGATCTGATCCGCGTGCACCGGGCACGCGTGAACAATCTCAACGATGTCAGCGTCGATATCCCGAAGCGTCGACTGACGGTGTTCACTGGCGTTTCCGGCTCAGGTAAGAGCTCCTTGGTGTTCGGCACGATTGCTGCGGAGTCGCAGCGAATGATCAACGAAACCTATAGCGCCTTCGTGCAGGGCTTCATGCCAACGCTGGCCCGACCCGAGGTCGACGTACTCGAAGGGCTGACGACCGCGATCATCGTCGACCAGCAGCGGATGGGTGTCGACGCCCGCTCCACAGTCGGCACCACCACCGACGCCAATGCGATGCTGCGCATCCTCTTCAGCCGACTCGGGCAGCCGCACATCGGCTCGCCCAACGCGTACTCCTTCAACGTCCCCTCTGTCCGGGCGAGCGGTTCGATCACGGTCGAACGCGGTGCCGGCAAGACCGTGAGGCAGGCCTTCACCCGAACCGGTGGCATGTGTCCGCGCTGTGAAGGCCGAGGCTCGGTCACTGACTTCGACCTTGCCCAGTTGTACGACGACAGCAAGTCGCTCAATGAGGGTGCCCTGACGATTCCCGGTTACAGCATGGACGGCTGGTACGGCCGCATCTTCAGCGGTTGTGGCTTTTTCGATCCGGACAGACCGATCCGCAAGTTCACCAAGTCCCAGCTCCGCGATCTGCTCTACAAGGAGCCGACCAGGATCAAGGTCGACAACGTCAACCTGACCTACGAGGGTCTGATCCCGAGAATTCAGAAGTCGTTCCTGTCCAAGGAAGTCGACGCATTGCAGCCGCACGTACGCGCATTCGTTGACCGAGCCGTCACCTTCACCGTCAGCCCCGAGTGCGCCGGCACCCGACTCAGCGAGGCAGCCAGGTCATCCAAGATCATGGGGTTCAACATTGCCGATGTGTGCGCGATGGAGATCAGCGATCTGGCCCAGTGGATCCGCGGTGTCGACGATCCATCGGTGGCGCCGCTGATGGCGAACCTGCAGCGGATGCTCGACTCGATCGTGGAGATCGGGCTGGGTTACCTCTCGCTCGACCGGCCGTCGAGCACGCTGTCAGGCGGCGAGGCGCAGCGCGTCAAAATGATCCGCCACCTCGGTTCCTCGCTCACCGATGTCACTTACGTCTTCGACGAGCCCACGACGGGTCTGCACCCCCATGACATCCAGCGGATGAATGACCTGCTGATTCGGCTGCGGGACAAGGGGAACACGGTGCTCGTCGTCGAGCACAAGCCGGAGACGATCTCCATCGCCGACCACGTAGTCGACCTCGGCCCCGGTGCCGGCACGGCGGGCGGCACCATCTGCTTCGAAGGTACCGTCGAGGGCCTACTGGCGAGCGGCACCGTCACCGGACGCCATCTCGATGACTGGGCCTTCCTGAAGAAGACGGTTCGGGCGCCCGCTGGCATTCTCGAGATCCGCGGCGCGGCGGTGCACAACCTGCAAGGTGTCGATGTCGACATCCCGCTCGGGGTGCTTGTCGTCGTCACCGGCGTCGCCGGCTCCGGCAAGACGTCGCTCGTGCACGGGTCGATCCCTTCCGGTGCAGATGTGGTGTCGATCAATCAGGGCACGATCCGTGGTTCGCGACGGAGCAATCCGGCGACGTACACCGGGATGCTCGACCCGATCCGCAAGGCGTTCGCAAAAGCCAACGGCGTGAAGCCGGCACTGTTCAGCTCCAATTCCGAGGGTGCATGTCCCAACTGCGACGGCAACGGTGTCATCTATACCGACCTGGCGATGATGGCCGGCGTGGCCACGACCTGCGAGGAGTGCGAGGGGAAGCGGTTCCAGGCTGCAGTATTGGAACACCACCTCGGCGGCCGTGACATCAGTGAGGTGCTCGCCATATCGGTGATCGAGGCCGAGGAGTTCTTCGGCGCCGGCGAGGCGCGCACGCCGGCCGCCCACGCCATCATCACCCGGCTCGTCGATGTCGGACTCGGCTACCTCAACTTAGTTTGCAATTAAACCCCTGACCCAGGTCAAGCAGCCTTTTTGACTGCGGGATAACGGGTTCTGGGCGGTTTCCGGGTGTCCTTCGGGCGTCCCGGACCTGGCTTGGTTGATTTCGGTGGATGGGCGGGTGTGCCGA
>DATBZS010000022.1:0-66675 GCA_036513075.1 Acidimicrobiales bacterium
GACCACGTCCAGAAGTCGTTCAGCGATGCCACCTACGTCATCGCCGTGCTGGCCATCGTGGCCGTGGCCCTCCTCATCTGGCACCGGGTACGCACCGTGCGTGAGGAACGACGATGAGCCGGGGCGGGACGGTCGGGGCCAGGAAGGCCGCCCTCCGAGCCTCCGAGCACCTCGAAAGGTCGGAGGCGTGGAATGGCCTGCGGGTCGGCGACCGGGTGGTGGTGAGTGGGCTGTCCATGCGGGGGGCGACCTGGGAGTTCCGTGCCCATGTCGTCAACCGCAACAACGGGACCGAGTCGATTGAGGTGGTCGGCGGTCGCCCGGGCGACCGGACCATCCGCTCATTCGGGCCAGAGCGCATCTTCGCGACAACCGGAAAGCAGTCGAAGGGATCGGCCAAGGCCGCGGCCGGGCAGCTGTCGTTGGCCGAGGCACCCCAGCTCCCGCTCGGATGACCGGCCGCGGGTCCTCACTGTCCCGGTAGGGTTCGGGCATGGCGACGGTCACCTTCTTTCATGCGCATCCTGACGACGAGGCGATCGCCACCGGGGGCAGCATGGCCTCGCTGGCCGAACAGGGCCATCGGGTCGTGTTGGTGACGGCCACCGGGGGCGAGCTCGGCGAGGTCGCCGAGGGCGTCCTCGATCCGGGGGAGACCCTGGCGGAACGACGGACGGTCGAGCTGGCCGAGGCCGCTCGCGTACTCGGCGTCGCCCGTCACCTGTTCCTGGGCTACGAAGACTCGGGCATGGAGGGCGAGGCCAGTGCCGCCCGACCGGGCTGCTTCGCCACCGCCGACCTGGATGAGGCCGCCGAACGACTGGCCGCCGTTCTGGAGGAAGAGGCCGCCGATGTCGTGGTCATCTACGACGAGCACGGCGGCTACGGACATCCCGACCACGTCCAGGTGCATCGTGTGGGTATGGCCGCTGCCGATCGGGCCGGGACCCCGGTGGTCTACATGGCCACCATGGACAGGGGCTTCATGCTCGAGCTCCGCCGTCAGGCGGCCGAGTCGGAGGCCGGGCCCGACGACAACCTGGAGGACGCCGACACCATGGGCGAACCGTCGGAGCGGATCACCACCGAGCTCGACGTCACCCCGTGGGTGGCGACCAAGCGTGCCGCCATGCGGGCCCACGCCAGCCAGATCGGCGAGGACAGCTTCTTCCTGTCGATGCCCGACGACCTGTTCGAATCAGTGTGGGGTCAGGAGTGGTTCATCCGGGTCCGACCCGAGCCTGAGGGACTCGGCGCCGGTGTACGCGAGGGAGGGCTGGCGGTGGACTCAGCGGGACGATCCCTCGCCGGCGGAGTCCAACGGGAGGGAGTGGAGCGATGACCAGGCACAAGGTGCTGCGGGTCCACGGTGGCCGGTTGGTGGTGGCGGAACGCCGGATAGAGCTGGAGTCCGAACTGGATGCCCTGGCCGTCGAGGGGTATGAACTCGTCAACTCGTTCGCGGTCGACGACAACGTCTACCTGGTGATGGCCGCCGCCGACTGACTGGCAGCGGGGCGCGGCCGTGCGCCCTACGACTCGGTGTAGGCGGCGATAGACACGACCCGGTCCCGGCCCGAATTCTTGGCCTGGTAGAGGGCGCGGTCGGCTCGCTCGATGAACGAGACCGGGTCCTCGATCCCGTCCCAGCTGGTGAGCCCGGCCGACAGGGTGACCCCCAGTTCGGTAGTGGAGTCGCGGCCACCCGCCCGCAGATGGTCGAGCAGGTGGTGCCCCCCGATCAGATCGGTTTCGGGCAGCACGAGGCAGAACTCCTCGCCCCCGAATCGAGCCACCAGGTCCTGGTCGCGGGTATTGGAGACCATCATGGCGGACACCGACCGCAGGACCGTGTCGCCGACGACGTGACCGTAGCGGTCGTTGAACTCCTTGAAGTGGTCCAGGTCGATCATGGCGAGTGTCAGTGGTGAGTCGGACCGGAGGGCGTGGGACATCTCCATTTCGATGCGTTCCATCAGGCTGCGGCGGTTGGCCAGCCCTGTGAGCGGGTCGGTCCGGCTCTCGGTGTGCAGGCCGTTCACGAAGTTGGCCCGGCTGGTGACCCGCAGGAAGGCGGCAGCCAGCAGGTCGGCTGCTTCGGCGGTGTGGGCGTCGATCCTGGCGTCGGCCAGTGAGCGCTCGATGACCATGATCAGCTCGCCATCCGAGGCATAGCCGACGGGCAGGACGCAGTAGCGGAGTTCGATCTGGACGGTGTTGTGGGCGAGGGAGGCGGCCACTGCGGGAAGGCGGGCCAGGTCGCAGCAGTCGGTGGCGAGGTCGGGCCAGGCGGCCACGAGGGCGAACCGCTCGACTGAGCCCGTGCGGTGGAACACGGCCACCCGGTCGGCGGGCAGGATGCTGGCCACATGAGGGAGGCCGTGGGAGAAGATCTCGGCGACCGTGTCGGCTGTCGGCGGCGCGTCGAGGCCGACCTCGTCGAAGCACTCGTTCAGCGAGTCGAAGGCCATGGTGAAATTGATCTGCTCGGTGAGTGATCCGACGGTCCTGGCGCAGATGAATGTGATCACCGCAATGGTCGACGCGTAGATGAACATCGACACCCCGAACTCCACACCACGGAGGCCCTGGACCCAGCCGATCACGCTGATGAGAGCCAGCGCGTAGATGTCGACCACCAACTGCATCCGCCGGTCGCCCACGATGGCCACGAAGATGACGCCCACCAGCATGGCCGGGGTGTACAGGGCGGCCGGCGTCGCTGTGGAGAGTTCGATGCAGGCCAGACCGGCCAAGGCCAGGCAGGCGATGACGAACCATGAGTTGGCCTGGGACTTGACGCTCGCCGTGCCTCGGGTGATGGAGGTGAAGACCAGCTGGTAGGCGATGGAGACGACGATGCAGGCCAGGGCGCCGATGAAGTAGCCCCATCGGACCTGCTGGTGGTCGATGAAGGTCACCGTCAGCAGGATCGGGACCATGATTGACTCAGCGATCAGCCCACAGGTGACACCGTCGCGCAGCTGGCGTGGTGTGGGGTGTACGAGATCGAACCTCACAGGTGGGGTATCGGCCTTTGTGACGCCTACCTTGACCACCTTCGTTCGCGCCGGGGCGACCGCTGGCCTGCGCTTCGACGTTGCTCCGGTCGCCAAGGGGCGTTGAGGCGGTGACATCCCAGGTCAGCGTGTAAGAAGACGCCGGGACGGGTGGCATTGCGATGCCGGGTCGCGAACTGGCATCGCGACGCCATTCCGCCGCTCAGGGGTCGGAGGTGGGTGATGGCGGCTCTCCGGGTTCGTCGGCCACGATGGCCGTGCCCGGGAGCATCCGGGCGAAGAAGAGGGCGAGCACGATGATCAGGGCCACCACCGAGAGGGCGGTGCGCAGCCCGACGAGCCGGGCGTCGGCGTTCTCGGCCACCACGGCCTCCTGGGTGGCCGGCGTCAGGCTCGTGGTGGAGAGGCGTTGCTTCAGTTCCGCATCGGAGACGAAGGGGATGCCGGCTTCGAGGTTGACCGACGCCTCGGCGGTGACCGAGGCAGGAATGGCTTCATTGTGGGTGACCCCGGCCAGGAACGCCGACGTCAGGCTCCCGATGAGTATGGCGCCGACGAGTGCCGTCCCGAGGGACGCGCCGAAGTTGGTGAACGTGTTCTGGAGTCCGCCGATCTCGGCGCTCTCCGAGTCGGGGACGGCGGACACGGTGATCGCTCCGAGTTGGGAGGAGAGGGCACCGATCCCCAGCCCGACGAGCGCCATGGGAATGAGCACCACACCGGCCGCGGCTCCCGGATCGAGACCGGCTACCAGAACCAGTGTGCCGACCAGCATCGACAGCAGTCCGAGGCGCACCACCAGGCGGGGCGAGGCACGAGGGGCGAGTTTGGGGACCAGCAGCGCCGATGCCAACAGGGCCAGAGACAGAGGCAACAGCCGCAATCCGGTCTGGAGGGCGTTGAGCCCGAGGACGACGGACAGGAAGAGGGGGATGGTGAAGAAGATGCCGGCCTGGATCAGGAACTGGAAGAAGAACATCACCAGGCCGCCGGTCATCTGGATGTTGGCGAACATTGACGGCTTGAACAGGGGCTCACGTCCCGACCGCTCCCGATGGACTTCCCACTCGACCAGGGCACCGATGATGAGCAGGCCGGCGAGTACCAGCCAGAAGACCAGCGACACCCCGCCGATGGCCGGGGCGTTCGGCTTCGGGTGGACCCAACCCCACGTGCCCGAACGCAGGACCCCGTAGACAGTCAGCCCGAGTCCCAGCACCGACAACAGGGCACCGAAACCGTCGAACGGTGCCCGTTCCTCGGGGGCGGTGTCGTGGATGACCCGGACGAAACACAGGATCACCGCGACGATCACCACCTCACCCACGAAGACCCATCGCCACGACGCGAAGGTGGTGACGGCACCCCCGATCAGGGGCCCGGCGGCCACCGCGATCGCCCCGGCCGCGGCGATCAGACCGTAGGCGGCGCCCCGCCCCTCCTTGGCCACGTTGTCGGCCACCAGGGCCACGATGGCCGGCATGATGAGCGCCGCGCCGAGGCCCTCGAGGAGTGACCAGCCGATGATGAGGACCGTCAGGTTGGGCGCGATCGATGTCACCAGTGAGCCGGAGGCGTAGACGACGAGGCCCACGGTGAACGCGGTGCGCCGGCCGATGAGTGCACCGATCTTGCCCCCGGTGATCATGAAGGCCGCCATGACCAGGGTGTAGAGGGTGATGGCCGTCTGGATCCCAGTGACGGTGGTGCCGAGGTCGTTCGCCACCGACTGGATCGACACGTTCATGACCGAGCTGTCGAGGGTCATGAGGAACTGGCTGGCGGCCAGGATGAGGAGGACGGGCGACCGTCCGGGGGACGACTGCAGTCGGTCGGTCACACTGGCGTCGCCTCGTCCACGGATGGCCATCGGAGGGAACCTAGCCTGACGCATTCCTCGACCCCCGCGACCTCTTGGACGCAGAGGGGATGGGAACGGCGGTCATGCTCGCGAACTAAGAAAGCTCGCCTTTGGCGCCGGGGCTGTCGCCCGTGGAGCGGCTGAAGGGGATCGAACCCTCGTCATCTGATTGGAAATCAGAGGCTCTACCATTGAGCTACAGCCGCGTGATTCTGGTCCCGCACTCTAGCAGCAGGGCGTTGACCAGGGGGTTTGCCCCGATCTGAGGCGAGTGCCGGGCTCAGATTGCCTCGGGAGACCACAGCGGCTGGTCCACGTCGAAGCCGATCGGCGTCCCCCAGTGGTTCCGGAATGAGACCTCCTGGACAGGTCGGCGCGTGGCCACGCCCCAGCGGCCCGTCGGGTAGCCGAAGCTCACACAGCAGGCCATGATCCACTGGTCGTCGGTGGGCACCCCGAGGATCTCGAACGTCTCGTCGGGGTGCCAGAATCCGAGGACGGCGGTCAGCGAGCTCCCGACCCCTTGGGCCCGGGCCGCGAGCTGAGCGCTCCATACGGCCGGGTAGATCGACCCTCCGGAGGGGTCGCCCTGGACGAAGGCGAAGAGGAAGAGCGGAACCTCGGCGAAGTGGTCGGCCAGCCACTGGGCGGAGCGCTGCACCTTCAGCATCTGGACGCTCTCGGGGTCGTCGGGTGAGGCAGCCGCCGCCGCCAGACGATCGGCATAGACGGTCTCCCACAGCTCACCGATGGCGTGCTGGTAGAGCGGGGCGATCCGGCCGATCACCTCCTTGTCGTCAACCAGGAGGAACCGCCAGTTCTGGGTGTTGCCACCCGAAGGAGCCCGGATGGCGGCGTCGAGGATCTTCGCCTGCACGTCCATCGGGACCGGGTCCGCCTTGACCCTGCGCATGGCTCGCGTCGTGTAGAGCGCCTCGTCGATATCCACGTCTTCCCTCCCCGGGAGTGGGTGCCGCCCGATGACGGTCCCGTGCGACTCACCGTACCGTCGACCGTTGCCGCTCGCCGTCAACGGCTCGTGTGCCGCGTGGACGCCCTCAGGCTCCGGTCGGAGCTGGCAGCGGATCCTTCCCACAGCGACATCTCACGTGGGGAACGCCAGGGGAGACCGCTCCGTCCGGCGTAACGAACGAGATGAGGACAAGCACATCCGTCACGACGGGGCGGCCCCGAAGGGCGCAGTACGGTCGAGGCCCGAAGAAGTCTCGAACGATCTCCACGCGGCGGGTGTGCGGCCACGGGTGGCTACGCCGAGGTGGATGTTCGGAACTACCCGTGCGCCTCTGGGTGGGCCGAGCCAATGATCCGCCCGGGTCAACTATCGTCCAACCAAATCGGTGGATGCCGAGGGGAGCGACGAATGAACGACGGATCACCGACAGCATCGGAGCCGGATGCACTGGACACTGTCACGATCTCGTTTCCCGTCGATTGCAAGTACGTCGGTGGCCACAGTGCCCTCGGCAAGCACGGTCACCACTTCCGCATCGAACAGGGACGCATCGGCTACGGCGAGCTCAGCCTCACGCACAGCATTCCCTTGACGGACGTTGCCACCGTGGTCGTCGCCCAGCGAGAAGTCGAGGAGTCCATGGCTGGTGGCCCGGTGCTGGCTGCCGGCCTGATGGCGGGTGGCGGAGGGATCCTCTCCACCAAGCACCCGAGGGTGACCACGGACATCACGGTGCGGACCAGGGATGGCCAGGAAGCACAGTGGACTGTCGAACAACGTGACGGCGACTGGGTTCGTGACAAGTTGGCGGCCGCACTCCGGCAGGCCGGAATTCGCCTCGACTGACGGCCAGAGCGCGGAGGGCTGCTGACAGCAGATGAGGCGGCCGTGCATTCCGTGGACCGGCCTGAGAGGGTCCGGCATGGCCGCCGAGGGTGTCCGGTAGCCGTCCGACCCGTGATCTGGCGGTGCTAAGAACCGGAGATGTTCACCGTTGCGTCCGCGCCCGACGACATTGTTGAGCTCGAGGTCGGTGCCATCGCCGCCGGTGGGGGGTGCGTGGCCCGGGCGCCTGACGGCCGGGTCGTCTTCGTACGCCACTGCCTGCCCGGCGAGCGGGTGCGGGCCCGGATCACTGCTGTGACGTCCTCGTTCCTGCGGGCCGACGCGGTCGAGGTCCTCGTGGCGTCGCCCGACCGGGTCGTGCCCGTGTGCCCGCACGCCGGGCCGGGACGGTGTGGTGGATGCGATTTCCAGCACGCGACCCTTCCGGCCCAGCGCCGCCTGAAAGAGGACCTGGTGGCCGAGCAGCTTTCCCGGCTGGCCGGGCTCAACCGACGTGTCGAGGTCGAAGAGGTGGCCGGGGCCCCTGACGGTCTCGGCTGGCGGACCCGGGTGGCCTTCGCGGTGTGCCCGGACGGCGGGATCGGCCTGCGTCGCCACCGCAGCCACGACATCGAGCCGGTCGACCATTGCCCGATCGCAACCGTCGGGGTGGACAGTGCCGACGTCGGATCGGTCGGATGGAAGGGCGCCCGCCAGATCGAGGTCTTCGCCTCGCCCGACGGCGGCGTCCCGGTGGTCCTCGTCGAGACGGGCAAGGACCGCCTCGACGGTCTTCCCGACCTCGACGTCGGTCTCGTGTGGAAGGGCCGGACACTGCGGGCGCCCGACCATGTCGACATCGAGGTCGGCGGCCACCGGTTCGCGGTGGGGGCCGGCGTGTTCTGGCAGGTGCATCCGGCAGCTGGGCCGCTGCTGACCCGGGTGGTCCTGGAGGGCCTCGAAGCGGGACCGGGCGACCGGGTGGCCGACCTCTACGCGGGAGCAGGTCTGTTCAGCGTGGCCCTGGCCCGGGTGGTCGGCCCGGCCGGCGCCGTGGTCGCTGTCGAGCGCAGTGGTCCGGCCGTCGCCGACCTCAAGCGCAACGCGGCCGGCCTTCGACAGGTGGAGATCGTGCGGGCCGACGTGACCGCTGCCCTTGTCTCGCGCCGACTGGGGAACCCCGACCTCGTCGTACTCGACCCGGCCCGGGCCGGGGCCGGTCGTGCCGTGCTGGAGGCCCTCGTCGCCCTCGATCCTGCGCCGCGCCGGATGGCCTACGTGTCGTGCGAGCCGGCCCCGTTCGCCCGAGACCTCCGGCTGGCCCTGGACGCCGGCTGGACGCTCCGGTCGTTGCGGGCCTTCGACCTCTTTCCCATGACCGAACACGTGGAGCTGGTCGGGATTCTGGAACCGCCCGGGACCTGAGCATCACCGGGTGTGGTGACGTGGCGCAACGCCTTCGGCGACCGGGTCACCGAAGTGCGCGCTGCTACCCTCGATCCGTGCGCGGTAGACCACTGGCCCTCCTTCTCGCCACCGGGCTGGCCGCCACCGCCTGCTCGGGCGGGACGCTCGGCTCGAGCCCGTCGACCACCCGGGCGCCGAAGCCGGCCGGTGCCGTCCCGTCACCCATTTCGGTGCAGGTGTGTTCCCACGAGGCCCAACAGGACATGACGTCCGCCCTCGGCGAGGCCGCCCACGTCACTGTCCCCACCTGGATCGACCACCGCTACGCCTGCACCTACGCCTATCCGAACGCGACGCCTACGGGCTCGTTCGACGTGTCGGTCAAGGAGCTGTCGAGCTGGAACCAGACCTACGCCTACTACGACGCACTGGCCGCGTCGATGGGGAAGATGCGTGACCTCGAGTCGCTGGGACAGGCGGCGTTCCAGACCACCGACGGCTCCGTCGTGGTTCGCAAGGACTGGAAGGTGCTCCTGGTGGACGACTCCGGCCTACCGCCCCGGTTCGGGGTGCCTCCGACCAGTGCGTCAGCAGTCGCGGTGACCGTGGCCGACGTCATCCTCGGGTGCTGGGCGGGCGACTGAGGAAGGGCACCCGCCGCACCGATCAGGGGTGGTAGACGCCCTTGACCGTCTGGACCAGTCCCAGGCACATCTCGTCGGACGAGCCGTCGCCCCACACCACGAAGCGGGGCGGGAGCTTGCGCAGTTGAGGTAGCTCCTGACGTAGCGTCGGGTCGTAGGTGCAGCTGACTTCGAGGGTGTCGCCGGGATGGGTCATCACCGGATGGGCCAGCGTGTACGACTTCTGGTAGTCGAAGTTGAAGTTCGTGACGTTCAGCAGCACCTGCTGTTTCGGCGTGCCCGGGTCCAGGGTGATCCGCAGCGACCGACCGGTGAGGTGCATGTGCGCCCCGAGTCGGACGATCGTGTCTCCACCGCTGATGGGCCAGGTGCACGAGGTGGTGTCACTCACCGGCGGGTTGACGGGGTTGCGGCCGCAGGCCTGCTCGATGATGTTGTCGAAGGTGATGGCCGACGGGCCGAAGCGCTTACCCAGATTGGCCAGCGACGCGGCGCGGCTGCACAGTGGGCCGGTCACCGTGGCCGGGCACGGTACGTCCGGCGGTGCGGGGCGGAGATCGAGCTGCAGCGGCTGGAGCGGGGTCGAGGAGGGCACGGTGGTCAGCTGCAGCCTGGCCCGGACCGGCTTGTCGCCGCGGAGGAGGTTGTAGTGGATCTGCTCGACGACCATGCTTCCGGCCGGTAGCCACACGCCGGTTCCGGCCGGCTCGACGTCCTCGCCATGGCCGGGCGCCCAGGCCGTGAGCCACGGGGTGTTGGAGATCTGCTTGCCCGCCGATGTGCCGGGCAGGGCCGACTCGCCGAAGCAGGTCCAACCCTTGCCGCCATGGTCGTCGGTGACGGCCTGGTGCGCCAGATTCGGCGGGATCAGGAAGAGGATGGCGTGGTGGACCTCGATGCTGTTCGGGTAGAATTGTGCTTTCACGATGTACGAGTTCTTGGTGACGTGTGGGTTGATGAGGGTGCAGTGGTAGTCGTCGGTGCCACCGGCCGGTGCCGACGGTTTGTACTTGGAGCCCTGCATGGTGAGCGTGGTCTGCGTGGGTGACGACGCGCCGGCCGGTGAGGCCACTACGGCTGCCACGAGCCCGCTGGTCACAAGGGCGACAGCCAACGCCAGGCGCGCGAGTCGAGAGGTCATCGGGCCAGGCTAGCCCCGGTCAACAGATGGTGCCGGTCACTTCCACCGATAGCCCCTCCGAACCGGGGCGCACGCACCGGGGCCCTCGGCACCGGGCCGACCGATCCGGGACCGCTACGGTGAGCGGTATGGCGACCATCGTGGACAAGGACGCAACCGTCGACCTCCTGCGCGCCGAGTTCGGCCAGCTCGTCGAGTTGGCCGCCACACTCGACGCCGCCGCATGGGACACCCCGACGTGCCTGCCCGGATGGAGCGTGCGGGACGTGTTCAGCCACGTCATCGGGGCCGAGGCCATGCTCCTCGGCGAACCGGCCCCTGACGTCGACCTCTCGCATCTGACCCATATGCGCAACCCCATCGCCCAGGCCAACGAAGTGTGGGTCGAGGCGAACCGCGGCCTCACCGGCCCCGAGTTGGTCGCCCGCATGGAAGACGTCACGTCGCAGCGCCTCGCCGAGCTCGACGCCATGGACCAGGCCGGTTTCGACGCCCCGTCGTGGACGCCGGCCGGCAAGGACGAGACCTACGGTCGGTTCATGCGGATCCGCCACTTCGACTGCTACCTCCACGAGCAGGACATCCGCCTCGCCCTCGGGCTGGCGGTGCGCGAAACGGCTGGGGACATCGCCTCGGCCCTCGACGAGGTGGCGACCGGGCTGGGGTTCATTGTCGGGCGCAAGGCCGGAATGCCCGACGGATCCCGGGTACGGATCGACCTGACTGGCCCGGTAGCCCGGACCTATCTCGTCCAAGTCGACGGACGGGCCGCGGTGGTCGATGCCCTCGACGGCGTCCCGACGGTCGGCATCGAGCTGACGGCAATGCACTTCCTGCGCCTCACCGGTGGCCGCCACGACACCGGCGTTGGCCCCGAGGACGGGGTGCGGTTCTCGGGCGACCGGGACCTCGGCAGCAAGTTGGTCGCCCACATGGCCTTCACCATCTGAGCGTCGTGGCCGCGGCTCAGACCCGGTCGGTCCCGAAGTGGGCGAGGGCCTCGCCCTCCAGGCGGTAGCCCGTCCACCCGCTCATGGGCCTCGCCCCGACGGAGCGGTAGAAGGCGAGCGCGCTCTCGTTCCAGTCCAGCACCGACCAGTCGATCCGGGAGTAGCCGTGGGTACGGGCTTCGTCGGCCAGGGCGGCGAGAAGAGCAGTGCCCGCCCCCTGTCCCCGGGCTTCGGGCCGTACGTAGAAGTCCTCGAGGTAGATGCCGAGGCGCCCGGTCCACGTGGAGAAGTTGCGGAAGTAGACGGTCATGCCGACGACGGCCCCGTCGGCGTCGGCCACGTTGGCGAAGACGACCGGTGGGTCGGCGAAGAGCGCGTCGGCGAGCAGCCGGTCGTCGACCTCCACGGCGTCCGGCTCACGCTCGTATGTGGCCAGGTCGCGGATGAGGCCGACCAACGTCGGGATGTCGTCGCGGGTTGCGCGGCGGACGATCACGGGATGAGCAGGACCCGACCGAAGGCCTGCCGGCTTTCGATGTATGCGTGGGCCTCGCCGGCCTCCTCGAGTGGGAATCGGCGGTCGATGACCACCCGCAGGCGGCCGGCGGCCAGGTCGTCGAGGTGCCCGGCGATCATGGCGTGGGCCCGGGTGCCGAGGAACAGCTCAGCCCCCAGGAAGTAGCCCACGAGCGTCTGGTTCTGGGCCCGCATGGTCGAGATGTCGAGGGTCGACGGCGTCTCCCGCCCGGCGTCGCCGAAGGTGACGCACCGCCCCCGGTAGGCCAGGCAGTGCAGGCTCCGCTGGAGGTTGGAGCCGCCGACCGAGTCGACGATGACGTCAGCCCCCCGGCCGTCGGTCACGTTGCGGACCTCCTCCACGAAATCGGTGGCCGTGTAGTTGATTCCGTGGTCGAGGCCGAGGTCGGCCAGGCGGTCGAGCCGCTCGGAACTGGAGGCGGTGGCCAGCACGGTGGCGCCGGCCCGCTTTGCCAGTTGGATGGCGGCGATCCCGACGCCGCTGGCCCCGGCGTGGATGAGGGCGGTCTCTCCGGCCTGTAGCCGGCCGAACTCGAACAGGCTGTCGTCGGCCGTGCCGAACGGAACGGGCACGGAGGCCGCCTCCTCGGTCGATACCCCGTCCGGGATGGGCCAGCAGAACGAACGGCCGGCCACGCGCAACTCGGCGTGCGACCCGTCGAGGCCGACGGTCACCACCCGGTCCCCGGGGACCAGATCGTCGACCCCGTCGCCCACCTCGATGACCACCCCGGCGCACTGGTAGCCGACGATGTGGGGCACGGACACGAGGTCGCCGCCCAACCGGTTGAGGGTGTCGCCTCCCTCGATGCTGACCGCCTCCACACGGATGAGCACCTCACCCGGTCCACAGGTCGGGTCGGGCACGTCCTCGTAGCGGAACACCTCGGGACCGCCTGTCTCGTAGTACACCGCTGCCTTCATGGCCCTCCTTCGGTCGATGCTGCGACCACCCTAGAAGACGTCGCCTGGAGGCCCGCCACGGGTGGGACGAGCCTGCGGGGAACTTACGGGGAAGCACGGTGTCAGTCCCCGTGGGCCCCGACATTGCCCGGATCGGGCCGCGTCGGCACCTTTGGTTGCGACCGCCCGTCAAGTTGACCACCGGGGGTGCCGATACCTCGGGCAGATGAGTTCGACCACGGCTTCCGATTTCCCGGACGGGAAGGACCCGGACCGGTACTTCTCCCCGGGGGACAACCGGGTGGCGCTGGCCGCCGCCCTGGTTGACCGGTCCCCGAGCCTGGCCGCCGAGGTGGCATCCGACGTCCCGGCCCATCTCCGAACCGAGGTCGAGCTGTCGGCCCGGCTCGCCACCGAGTCGGTCGGTCGATGGGTGGCGACGGGGGAGGAGGGCGCCGACCACGAGCGCGAGGTCCTGACCCGCTCGACGCTGCAGATGGTGATGGTCGAATCCGACCTGCCGACGGCAGTCGACGCCTACCTGACCTGGCGCGATCTGTGCACCGCGGCGTTGACGGAGGACGCCGCCCGACTGCGCATCGGCGATGAGGCGGCGGGAGCAGCCCGGGCATTCGTCCAGCGCACCTGCGACGTAGGCCTGGCCGCCACGGTGCGCGTCTTCGGCGACCACTGGACGACTCTCCATGACCGCCTTCGGACGCAGCAGGCCGAGGTGTCCCTCCAGATTCTCCACGACGACCTGACCGGGCTGCCCAACCGGATCCTGCTCTCGGACCGGCTGCAGCGAACGGCCCGCGTCGGCGAACGCCGCGGGACCCACGCGATGCTGCTGGTCGTCGATCTCGATAGCTTCACGGCCATCAACGACCGGTTCGGACACCCGGCGGGCGACGCCGTCCTCGTCGAGGTGTCCAGGCGACTGCTCGAGCTGGTGCGGGCCTCGGACACCGTGGCCCGACTCGGTGGGGACGAGTTCGTCATCCTGGTCGAGGACCTGGAGGAGCCGGAGGAGGCGGCCAGGTCGTTGTCCGATCGGATCCACCAGGCGATGTGCGCGCCCATAGCGGTGGGTGACCGCGAGCTCCATTCCTCGGTAAGCATCGGTATGACCGGGGTGGTTGACGGACTGGATCCGGACGCGCTGCTCACCCGGGCCGACGCGGCCATGCACCGGGCACGACACGACGGTCCGGCCCGCTATGCGGTCTACGACATTGCCATCGGGGCGGAACACCGGCGCGCCCGCCAGCTGGCCGACGAGCTGCGGATGGCCCATGCCCGGGGCGAGCTCACGCTCGACTTCCAACCCCTGTACCGCTTGCAGGGTGGTACGCCGATCGCGTGCACCGGCATGGAGGCCCTCCTCCGGTGGGAGCACCCCGACCTCGGCACCATCGAGCCCGAAGAGTTCGTGCCCCTGCTCGAGCACAGTCGTCAGATCGTGCCGGTCGGCCGTTGGGCGTTGGAGGAGGCGGCGTCACAGTGCGTCGAGTGGCAGCACAGCATTCCCGACCTGGCGATGTCGGTCGATGTGTCGACCCGCCAGCTTTACGATCCCGGCTTTCTCGAGGACGTGGACGACGCGCTGAGGCGATCGGGTCTCGACCCGTCCCACCTGATTCTCGAGGTCACCGAGCCGGCGCTCGCAGTGGCCCTCGCCCGTACCAGGATGGTCATGCAGGCGGTGCGCGAGTTAGGGGTGCGAATGGCACTCGACGACTTCGGCGCCGGTCACTCGCCGTCGCTCCACCTGCAGAGCCTCCCCGTCGATCGGCTGAAGCTCGACCGGTCCGTCGTGGCCGGGGTGGAGACCGACAGCCACGACGGCGCAGCCATCCGGACGGTGGTCGATCTGGCCCACCGCCTCGGCATCACCGTGGTAGCCGAGGGTTTGGAGACAGCCGCCGAGCTACGGGTGGCCGGGGCGATCGGCTGCGATGAGGCTCAAGGCTTCCTGCTCGGCCGACCGGCGCCGGCCCACCTCCACTCCCTCGACGTCTCCCACCCGGTACCGAGCCTGATCTGAGGGCGCCGGGTCACCGGGCCAGTCGGGCGAACATCCCCTTCTGGGCCCGGTAGAGCTTCGGGAACTCGGCGAACAGCTGGTCGTACACGGCGGTGTCGCCCGGATCGGGTTGGTGGACGGCTGCGATGGGCACCAAGTCCTGCACCTCTTCCGCCCGCAGCGCACCGAGGGTTAGCCCGGCGATCAGACCGGCGCCCCGCAGATTGGCCAGCAGAGGTTCCGACACCTGCTCGATGGTGCGGCCGAGGACGCTGGCATAGATCGAGCACCACAGCGGTGACGACGCGCCACCGCCGATGGCCCGGAACGCGCCGAGGGGCCGGCCCACGAAGTGCTCGACCCCGTCGGCCAGCCAGCGGGAGTTGAGGGCCACGCCCTCCAGTACGGCGCGGGCCAGGTCAGCCCGTCCGGTCCGCAACGACAGGTTGTGGAAGCCGCCACGTGCCGAGCGGTCGTCGATGGGGGACCGTTCACCGGCCAGCCACGGGGTGAACACCACCCGCCCGCTGCCTGGCGCGGCCGTGGCCGCCAAGGCGGTCAAGTCGTCGTAGGTGAGCAAGGCCTGCGCCGGGTCGCCCGTGGTGGCCAGGGCATCACGGAACCACTCGAGGGCCCGCCCGCCCGATTCCTGGTTGTTGGCGACGAGCCGAAGACCGGGTAGGACGCCGGGGACGGTGGCCATCTGGCGGAAGGGGTCGGTCTTCTTCTTGGGGAACGGACAGCTGATCCAACTGGTGGTGGAGATGGTCACGTGCGGCTGGAAGGCCAGTACGGCGCCGGAGCCCACACAGGCCGAGTGGAGGTCCGGGGTGCCGGCCACCACCTGAACGCCCGCCGGCAGCCCGAGGTCGGCGGCCACGGCCGGTAGCACGTTGCCCACCACCGAGGCGGTCGCCACCAGGGGCGGCAGCTTGTCTATGGGCACGCCACTGGTCCGCACCAGAACGGGGTCGTAGGCGAGGACGTCCGGCCGCCGGTTGTCGGTGAGCCAGGCGCCGGCCATCGATGCCGGGGTGGCCGCGGCCCGGCCGCAGAAGCGCATCGACAGGTAGTCGACCGGCTCGAGATACCAACGGGCGGCCCGGGCCACGTCGGGCTCGTCGCGCTCGAGGTGGAGGATGTGGCCGATCGGGTCGGCCCCCGAGGTCGACGGTGCACCTCCGCTGCGACGGATCCACCGGAGGGCGGCTATCGGGTCGTACCCGGCCACCGGCCCGGCGATGACGCCCCGGCTGTGAGGGGCGCCCCGGGTGTCCGACCACAGTTGGCAGGGCCCGACCGGCGCGCCACGTTCGTCGACCGGCACGGTGCTGGCCCACTGCCCGGTGCACGACACTGCCACCACCGTCGACGGGTCGACCTCGCCGGAGGCCAGTGCCCGTCGGGCCGAGTCGCGGATCACGTTCCACCACAGCGCCGCGTCCTGGGTGGCGGCACCGTCCGGTCCGAGCTCGGTGGGCACCGACGTGTGCTCGTGCCAGGCGATGGCGCCGGCCATCGACACCAGACCCACCTTGGGCCCGCCTGTTCCGAGGTCGATGGCCAGCACCCAGGCATCCTCCCGTTGGCCTGGAGCCGGTGGTGTCAACGGGGCGGGCTCCCATCCGACTCGGCCCGGCGGAAGTGCCGAGCGGACGGTTCAGACATCGGCAGGGATGGCCTGCTGCTCGTCCATCATCTGGGCCATGACCAGCCGGATGAACTCGTCGGCCTCGTCGTTGAGGCCCCCGGCTACGCCGCCGTAGATGGCGCCCGACGCCGGGGCGTCTCCGGCATGCTCGGTGGCATAGGCCACGGCCTCGGCCAGGTCGGTGGCGAAGGAGGCGGCCACTCCGGGGGCAGTCTGGGGCCGGGTCACGGCCATGTGCAGGGCGTTCGGGTACTGCTGTCCGTTGAAGCGCCATCCCCGCAGCCGCATGAAGTCGTTGACGTGGTAGATGTCGAACTCGTCGGAGGTGAAGCTGAACAGGAACGTCGGACTTCCGAGGATGCGCAGTTCGTCATGGCTCTTCACCGCAGCCTGCATGGCCGCCGAGGTGGCGAAGATCTGCTCGGCGTAGCCCCGGTAGCCCTCGCGGCCGAGTTGCACCATCGAGGCCCAGGTGGCGGCCAACAAGCCCCCCGAACGGGAGCCGTCCATGCCGGGAGAGCAGTACTTGCCTCCGCTCCACCCGGTGTTGAAGAAGTACTGGGAGTTGCGCAGCGCCTTGTCCCGGAAGGTGAGGACGGAGGCGCCCTTCAGCGCGTAGCCGTACTTGTGGGTGTCCGCCGATATCGACGTCACCCCCGGTACCCGGAAGTCGAACTGCGCGATGTCGTAGCCGAGCTCCTGGCCGAACGGGAGGATCCATCCACCGAGGCAGCCGTCCACATGGAGGCCGATGCCGCGGTCGAGGGCAATATCCGACAGCGCACCGATGGGGTCGACGGTCCCATAGCCGTAGTTACAGGCCGACCCGACCAGGGCGATCGTCTGGCCATCGACGGCGCCGGCCACCCAGTCGGTGTCGACCAGGGTGGTGACCGGGTCGACCGGTGCCACCCGCAGCTCGACGCCGAACAGATGGCAGGCCTTGTCGAACGCCGGGTGGGCCGTCTCCGGCTTGATGACGTTGGGGCGGACAGTGCCACGCGTGGCGGCTGCATGGTCGCGGTAGGCCAGCACGGCGTGGCAGATGCTCCCCGTGCCACCCGACGAGACCAGCCCGACCGGTTCGGTACCGTCCACGGCATCGGCGTGCAGGAGGTCGAGCGTCATGGCGATGATCTCAGACTCGAAGCGGGTCGCGCTCGGGCACATGTCGCGCTGGAGGGCGTTGACGTGGGAGAAGAGCGAGAACGCCTCATTGAGAAAGTCGTAGTGGTCGTGGTCCCCGCAGTACATGGTGCCCGAGCACTTGCCGGTCTCCCAGGTGCGGTCCTCATCGGTGGCCATGCCGCGCAGGAGGCTGAGCACCTCGTCGCGGGGGAGGCCTTTGTCGGGCAACGTGCGGTGTACCGGCACCCGGTCGGTGTAGGGAAAGGGACTCATGGGGCATCTCCTCGAAGGTGTGGTGTCGGGTGTGGCCGACCCAGGCACGGTACAGCCTGTCCCGAGGTAGGTCACGCCACGGGCGGTGCACCCTCGAGAAGGTGTCCGAACTGGGGAAACCCTCAAGTGACCAGGGGTTTTGGTCGAAGAGAGGCTGTGGATTGGCTGGTGGCGGCGGATACGGTGCGCAAGGAGCCAGATGGCTCGCTGAGCCGTCAGGTGTGCGGTCGGTTGGCATCGATGGCGCTGATTCTCACCAGCGCGCTGGTGCTCGCCTCGGAGCTGCTGCAGCCCGGAGACTATTCGCGTACCTCGGTACTGGTGATCGGCACCATCACCACCGTGATCGGGATCGCCTCGTGGTGGATTCCCTGGAAGCGCATGCCCCGCCGGACCGTGCTGTGGATGGTCCCGTTCGCCTTCGTGGCCGTCGACCTCGGCTACGTCTACGCCGACCGCGACGGGTTCAACTACGCCGTCACCTTCGTCGTCATCTTCGTGCTCATCGGGCTGACCCAGCCCCGGTGGACCTCGCTCTGGTTGGCTCCCCTGCTGGTGGCCGCCTATCTCAACCCCTTCCTGGTGACATCCAGCACGGTGTCGTCGATCGGGCTCGGCTCGGCGTTCTTCGTCATCCCGGTGTGCCTCCTCCTCGGCGAGGCCACCGCGTGGGGCATGAGCCGGCTGGCCGAGGCGACCGAGGAGATCGCCGAGGGGGAGGAAAGCATCCGCCAGCTGTTTGACGGTGCGCCCATCGGCATCGCCCGCCTTGGCCTCGATGGTCGGCTTCTCGAGGTCAACCGGTCGTTCGGCGAGATCGTCGGCTACGCCCCGGACGATCTGGTCGGCCGGGACCTGAGCTCCCTCACCCACCCCGACGACGTCGCCGGGACGGAGGTGCTGATCGCCAAGTTGTTGTCCGGCGAGCTCGACCGGTACAACTTCGAAAAGCGCTACGTCCACGCCGATGGCCACTTCGTGTGGGTGTCGGTCAGCGGCTCGATCGTGCGGGATGCCCACGGGGCCCCGCTGTTCCTGATCGGCCAGATCGAGGATGTTACCGAGCGGCGGGCCCTACGTGAAGAGCTGGCGCTCACCGCCATCACGGATCCGCTGACCGGCCTGCCCAATCGGGCACTGTTCATGGAGCACCTCGGACACGCCCTCCACCAGGCCGAAGTGTCCGGTCGCCGCGTCGCCCTGATGTTCCTCGACCTCGACCGGTTCAAGTTGGTCAACGACGGCATCGGGCACGACGCCGGCGACCGGCTGCTCCGTCGGGTCGGCCAGCGCCTCCAAGGTGCGCTCCGGACCGGCGACATGCTGGCCCGCTTCGGCGGCGACGAGTTCACCGTGCTGTGCGATGTGGCCGGTGAGGAGGAGGTGGCCGGGATCGTGGACCGGCTGCGCCAGGCCATGGCCACACCGGTGGCCGAGCCCGATTTCGAGCAGTTCGTGTCGCTCAGCATCGGCGTGGCCCTGTCGACCTCGGGGTCGATGGCGCCCTCGGTACTCCTGCGGAGCGCCGACATCGCCATGTACCAGGCCAAACATCTCGGTCCCGGCCGTTTCGTGATCTACGAGGACCGCGACGAGGGTGATGCCAGCCGCAACCTGCGGACGACCAACGAACTCCACCGGGCCGTCCGCGGTTCTCAGCTCGTGCTCCACTACCAGCCCTTCGTCGATGTCGACAACCTGCGCCTGATCGGTACCGAAGCCCTGGTTCGTTGGCGCCATCCCGACCGGGGCCTGCTGGCGCCCGGCGAGTTCATCGAGCTGGCCGAGGAGTGTGGCCTCATGGTGCAGCTGGGGGCCTGGGTCCTGCATGAGGCCTGCCGGCAGGGTGCTCAGTGGGCCGAGGCGCGTGCGGACGCCGGCGTCACCGGGCCGATCCCCGCCATGTCGGTCAACATCTCGCCCCAGCAGCTTTCCGAGCCGGGGTTCGCGGAGGAGGTGGCGGGCGTCCTGGCTGACACCGGATTCCCGGCGGACCGGCTGTGGTTCGAGATCACCGAGGGGGCACTCCTGCGGGATCCGGTGGCGGCCATCGCCATCCTCGAGTCCCTGCGGTCGCTCGGTATCCACCTGGCCATCGACGATTTCGGCACGGGCTACTCGTCGCTGAATTACCTGAGGCGACTGCCGGTCGAGGCGCTCAAGATCGACCGCACCTTCATCGAACAACTCGAGGGGCATCCCGACGACCGGGCCATCGTCGAAGCCATCGTCGCGCTCGGTCGTTCGCTCGGGCTCGGCGTGGTGGCCGAGGGCATCGAGCGTCCCGGGCAGGCCATCGAGCTGGCCAGCCTCGGTTGCAATCTCGCCCAGGGTTTCCTCTACGGCCGGCCGGTGGATCCGGCTCGCATCGGCGGCTACCTGCCGCAGTCGGTCACCGACTGGGACATCGGCAGCCACCTGTCCACCGTCTGAGGACCGGTCGGCGGTCGACCGCAGGGGAGCGTCTGGCGATGGCTCATCGATCACGTGGGCGACGCGGGCCGACGGTCCGACCGCAGGTGGACGACCAGCACGACCACGGCACCTGCGATGGCGAGTCCCCAGCCGAACCAGGCGGCCAGTTGATGGGCGTGGAGCGAGGCCACGGTGGCCGGAGCCTGTGCACTTACGACCGTGGGCTCACCGAGGAGGGCGACGACGGCGAGGATCGGCCCCGCGGTCAGGCACACGAGCCCGACCCATCGGGCCACCCGGCAGCGTGATCGCCCGGTCGTCCTCCGAGCGGTACCGGCGGCCCCGTCGGGGCCTGGAGGATCAGAAGTGCCTCGGTCGTCGACCACCTGTGCAGTCTCATTGACCGGGAGAGGCACAGCCACCCCGGGAGGTGCATCGATCGGGACGAGTTCCTCCCGCTCGTCGAACGAGGTGCCGCGGCGGTCCCAGCGTCAGGGGCGGCGGCCGTTGGGCATGACGTCGGTCATGCTCCACTGGCTGATGGCATTCAACTGAACCTGGTTGCCGGTCGCCTCGACGACGCGGTTGCCGCCCACGTAGATGGCCGTGTGGTACACCGTCGTCCAGTCGGCAGTGTTCGTTCCCCAGAACACCAGGTCGCCCGCCTCGAGCTGGTTCATGGCCACCGGGACCCCGGCGGTGTGGTACTGGTCGTCGGCCACCCGGGCGAAGCTGATGCCGGTGGCGTGCTGCCACGACGCCAGTGCCAGGCCGGAGCAGTCATAGCCGACAGGCCCATTGCCGCCCCAGATGTAGGGCTTCCCGAGCTGCTGGAAGGCGAAGAGGACGGCCTTGTCTCCTGGGGTGATCGGTTCGAACATGAGGGCCTGGGACAACATGGTCTGGCTGGCCGCGGCCCCGAAGGCGTCGGCCGTGCCGTTCTGCTGGATGATCCAGTAGCCGTTGTTCGAGGTGGCCCGGACGATGCGCTCAACGGGCTCCGTCGCCGTTCCGGAGGCCGAGCCGAAGAAGGGTGCGTCGCCGTAGTTGAAGACCCCGCCGTCCCCCGCCACCAGCCAGTAGCCCTTGCCGTCGGTGGACACGGCCATGCCTGCGATCGGACTGTTCAGCTGGATCGAGCCGGTCGATCCGTAGAAGGCGGCGTCACCGAAGGAGAAGACCCCGCCGTCGGACGCCACCAGCCAGTAGCCCTTGCCGTCGGGGGTGGGGGTCATGGCCACGATCGGGCGGTTGAGGACGATGCTGCCGGTCGAACCGTAGAACTGTGCGTCGCCGAACGAGAAGACCCCACCGTCAGAGGCGACCATCCAGTAGCCCTTGTCGTCGGGTGTCTGGGCCATGCCCACGATCGGGCGATTGAGGACGATGTTGCCGGTCGAGCCGTAGAAGCTGGTGTCGCCATAGGCGAATACGCCGCCGTCGGATGCCACCAGCCAGTACCCGTGCCGCGAATGATCGGCGGCAACGGCCACCAGCGGCCGGTTGAGCGGGCCGGACGGCGATCCGAAGGACGGCACTCCATAAGGCTCGACGGCTCCGGACGCCGTGACCAGCCAGAAATTATCGGCGACCGTCGAGGGGAGGGCCTGGGGCGCCGGTGACCCAACGGCCGGCGAGACGCCCCACGCCATCGGACCGATCGTCATGAGGGCGGCGACCGCGGCGACCAGTCCGACCCGCCTGCTTCGAACTCCGTGCATGTCCCGACCCTCCGCACTCTCCGTGATCCGTGGATCACACCTAGAGTAGCCAGACTACCACGTAGAGTGGTAAAACTCCCGGTGGAGTCGATCTTCCCGGATCACGGCCGGAGGGGCGTTCAGCCGACGGTGGCGATGCCCCCATCGACCGGGATGACTGCCCCGGTGAGGTACGAACCGGCTCGTGAGGCCAAGAAGATGGCCACACCAGCCATATCGTCAGGTCGGCCGATCCGCTTGAGCGGGGCGCCCGCCGCGATCTGCTCGCCGAAGGCTTCGAGGGTGGCGGCCATCATCTTCGACTCGAAGGGGCCCGGTGCCACGGCATTCACGGTGATCGACGGGGCCAGATGCCGGGCCAGGTGCCGGGTCAGCTGGTGGACGGCAGCCTTGGAGGACGAGTACGAGTAGGACTCGAGGACGGGTACGTGGATTCCGTCGATCGATCCGATGTTGATGACCCGCGCCGGATCGTCCGGCGTTGCGGCCGCCTGCAGCATCGGCAGGAAGAATTTGGTGGTGTGGAACACACCCTGGACGTTGAGGTTGAGGACCCGGTCCCACGAGGCCGCGTCGTGGTCGACCAGGGGCGCGCCCCAGGTGGCTCCGGCGTTATTGATCAGCACGTGGACGGCCTCGTGATCGGAGGACACCGCCTCAGCGAAGGCCCGTGCCCCTTCCTCGGTGGAGAGGTCAGCGGCCAGCCCCGTGCACGAACCGAAGGCGGCGAGCTCGGCTACCGCCGCGTCGACGGCATCGGCCTTGCGCGAGGCGATGACCACGTCGGCCCCGGCGGCGACGAAGCCTCCGGCGATCATCCGGCCGATCCCCCGGGAGCCACCGGTGACCACGACGGTCTTTCCGGCGACGGAGAACAGCTGGTCGGGAGGGGTGGGGGCGGAGGACTGGCTCATGGGGGGACGGTACCCCACGACGACGACGTTGGTAACGTCCGCACCCATGAGAGTCCCGCCGTGCACCTCGCCCTGACCGACGAGCAGCTCGAGCTGCAGGCCACGTTGCGCGCTTACTTCGCCGACCTGGCCGCATCGTCCACGGCCGACGGCGGGCATCCCGACTACGTGACCGCAATCAAGCAGATGGGCGACGACGGCTGGCTCGGCATCGGCTGGCCCACCGAGTACGGCGGGCACGGCCGTGGCCCTATCGACCAGATGATCTTCGTGGAGGAGTCCCACTGGGCCGGGGTGCCGCTGCCCCTGCTCACGTTGAACAGTGTCGGACCGGCCATCATGCAGCTGGGCTCGGACGAACAGCGTGAGCGGTTCCTGCCGGCCATCCTGCGGGGCGAGGTCCACTTCTCCATCGGCTACACCGAGCCCGGGGCCGGCACGGACCTGGCGTCGCTGCAGACGCGGGCGGTGCGTGACGGCGACGAGTACGTCATCAACGGCGAGAAGCTCTACACGAGCGCCATCCAGTACGCCGACTACGTCTGGCTGGCGGCCCGGACCGACCCCGACGCCCCGAAGCACAAGGGACTGTCTGTCTTCATCGTGCCGGTCGACACCCCGGGCTTCAGCTGGACGCCGCTGCGCACCATGGCCGGCGAGTTCACCAGCTCCACCTTCTACGAGGACGTCCGCGTACCGGCCGGCAACCTGGTGGGCGAGGAGAACGGTGGCTGGACGCTCATCACCAACCAGCTGAACTTCGAGCGGGTCGCCATCTGCCCCGTCTCGGGCATCCTGCGCAGCATCGCCGAGGTGCGCGAGTGGGCTCAGCAGACACAGCTGACCGACGGCCGCCGGGTGGTGGACCAGGAGTGGGTACAGCTCCTCCTCGCCCGGCTATGGGCCAGGGCCGAGTACCTGAAGCTCATCAACTGGAAGGTGGCGTGGGCGGCCGACAAGGGCCTCAACCCGGCCGACGCCTCGGCCACCAAGGTCTACGGGAGCGAGTTCGCCCTCGAGGCCTACCGGGTGCTCCTCGAGATCGTGGGCCAGGCCGGCTATCTGGCCGCCGGGTCGCCCGGGGCGGTGCTCAACGGCCGTCTCGAGCATCGGGCCCGTGGCCAGACGATCTTCACCTTCGGCGGGGGCACCAATGAGATCCAGCGCGACATCATCGCCTGGGTCGGTCTGGGTCTGCCGCGGGCCAAGCGGTAGGTGGACCCGGCCCGGTCGTGGCCTCCGACACCGTTGCGAACAGCTGCCTGCTGCGGTCGCTGCCTACCGTAGGTCACGGTGCCCGCACTAGCGTCGTCCTTGATCCAGCCGACGAGGCCAGCTCGGATCAAAGGCCACGACACGAGGAGCTCACATGGCGGTAGCGGGCATCACCGAGGCGAAAGCCGAGGTCAACGGGGCGACGATCGCCTTCGACGACACCGGGGGCGACGGTCCGGTGGTGCTGCTCGGCCACGGGTTCCTCATGGACCGGAGGATGTTCGCCGACCAGATGGCCGCCCTGCGGGGCACCTACCGGGTCATCACGTGGGACGAGCGGGGCTTCGGCGACACCATCTACGACGAGCAGCCCTTCACCTACTGGGACTCGGCCCGCGACCTTCTGGGCCTGATGGACCATCTCGACATCGACCGGGCCGTGGTGGGCGGCATGTCCCAGGGCGGCTTCCTCGCCCTGCGGGCCGCCCTCCTCGCCCCCGAACGGGTCCGGGCGCTGATCCTGCTCGATACCCAGGCAGGACCGGAGGACGCCGAGGTCATCCCCGTCTATCAGGGCATGGTCGATTCCTGGGTGGCCGATGGACCATCCGATGAGGTGGCCGATGCCAGTGCGTCCCTGATCATCGGTGACCCTGTGCTGTCCTCCACCTGGACGGCCATCTGGAAGTCGCGTCCCCAGGAGTCGCTGCGCAACCCCGGCCAGGCCCTGCTCGAGCGGGAGAGCATCGTCGATCGACTGGGCGAGATCACCGTCCCTGCCCTGGTCATCCACGGGACGGCCGACGTGTCGATCTCCATGGCCAAGGCCGAGACCCTGGCGGCCGGACTGGTCGGCTGCGCCGGCGTGGTGGCCATCGAGGGCGGCACCCATGCCGCCAATATGACCCACCCGGGCCCGGTCAACGCGGCGGTGCTGGCCTTCCTGGCCGATCTGCCCGACTGACCGTCGATCGTCTGGCTGGCTCAGCCGGCGACCGTCGACGGGGTGGTCGACGGCTCCACCGGCGTCAGCGACGAGGCGACCGGCAGGGTCAGGCGGACGGTCGAGAAGGTGACCGATCCCCCGAGCCGGGGCTGTCCGTAGGAGACGGTAGTGGCCACCAACTGCAGTTCCACGTCCGAGGTGGACTCGGCGGTGTAGGCCACGATCTCCAGCGGCACGGTGGTGGTGTGGGTCGCTCCGTCGAGGGTCACGTCGATCGGGGTGACCTGGTTGCCGAGGACGACCCCGGTGGCCTTGTCGACGAGCTGGGCGAAGACCCGGGTCGGCCGGGTCCCGGCCGGAACGGATCCGGAGTAGGTCAGGACCAGCCGGGGTGCTCCCACGATGATCCCGGACCGGGCGAAGTGGACCGGGACGTCGACCGCGTTGGTGGCCGGAGCGGGGGTGATGGAGGTCACCAGGCTGCCCAGCTGCTGTCCGGTCGGAAACGCGGTGATGGGGCCGGAGCCGCCCGTTGCCACCAACGGCAGGGTGCCCGACCCACTGGCGAGATACGGCGTCCCCTGGGGCAGGGGGTAGGTCGGGGCCGAGTAGGAAGTGCCGTTCTGGTCGACGAAGCTGAACCCGGGCCCGGTGTCGGCGCCCCGGTCGCGCTTCACGTAGCGATCCAGCCAGGCCAGCGTGGCCTGCTCGGTGGCGCTGGGGTCGCCCGTCGGGGTCAGGCACACCCCGTGGCCACCGCAGAACCACCGCATCGAGGTGGTCACGCCGTTCGCCTTGAGCGCCTCGTAGTTGTCGACCCCCTCCTGGAGGGTGAACAGGGTATCGACCGTGCCCTGGACGATGAGGGTGGGGACATGGATGTTGTGGAGGAGCTGTGACGGACCGCGGGCGGCGAACCAGGCCAGCTCGGAGGGGGTGACGGCGTCTTCGACCACGCCCGACTGGTAGGCGGCCGTGACCTCGGGGTCGACGTGCTCGCTGGACGTGAGATTGGTGAGGATGCCCGACCAGCCGCTCTTGGCCGTGCCGGCCTTGTCGAGGCTGGTGGTCAGCGAGTGCCAGGCGATGGTCGGGACGATGGCGTCTATCCGGCAGTCTGAGGCGGCCGTGACCAGCTGGATGCCGCCGCCGTAGGAGCCGCCGACCATGCCCAGGCGCGGGTTGCCGGGCCGGTCGAGCTGCACGCCGGGGAGGGTGGCAACCCAGTCGATGAGGGAGCTGACGTCACGGGCCTCAAAGTCGGGGCTGTCCACCTCGGCCTGGCCACCCGAGTGGCCGAAGCCCCGGGGGTCCCAGGTCAGCACGTTGTAGCCGGCGGTCAGCAGGTCCCTGATGGGCAATCCGCCAAGAACCCCCTGACCGCTGGTGTCGGTGTCACCGGGCAGGCTCCACCCCGGGCCCATCAGTACCGTCGGGTGGGGTCCGGCGCCCGCGGTGGGCACGTACGCGGTCACCGGGAACCAGTGGGCCCGTATGACGGTGCCGTCGAACGAGGTGATGTTCCAGTCGGTCGATGACCCGGTGACCGGTGTGGCCTTGACCGGGCTGGCCGGCAGCGGACGGTGGCACGAGGTCGAGGTGGCCGAGGCGGCCGTCGTCGTGGTCGACGACGACGTGGAGGACGAGCACCCGGCCAGTGTTCCGGCCACCACGAGGGCGAGCAGCACCGCCGCGCCGACGGGACGGCGGTGCCGGGACGGGCGTTCGGGGGTGAAGGGGCGCATCGGCGGAGTGTTACACCGCACAGCGGCGGCGGCAATCCTCCGCCAGCTCGGGGGTGATCGGGCCGGATTTGATGGATGGTGCTTCGGCCTGTGGAATGGATACATGGTCCTTGCCGATTCTGCTGCCTCTATCGACGCGCCCCGGTCCAACCGGCGACGCTGGTGGGCGCTGGTCGTGGTGTGCCTGGCCATGTTCATGAACGCCCTCGACTCGTCGATCGTGAACGTCGCCCTGCCGGCCATCCAGAATGAGCTTCACTTCTCCGCGTCCAGCCTGACCTGGGTGGTCACCGCCTTCCTGATCACCTTCGGCAGCTTCCTCCTCATGGCCGGCCGTCTTGGCGACCTCATCGGACGACGGAAGGTCTTCCTGACCGGCATCGTCCTGTTCACCTCGGCATCGGTCATGTGCGGCGTGGCCCAGACCCAGGCGGTCCTCATCGTGGGCCGGTTCATCCAGGGCATCGGCGGCGCCTTCTCGGCGTCGGTGATCATCGCCATCATCGTCACCGAGTTCCCGGCCGCAGCCGAGCGCAGCAGGGCCATGAGCGCCTACATCTTCGTGGCGGTGGGCGGCGGGTCCATCGGGCTGCTGGTCGGCGGCGTGCTGACCCAGGCGCTGAATTGGCACTGGATCTTCTTCATCAACGTGCCCATCGGCGTCTTCACCTTCGTGGCCGGTCGGGCGTTGATCGTGGAGAACGTGGGGCTCGGCATCCGCACCGGGGTGGACGTGACCGGATCGGTGCTCGTCACCCTGTCTCTCATGCTCGGGATCTACGCCATCTCCACTGCCACCCAGTACCGATGGCAGTCCCTGCACACCGTGGGGTTCGGCGGGGCGTCGGTGGCCCTGCTCATTGTCTTCTTCGTCCTCGAGTCCCGACTGGCCAACCCGATCATGCCGCTGCGGATTCTGCAGATCCGGACCCTGACCCGGTCCAGCATCATCCGGGGGATGCTGGCCACGGGCATGTTCACCACGTTCTTCCTGGGCGCCCTCTACCTCGAGGGCGTGCTCGGGTTCACCCCGGTCCAGACCGGTTTGGCCTTCCTGCCGATGTCGATTTCCATGGGGATCCTGTCGGCCGGGGTGACGGCCCGACTGGTGACCCGGTTCGGGGACAAGCGGGTACTGATCCCGGGCATGGTGTCCGGCACCCTCGGGCTCCTCTTGTTGACCACTCTCGGGACCGACTCCAGCTACGCAGCGGTGATGCTGCCGGCGTTCCTGCTCATCGGCCTGGGTGCCGGCACCGCCTTTGCCCCGCTGCTGTCGATCGCCATGGCCGACGTGCCGGTGGCCGACGCCGGCCTGGGGTCGGGCATCGTCAACGTGTCCATGCAGATGGCCTCGGCCCTCGGCCTCGCCATCCTCAGCGCCATCGCCACCGGCAGGACACATCAGCTCGAAGGGGCCGGCCAGGCGACCGTGGTCGCCCTGACGGACGGCTACCGGCTGGCCTTCCTGATTTCGGCCATCCTGGTCGGGCTCGGAACGGTGGTAGCTGTTGTGGCGCTCGACAAGTCGCCGGGCGGGCACGGCGGGTCACCCCAAGAGATGCACCTCGCCGAAGAGGAGCTGTCGGCGGCATCGGATCCGTTCCCGCACTGACCGGCCGGGCCTGCTCGAGGTTCGGAGGATCGTCAGGGCCGGTCGACCAGCCGACGGGGATGGCCCAGCGAACGATGGGAATTCAGTAGAGGCCGACGATCTGGCCGTCGTCGTCGATGTCGATGTCGATGTCGAACGCCGCCGGGTGGGACCCGAGTCCCGGCATCGTGCGCATGTCGCCGCAGATGGCGTAGGCGAAGCCGGCCCCGGCCGCGAGGCGGACCTCGCGGACAGGCAGGCGCCAGCCGGTCGGTGCACCCTTCAGGGCCGGGTTCGAGGAGATGGACAGGTGGGTCTTGGCGATGCACACCGAGAGCCCACCGAAGCCGTTGGCCTCGAGCTGGTCGAGACGCTTGGCGGCCGCCGGCTGGTAGTCGACCCCGTCAGCGCCGTACACCCGGGTGGCGATGGCCTCGATCTTCTCGCGAAGTGTCCACCCCGACGGGTACAGGAACGTGAAGGTGCTGGGCTCGTCGGCGGCCTCGGCCACCGCCCGGGCCAGCTCGGTGGCGCCGGCCCCGCCGTCGGCGAAGTGGGTGGTGACCGCGCAGCGCACGCCGAGCGACGCCGCGATCTCGCGGATGGCGTCGTACTCGCTCTCGTGGTCGTCCGGGAAGGCGTTGATCGCCACCACGGGCGTGACCCCGTGCAGCAGGACGTTCTCGACCTGCTTGACCAAGTTGGCCCCGCCCATCCGCACCTCGTCGGGGTTCTCGGCGAGCAGGTCGGCGGGTAGCGGACGACCGGCCACGATCCGGTGGGCTCCCGAGTGGGCCTTCAATGCCCGGACCGTCGTGACCACCACCGCGGCGTCGGGGGTGAGCCCCGAGACCCGGCACTTGATGTTGAAGAAGCGTTCGGCACCCATGTCGGCACCGAAGCCGGCCTCGGTGATGAGGTAGTCACCGGCGTGGATTCCGATGCGGTCGGCGACGACCGACGAGTTTCCGTGGGCGATGTTCCCGAACGGGCCGGCGTGGACCAGCACCGGGGTGTGCTCCAGGGTCTGCAGCAGATTGGGCTTGACGGCGTCGCGCATGATGACGGTCATGGCACCGGCCGCCCGCAGATGCTCGGCGGTGACCGGCCGGCCACCGGTGTCGAAGCCGACGACGATTTCGCCGATGCGGCGTCGCATGTCGCGCAGTGACGTCGACAGGGCCAGGACGGCCATCACCTCGGACGCGGCGGTGATGTCGAACCCCGTCTGGCGGGGCACGCCGTCCTCGGCGGCACCGAGCCCCACCACGATGTTCCTGAGAGCCCGGTCGTTGACGTCGAGGACCCGTCGCCACGAGATGTTGTGGAGGTCGAGTGCCAGCTCGTTCCCGTGGTGGAGATGGTTGTCGACGATGGCCGACAGGGTGTTGTGGGCGGCGGTGACGGCATGCATGTCGCCGGTCAGGTGGAGGTTGAAGGCCTCGAACGGGGCGGCCTGGCTGTAGCCGCCTCCGGCCGCTCCGCCCTTGATGCCGAAGGTGGGACCCATCGAGGACTGGCGGATGGCCGCGGTGGCTCGTTTGCCGATGTGCTTCATGCCCTGGGCGAGGCCGATGGTCGTGGTCGTCTTGCCTTCGCCGAGCGGGGTGGGCGTGACCGCAGTGACCACGACGTACTTGGCCAGGGGCCGGCCGGCCAGCGCATCGATGGCGTCGAGTGAGACCTTGGCCACGTATCGACCATACGGGTCGAGGAGGTCCTCGTCGATGCCCATCGATGCCGCCACCTCGGTGATGGGAACCAACGTGGCCCGGCGGGCGACCTCGAGCGCGGTGAGCGGCGTGACTTCCGTCATGGGGTCTCCTCGGGTCGGACCGGGCGGGGGCGGCCGAGCCGGACTGTAACGCGACGGCGCCGGAGCGACACGTGCGGGTGGGTCTCAGCCCGGGAGTACCGGCTCCTGCATGGCGCCCCACACCTCGTGGTTGTCGGCCCGCACGACCCAGCGACGCGGGCGGATGTCGAGGAGCGGTTCCAACCCGGCCTCGTCGAACAGCCCCCGGATGACGGTCTGTTCGTCCGGTGCCGCCGCCGCGAAGGCGTCCTGGATCCGCTTGATGAGGAAGATCCGGTAAGGGACCACGCCGACCGTCATCGGCCGGCCCCGCCACAGGAAGGTCGTGGTGCCGCTGATCCGTCGTTTGGGTTTGCCGAGCACGACCTCGCCGTCGCTCACCTCGGGATGGTCGGCCAGCCAGGCGTCGACCGAAACCACCTGGGCCACCGCTTCGTCCAGGTACTCCTGTCCGATGTAGGCCAACAGCACACGCAGGGAGCCCGGCACGCCGTCGTCGGCGAACAGCTCCGGACCGACATCGCCGAATTCGCTGGCGTCCTGGACGGGCGCGTTCATCCGCTCGACCCACCTCCACACCCGCTGGGCCCGTTGCTTCATCAGCACCGACGGGTAGGGGTCGCGGGCCAGGTGGGCATACAGGGGACCCATGAATCCGTAGTCGGCGATGGTCGGGCGTCCACCGAGGAGGTACGGCGAGCCGGCCAGGTGGGCGTCGAACAGTGCCAGGAACTCTTCGTAGGAGCGCTCGATCTCGGGGATCAGCTCCTCGGCCACGCCGAACGAACCGGTGGCGCTGCGCATCCGCTCGGAGGCGAAGGCGAATACCGCGTCACGTGTTGGGTCGTCGGCGCCGACGGCCAGCACGGCACTGAAGTCCTTGGCGAGGAACGGCACGTTCACGTCATCGAAGTCCCATCGGTAGTGCATGGCCGGCCGCAGCAGCCCCTCACCACCGAACAGCTCGAGAAGGTGGGCGACGGTCCGGTGGACGGCCGTGGCCGGATAGGCGGAGCGGTCCGGGGGCACGTAGGCGTCGAGGTAGTCGATGATGTCGACGGTGTCCTGCACGATGGTCCCGTCCGGGGCCTGGAGCACGGGGATGATCCACCGCCCGATGACCGCCTCGATCTCGGCGCTGTAGCGGGGGTCGCCCGGGGCCCGCTCGATGTAGTCGATCCCGTGGTTCCGGAGAAAGGCGCGGGCCTTGCCGGAGTACAGCGAGGCCGGCATGGCGTAGAGGACAACAGGTTCCATCAGGAGGTCTCCTGTTCGATGGGGAGCGGGACCCGCTCAGGATGCGAGTGCGTCTTCTGTCATATACATTGACAGATGTTATCGTCATCGAAGGTGGTGGCGACGGGGGGGACAGGACATGAATGTCCAGTTGACCGTCGCGACACCTCCCACGGTCTCCCGGCCAACCCCGGGTGACCCACCCCGCCGGACGTGGGCGATGGACACTACGATCGCCGGAGCCACCGGCCTGCCCGCCGGACGTACGGCACTGTCGAAGGGGGACCGTCATGCCGACCGTCGAGACCGTCCGCGGACCGGTCGAGGCCGCCACCCTCGGTCGGACGTACATGCACGAGCACATCTTCGTGCTGACCACCGACGTCCAGCAGAACTACCCCGACGACTGGGGCGACGAGGACGCCCGGGTGGCCGACGCGGTGGACAAGTTGGGCGCGCTGGCCGCCAGCGGGGTGCGCACCATCGTCGACCCGACGGTGGTCGGACTGGGTCGCTACATCCCCCGGATCCAACGGGTGGCCGACCAGGTGCCCGACCTCAACATCGTGGTGGCGACCGGCTGCTACACCTACCACGACGTCCCGTTCTTCTTCCATCACCGGACCCCGGCCATCGGAGCGCTTCTCGGCCGCGACGAGACCGAGCCGATGGTGCCGCTGTTCGTCGGCGACATCACCGACGGGATCGCCGGGACGGGCGTGCGGGCCGGGATGCTCAAATGCGCCATCGACGAGGACGGCCTGACCGCCGGGGTCGAGCGGGTGATGCGGGCCGTTGCCCGGACCCACCTGGCCACCGGGTGCCCGATCACCGTACATACCCATCCCGACACAAAGCGGGGCCTCGACGTCCAACGGGTGATGGGCGAGGAGGGCGTGGACCCCGGTGCCGTGGTGCTCGGTCACAGCGGTGACTCCACCGACATCGACTACCTGACGACATTGGCCGAGGCGGGGTACTGGTTGGGGATGGACCGGTTCGGGATCAACCTGGCCACCACATTCGAGGCCCGTGCCGACACCGTGGTCGAACTGTGCCGGCGGGGCCTGGCCGACCACATGGTCCTGGCCCACGACGCTGCCTGTTACCTCGACTGGGTAGATCCCGAGGCCCTGCAGTTCATGCCCCAGTGGCACTACCTACACATCGGACAGGACGTGCTCCCGTACCTGCGTGACCACGGCGTCACCGAAGACCAGATCACCACCATGCTGGTCGACAATCCCCGGAGGATCCTGGCCGGCCCGTAGGCAACCCGCGTCGAACCGCCGACTCAGGGCGTGAGCACGGCCACGTCACCGGGCTGTCCGCACGTGGTGGGTGCCGGGGTGCCGGCCAGGCGGGCGTTCATCCACGACACGATGGTTGGAGCGGCCGCGAAGACCACGGTGCCGTGGGTGGCGCCGGTCACATGGAGGTACTTGACGGTGTCGCCGATCGGGCAGGCCTTGGTGGTGACGTAGGCGTCGGTCAGCGGAGGTGGGACGGTGCCGTCGGCGGTCCCCTGGACGACCAGCATCGGGACGGTGGTGCGCACGTTGCCGGGGTCGTTCAGGCGGGCGTGGGCCAACACCGACGGGTCGGAGTCGGCCCCGGCGGCGAAGACTCCCGCCGGTGTCAGGTGGTGGGCGGCGATGGCCGTCGCCACCTGGTTCGAACAACCCCGGGTGACCTCGAACGAGGCGAACGCCGCACCGGCCGGGGTGAACACCGAAGATTCGGGTAGGTCGGTATACGTCTGCGACCAGGCGTAGGTGGTCGGGATGCTGTAGGGCAGGAACTGCGCCCCGGCCGACGTGGACACGATCGAGATGAGCGTGCTGAGCCCGGTGGCCGGTGCTGCGGCCACCACGCCGACGACGTGGAGGTCGGGCGCGTAGGTGGGCGCCATCTCGGCGGCAAAGAGGGCGGCGTGACCGCCCTGGGAGTGTCCGTAGATCACGACGGTGTCGGCCGTCCGGAGGCCGGCGAGGTGACCGGTGGCCCGGGTGGCGTCGAGGACCGCCCGTCCCTCGCTCGAGCCGAGCAGGTAGGGGTGGACTCCATCGGACACGCCGAGGCCTTGGTAGTCGGCGGCCGACACGACGTAGCCGGCCGACAGGTAGCGATCGAGCGAGGGCAGGAGGTAGGGCCCGATCCCGCCGCTCGGATCGGTGAACAATGACGGCGCGCACGGGGCGGCGAATCCGGTGGTGCCGTGGGCCCAGGCGATGACCGGGTAGCCGCCGGTCGGCGGGGCGAACGGCGGCGCAATCACGTACCCCGACTCGGCCACGTCGGCCCCGTAGATGGTTGTCGAGTGGTAGAGGATTCGCCACACCCTGGCGCCTTTGGGTACACCGGGCACGCCGCTCACCGTGACGGCACGGATCAGGGTCCCCGGCGGGGCCGAAGGAAGAGGCGAAGGCGGCGTGTAGAAGGCGGGGATGGCTGACGACACGCCCGCACCGGTCGTCGAGGAAGTCGACGCCGCTGACGAACTGCAGGCCGCCAGTCCGGTGGCCAGAACCACCGTCACCAACGTTCCCCACACGCCGTGACTGCGGCGCGACATCCTGTTTCCGGTGTCCGTAGTTCTCATCGGTCCTCCCCCCTTTGGTGCGCCCCGGCGTCGACGCTACCGCTACCGCCTGGACCGAGATGACCAAGGATGTTGCTGCCGCGATCCCGGTGGCGTTGTGGGGCTGGCCCGCCGGCGTGGGCTCAGGCGACCCGAGCGAGTAGCGCACCTTGGCGGGCGCACAACTCAGGAATGATGGCGACCGGCAGGTCATGGCCCATTCCGTCGACGACCCACAGTTCGGCCCCGGGCACGGCGGCGGCCGTCGCCTCGCCGCCGGGCAGGGTCACCAGGGGATCGGCCGCACCGTGGACGACCAGGGACGGAACCGACACCCCGGCGAGGGCGGCGGCCCGATCAGGTGAGGCGAGGATGGCCGCCAGTTGACGGGCCGTGCCTGCCGGATGGTGACCGCGATCGAAGTGGACCTCTGCCCGTGCCCGCATCCCCACTTCGTCGAACGGGAAGCCGGGCGAGGCGATGACCCGCGAGCCGGCGAGCGACTGCTCGATGGCAGCCGTGCGTTCGGTGACCGGCTCAACGAGCAGCGCGGCCATGGCTTCGGGGGTCGGCGGGCCGGTGTTCGCACCGGTCGTCGACATGATCGAGGTCAGGGACCGCGTCCGGGTGGGGAAATCGATGGCGAACTGCTGCGCGATCATGCCGCCCATCGACACGCCGAGTACATGGGCGCTCTCGATCCCGAGGGCATCGAGGAGACCGGCGGCGTCGGCTGCCATGTCCGACAACAGATAGGGGACCGGCGAATTGGAGTCGGCGAGCAGGGCGCCGAGATCGGGTTGGCCGGCCCCGTCCTGCCATGTCGAGCCACCCTGGTCCCGATTATCGAAGGTGATGACGAAGAATCCGGCACCGACCAGGCCGTCGATCAACTCCTGTGGCCAGTCGGTCATCTGGGCGCCGAGGCCGTGGATGGTCAGGAGCGGCGGTGACGCCGGATCGCCATAGGTTTCGTAGGCGATCTCGATGCCGTTGGCGGCGATGGTGGTCAACGTGAGCTCCTCGTCCGGGTTCGGGTGCAACGGGCAGGCTACTGCGACAATGGGGCCGATGACGGGCGCTGCGCCCGTCCGATCGGACGATGGGATGGGGACATGACGACGGAATCCACGCCAGGCGTCGCATTCGTGACCGGGGCCAGCCGGGGGATCGGGAAGGCCATCGCCGTCCACCTCGCCCGGGCCGGGTTCGACGTGGCCATCGGGGCCCGCACCGTCCACGAGGGAGAGGCCCGTGAGCACTCATCCACGGTGACCGCCTCCAACACCACGCCGCTACCGGGGTCGCTCGACACCACGGCAGCGCTGGTCGAGGCCGAGGGACGCCGGGCCCTCCCGATCTACGTCGACTTGCTCGATCGCACATCTCTGGGTACGGCCACGGCCACCGTCCTCGAGCGCTGGGACCGCATCGACGTGCTGGTCAACAACGGGCGCTACGTCGGCCCCGGCCACATGGACCAGATCCTTGACACCCCGGTCGAACTGCTCGACAGACACCTCGAGGCCAACGTCATGGCTCCGGTGGTGCTGGCCAAGCTGGTCCTCCCCGGCATGGTCGAGCGAGGGTACGGCGTGGTGCTCAACCTTGCGTCGAGCTCGGGCACCATGGACCCTTCGAAGCCGGCCGGCAGCGGCGGTTGGGGGCTCGGCTACGGCATGTCCAAGGGTGCCCTCCACCGAATGGCCGGAATGGTCGCTGTCGAGCTCGGCGACCGGGGCATCCTGTCCTTCAACCTGAGCCCCGGCTTCGTTGCCACCGAGCGAATCGCGCTCGACATGGCCGGATTCGGCTTCGACGCATCGCTGGGGGCACCGCCCGACGTGGTGGGAGCGGTGGCCGCCTGGTTGGTCACGAGTCCCGACGCCCGGGCACGCAACGGTCAGTGGATCGAGGCCCAGGAGATCTGCCGGGACCTCGGACTGCTGCCGGGCTGGCCGCCAGCGGCAGGCTCGTCGACCGGTCGGTGACACCCGCTGCCCCTCCTGACAGGATGACCCCATGGCCACCGACTACCCCGTCCCGACCACCGAGGAGCTCGACGCCATGTTCGCGTCACTCAACAATTGGTCGCGCTGGGGAGCGGACGACCAACGGGGCACCCTCAACTTCCTGACCGACGAGCACCGGGTGGCAACAGCCCGTTCGGTCATGTCCGGGGAGACCGTGAGCCTGGCCCATGATCTGGCCACCGAGCCGCTGCCCGACCATCCCCATCCCGTCCAGCACCACATGCTGGCCTCGGGGGACGCTCGAGACTCCAACGGAATCGCCGGGTACGAGGCGGCCCGGGATCACCTGGCCCTCGACGTCCACGGACTGTGGACCACGCACGTCGACGCCCTTTCCCACATGTTCGTGCGGGGCCAGATGTACGGCGGCCGCCCGGCGAGCGAGGTCCGCAGCGACGGGGCACGTTCGAACACGGTGCTGACCCTGGCCGACGGAGTGGTGGGCCGGGGAATCCTGCTTGACATTCCGCGGACGCTCGGCTGCGACTACCTCGACACCGGGCAGGTGGTCATGGTTGCGGATCTCGAGTCGGCCGAAGCGTCGCAGGGCGTTCGGGCCGGGACGGGCGACATCCTGCTGGTGGCCTGGGGTCGGGAGGCGAGGCGACGGGCGACCCGCGGGTTCGACGGGTTCTCGGGCCTCCACGCCGAGTGCCTCCCGTGGTTGGCCGAGCGGGAGGTTGCCGTTCTCGGGAGCGACGGGATCTCGGACCCGATGCCCTTCGTGGGCACCCCCGACTGGCCGTTCCCGATTCACCAGATCGGGATCGTGGCCATGGGTCTCCATCTGATCGACAATGTCCGGCTGGCTCCACTGGGGGAGCGGTGCGCGGCGCTCGGGAGGTGGGAGTTCCTGTTCACCATGTCGCCATTGCGGATCCCGAAGGGGACAGGTTGCCCGGTCAACCCGGTGGCGGTCCTGTGAGCACGCCGGAATCCGGGAACGGCGTGTCGGTGGGGGTTCCCGAGAAGTTGCGGGAACTGCTGCAGCGGTACGCCCGAGCCGTCGATGAACGGGATGTCGACTCGTTGGCCGAGCTGTTCCACCCGGAAGCCGAACTGATCGGCGCCCGGGGAACCGAGACACTGGGTGAGTGGCTGACCGGCATGCGGGCGCCGCGGACCTTTCCGACCAGCATGCACTTCATCGCCGACCCATTGATCCGACTCGGTCCGGGCCCCGGTGAGGCAGTGCTCGACACCTACGCCGTGATCTACCAGTTGAGTGACCCGGCGTTGGACCGCGGTGATCTCACCCTCGGCATCCGCTACCTCGACGACGCCGTGAACTACGAGGGCCGGTGGGTGATCCTGCGCCGTACGTCCCGAACCCTGTGGATGAAGTAGCGGGGTGGATGAAGGAGCGGGGCGGATGAGGTGACGGCCAGACGAAGTGGCAGGCGGACGGGGGAGCGAGTGGATCCGGCTGTCGGGCCCCGGCTCAGGCGCGGCCCTTCCTCAACAGGCGCCCCGGTGTGGCCCCGGTCGCCGTCCCCTGGTCGATGGTGACCTGACCAGCCACCAGCGTCGCCAGGAACCCCACAGACCGCTGCTCGAGCCGGCGCCCACCGGCCGGCAGGTCGTCGACGATCGTCGGGACCGCGGGCCCGACCGTCTCGGGGTCGAACACATTGAGATCGGCGTCCATGCCCGGTCGCAGCAGACCCTTGGTGGAAAGGCCCCAGGCGAGCGCGGGGGCGAGCGTGACCATGCGCACGGCTTCCTCCAGGGTGAACTCCCCCCGATCCCGGACCCAGTGGCCGAGGAGGTGGGTGTGGATCGACGAGTCGGCGATCTGGCTCAGGTGGGCGCCCGAGTCCGAGAAGGTCATCACCGCCCGGGGGTGGCGCAGCGCCCGCAGCAGCACTCCCTCGTCCTGTGGGTAGAGGCTGGGTTGGATGAACAGCTGGTCACCGCCAGTGGCCACGCACAAGTCGATCATGGCCTCTGCCGGGTGAATACCCCTTTCCCGGGCCACGTCGGCCACTGACGGGTTGGGGGGCAGGCCGTGTCGATAGACACGGATGCCTTCGAAGTCGGGGGGCCGGGCTTGGGCACCGACGCCGATATAGGCGGCGTAGTCGGCCTGCACGGCGGACTCCACGAACAGGGTCCTGCGGTCGGGGTCGGCCAGGATGGCCAACTGCTCGTCGACCGGCCGGGACCGTAGGTCGGCCCAGGCGGGAAGCAGATCGAAGGGCAGGCGCGTCTTGAGCGAGAGCAGGACCGAGATGCCCCGGCAGTGTGTCTGGGCGATCATCCTGGCGCCGCGGTCGGCCGCCTCGTCGAGAAAGTCGATGAGGTAGCCCGCGCCGCGGGTGGCGACTAGCCCGAATGTCATCGGGACGCCGGTGTCCGACGCCAAGGCGATCATCCGGTCGAGCGCGAGGGCCCGTACCTCGGGGTCGGGGGCCGACATGCCGGCGTCGGCGCCTTCGAAGATGCCGGTACCGAGCTCGCCCAGCACGCCGACCAGCGCGGCCACCTCGTCCCACGAGGCTAGGCGTGAGGCCACGGGTCGACCGTCGGATGTCTCGTGGTGCTGGGTGCGCGATGTGGAGAATCCGATGGCCCCGGCTTCCAGGGCCTCGCGTAGTTGGCCGGCCATGAGGGCCAGGTCCTCGGCGTCTGCCTCTTGCTCGAATGCTCGCTCTCCCATGGCCCAGGTGCGTAGCGCCGAGTGGCCGATGTTGGCGGCGAAGTGAATCCCCTTGGGGAGGCGGTCGACGGCGTCGAGGTAGTCGGGGAAGGTTTCGAAGCTCCAGTCGATGCCCGCCGCCAGGGCGGCCGGGTCGATATCCTCGGCCCGCTCGAGGTTGCGGACGACGAGGGCCCGCTCTGCAGAACGCACCGGCGCCAAGGTGAAGCCGCAGTTGCCCATGACCGCCGACGTCACGCCGTGCCAGCACGAACTCGAGCCGGTGGCGTCCCAGAACACCTGGGCGTCCATGTGGGTGTGCCCATCGATGAAGCCCGGGGTCACCACGTGTCCCTCGGCATCGATCTCCCGCGTGCCTTGACCGACGGCCCGACCGATCTCGGTGACGAGGTCGCCGTCGATGGCCACGTCGGCCCGGTAGGAGCCGAGGCCCGAGCCGTCAACCACGGTGCCGTTGCGGATCACCAGGTCGTGTGTCACCGGCCCATCCTTGCCGATCAGTTCGGCGCCGTGTCCTTCTATCGGCGATGACCTTCGACCAGACCTCACCAGAGACCTAGATTGTCGCCATGGCGACCTCGGGGGAGATCCATGGCCGGCTCGGTCATCCGGTCATCGACAGCGACGGGCACATGGCGGAGCACCTGCCTACCCTCGCACCCTACCTGGAGCAGGAAGGACTGAGTCTGGAGGACCCGGCACTACGGCGCCTGGTACCCCCTTACGGGGGCACCGACGTCCCCTGGCACGACCAGACGCCGGCCGAGCGTGTCGCGACCCGGACGCCGCGTGGCCCGTGGTGGAGCACTCCGACCCGACAGACCATCGACCTTGCCACCGCGTTGTTCCCGGGGCTCCTCTACGAACGCCTCGACGAGACGGGGATCGACTTCGGCGTCGTGTACCCGAGCCTCGGCCTGGTCTTCCTCCACGCCGAGGACGGGCGGTTCCGGCGCGGGGCGTGCCGGGCTCTCAACCGCTGCAACGCCGAGACCTTCGCTCCGTTGGCCGACCGACTGACCCCGGTGGCTGCCATCCCCATGCACTCCCCCGAGGAGGCCGTGGCGGAGCTGGACTACGCAGTCAACGGCCTCGGGTTCAAGGCGGTGCTGTGTGCCGGGTACGTACAGCGACCCTTCGAGGCAGTGGCCGACAAAGATCCCGAGGTGTCCCGCTACGCGTTCTGGCTCGACCAGTTCGGCCTCGACTCGGCCCACGACTACGACCCGGTGTGGGCCAAGGCCGCAGAGCTCGGCGTGTCCATCGCCTTTCACTCGGGCTTCATCGGAATGACGCCCTACCGGTCGCCGACCAGTTACGTGGCCAACCACTTGTCGATGCTGGCCGATGGGCAGCAGAGCCTGGCTAAGTCGCTCTTCCTCGGTGGGGTGACCCGGCGCTTCCCGACCATGAACTTCGCCTTCTTGGAGGGCGGGGTGGCCTGGGCCGCGGCCCTGTTCAGCGACATCGTCGGCCACTGGGAGAAGCGGAACCTCGCCGCCCTGCGCGCCAACCTCGACCCGGCCCTCATCGACCGCGGCCTCATTCTCGAACTGCTCGGCCGCTATGCCCCCGACGCCCGACGCCTGCCGTCGTCAGTGACCCGTCGTCCGTCCGAGCCCGAAGACATGCTCGACGAGTGGTCGGCGTGCGCCATCGAGCGTCCCTCGGACATCAAGGCGCTCTATGCCGACCGGTTCTGGTTCGGGTGTGAAGCCGACGACCCGATGACCTCGCTGGCCTTCAACACCGCGGTCAACCCGTTCGGTTCCGAGCTTCAAGTGATGCTGGGCTCGGACATCGCCCATTGGGACCTGCCCGACGTGTCCGAGGTCCTGGAGGAGGCGTACGAAATGGTCCAAAACGGCTGGATCGACAAGGGCGCCTTCCAGGACTTCGTGTTCACCAACCCGGCCCGCTTCTACACCGGTACCAACCCCGCCTTCTTCGAGGGCACGGTCGTCGAGCAGGCCGTGGCTGAACTGCTCGAGGCAACCTGACGTGCTCGACCTGATCGTCAGAGGCGGCCGGGTGATTGACGGGACCGGGGAACCTGCCCGGATCGCTGACGTGGGTGTGCGCGACGGTCGGGTGGTGGCCGTCGGGGACGTCACCGAGGATGCCGACCGGGTGATCGACGCCACTGGGCGCGTGGTGTGCCCCGGGTTCGTCGACATTCACACCCACTACGACGCCCAGCTGCTGTGGGACACCACGGCGAGCCCGTCGGTTCAGCACGGCGTGACCACGGTGATCGGGGGGAACTGCGGTTTCTCGATCGCCCCGCTCGGCGCGGAGGATGCTGAGTACATTCAGTCGATGATGGCGGTGGTCGAGGGCATGCCCCGCGCCGCACTGCTCGGCGGTGGGCCGTGGACGTGGGGGAGCTTCGCCGAGTTCCTCGACCGGCTGGATGTCGGCCTGTCGGTCAACGCCGGCTTCCTGGTCGGCCACTCGACGGTCCGCCGGGTGGTGATGGGGGAGTCCGCGTCCTCGGACCGGGCCGACGCCACCCAGCTCAAGGCCATGACTCGCCTGGTTGGGGATTCGCTGGCCGGCGGCGCCCTCGGCTTCTCCTCCTCCCTGGGCGAGGGGCACCTGGATGGGGACCACCGGCCGGTGCCGTCGAGCTGTGCGGCCCCCGAGGAGTTCGTGGCGCTGGCCGCCGTCCTGCGCAACCACGAGGGGACGACGCTCGAGTTCATCCCATCCATCGGCCCGATCCCCGAGGACCGGGTGGAACTGATGGCCGACATGTCACTGGCCGCCGACCGGCCGCTCAACTGGAACCTGCTCGGCAGCCTGGCCAGCGAGGAGATATGGGAGGGGCAACTGCGGGCCTCCGACGTGGCCGCGGCCAAGGGCGCCCACGTCGTCGCACTGGCCTTGCCTGACATGATGCGGATGCGGAGCAACACCATCCTGCCCGGCGTCCCCGGATGGCGCGACGTCATGACCCTCGACGCCGACGGGCGGCGGGCCGCAACCACCGATCCCGACACCCGTGCCCAATTGCGGTCCGGGGCGGAAAAGCTGGCTGGGCGGGCCATCGGGGTGCTGGCCGACTTCACCATGATGGAGGTGGCCGACGCCGGCTCCCCGTGGGTCGGGCGGTCGCTCGGCAGCATCGCCGAGGAGCGGGGGACCGACGTGATCGATGTCCTGCTCGACGTGGTACTTCCCGACGACCTCACCCTGTACGTGGTGCTGCCCTCGTTGACTCCCACCCTCGGCCACAGCGACGAGGGATGGGCTGCACGGGTCGACGTCTGGAAGGACCAGCGGGTGATGCTCGGCGGGTCCGACGCCGGGGCCCACCTCGATCTGATGTGCCACGCCAACTACCCGACCCGGGTGCTCGGCGAAGTGGTCCGCCGGCGTGGGCTGCTCGGCATCGAGGAGGCTGTGGCCATGATGACCGACCGCCCGGCCCGTCATTACGGGCTACGAGGCCGGGGCCGCATCGAGCCGGGATGGCATGCCGACCTGGTCGTCTTCGACCCCGCCACCGTCGACAGCGGCCCCGCCTACCTGGTGGCCGACATGCCTGGCGGGGGCGAGCGACTCGTGGCCGACTCGACCGGTATCGACCACGTGCTGGTGGCCGGTACCGAGGTGGTGACCTCGGGGACGACGACCGGCGCCCGGCCGGGGCGGGTACTGCGTTCAGGCGCCGACACCGAGTCGGTGACGCTGGCCGACGTCAGGCGGTAGCGGCACCGTCGATCACCAGCGTGGTGCCACTGACCGTGCGGGCCTCGTCGGACGCGAGGTAGACGACGGCAGCGGCTACCTCTCCGGGCTCCACCCGCCGTCCCATGGGCGAGGCGGCGCGGGCGAACAGCGACAGGTCGGCCCCCTCGGGCAGCTCGAAGTTGCGGAGGAACGGTGTGTCGACCGAGGCCGGGCAGACGGCGTTGACCCGGACACCGTCCTTGGCCAACTCGATGGCCATCGACTTGGTCAACATGATCACCCCGCCCTTCGACGCGCAGTAGGCGGCGTTGTAGGGGGTGGCCCGCAACCCGGCGACGGAGCCCAGGTTGACGATGCACCCGGTCGACTCCACCAAGGCGAGCACGGCGGCCTGGGACAGCAGGAACGTGCCGGTGAGGTTGACCTCGATGATCCGCCGCCAGTCGTCGGGGTCCACGTCGGTGATGCGGGCGCCCGCGCCGATGCCGGCCACGTTGGCCAGGATGTCGAGGTGCCCGAAGGTGTCAACGGCGTGGGCGACGGCACTGGCGCATGAGCTGGCGTCGGTGACGTCGCAGTGGATTCCGTTGTCCGATGGCGCGATGTCGGCCCGGACCACGGCGGCCCCTTCGGCGGCCAGTCGGTCGGCGACGGCGGTGCCGATGCCGCCCGCCGCCCCCGAGACCAGGGCCACCTTTCCTGCGAAGCGCGTCATGCCGGAAACGTACCCGCTCCGATCGCCGCCGGTACTGTTGCCCGGATGGGAGCATTGGAGGGGAAGGTCGCCGTCGTGACCGGCGCGGCCATGGGCATCGGCCGCGAGTCGGCCCGCATTTTTGCCCGGGAGGGCGCAGCCGTGGTGGTGACCGACATCGACGAGGCCGGTGGTCACGAGACGGTGGCGCTGATCGAGTCGGCCGGCGGAATGGCTGCGTTCGTACGCACTGATGTGAGCGTCCAGTCCGAGATCCAGGCGATGGTGGCCTTCGCCATCGACACCTACGGCGGGCTCGACTGCGCCCATAACAATGCCGGGATCGCCGCCCCTATGGCCCCGTTGGCCGACTACCCCGACGACGGGTGGCACCGAACGCTCGACATCATGCTGAACGGCGTCTACTACGGCATGAAGGCCGAGATCCCGGCCATGCTCGCCCGCGGCGGTGGGGCCATCGTCAATACCGCCTCGGGCGTCGGTCTGGTGGCCTACAAGCATCAGGCGGCATACACCGCGTCCAAACACGGGGTCATCGGCCTCACCAAGGTGGCCGCACTCGACTACGGAGCCCAGGGCATCCGGGTCAACGCCATTTGCCCGGGCACGGCCCGGACCCCGATGGTCGACGAAGCGATCCGCCGCCAGCCGTCGATCGACGCCCATCTGAAGGCACTGCACCCCATTGGCCGGATCGGGGAGGCAGCCGAAGTGGCGGAGGCCGCGGTGTGGCTGTGCACCCCGGCCGCGTCGTTCGTGCTCGGGGTGGCCCTACCCGTCGACGGGGGCTACGTGGTCCCATGAGGACCTCATCGGCTGCGGGCACGGTCCAGCGCCTGGCCGCCCAGGGGCATCTGGTGGGCAACTCCTGGGTGCCGAGCGCAGGCGCCGGGATCCACCACCACCGTTACGCCGCCACCGGCGAGGTCCAGGCCGAAGTCGGCATGGCCGGGGCCGACGACGTGGACGCTGCGGTGACCGCCGCCCGGGCCGCCCAGCCCGGATGGGCCGGCCTCGGTCCCGAGGGACGGCGGGAGGTGCTGGCGAACCTCGCCGATCTCCTGGACGAGCACCGCGACGAGGCCGCCGAACTGGCCGCCCCCGACAACGGCACGCCGGTGTCAGTCCTCCGTCCCGGTCGCTATTCGGCGGCATGGATCCGCAGCGCTGCCGACCTGGCCGTTGGAGTGCACAACGAGCCGTTGGCAGTGGACCGGGGGACGGCCACGGTGCGGCGGGTCCCGTACGGGGTCGTGGGGACGATCCCGCCGTGGAACGGCTCGATGGTCGGGATGGGCCAGAAGTGCGGCCCGGCGTTGGCCGCCGGCAACGCCGTGGTGGCCAAGCCACCCGAGCTGGCCCCGTTCGGCATGCTGCGCTTCGCCGAGCTGGCCCTCGAGGCCGGTCTGCCACCGGGCGTTCTCAATGTGGTGGTGGGTGGGTCCGCGACCGGCGCGGCATTGGCCGCCCACCGCGGCATCGACAAACTCACCTTCACCGGTGGTTCGGCTACCGCCAGACAGGTCATGGCCGCCGCGGCCGGCGCGTTGACGCCGGTCGCCCTCGAACTGGGCGGGAAGTCGCCGAACATCGTGTTTCCCGACGCCGACCTCGATGTCGCCGCCACGCTGGCCGCCCGGTCGGGGACGGCCCTACTGTCCGGGCAGGGCTGTGCCCTGCCGACCCGGACCTATGTGCACGAGGACGTCTATGACGACGTGGTCGACCGCCTCCTGACCGTCCTCGCCACTCTCCCGGTGGGCGATCCGCTCGACCCGGTCACCTTCGTCGGACCGGTGGTGACGGAGGCAGCCATGGTGCGGATACTCGGTGTTGCAGCGAGGGCCCGATCCGAGGGAGCCACGCTTCTGGTGGGCGGGGAGCGCCTCGGAGGCGACCTGGCGGCCGGTTGGTTCGTCGCCCCCACCGTGTTCGGGAACGTGGACCATGACAGCCACCTGGCCCGCCACGAGGTGTTCGGACCCGTGCATGCCGTGCTGCGGTTCAGTTCCGAGGCTGAGGTCCTGGCCAAGGCCAACGACACCCCGTACGGATTGGCCGCGTACGTCCACACGGCCGACCCCGATCGTCTCGAGCGACTGGTGTCCGGCATCGAGTCGGGTGTGGTGGTGACCAACGGATTCGGCAATCTGACTCCGGGCACCCCGTTCGGTGGGGTCAAACAGAGCGGATTCGGGCGGGAGGGGGGCCGGGCCGGGCTCGAGGAGATGGTCCAGCTCAAGACGGTGTTGACTGACTCCTGAAGGTGGCGGCGAGGGCGCCGTCATGGTCAGATCGGTCATCGCCCGGCCGGAGACGGACCTGCTCGGTAGCGTGTTTACCACCGGCCAGAGGTGGCGGGTTGCATCGCTCGTGTCGTCGTCGCCCAGGTGCTGATTGAGGTGGACCGCCGGCCGGGGGAGTCGCGGCTTGGATGGGATTCGCGGCCTGTCCGGTGTCGGAGTTCCCACATCTGGAAGAATCAATGATGTGTACATCTCAGCGAAGGTCGACTATGCCGTGCGTGCCCTGTGTTCTCTGGCCGCAGCCGACACGGCGCTGACCTCCGAGGCATTGGCCACGTCACAAGGGCTCCCTGCCAAATTCCTGGAGAGCATCCTCAACGACATGCGGCGTGCCGGTCTCCTGACCAGCCAACGAGGCCCAGACGGCGGCTACCGCCTGGCTCGGCAGGCCGAGAAGATCACTGTGGCCGACGTGATCCGCCCGCTGGATGGACCGTTGGCTGAGATCCGGGGTCTGCGTCCCGAGGCCGCGAACTACGAGGGGGCCGCGGAGCACCTGCAGGCGGTCTGGGTGGCGGTGCGCGCCAGCCTGCGATCGGTACTGGATGAGGTGACCATCGCCGGCATCGTGTCGGGCGACCTTCCCGTCCAGGTCAAGGAACTGACCTCGGATCCCGAGGCCTGGCTATCCCGCTGAACGCGGTCACAATTGCCAGGGTCCCTCTGGACCGAGTGACCGCGGCGGTTGCCGGCTGACAATGACACCGGCGGCACGATGCGCTGAATTCCGGGTCACACCTCCGATCAGTCGGTAGGCATCGTTTGGCTCCGGGTCGAGTTCTTCGGACATGGATGGTCCGTCCGCGTCCACTGCAGTCGCGTGGTGGACGCGGACGCTGATGTCGAGATGTCGAGTCCGCAGGAACCCGGGGGCGAACGTGATGGCGGCCCGAGGGACCGGCGCCGGTGGTTGCAGGGTGCGATCGAATCCACCGTTCTTAAGGTGAGAGATCACACATGTACGGCATCGTGTCTGGCACGGTCGAGCTCCGGCAAGGGTCGGTGGTGGTCGCCCCCCTCGGCCCGGACGATGTTTTCGGCGAGCGAGCCTTCATCGACCCCCTTCCCCGCAACGACACGGCCGTTACCGCAGCCGAGACGGCCCGAGCCGACATCGACCGAAGTGCGCTTCCCTTCCTGGTCCACGAGTCGTCCACGTTCGCCCTCGGGATCATGGGTGCACTGGCCAGCCGACAGCGCGACTTCGACGAGGGGTTCGGCGTCCTGGCTCACGACCAGGAAGCGAAGGTCCCCATCGGTAGAGAATTGACGCCTCGTATGGTCGCCTCACCGACGGGTTGGCATTCCATTGGGGCGGGTACCACTTGATCCTAGTGAGTCTATATGGTATAGGTTATCCATAGGGAAAAGAGGTGATTGCTAGTGCACATCGATCCGTACATCGTGTTGGGCAGCGCCGTGGTGGGCTTCCTCGTCGGCCTCACCGGGGCAGGTGGTGGAGCCCTGATGACACCGATGCTCATCCTCCTCTTCAACGTCAAGCCGTCGACGGCCATCTCGAGCGACCTGGTGGCGGCGGTCTTCATGCGCCCGTTCGGCGCCGCCGTCCACATCGCCAAGAAGACCGTCAACTGGACCATGGTGGGCTGGATGGTGCTCGGCTCGGTGCCCATGGCCTTCTTCGGCTCGTACCTGCTGCACCTGATGGGCCATTCCACGACGTCCCAGGCCAACATCGAGAAGCTTCTCGGTGCCGCCCTGCTGGTCGGGGCGGCGGCCATGGTGCTCCGGTACTACCTGGACCGACGGTCCGGCCAGGAGCGTCAAGGGGTTGTCCACGACCTGACCGTGCGCCCGATGCGGACGGTGATCATCGGCATGGTCGGTGGCCTCATCGTGGGGCTGACCTCGGTCGGTTCCGGTTCCCTGATGATCGTCCTGCTGCTGTTTCTCTATCCGATGCTGGGCGCCAACCAGCTGGTGGGCACCGACCTGACCCAGGCCGTGCCCCTCACCATGGCCGCCGCGCTCGGAGCCCTGATCTTCGGGCACGTGCAGTTCTCGGTGACAGCCTCGATCATCATCGGCAGCATCCCGGCCGTCCTGGTGGGCGCGTACCTGTCGTCCCATGCCCCGGACAAGTACATCCGGCCGTGCATCACCTTTGTGATCTTCGCCTCAGGTCTCAAATATGCGGGATTGAGCACCACCGCCCTGGGGTGGACCCTGTGCGCCACCCTGCTGGCGGTCGCGGTGGTGTGGGTCGCCTACGTCCGGCCGTGGCAGGCCGGGGTTGGCTCGGGCGACGACGGTGCCCTCGCCCCGCTTCCAGGATCGGTTGCCGAGTCGGGTAACGAACCAGCTGGCGTAGCCCGGGCCGGCTCCCTGAAACTGGAATGAGCCGGCTGGATTGACCATGAGCGTCCAGGAGCGGGTCCGGTGCGGGGGACTACGCCGAAGCTTCCGCCGCGCCGTACGTAGCTCGCGCGTCCCTGACCAGTCGGTTGGCCAGCTGGCGTGAGACGCCGAAGACCACACCGATCTCGCTGATGGTCATCCCCTCCTCAATCAATACGAGGACGGTCGAGGACCGGATCGCCCGCCGGCTCTCCTCGAATTCAGCCAGGATGCGCGTGAGATTCCGGCTGCGGTCCGCCGAGCCGGTGACCTGACACGAGTCGGTCACTGACATGCCAGACCGGAGCCGCTCGATGTCCTCGTTGTTCCAGGCGGTGTGCTGGTGGAGGCGCGCGGCCAAGCGCTCGCCGGCTTCGGAGTAGCGATTCACATCGGCGATCACTCGATCGATGGCGTCGCTCATGCAACAGATGTTACGGGGTCTGACCTGGCGGAATGTGGCCCGATGCAACCGGTGTTGCCAACAGACGTGTGCCGCAGGCCCACGCTCGAAGCCGGGCATGAAGATGCCCCGGCCTGCGGGAAAACAGGCCAGGGCATCCGTGGAGGTGGCGGGAATCGAACCCGCGTCCTCCGGCTTCTCAGTAGGTCTTCTCCGAGCGCAGCCGGCGGTGGATTGTCGGGACCTGTTCCGCTACCGGCGGCAGGTCAGGTCCGTATCCGACTGAATTGTCCCTGTCGACCCGTCGGCGCAGTCGGTCAGGTGAGTCCCACTAGATGGCGCCCTGTTCCGGCCCGTGGGGCTGAGACCGGTAGGACGTCGCAGTTTCTAGGCTGCGAGCGCGAGCTGAGGCTCGGCGTTTATTTTTGGTTCCGGCTCTTTAACGTGGATCCGGAGACCACGGCTCGCTTCTCCTACATCGACGACCAGAGTCGAAGCCTGTCACCCCCTTGGGGTCCTCCACCGACTGCACACCGTGTGCGACCGGATCACCAGTCTACCGGTAGGACATGGCCCCGACGCTGGCCTTCGCTCAGGCGCGGTGCTTGGTCGCCGACCGCGCCTCACGGGCGGCATCGCGTCCGGCGTCCCGGGCGGCGATGGCGTGGCGCTTGTCGTACTGGCGCCGACCCTTGGCCAGGGCCAGTTCCACCTTGGCCCGGCCGTCCTTGAAGTAGATCTTGAGCGGAACCATGGTCAGCGAGTTCTGCTTCGACTTGCCCATCCACTCGTCGATCTGGCGGCGGTGCAACAGCAGCTTGCGCCGCCGGTCGGGGTCGTGGGCGCCAAAGCCGTTGGCCTGGGCATACGGCGGGACGTGGACGCCGAAGAGCCACATCTCGCCGTCGTCGATGCGGGCATAGGAGTCCTGGAGGGCGATGCGACCCTCGCGTAGCGACTTGACCTCGGAGCCTTGGAGCACCATGCCGGCCTCGACGGTGTCGAGGATCTCGTAGTCGTGGCGGGCCCGACGGTTGGAGGCCACCAGACGGTTCATCTCTTGAGGCGCGCCCTTTACGCCGCCGGCCTTGCCGCCCGAGGCGGCAGCGGTCTGCTTCTTCTTGGCCACGGCCATCGACGGTAGTCGCCCGACCGTGGAGCCCCGTCCTCTAGCCTGAGCGGCGATGCTCACCGTGCCCCGCGCCGTCCACGACCAGTTGGTGGCCCACTGCCTGGTCGGCCTGCCTGACGAGGCCTGCGGCCTCCTTGGCGGTGACCCCGATACCGGCCGGGTCACCACCTGCTATCCGACCCGGAACCTGGCCGCCTCGGCCAAGCTGTACACAGTCGACCCCAAAGAGCACCTGCGGGCCGACCGCGACGCCGAGGCCGCGGGAGGTGCCATTGTCGGCGTCTTCCACTCCCACACCCACACTGAGGCCTACCCATCGCCGACCGACGTGGTCCAGGCTCCCGATCCGTCGTGGCACTACGTGCTGGTGTCGCTGCGGGACTCCGAGCCCATGGTCCGCAGCTTCCGCATCGTCGATTCGACGGTCGAGGAAGAACCGGTCCGCCTGCTCGAGCGGTAGAATCCTCACCTGTCAGGTCAAGTTTCGTGGCCACGCCGGAACGCCCACCACCAGGGCTTCCATCGTGTGGGGCCGCCCGTCCGCACCACCCGGTCCCGTCCGGTCCGTGGCTACGCAAAGGAGCACCCGTGCCCGTCCAAGTGAACCTCCCGACCGTGCTGCGGCCCCACGCCGGAGGGGAGCGCATCGTCACCCTCGAGGGTGCCACCGTGGGCGAGGTCCTGGGTGCCCTGGTGGCCAAGTACCCGGGCATGACCGGACAGGTGATCGACGACACCGGTGCCCTCCACAAGTTCGTGAACATCTACATCAACGACGACGACGTCCGGTACCTGTCGGGTGTGGACACCCGGGTGGGCGCCTCCGACGAACTCTCGATCCTCCCGGCTGTGGCCGGCGGGGCGTTCGCCGAGAGCGCGTAGATACCCCGATGCCCGCCTACGGCTCGGTTCTCGACCTGATCGGCAATACGCCGCTGGTCGACATCTCGGCGCTGAGCCCGAACCCTGAGGTCCGGATCCTGATCAAGCTCGAGGGCCAGAACCCCGGTGGCTCGGTCAAGGACCGGATCGCCCTGGCCATGATCGAGGCGGCCGAGGCCGACGGCACACTGCTGCCGGGTGCCACCTTGATCGAGCCGTCGTCGGGCAACACCGGCATCGGCCTGGCGCTGGTCTGCCGGATCAAGGGCTACCGGCTCAAGGTGGTGCTGGCCACCAACGTGTCCATCGAGCGCCGTCAACTGCTCGAATCATGGGGTGCCGAGATCATCGAGTCGCCCGGCGCTGAGGGATCCAACGGGGCGGTCCGCCGGGCCCGGGCCCTGGCCGAGGAGCACCCCGAGTGGACGTTCCTGTACCAGTACGCCAACCCGGCCAACCCGAGATCCCACTACGAGGGAACCGGCCCCGAGATCTGGAAGGACTGCCCCGAGGTCACCCACTTCGTGGCCGGCCTCGGCACCTCGGGCACCCTGCTCGGGGTCGGGCGCTACCTGAAGGAGCAGAATCCGGACATCAAGGTCCTGGCCATCGAGCCACCGGCCGGTGAGCTGGTCGACGGGCTCCGCAACCTCGACGACGGTTACATCCCGCCGATCTTCCTGGACAACCACGGGTCCGACCTGCTCGACGGCAAGCGGATCGTCCGCCCCCGCGAGTCGATCGAGTGGACCCGCCGGCTGATGGACGTCGGCATCTTCGCCGGCATTTCGTCGGGAGCCATCCTGGCCGGCGCCGTCAAGACGGCGGCCGCACTCGAGTCGGGAGTGATCGTCACCGTGTGCTGCGATGCCGGTTGGAAGTACCTGTCGACGGGTGCCTGGACCGACGACCTCGATGTCGTCGAGGCCCGAGCCAAGCAGATCACGTACTTCTAGTCGCTCGACCCGACCAGGTGGTGAAGTGTCCCGACCGCCGACCCGTTCCACCGCTTGAGGTTCCTGCCCACTTTCGGCCACGGATCCCGGTGTCGGTCACCCTCTGCGGTCAGTCATCCCGGGCGGCAACAGGTGCGCGTAACCTGACCAGGTGCCTCCCCGACGCCCAGCCGCCGTGACCGACCCCGGTGACGAGGTGACACTGACCGTCCTGGGCTGTGACGGCAGTTGGCCCGGTCCTGGCGGCGCCGCCAGCGGTTACCTGGTCCGGGTAGGCGGCACCTGTCTGGTCCTCGACGCTGGCCCGGGTACCTTCGCCGTCCTCCAGACCCTGGTCGACCCGTCCGAGGTTGACGCCGTGGTCATCTCCCACCACCACCCCGACCACTGGACCGACCTTTTCGCCATGGACACCCAGGCCCGGTTCGGGGGCCGGCGGGGCGCGCTGGCGGTCTACGCACCCGCCGACGTGGTCGACCAGGCCGGGTCCGGCCGCACCCACTGCCTCGACTGGCACACGATCACCCACGGGGACCGGGCCGGGATCGGCGAGGCCTCGTGTGCCTTCCACCGCACCGACCACGTCGAGGAGACCTTGGCCGTGCGCATCGATGGGGCCGATCGCGCGCTCGGCTACTCTGCCGATACGGGACCGGGATGGTCTCCGTCGGCGTTAGGCACGGGCCTCGATCTGCTGCTCTGCGAGGCGACCTACACCGCCGAGCATGAGGGGACGGCCGGGCACCTGAGTGGGCGCCAGGCCGGGGAGGCGGCGCGGTCGGCAGGCGCCCGGCGCCTGGTCATCACCCACCGGTGGCCGACCGTCGACGCACGGGCGGTGGCCGACGAGGCCGAGGCCGCCTTCGGCGGCCCGGTGGAACAGGCTGCGATCGGAAAGGAATTCACACTGTGAGTGAGGCGAGCAAGGCCAAGCGGGCCGACGGACGGGGGATCGACGAGCTGCGGACCGCTTCGTTCGAGCGGGACTTCACCGTCTTTGCCCCGGGGTCGGTCCTGGTGTCGATGGGCCGCACCCGGGTGCTGTGTACGGCGTCCATCGAGGAGCGGGTGCCGCCGTGGATGCGGGGCTCCGGCAAGGGCTGGGTGACGGCCGAGTACTCGCTGCTCCCGGGATCGACCGGTGAGCGGGTCACCCGGGAGGCGGCCAAGGGTAAGCAGTCCGGGCGCACCCAGGAGATCCAGCGCCTCATCGGCCGGTCCCTCCGCTCCGTGTGCGACATGGTGGCCCTCGGCGAGCTGCAGGTGACCGTCGACTGTGACGTGCTCCAGGCCGACGGTGGAACCCGGACGGCGTCCATCTGCGGGGCCTACGTGGCCCTCCACGACGCCATGACGAGGCTGGTGCAGAAAGGGACGCTCAGGGCCAATCCGCTGACCGAGGCGGTGGCCGCGGTGTCCGTCGGAGTGGTGGACGGGGTGTGCATGCTCGACCTCCCCTACGAAGAGGACAGCCGGGCCGAGGTCGACATGAACGTGGTGATGACCTCGTCGGGTCGGTTCATCGAGGTCCAGGGCACCGCCGAGGGCATGCCCTTCACCAAGGCCGAGCTCGACGAGATGCTGAGCCTGGCCGAGCACGGCATCGCCCAGCTGCTCGACCTGCAGACGACCACCCTGGCCGAGCCCCCGACCCCCCGCTGACCGGGGGGGGACGCCGTGCCCGAGCGCACCTTCGTGCTGGCCAGCGCCAACCGGGACAAAGCGGCTGAAATCGCCGCCATCCTGGGAGACGTCCCGGGCCTCGTCCTGGTTCCCCGACCCGAGGACGTGCCCGATGTCGACGAGACGGGGGAGACACTCGTGGACAACGCCCGCCTGAAGGCCGTGGCCCTGTGCCGGGCCACCGGCATGGCTGCCGTGGCTGACGACACTGGCCTCGAGGTCGAGGCCCTGGACGGGGCGCCGGGTGTCTACTCGGCCCGATTTGCCGGAAAGGGGGCCACCTACGCCGACAATGTGGCCCGGCTGGTCGCCGAACTGGACCGGGTCGGGGCGACGTCGCCCGCCGACCGGCGGGCCCGGTTCCGCAGTGTGGCCCTCGTGGCCTTCCCCGACGGGTCCGAACTGTTCGTGGAGGGAGAGGTCACCGGGGTGATCACCCCCGAGGCCCGGGGCGACGGCGGGTTCGGCTACGACCCCCTGTTCGCCCCCGACGGATTCGACGGTCGGACCTTCGCCCAGATGACTCCGGACGAGAAGCACGCAGTCTCCCACCGGGGACGTGCCTTCCGGGCCCTGGCCGAATGCTTGTCCGGGTCGGAGGCCTGATGACATCGCCCCGGATCCGCTCGGCCACAGACAAGGCCCGCCAGGCGCTGATCGATGTGGCTGCCGGCCACGACCGGGTGCGGGCGGTGGTGGCTCGGGTCGGGGGCGAGCTGTCCAATGCCGCCGAGCGGGCGGCTGCGGTGGCCGAAGCCCGCCGTGCCGGGGTGCCTGATGCCTACGGTGGTGCCTATTTCGGCGAGGGCCGGGACGCAGAGGGCGACCGGGAGGGCCGCTCTGGCTATGCCCGATACGACCGGATCGCCTCCAACGCCGACATCGCCGGGTGGCTCCTGTGGCGCAATTTCCGGGTGGAGACCGCCCTCGACGTGGGTTGTGCCACTGGCTACCTGGTCGAGGTGCTGCGCGAGCGGGGGATCGACGCCCAAGGGTGTGACCTGAGCCCGTATGCCATCGACCACGCCGCACCCGGTGCGGTGGGCCACGTGCGCGTGGCCAACCTGTTCGCCGGGCTGCCCTGGGCGGACGGGAACTTCGACCTGGTCACCACGCTCGAGATCCTGGAACACCTACCCCCGGATCGGGTGCCCGACGCGCTGGCCGAACTGGCCCGGGTGTGCGGCGGCTACCTGTACGCCACCATCCCGTCGTTCGGACCCAACCGGTCGGGTCCTGACGGGCACTTCGAGGGCAAGGTCCGTCCTGAGCGGGTCGACCACTACTGGTCGCTCGGCTCCGACTACCGGGGCCCGGTGCCCGAACCCGACCTGGCCGTCGACGCCGAGGGCGAGTTGGTCGAGGGCCACCTGTGTATCGCCTCGTTCGAGTGGTGGACAGAGCAGTTCGCCGCGGCCGGCTTCACCCGGTGCACCGACGTCGAAGAGCGGCTGTATGCCGACATCGAGCCGGCCGAGCTCGCCCCCTTCTGGAACCTGTACGTGTTCCGGCTGGCCGGCGCCGAACCGGACGTGGTCGACCAGCGCGAGCCCGGCCGGTCCCTGGCTGAGCTCGGTCTGCACCACCCGCTGCTCGGGAACTGAGTTCCCCGACTCCCGATCGCCGGGCCATGATGCATCCATGAGCGATCCGATACCGGCTGCGTTTTCGACCTACGACGACTTCGTCCACCTGCGCTTCGAGCGCCCGTCGCCGTCGGTACTGCTGATCACCATCGACCGCCCCGAGGTGCTGAATGCCGCCAACGAGCGGCTGCATCGCGAGTTCTCCGAGGTGTGGCGGGTGGTCGACCGTGACGACACGGTGGCCGTCTCGGTCATCACCGGCGCGGGAACGGCATTTTCGGCCGGGGGCGATCTGGCCATGGTGGAGTCGATGACCACCGACTACGCCGTCACCCTCGAGCAGTGGCGGGACGCCAAGGCGGTGGTCGACGAAATGCTGGCCTCGGTGAAGCCGATCGTGTCGGCCATCAACGGTGTGGCTGTCGGTGCCGGCCTGGCCGTGGCCCTCCTCGCCGACGTGAGTGTGATGGCGGAGACGGCGCGGTTGTCCGACGGACACGCCCGGTTGGGCGTGGCGGCAGGCGACCATGCGGCCCTGCTGTGGCCGTTGTTGTGTGGGATGGCCAAAGCCAAGTACTACCTGATGACCGCCGACTTCGTGGACGGAACCGAGGCCGAGCGGATCGGCCTGGTGACGCGGTGCGTTCCCGACGACCAGGTGCTGGACGAGGCCCTGGCCATCGCCGGGAAGCTGGCCGCCGGCAGCCGCACCGCCGTGCAGTGGACCAAGCGGGTGATGAACCAGTGGATGCTGCAGGCGGCACCGGTGTTCGGTGAGTCGCTGGCCCTCGAGATGCTGGGGTTCCTCGGGCCCGACGTCACCGAGGGCATTCAAGCGGTGCGGGAGCGACGGCCGCCCGAGTTCCCGTCCGCTCGATGAACGGACCGGCCACCGCGTTGAGGGGCGGCGTCAGCTGACGGTGACCAGGGTGCCGATCGGCGTGTACGGGAAGACCACCCCGGCGTTGGCCGGCGGCATCTCGACGCAACCGTCGCTCTGGGGGAAGCCATAGCTGGAACGGACGAATCCGTGCAGGGCGTCGCCCCCGTTGAAGTAGCTCACCCACGGGATGCCCGGGTCCACGTACTTCGAGCCGTCCGGATTCGTGCCCCGCATGGTGGTGACCGTCAGGTGCTCGAACACCGGGAAGGTGCCCGACGCCGTCTGGGCCGCGGCGACGCCGGTGTTGGCCAGTGTCGAGTAGGCGGTCGCTCCGTTGCTGTAGACCGTGGTCCGCTGAGGGAGGGACTTCGACACGAAGACGTAGTTGTAGGCATCGGTGTCGATCGCCCCGGCGGAGTCGTCGGCCAGCAGTGCGGTCCACACGGCGGGACCGGCCACCCCGTCGGTGGTCATGGCGTGCTTGTCCTGGAAGCGCATCACCGCGCCCTTGGTCAGCACGTCCGACGTGCCCGGCGTCCACTGGGTCATGAGGGAGGCCGGCTCGGCGAAGCGCCAGGCGAAGGTGCCCTCCTGGGGCTGAGCCAGCTCCTGGGGTGCCGACAGCGGGCCGGCCGGGGTGAAGGAGACGGGCAGGTAGCCGAGCTGGGCCAGCAGCTGCTGGAGGCGCAGCGTGGTGCCGGGGGCGACGCCGAAGTGCACGGTGGCCCCCTGGGTCAGGGTCCGGCCGGCGGTACTCAGCATGCCACCGGTGCCGGCGGGCACGGTGACGGTCTCCGACGACGACGGCACGAGCGGTGCGGCCGCCACGAAGGCCAAGGTGGTCGGTGTGGCCTGCTCCCAGGTGCCGGGCACGGCCGGGCTCAGTGTCGGCACAGGGGAGTGGGTGGACAGCGCCTCCGAGAACACCACGGTGATGGTGGCGTCGCTCGGAACTCCCGAGGCCCCGTCCGCCGGGGTCACGGCCACCACGTTGAGCGGGAGGTTGGAGGCGGCCGGCTTGCCGGCCGGAGAGGTGGTGGGCGACGCCGAGACCTTGCCGGACGAGTGCCCGACCACGGCGACGCCCACGGCCACGGCGACGCCCACGGCGATCAGGACCACCCCGGTTCCGAGCGCGACCAGATGCCAGCGGCTGCGGCCTGCGGAGGTGGAACGCAAGCGAGAGTGGGAGTGGGAGTGGGACATCGGGAGTTCACGACCGAATCTACCAGGGGGTACGCCGGTACCGACTCCACGGGTTCCGTTCGGTTGCCGGCCGCCAACTCATGCCGTGGCTGAGGTCCTCACATGGGCGTGTACGGCCCGTTCGACGGCGGCGATCTGGTCCGGCTCGGTCAGTTTCCGGCCATCGGGTCCCCGGACGTAGAAGGCATCGACGACGGCCGCGCCGAAGGTGGACACCTTGGCCGAGGTCACGTCGAGGTGGCACTCGACCAGGGCCCGGGTGATGCGGTGGAGCTGGCCGACGGTGTCCTCGGCCCGCACCTCGACCACCGTGGCCAAGTCCGACGCGTTGTTGTCGATCGTGACCTGGGTGGACACCAGCTGGGCCACCTGCACCTTGGTTGCGTTGCGGTAGGTGTGGGCCCGGTCATCCAGCTGCGTGTCGACGTCGAGGGTGCCGGCCATGACCGCAGCGAGATCGTTGGAGAGCTTGGCCGACGCCGGCCAGCGGCCCCGGTCGGGCTCCACGGTGAACGTCTCGACGGCGACGCCGTGCTCACCGGCCACCACAGCCGAGCGCACGTTGAGCCCGTGGAGAGCGAGGACGCCGGTCACCTCGGCCAGGAGGCCTGAGCGGTCGGGGGCGACCACCGTGACGTGCGGGGCCTCGATCGACAGTGCCGGCACCCCGTGGGTCCGGACGGTATCCATGACCACCTGGAGCTCCTCGGTGATCAGCGGGGCGGGTGGGGCCACCGGCTCGCCGGCCAGGAGGCGGCTGGCCCGCTCGACCAGGTCGGCCACCAGGCCGGCCTTCCAGGCCCCCCAAGCCGAGGGACCTGTCGCCAGGCTGTCAGCCTCGACCATGGCGGCCAGCAACTCGAGGGTGGTGCGGTCGCCCACCTCGTCGGCCACCCGCTGGGCGGTGGCCGGATCGTCGAGGTCCCGCCGGGTGGCGGTGTCGGGCAGCAGGAGGTGGAGCCGGACCATGGTCACGATGGTGGCCACGTCGTCGGACGGCAGGCCCATCCGGGCGGCGATGTCGGCGGCCACCACCATGCCGACGTCGGTGTGGTCGCCGGGGTAGCCCTTACCGATGTCGTGGAGGAGCGAGCCGAGCAGCAGGAGGTCCACTCTCCTGACCCGGTGGGCCATGGTTGCAGCGTTGGCCGTGGCCTCGAGGAGGTGCCGGTCGACGGTGAACCGGTGGTAGGGGTTCCGTTGGGGCTTGTTGCGCACGGTGGCCCACTCGGGCAGATAGCGCTCGAACAGGCGCCGCTGGTCGAGGGCCTCGAGGGCGGGGATGGCGGCTGGACCGGCGGCCAGGACCCGGACCAGAGTGTCCCGCAGCTCGTCGGGCCATGGAGTGACCACCTCGGGAGCTCGTCGACCCAGCAGGTTGAGGGCATCTCGGGAGATGGGGAGGTTGCGCTCGGCGGCGACCGCAGCGAGCCGCAGGCTGAGAGCGGTGTCACCGGTGACGTCGGCGTCTTCGAGCAGTACGACCTCGTCACCGGTGGCACCTAGACCTGGCTCGCCGACCAGCCCCACCACGGCCGGCCCGGCGTCCCGGTCCCGATTCCGCCGACCGCCCTTGCCCTGGGCCCGGGACCACGCGTTCCGCCGCCGCCAGGCGTCGTCGCCCTCCCAGGCTACGGTGCGCCCGGCCGTGGCTACCTCGTACATGAGCTCGTCGGCGTCGGCCAGGGCCATGGCTTTGGCCACCTGCTCCTGTTCCTGGAGCAGCAGCTTGTTCAGCTCGCGCCCCGACCGCCGCTGCAGCTCGACCCGGGTGGCCGTCAGCATCGAACGGGCGTGCTCGATGGCCACCGTGTCGACATAGTCGGCCAACACCGGGACCGCCTCCATCAGGGCGGCCAATGCGGCAATGTCCCGTAGGCCTCCGTGGGACTCCTTCAGGTCGGGCTCGAGCAGGAAGCCGACGTCGCCACTCGTGGCATGGCGCTCGGCCACCCTCTCGGCCAGCACGCCGAGCCACGGGGGCTTCTGGCGGACCCAGCGGTCCCGGGCACCTTCCAGGACGGGCTCGGCCACCTTGGCCTCGCCACAGATGACCCGGGCATCGAGCAGCCCGAGGGCCACCCTCAGGTCCTCGCCCGCCATGTCGAGGACCTCAGAGGGCTTGCGCACACTGTGGTCGAGGGGGATGCCCTCGTCCCACACCGGATACCAGATGCGGTCGGCGGTGGCCGCGATGTCCTTCCTGCCCTTGTGGACGAGGACCACGTCGAGGTCGCTGAACGGGCACAACTCTCCCCGTCCATAGCCTCCGACGGCTACCAAGGCCATGCCCCGTGGGTCGCCCCCGCCGGCTTTGTCGAACAGCCCGGAGATCCATTCGTCGGCCGCCGCCGAGTAGGCCCGGCAGAAGTCATCCCCCTGCAGGTCAGTGCGCTCGATGAGCTGCTGTCGACTCGCCCGTAGGGACATCGACGGAACGTACCACCGTGGCGCCCGCGTTTCGGGTCCCCTGGGAGTTACCCTGGAGGAATGGCAGAGGACGAGGGATCGGGACGGTCGACCCTCCGCACGGTCGCGCTCGTCGGCGGTGTAGTCGTCGTGGTGTGGCTGGCCCTTGGCGTGCTCCACGTGATCGCCACCCTGCTGTGGGGCGTAGTGGAAGTGGTCGGCCTGATCGCCCTGGTGCTGGTGGTCTGGTGGCTGTTCTTCAAAAAAGACGACTGAACTCCGACCGCCGGCCGCATCGATGACCGGAACCGGGCGCGGCAGCGTCGCTCAGCTGGCCATCGACTCGAACAGCTCGATGTGTTCGGCCACCATGCGGTGAGTGGAGAAGTAGCCCTCGACGGCCAGACGGCAGTCCTCCCGTTTCAGCTCGCCGAGGCGGCCGATGGCCTCGACCATGGCGTCCTCGTCGTCGCACAGGAATCCAGTCGTCCCATCAGTGACCACCTCGGGGGCCGCCCCCTCGGGAAAGGCCAGTACCGGCGTGCCGCAGGCCATGGCCTCGATCATCACCATGCCGAACGGCTCGTTCCAGCGGATGGGAAAGAGCAGGGCCGACGCCCCGGCCAGGAGCTCGAGCTTGCGTTGGTGGGAGACCTCGCCCAGGTAGACGGCGTCCGGTCCGAGGAGGGGTTCCACCTGCTCGGCGAAGTACTGCATCTCCCACGGCTCGCGCATCTTGGCCGCCATGAGGATGCGGATGCCGGCCCGGCGGGCTACGTGGATCGCCCGGTGGCACCCCTTGTCGTCGGCCATTCTGCCGAGGAACACGACGTAGGGACCGTCGGCGTCGCCCGCGCCATCGCCGACCGGGAATTGGGATGCCTCGATCCCGTGGTGGATGACTCGGGCCACTGGGATCTGCGGTGCGGCCCGGTGCTGGGCATGGGAGATGGCGATGAGGGGCACGCGGCCTGATGTGGCCTGGTAGAGATCGGTCAGGTCCAGGTTGAACGGTCCGTGGATGGTGGTGACGACGGGCAGGTCGGGGTAGTGCTCGGCGTGGAACGGCCCCATGATCGTGTGGTCATGGACCACGTCGCACTCGGAGACGGCCTCGTAGGCGTGGATCACGTGGCGCAGCTCGGGAACGGCCATACCGATGCGCTGGCCCTCGGCTTCGGGGAGCACCCACTGGCGGGGCACCGGGCAGGTCGAGTCCCCGGTCGTGTAGAGCAGGACGTCGTGGCCGGCGTCCTGCAGACCACGGGCCAGCTGGTCGACCACCAGTTCGATGCCGCCGTAGAGCACGGGGGGGATGGGTGTCCAGGGTGGGGCGATCAATCCAATCCGCATGGACAGATCTAAGCATCCCATCCGGGGGGATAGGATCACCGGGCACTAATGGCGGCGTGGCCGAGTGGTTTAGGCAGGGGCCTGCAAAGCCCCGTACGGCGGTTCGATTCCGCCCGCCGCCTCCACGATCGGGCACGCTCGGGGGATCGTCCCCGGGCGTGCCCGTGAGCAGGTGGATCCAGCAATGAGCCAGCCCGCCCCGAACCCCGCGGCCCACGACCCCACGCCGGTCCTCCACCTTCACCGGTGGCGCGACCCGGTAGTGCTCGGTGTGGCGCTGTGCGCCCTGGCCTCCGGATTCGGGCAGTTCGGCGTGGTGGCCGCCCTGGGTGACGTGGCCCGCACGTTCGGGCACGTCTCTCACAACGCGTCGCTCACCGACCAGGCCGGGCTGTCGGGCACGGAGCTCGGGATCGGCCTGGCCATCATCCGCCTGTCGTCGATCGGCGCGCTTCCGCTCACCGGACTGGCCGACCGGTTCGGCCGGCGCCGGATGCTGGTGATGACGGTGGTGGTCGGCCTGGTGGCCACGGTGGCTGCCGCAGCCAGCCCTGGCTACTGGTGGTTCGTGGCCGTGTTCGCGCTCGGGCGGCCGTTCCTGAGCGCCACCAACGCCCTGTCCCAGGTGATGGCAGCCGAGCAGACGGGCAGCGGCCAGCGGGCCAGGGCGGTCGCCCTGGTCACCGCCGGCTACGGCGTCGGGGCAGGGCTGACCGCGGTGATCCACAGCCTGGCCTCTTCCGCCCTCGGGTTCCGTGGCGTCTTCGCCCTCGCCGTGGTCCCGCTGGCCGTGGTCCCCCTCGTGGCCCGGTGGGTCACCGAATCGGACCGGTACGCGGTGGCAACGGCTGCACGCAGTCACCCCATGCCGGTCATCGGGGCCGTCGGGCTGCGGTTCCGGACCCGTCTGCTCGTCCTGGTGGGGTTGTCCTTCATGGTTGCGGTGGTCACCGGACCCGCCAACACCTTCATCTTCCTCTATGCCCAGAACGTCCGGCACCTGGCCGGAGGGCTGACGGCGGCCATGGTGGTCGTGTCCGGGGTGGCCGGCCTCGGTGGACTGCTGGTGGGCCGTTGGCTGGCCGACCACGTGGGCCGGCGTCCGACCGGGGCACTCGGCATGGTCGGCATCGCACTGTGCGCCACGCTCGCCTATTCCGGGAGTTCGGTGGCCCTCGTCGTCGGCTATGTCCTCGGGGTCCTGGCCGGCGGGGTGTTTGCACCGGCCGCCGGGGCATTCGTGAACGAACTCTTTCCGACCGGGGTGCGGGCCTCGGTCGCCGGATGGGTACTGGTGGCCGGAGTGCTCGGCGCGGTGGGTGGCCTGGTGGCGTTCGGTGCGGTGGCCGACCTGGACAATCGGTTCTCGCTGGCTGCCGTGGTTCTGTTCCTTCCGGCTTCGCTGGCCGCCGGACTGTTCTGGTGCGTTCCCGAGACGAAGGGGTGTGAGCCCGAGGACCTGTGGCCGAACGGCTGAGCGATAGGGATTGAGCGACGGGGGCTGAGCGACGGCTGAGGGCGTCGATCCTGTCAGGCCAGGTCCCACAGGAGGCGGGGGTCGGACTTGGCCTCAAGAAGGAGGCGGCTGGGGACCTGTTTGTCGATGTGGCCGATGAGCCCGTGATAGATGCCGAAACCGCACAGCTCCTGGAGTCGTGGAGAGAAGGTTCGGACTTTGGCGAGTGGCAGACCGAGCTGTTGGTTCTCCTGCTGGCGGATGTACCCGGCGCAGTAGTTCATGGCGATCCCCACCCGCCGGGTGTCGGTCGTATTGGCCCCGCCGCCGTGCCACAGGCTGCCGTGCCAGACGAGCACGCTCCCTTTGGCCATCTCCGCTGGCACGCTGTCGTAAGGGTGGCCGTAATCGGGGGAGCAGTCGGCTTTGTGGGTTCCGGGGATCACCCGGGTGGCGCCGTTGGCCTCGGTGAAGTCGGTCAGCGCCCACATGGTGTTGCACACCGTCGCCGGGTGGGGCTTGGGCAGGGGGATGACCTGGTCGTCGGCGTGGATCGGCTGGGCCGTCTCGCCGGGATCGATGGCGATCGAGGAAAGCGACGAAATGAGCAGTCCCGGGTCGAGCACGCTCTCGGCGACCGGAAGGATTGCCGGGTGCACCGGTATCCGGGCGAATTCCGGTTGGTAGGCGAGAAGGTTGTAGATGCGGACCGTCTTGGTCCCCTCGAACGAGTTGGTGGCCGGCACGGCGCCGAGGTGCCGCTCGAGCCCGACGAGCTCGTCGTTGAGTGCATCGATCAGGTCAGGCTCGATGGCGTTCTCGAGAATGGTGTAGCCGACCTCGTCGATCTCTGCGAGTGCATCACCCACGCTGGTCATCGTCGGATCTCCTGTCATTCCGCGGTCGGGATCTATTGTGACCCTGTGGCCCGCACGAAGCGACCTGACTACCGCTATGAGCTCTTCACCTGTGCGTGGGGCGGCCACGCCCTGGTCGGCGACGATGCCGCCACGGTCACCCCCGAGGACGCGCTCATCGTCCGGGAGGGTGACGGCGTGCACTGGTGCCGGTGTCTGCGGTGCGACGCCTGGTTCCCGGTGCCACTACCCGAGAATCCGGCGACGGACCGGGTGCCCACCCGGGACGAGATCGAGCTGCCGCTGCGGGGTCCGGCGCTGCGGGACCGCTACGTCCTGCGGTTGATCGCCCTCGACCGGGCGATCCACGTCGTCATCCTGACGTTCCTGGGGATCGTGTTCCTGACCTTCGCCGGACACAACAAGGCGCTTCATGACGACTATCAGAACATCATGAACGCCCTGAATGGCGGGGGAGCGGCCGCACTCCGGGTGCGGGGCGTGCTCGGCTACCTACGCAAGGCCTTCGATTACACGCCGACCCACCTGATCGTGCTGGCCCTTATCTTCTTCGCCTATGCCTGCCTCGAAGCGGTGGAGGGAGTCGGGCTGTGGCTCAACAAGCGCTGGGCCGAGTACCTCACCTTGATTGCCACCACCGTGTTGATCCCCTATGAGGTGTATGAGCTCTACCTGCGGGTGAGCGTACTGAAAGTGGTCGCTTTCGTACTCAACGTCCTGGTCGTGACCTACCTGTTGTACGCCAAGCGGCTGTTCGGGGTACGGGGGGGACATGGCGTCGACGTGAAGCGAAAAGAGGAGCTCAGTGGGTGGAAAGCCCTCGAGCGGGCTCAATCGACCTCACCGGGAGTGCCGATCGGCTGACGGGTCGATCCGTGCGGCTCCGTACCGTAACGGCGGGGCCGGGTGTCATCGTGGTCCAGCATGGGCCGGCGGCAAAATTGGTAGCGCACGTGCATGACGCGCAAAGGTTCGAATCCGGCATGTCGCCGGTGGGTCGTCCAAAGGGCTCACGCCAGGTGCCGGATGTTGCACTGGCCGAAGTGGTCCCGGTCCGGGACCACCTGTCAGGGCGTGAACCAGCCGGCCACGTCGACAATGACGTTGGTGGAGCCTTGGGCGTTGTAGATGCCGAGGGCGCCGTTGGTGCCGAGTTCGGCCACCACCAGGTTCGGCACGGTCGTTCTCGGGGTCCAGTTCAGATCGCTGGCGAGGGGCCGGGTGGAGGTGGCCGGGTAGACGGTCAGGAAGCTCCCCGCGGTGGTGCCGGTGACGGTGACGTTGGCCACGATCCCGCTGGCCGTGGTCGGCACCCCGCCGATGCCGGTGACGGGCACGGTGAGCGTTCCGGCGGCGGCGACCGTCTTGCCTGTGCAGGCGTCGGTGAGCCCGGAGGCGGCCGTCGGCCTCGTGTCACAGATGCGGGCCGGGGGAAGGGCCTCGAACATTCCGGTGGAGGAGGAGGAGTAGTAGCCGGTGACGTCCACGATGACGTCGACAGAGCCATTGGCGTTGTAGATGTCGATGGCCCCGGAAACAGACAGGGGGACGATCACCCGGTTGGGCACGGTCTGGCGGGTGATGAAGTTGAGATTGGAGGCGAGCGGCCTGGTGGTGCCGTCGGGATAGGCGGTCAGGTAGCCCGGGGTGCTGGGGTTGGTGACGGTGATGTTGGCGACCACCGCCGTGGCACCGGCAGGCACCCCGCCGTTGCCGGTCACTTGGACGGTCAAGGTCTTGGGGTCGGCCCCGGCCCCGGGGGTCTTGCCCGTGCACTGGTCGGCCGCTCCCCCCGAGACGTTCGTCGGCCTCGTGTCACAGATGCGGGCCGGGACGAGGGGGGTGAATCCCACCCCCGGGCTCGAGACGGTGCCCGGTCCGTAGTAACCGGTGGCGTCCACGATGACGTCGACCGTACCGGCTGCGTTGTAGATGTCGAGGGCTCCGTTTGCTGACAGGGGCACGGTCGTGAGGTTGGGGACGGTCTGGCCGGAGGAGAAGTTCAGATTGGAGGTCGGCGGTCGAGGGGTCCCGGCGGGCCATGCGGTAAGGTAGCTCTGGTTGGTGGGGTTGGTGACGGTGATATTGGCGACCACTGCCGTGGCCCCTTGGGGCACCCCGCCGGTGCCGGTCACCTGGACGATAAGCGTGGAGCCTTGCCCCAACGTCTTCCCCGAGCACTGGTCGGTGATCCCGGAGACGGTCGTGGTGCGGGTGTCACAGATGCGGGCCGGGGGGAGCGCATGGAAGGGGGCGGGCAGCAGCACGGAGAGCACCGAGCTGGCCGGCCCGGTCCCCACCGCGTTGGTGGCGGCCACGGTGAAGGAGTAGGCGTCCCCGGGGGTGAGTCCGGTGAGCGTGGTGGACGTGGACGGTGGGGAGCCCGAGACCACGACCGCGGGGAGGGTGGTGGACGTGGTGGTGTCGGTGGCCGAGACCACGTAGGAGGTGAGAGCACTGCCCCCGTCAGAGGCCGGGGCCGACCAGGAAAGGGTGGCCGTTCCGTTGCCGAGGGAGGCGGCAAGGCCGGTCGGGGAGGTCGGGGCGATGGCCGCCTGGTAGGTGAACAGGTCGCTGGCCCCGATGGCCGACGTTCCCCCCGGGGTCGTGACCGTGATGTCGACCGTGCTGGTGCCTTCCGGTGCGACAGCGGTGACCTCCGTATCGCTCACCTCTTGGTAGGAGGTGGCGGGCGCCGTCCCGAAGGAGACCCCGGTGGCCCCGGTGAGGCCGCTGCCGGTGACCGTGACCGTGATACCCCCTACGGCCGGGCCCGTGGTCGGGCTGATCGAGGTAACCGTCGGTACGGGGATGGCGAGCTGCCCGTAGGAGAGGAGGAGGCCGCCGACCGCGCCGGTGCCAGAGCCACCGGCGACACAGTCCGATGCCGACGTGCAGGAGACGGTGGCGAGGTTGGAGTCGCCGGGCGGAACGGCCTGGATGGTCCAGATCGCCCCGCTGTCGGTGGTGGAGACGACGCCCGCCGCCGACAGGGCACCACCGACGGCCTCACAGGTCGTCGTGGAGACGCACGAGATGCCGGCGAGTGAGAAGACCCCGGACGGGACGGACTGGGTGGTCCAGGTCGTCCCCCCGTTGGTGGTGGCGAGGATGGTGGGGCCGAACGAGGTCGTGGCGCCGACCGCCTCGCAGGCGGTGGCCGTCGCGCATGAGACGCCTGTGAGGGTACCGGTCCCAGCGGGAGTGGTCTGGGCGACCCAGGTGCCACCTCCGTCAGTGGTGGCGAGGACGACGCCGGTGCTCGTGCTCGTGACGGTGTTGTAGTTGTACCCCACCGCCTCGCAGGTGGTGGCCGACACGCACGAGACGCCGGAGAGACTGCTCACCCCAGCGGGGACGTTCTGGTTGACCCAGACGGCCCCGCCGTCGGTGGTGGCAAGGACGACGTTGCCCCCCACCGCCTCGCACGTGGTGGTCGTCGCGCACGAGATGCCGTCAAGGGTCCCCTGGGCGACGGGGAGGGTCTGGCTGGTCCAGGTCGCCCCGCCGTCGGTGGTGACGAGGGCGGTCGCTGGTCCGGTCGAGGACACGCCGACCGCCTCGCACGTGGCCGCCGACGCACAGGAAACCCCCGTCAGTCCGGACACACCAGTCGGAGGTGGCTGGGCGGTCCACGTGGCCCCCCCGTCGGCGGAAGTGGAGACGGCGGCGCCGGTCGAGCCAGTGCCCACCGCGACGCAGATTGCTGTCGGACAGGATACGGCCGCGAACGGGCCGACCCCTCCGGGCAGGGATTGCGGCGTCCAGTTGACCCCGCCATCGGTGGTGGCGAAGACATCAGCGGCGCTGGTGCTGGAGTTGAAATTCGTGCCGAAGGCCTCGCACGTCGTCGCCGTTGCACAGGCGATCGAGGTAGGAGAGTTCGAACTGCTCGTCAGGGTCACTACGGTCCAGGTGATCCCACCGTCGGTGGTGGTGAGGACTGAATATCCCGAGACGGCGAACCCGGTTGTCGCGCAGAACGACACGGAAGGGCAGGAGATTCCGAACAGCCCACTAACGCCGCCGGGCAACGTCTGGGGTGTCCAGGTCGTCCCTCCGTTGGTGGTGGTGAGCACGTAGCCAGAGTTGGATGTGGTGCCCCCCACCGCCTCGCAGGTGGTGACCGACGCGCACGAGACGCCGGAAAGACTGACCCCGGAGGGGACGGTCTGGATGGACCAGATCGTCCCGCCGTCAGTCGTGGCGACGATGCCAGTGGCGCTCACGTTTCTGCCGCTGAACGTGCTCCAGGTGGCCTCGCACACGGTGGCCGACGGGCACGAGACGGCCGTCAGCGCGCCCACTCCGCTAGGCAGGGTCGGGGCGCTCCACGTCGTCCCGCTGTCGGAGGTGGCGAGGATGGCGCCCACCGTCGTCGTGCCGTTGAACGCCGATCCCACGGCCGTGCAGTCCGACGTGGTGGCACATGACACCGCGGTCAGGGCGATCGAGCCGGTGGAGACCGTCTGACCGGTCCAGGTTGCCCCCCCGTCAGTTGTCGTGTCGACGCCGGCGCCGGAAGCCGTCGAGCCGACGGCGACACACTCCGATGTCGA
>DATBZS010000023.1:0-23095 GCA_036513075.1 Acidimicrobiales bacterium
GCGCCCGCCGGCAATGAGCTCGAACTCGTAGGGGGGAACCGACCCGGCGACGTTGTCAGTCAGCCATGCGGTCACGGCTTCCCGGTCGATGCCCTCGACGGTGGGCTGATCGACGGTGTCGGCGGTGTTGGGTGCTGCATCCATGCCCCCGACGCTACCCGCGTCACCGGACCCACCTTGCCCGGTGGGCGGTCACTCGCCACGGGCCGGTAACGTCGCAGACCATGGTCGATGTCACCGATGCCACGTTCGAAGAGGCGGTCCTCAAGCGGTCCTTTGAGATCCCCGTCGTGGTCGACCTGTGGGCGCCCTGGTGCGAGCCGTGCAAGACGCTCGGCCCGATTCTCGAGCGGGTGGTCGCTGACAGCGGCGGCTCGGTCGAGCTGGTCAAGGTCAACGTCGACGAGAATCCGTCGGTGTCGGCCGGATTCAAGGTCCAGTCCATCCCGGCCGTATTCGCCGTGCGGGACGGGGCGGTGGTGGACCAGTTCATCGGGGCTCAGCCCGAAGCCGAGGTCAGGGCCTTCGTCGCCGGCCTGGCGCCGGCCCAGTCCGAGGCCGACCTGTTGGCCGCAGCCGGAGCCGATGCCGGGGCCGAAGAGCCGCTCCGCCGGGCGCTGCAGCTCGAGCCGGACCACCCGGTGGCCGTCCCCGCCCTGGCCGCCCTGCTCATCGCCCGGGGCGACACCGACGAGGCCGTGACCCTGCTCGGCCGGATCCCCGAAACCCCCGAAACCCGCCGGCTGCTGGCCGAGGCCCGGCTGGCCGGGCGGGCCGACGTGGCCGGAGCCGATCCCGCCTCGCTCCTCGACAGATTGCTCGACCGGGTGAAGGACGACCCCGACGCCCGTCAGGAGTTCCTCGACCTGCTCGAGACGCTCGGACCGGACGACCCGCGGACCCTCGGGTACCGCAAGGCGCTGGCTTCGCGACTGTTCTGACATCGTCGGCCCCGTCATTGGCCGCATCGCCGGCCGCGGCGACCATCCGTGGCTCCGGTAGCGTCGGCTCCGTGCGCGCCACCACCCTCCGCCTCGGTTCCCGGACGTTCGACATCACCGACCGGGCGCTGATCATGGGCATCCTCAACCGCACGCCCGACTCGTTCTACGACAAGGGCGCCACCTACGCCCTCGACGACCTCATCCGGCGGGCCGGGCTCCTGGTCGACGAAGGCGCCGACCTGCTCGACGTGGGAGGGGTGAAGGCCGGACCGGGTCCCGAGGTCGGGGAGAACGAGGAGCTCGACCGGGTCATCCCGGCCATCGAGGCACTGGCCACCCGGTTCGACATCGCCCTGTCGGTCGACACCTGGCGGGCGTCGGTGGCCCGCGAGGCCTACCGGGCCGGCGCGGTGGTGGGAAATGACATCAGCGGGTTTGCCGACCCCGACTATCTGTCGGCCGCGGCCGAGGCCGGGGCCACGGTGGTGGCCACCCACATCCGCCTGGGCCCCCGGGTACCCGATCCCGAGCCCGTCTACGACGACGTGGTCGAGGCCGTGGCGTCCTTCCTCCTCGAGCGGGCCGAGCGGGCACGGGCCGCCGGCATTTCTCCGGACCGCATCATCATCGATGCCGGGCTCGACCTGGGCAAGACCGCCGCCCAGTCGCTCACCCTGCTGCGGGCCTCCGACCAGCTTGCCGACCTGGGCTACCCGCTGCTGCTGTCGGCGTCCAACAAGACCTTCCTCGGCGTGGTCCTCGGCCTCGAGATCGGCCAGCGACGGGAGGCCTCGCTCGCCGCGTCCGCATTGGGCGCGGCACTCGGCTGTCGGGTGATGCGGGTCCACGAGGTCGGGGCCCACCGTCGGGCCTGCGACGCGGTGGCCGCCATCACCCGGACCAAGGTCTCCGAACGGGCAACGAAGTGAGCGCGGCCCCGTCCACCGCCACCGGACAGCGCCCCGCCTACCTGGTCAAGGGTTCGGACCCGTCGCTGGTGGCCCAGGCCGCCCACGCCCTGGTCGAACAGCTGGTGGACGGGGGTGACCCGTCGATGATGGTCGAGGAGTTCGGCGGCCCCGGGGTCGACCAATTCGACATCGGCGTGGTGATCGACGCCTGCACCACGCCACCGTTCCTGGTCGATCGCCGGGTGGTCGTCGTCCGCGAGGCCGGGCAGATCGGGGCGGCCGACGCCAAGCGACTGGCCGGCTATCTGGCCGATCCGCTGGAGACCACGGCGCTGGTGCTGGTGGCCGGGGGCGGGGCGCTGTCCCAGGCCTTGACCAAGGCCGTGGGTGCCGCCGGCGAGGTGGTCGACACTTCGGTCGGGACAGGTCGGGCCCGGTCGCAGTGGCTCTCCGACCACCTGAAGGGCGGCCCGGTACGTCTCGACGGCCCGGCTCAGGCCAGGTTGGGCGAACACCTGGGTTCGGACATGGGGCGCCTGGCCGGGCTGCTCGACACCTTGGCTTCCGCCTACGGCCGGGGGGCGACGGTCACCGCTGCCGACCTCGAGCCGTTCCTGGGCGAGGCGGGGGCGCTGGCGCCGTGGGATCTGACCGACGCCATCGACGCCGGGAAGACGGCGCCGGCCCTCGAGGTGCTCCACCGCATGCTGACCGCGGGGGAGTCCCATCCGCTGGTCATCCTGGCCTTGTTGCACAAGCACTACCGACAGATGCTGCGACTCGACGGTTCGGGCGTGACGTCACCGGAGCAGGCTGCCGACGTGCTGGGTAGCAAGAGCGCCTTCCCGGCCAAGAAGGCCCTCGCCCAGGCCAACCGACTTGGGTCGGTCCGGATCGCCCGGGCCGTCCAGCTGCTGGCCGACGCCGACCTCGAACTTCGCGGCACCACCGGCCTGCCGGGAGAGCTGGTGGTCGAGGTGCTGGTGGCCCGACTCAGCCGGCTGGTCCGCCAGGGCCGCTAGGCCTCACCCAACGGGTGCCGGGCCTCAACGGCTGCCGGGCGACGGGTCGGTTCAGGTAGACACCGGGTCCCGCGACTCGACGCCGGCGTCGTAGACGTTCTCGGTCCAGTGGCCGCCGTCCCAGTACCGGTACTTGTGGCGCCCGGTCGGGTCGTTCATCCACCGGGCAGTCAGGCCGGCCAGGGGTGCGGTGGTGGGCAGCGCCATTCCGGCGATGGGGGCGACCGTCTCCGGGCGGGTCCGGAAGATCTCCGGGGTAGAGGTGCCCACCCGCGGGGCGGCCATTGCCAGCAGTCCTGCCGGTGCTCCCATAGTCACCGACCCGGCGCCGACCGGCTGGGGGACGGGCTGGGTGGTGGCGGCACGTGGGTAGTCAGGAGGTGCCCCGGTGGCGATGTCGGCAGCCACGCGGTCCCGCGACGGACTGTCCAGCGATCCCTCGTCGAGCGAGCCGCGCTGCCTCGGTTTGTAGGGCTTGCCGATCTGGCCCGGGATGTGGATGGTCTGTTCGGGTGCCGGGTCGTCCACGATCTCGGTGGCCACCGTCGCCATCCCGCCGGCCGCGAGGAATCCGGAATTGTCGCCCACTGACACCAGGTCGGGATCGTCGAAGAAGCTCGCGCCTGTACGTGCCCCGGCCGGTGCCGTGGTGGCCCGGAGGGGCTGCTGGATGGTCTCGCCGAAGCTGCCCCTGATGGTGGGCCGGGCCAGAGCCTGGACGGCCCGGGCGCTCCCTACGGCGGCCCGGGCCTGGTCGCCGAAGCGCTCGAAGGGGAGGGAGGCGGCCCGCCCGTGGGCCGCGATGTCGACGACCGTGGGGCGTGCCCCGAAGACGTAGATGGCCAGTCCCACGCCGGGCAGGAACAGCACCAGCAGGAGGCACACGAGCTTGGGCTCGCGCGCCGCCCGCCAGGCCCAGGTGGGCTGGCGGAGAAGGTCGACGATGCCGAAGATCATGGCCACGCCGATGATCCCGGCGATGAGGGCCAGTGAGGTGTTGATCGAGCCGGCACTCATGCGCACCACCCCCGACCCGTGGCGGCCTCCGGCCGACCTTGCAAAGGCGGCGACACTGCCCGCCGGCCCGGACCCCGACATCCGATGCTTGCCTGCCCCATGTTCTTCACCCTGCCCCTCGTGCGTGGGATATCACTCTTAGTGTTGACTACAACACGCAGAGTAGTCAAGTGTCGGGGCCAAATGCCTCTGACCAGGGAGATCGGCACGTTTGGACGCCTGCTGGAGCGATAATTTGGTCGAGCGGCACGCCAGTTGTCACCGAAAGTCGCGAGATCCGGGCACCGGTCCGAGGGGGAGCGGCTCGAACCGCTCGGCCACCAGGGTCATCGACCCTTCGGACCGTTCCACCCGTCCCCGGACCAGGAGCGCCGGGCAGGCACGGGCCACCGGCTTCCACCGGACCCACGCCCCCCGTGAACACACGATGTTGACCATCCCGGTCTCGTCCTCCAGGTTGAGGAACACCGCCCCGTGGGCGCTCTCGGGGGCCTGGCGGTGGGTGACCACGCCGCCGACCGTCACCCGGTCTCCGGCCGGCCGGCCGGCCAGGGCGGCGGCCCGGACCACCCCCCGACGGTCGAGCCCGCCCCGGGCCAGCTCCATGGCCGTGGTGTCCGGAGCCATGCCGAGCGACCACAGGTCGTCGGACACCTCTTCCCACGGGGTCGGGGACGGGAGCGGTGGGGGCTCGACCCCGGTGACCACGCCCGGCAGCCGGTCGGCGGTGGCCTGGGAGGCCGCCCCCGCCCCCCACACCAGTGCCCGCCGCCCGCCGCCCGGTCGTCCGTCCCGCCCCATGCGCCCGCGGTCGCCCAGGCCGTCCAGCGCGCCCGCGGTGGCCAGCGCCTCGAGCTGGGCCCGGGACACTCCGGCCCGGCGCACCAGGTCCTCCATCCCCGACCACGGCGCGCCCGCCTCGATCCGGGTGGCCGTCTCCGACCCGATGCCCCGGACCGAGGACAGCCCGAGGCGCAGGGCGGTCGACTCCGGCGGGGTCGGCCCGTGCCCGTGCTCCGGCTCGAGGGAGGCGTCGGCCCGGCCCGCGTTGACGTCGGGCCGCCGGACGACCACCCCGTGGCGCTTGGCGTCGGCCACCAGGCTCTGGGGGGACCAGAAGCCCATGGGCTGGGCGTTGAGGAGCCCGGCGGTGAAGGCGGCCGGGTAGTGCACCTTGCACCAGGCTGTCGAGTACACGAGGTGGGCGAAGGCCACCGAGTGGCTCTCGGGAAAGCCGAAGTTGGCGAAGGCGGCGAGCGCCGTGTACACCTGCTCGGACACCGCCTCGGACACGTCCCTGGCGGCCATGCCGGCAAACAGCCGGTCCCGTAGAGCCGCCATCCGCTCGCCCGACCGCTTGGCGCTCATGGCCTGGCGCAGCTCGTCGGCCTCGGTGGGGCTGAAGCCGGCCACGTCGATGGCGATCTGCATCAGCTGCTCCTGGAAGAGGGGCACCCCGAGGGTGCGCTCCAGGGCCGGCTGCATCAGCGGGTGGAGGTAGGAGACGGGCTCGGTGCCGTTGCGGCGCCGGATGTAGGGGTGGACGGCGTTGCCCTGGATGGGGCCGGGCCGGATGAGGGCCACCTCGATGGCCAGGTCGTAGAAGCAGCGGGGCTGCACCCGGGGCAGGGTGTTCATCTGGGCCCGCGACTCGACCTGGAACACGCCCACCGTGTCGGCCCGGCACAGCAGGTCGTAGACCTCGTCCTCCTGGTCGAGGAGGGCCAGGTCGACGGTCACCCCGTGGTAGTCGCCCACCAGGTCGACCATGTGGTGGAGGGCGGTCAGCATGCCGAGACCGAGCAGGTCGAACTTGACCAGGCCGGCCGCCGCGCAGTCGTCCTTGTCCCACTGCAGCACGCTGCGGCCCGGCATCCGCCCCCACTCCACCGGGCAGACCTCGACCACCGGCCGGTCGCAGATGACCATGCCGCCCGAGTGGATGCCGAGGTGCCGGGGGAAGCCGAGGAGCTCGCTCGCCAGTTGCTGGACGAGTGGCGGCAGGTCCTCGCGCTCGTCCAGCGGCTGGCCGCGCTCGGTCGACCCCGACCAGGTGTCGGCCTCCTCGGTGGTGTGCCCGAGGGCCTTGCCGACGTCGCGCAGGGCCGAGCGGGACCGGTAGGTGATGACGTTGGCCACCTGGGCGGCATGGAGCCGTCCGTAGCGCTCGTAGACGTACTGGATGACCTCCTCGCGCCGGCCCGACTCGATATCGACGTCGATGTCGGGCGGCCCGTCGCGCGCCGGTGACAGGAACCGCTCGAAGAGCAGGCCGAGCGACACGGCGTCGACGTTGGTGATCCCGAGGGCGAAGCAGACGGCCGAGGTGGCGGCCGACCCCCGGCCCTGGCAGAAGATGTCGTGGCGCTTGCAGAACTGGACGATGTCCCACACGGTGAGGAAGTAGCCCGGGAACCCGAGGGCGTCGATCACCCCGAGCTCGTGGTCGATCTGGGCGTAGGCCCCGGGCACCCGCTCGGTCCCCGGCGGCCCGTAGCGCCCGGCCGCCCCCCGCCGGGTCAGCTCGGTCAGCCAGGTCTGCTCGGTGTGTCCGTCGGGCACCGGGAAGTCGGGGAGCCGGGGCGCCACCAGGCGGAGGTCGAAGGCGCACTCGGCGGCCAGCTCGCCGGCCCGCTCCACGCTTCCGGGCCACCGGGCGAACCGGCGGAGCTGCTCGGCCTCGCCCCGCAGGCAGGCGGTGGCCGAGGAGGGGAGCCACCCCTCCAGGTCTTCGAGCGTCCGCCGGGCCCGCACGGCCGACAGGGTGGTGGCCAGCGGGAAGCGGGCCGGGGTGGCGTAGTGGACGTTGTTGGTGGCGACGGGCGATACCCCGCGCCCGGCGGCCAGCACGGCCAGGGCGTCGTTGCGGGGGCCGTCCACCGGGGTGCCGTGGTCCCACAGCTCGACGGCCAGGTGCTTCCGCCCGAAGCGGTCGATCAGGTGGTCGAGGGCCCGGGCCGCGGCCGCCGGCCCCTGGTCGGTCAGGGCCGCGGCCAGGGCTCCCTTGCGGCACCCGGTCAGGATCTGCCAGTGCCCACCGTGCCGGTCGGCCAGCGCGTCGAGGGTGAGGACGGGTCGGCCCTTCTCCCCGCCCTCGAGGTGGGCCTCGGCGATGGCCCGGCTGAGGCGAGCGTAACCCTCGGGGTCCCGGGCCAGCACGACCAGGTGGGTCCCGTCCGGGTCGGGCATGCCGGTGCGCAGGTGGGGCCCGTCGATGTCGGACAGGGTGAGCTCGGCCCCGAACACGGTGGGCAGCCCGAACGCCCGGGCCGCCACCGCGAACCGCACCACGCCGTACAGGCCGTTGTGGTCGGTGAGGGCGACCGCCGACAGGCCGAGGCGCACCGCCTCCGCGGCCAGTTCCTCGGGGTGGCTGGCACCGTCGAGGAAGGAGAAGTTGGAGTGGGCGTGGAGCTCCGCGTAGGGCATGGTCGGTCCGGTCGCACTCAGCCGTAGGTCGCCTCGACCCACCACCGGCCCCGTTCGACCAGGAGCAGGTGGGCCGAGCCGGCGGTGACGGCCTGCAGCCGGGCGGACCGCCGGCGCGACCGCGACCACCAGCGCTCGTCGGCCGGCCACGGGCCGGCCCAACCGGACAGCGGCTCCCACGGGCCGCCCTCCACCGACAGCCGGTCGGGTGCTGCGGTCAGCAGGCCCCGGGCCGACACCCGCACCGCCTCGCCCCGGGTGTCGGCCAGGTCGACCCGGATCGGATCGGGGTGGACCACGGCCGGTGCCGGCGGGGGGATCCGGCCGGGCCACGGCGCGCCGGCCGGCCCGGCCCCGGGGGTGGCACCCCCCGGCCGGCTGCCGGTGGTCCAGGTGACGAGGCGGGACTGCTCGGCCGGGCTCCGGCCGCCCTGGAGATGGGCGGTCACCACCCCGTCCGGGCCCAGGAGCTTCTGGGCGGCGACCAGGCAGCGGGCGGCCCGGGCGTCGGCGTCGCTCACCCCGCCCCAGAACCCGACCTCGGCCACCACCGGAGCGTCGGGGGTGTCGTCGCCCGCCAGCAGCCGGGCGAGGCGGGGCTGGCGGAGGTCGGCCAGCTCGCCGCTGCGACCGCCGGCCACCCGGTGGCCGCGGGCGCCGTCAGCCCCGAACCGGCCGAGGATGTCGGCGTCGGGGAGCGCGGCGAACTCGCCGAGTGTGCGGATGCCCAGGCGGTCGAGCAGCTCGGCCAGCTCGGGCTGGCCGAGGATGCCCATCGGCAGCGGGGCCAGGAACGCACATGTCTCCCCGGCCGGTACGACCTCCCCTTGGCGGGCGGCCAGCACGGCGGCGAACAGCCCGTCGGCGATGCCGACCTCGGCCGAAGAGACGCGCGATGCCGCCTCATGGACCAGGTCGACCAGGGCCTCCTCCCCACCGAAGTAGCGGGCCGGGCCCCGGACGGGCAGCGAGCAGATGCCGGGGCGAACCGGGGTCACCCACGGGCAGTAGGCCTCGACGGCGGTCAGCACCCCGGCGAAGGTGCGCAAGGCCGCCCCGCCCTCGTCCTCGACGAGGAGGTCGGGGCAGCGCACGACCAGTAGGCGGTCCACGTCAGCCCCCCGTCCCGGCGCGGCCCGGCTGGCCGGACAGGGCCGGGCGGTCGGGGGCGTCCGGGCGGTCGGGGGCATCGAGGAGGGAGACCGCGCCGTCGGGGTCGGGCAGCCACAGCCGGCGCCGGGTGGGCCGCTCCGCCGAGCGGCGCCCGGTGGCGGTCACCGTCATCCGGCGACGGCGGAGGTGCCCCTCGCCGCCGCCGGCCCCCTCCCAGGCCACGTCGTCGATCCGCAGCTGCAGGTCGGGCGCCTCGGGCCAGCCCGCCCGGCCCGGGACCACCACCAGCACGGCCCGCCGCTCGCGGGCCCGGGCCACCAGGCGGCGGGCCATGGCCTGGCGGGGCGGGAACGGCGGGCACAGCACGACCAGGTCGACCCCCTCGAGCACGGCGGCGGTGGCCTCGGCCCAGGCCGGTCCGGGGTGGGGAAGGAGGGCGAGGCGCCCGAGGTCGACCCCGAGATCGCGGGCGGCCACGGCCCCGAGGCCCGGGTGGCCGACCAGCGCGCACCAGGACCCCGACGCCGAGGCGGCAGCCACCAGGGCCAGAGCCACACTGAGGGCGCCGTCGTCGTCGGGACCCCCGACGGTCAGGGTGCTGCCCCGGCGCAGCGCCCCGTCCGGCAGCAGTCCGACCAGCGCCGGGGCCACCGCCAGGAGGCGGGTCCGGCTGGCCGCGATGGGCCGGGTGCGCTCGGCCAGGGCGGACAGGGCGGCGACGGCCGCCGGGTCCCGTTCCCGGGACAGCCGCTGATCCGGCTCGATTGCGAACATATGTTCGATAGTACCGACCGGGTGGTTGCACGGCCAACGCGAGTCCCGGCCCCCGGTGACCCGCCTACCTGGTCACCGGGTGGGCTGCCGGATCAGGGACGCTGCCGGCGGTTGTTGTCGCGCCCGCGCTGACGGGTGGCGGCCGAGCGGGCCTCGTCCTTGACGGTGCGTTCTCCGGCATAGGCCAGGTATGCGTCGCGTCGCGACCGGTCGAGCGTGCCGTCGGCCACGGCGCGGTCGAGCGCGCAGCCCGGGGTGCCGACATGGCTGCAGTCCGAGAACCGGCACTCCTCGGCCAGGGCGTCGAGGTCGGGGAAGCGGGGTACCTCGTCCTCCTCTTCGCCGTCGTCCCAGGCAGTGGCCGCCCGGATGCCGGGGGTGTCGATGATCGCCCCGCCGCCCGGCAGCGGCAACAGCTCCCGGCGGGTAGTGGTGTGGCGGCCCTCGCCGGTACGCCCGACCTCGCCCGTCTCCATGGCCTCGTCGCCGAGGAGCACGTTGGTCAGCGTCGACTTGCCGGCCCCCGACGCCCCGAGCAGCACGACGGTGCGCCCGGCGGTCAGGGCCCGCAGCCGGTCCAGTCCCTCGCCGGTCACGGTGCTGGTGGTCAGGACCTCGACGCCGTCGAGCACGTCGCCCAATTCGTCGACCAGCGCCTCACCCGAGTCGGAGGTATCGACCTTGGAGAGCACGAGGACGGGCACCGCGCCCGAGTCGCGGGCGAGGGCGACCATGTCCTGCAGGCGACCGCTGCCCACCCGGGTGTCGAGTGCCCAGGTGACGATGACCACGTCGACGTTGGCCGCCATGTGCTGCGGCTCGTCCCGTCCCGACACCGACCGCCGGACCAGCAGGCTGCGCCGGTCCAGCCGTTGGAGTACACCCTGGCCGTCGGGTACCAGCCAGTCGCCCACCACGACCTGAGGGCACTCCCGCAGCGGCACCCGACGGGTCTTGCGGGTGCCCTGCAGAGTGGCCCACCCGCGGTCGATGCGCACGACGCGGGCGGCCAGCTCAGGGGCGAGCCCGCCAGCCCGGGCCTCGTCCACCCGGGCAGCGTCGAAGCCGAGCCGGGCGAGGGGATGGGCACCCTGATCGTCCGCTGGCGTCACCTGCGAGAGCATACGACGGCAGTCCCCCAGCCCACCCCGTGGGACCCGCCGAAGGAGGCAGCCTTGACGCCCGGTCAGTCCGCCGGCGGGGCGAGGGCGTCGATCTCGACCACCTCGTCGGGCGTGAGGACCCACGTGGCCGCCTTCGCATTCGCTCGTACCTGGTCGGGCTTGGTCGCCCCGGCGATGACGGACGCCACCACCGGCTTGGCGGCCAACCAGGCCAGGGCCAGCTCGAGGACGCTGTGACCCCGATCGGCCGCCCATGCCGTCGCCACCTCGACGATGTCGAAGTTCCGGTCGGACAGCAATCCCCCGGCTCCTTCGCCGAAGTGGACCAGCCGGGTGCCGGCCGGGGCCTTCTCGCCCCGGCTGTACTTGCCCGACAGCAGTCCGCTGGCCAGTGGGTAATAGGGGAGATAGCCGAGGCCCAGGCGCTCGGCCTCGGGCACCGCCTCAGCCTCGTCATCACGCTGGAGCAGGTTCCACTGATTTTGCACGGACACGAACCGGGCACCGCCGGAAGCGGTAGCTGCCGCATTGGCCTCGAGTAGCTGGGCGGCGCTGAAGTTCGAGCACCCGATTTCGCGGACCTTGCCTTCTGTCACCAGTTCGTCGAGGACCCCCAGGGTGTCGGCGATGGGTGTGAGGTCGTCCGGGCGGTGCATCTGGTAGAGGTCGATCCGGTCGGTGCCGAGCTTGGCCAGGCTCCGCTCGACGGCGGACCGCACGTAGTCGGGGGCGCCGCCGCCCGGCCCGCCGTCCACCGGGCTGGCGAACTTGGTGCCGATCACGACCTCGTCGCGCCGGGACCCGAGGGCCTTGCCCAGTCGGGCCTCGCTCTCGAGGTACGAGTCGGCGGTGTCGAAGAAGTTGATGCCGGCCTCGAGGGCGGCATCAACTACCGGTGCGACGCCGTCCTCCTCCATGAAGAAGCCGAAGTTGTTGGTGCCGAGGCCGATGACCGATACCTCGAGGGAGCCGATTCGTCGTGTGTCCATGACCGCCGTCTTACCACCCCACGCCATCTCCTGAATCGGGAACCGGGACGCAGGACCACGGGCGCGGTGCCATCCTGGGTCGGTGATCCCGACACTCGTTACCGACCGGCTCGTGCTCCGGCCGTTCACCTACGACGACCTGGCGGCGTTGGTCGAACTCCAGGCCGAGGAGACCTTCTGGTGGTTCCCGCTCCGCCGTGGGATGACCGAAGAGGAGACGGCGGACTTCCTCGACCATGTGATCGGCCAGAGCGCCGATCCCGGACGGCCGGTGTTCCACGCCGTCACCGAACGGGCGACGGGGTCGCTCATGGGCTGGGCCGGACTGTCGGTGCCCGACTTCCTCCCCGAGATCCTGCCCGCCATCGAGGTCGGATGGAGGTTCGGTACCGACCACCGGGGCAAGGGATACGCCACCGAAGCGGCCACTGCGACCCTCCGTTGGGGGTTCGAGGGACTCGGACTCGACGAGATCGTCTCGATCTACGAGCCCGAGAATCTCCCCTCGGGCCGGGTCATGGACCGGCTCGGCTTCGGACCGGGATCAGCGACCACCGAACCGAAGCGGGGCCATCCCCTACTCGTGAGGAGGCTCACGTCCGACGACTGGCGCACCGGGAACCGTTGATCGGCTGACCGTCGGTCTCGGTCAGCCGATCACGAAGTCGTCGAGGTCGGGCTCCCGGGTCCAGGTCCAGTAGTCGACCAGTCGCCACGGGCTGAGCACGTGGATCTCGCCGGCCGAGTTCTTGAAGAACGAGTGCTCGATGGAGGGCTGGGACCACACCAGGCCCCGCATCTCGCGCTGGGACCGCTCGTGCCAGTCCTCGTAGCGCTCGGGCAACGGCTCCATGGTGCGGCGACCTCCGGCGATGAGCGACTCGAGGCACTGGGTGATGTACCGCATCTGGCACTCGGAGTGGAAGATCAGACTCCCGCCGTGGGCCAGGTTGGTGCCCGGGCCGTACATGCAGAAGAAGTTGGGGAACCCGGGCACGGTCATCCCGAGGTAGGCCGCCGGCCGCTCCCCCCACATCTCCCGGAGGTCGACGCCGTCCCGCCCGACGATGGTCATGGGGAACAACACCTCGGTGGCCCGGAAGCCGGTGGCGTACACGAGGACGTCGGCCGGGTACCGTTCGCCGTCGACCGTCACCACCGCGTCGGGCTCGACATGGTCGATGGCCGTGCGCACCAGGTCGACGTTGTCGCGACCGAGGGCACCGAGCCATGCCCCGTTGTCCTGGAGGGTGCGCTTGCCGGTCGCCGGGTAGTCGGGAACCACCTTGGCCACCAGGTCCTGGTCGTCGCCGACCTGGCCGACGATCCAGTCGGTGAACATCTGGCGGGTGAGCTCGTTCATCTCGCTCACCGCCCGTTGCGGGTCGGGGTAGTCGGGGTCGACCCGGGCGGCCTCCAGGCCCTTGTCGCATCCGGGCCAGAAGATCAGAAACCGGTACCAGCGGCCGTAGAAGGGGAGGTGGCGCAGTGCCCACCGCACGCCGGGGCCGACACCGGCGTGGTAGTTCGGGTTGGGGAACATCCACTGAGCCGTGCGCTGGAAGACCGTCAGCTGGCTGACGTCGGGGGCGATGGTGGGGGCGATCTGGAAGCCGCTGGCCCCGGCGCCGATCATGGCCACCCGTTTTTCCGACAGGTCGACGTCGTGGTCCCAACGGGCCGAGTGGAAGGCCGGACCGTCGAAGCGCTCCTGACCGGCGATCTCGGGAATGTGGGGCCGGTTGAGTTGGCCGACCGCCGAGATCACGGCCCGTGCGCCCAGGACCTTCTCGGTCCCGTCAGATCCACGGATCCGCACCGACCACGTTGCCGATGCCTCATCCCAGGTGGCGCCCAGCACCTCGGTCTCCCACCGCACGTGGGGACCGATGCCGTGCTTGTCCATCACCGACTGGAAGTAGCGCTGGAGCTCGGGCTGACGGGCGAAGTACTCGGTCCAGTGGTCACTCGGCTCGAAGGAGTAGCAGTAGAAGTGGTTGCCGACGTCGACCCGGGCGCCCGGATAGGAGTTCTCCCACCACGTGCCGCCGACCCCGGCGTTCTTCTCCACGATGGTGAACGGGATCCCGGCTTCCTGCAGGCGTATGCCGGCCAAGAGCCCGGACTGCCCGCAGCCGATGACGACCACCGGGAACGCGTCGCGCTCGGCTGCGGTGCCCACCGGGCCCACCCGTCGGGCGTCGCGTCCGTCGAGCTCCATCTCCTCCATCAGGAGGGGCACGTACTCCTCGGGAACGTCCTCGCAGACCAGCCACGTCATCATCTCGTGGAGCAGCTCGGGTGCGATCGGCTCGGGCTCGGGGCAGCCCCGCTCCCGGTAGTCCCGGATCACCTCGAGGGCGAGCGTTCGGGCCGCGCCCTTGTCCTCCTCGGACATGTAGCCCTGGACCTCGTTGAGGAAGAGGCCGGCCGGCCGTAGCCGTCCCCGGATGATCGACGGGTCGCCGGACATGTGGACCAGGGAGAGGAGCAGCGTCGGAATCGACACGTCGAGGAGGGCCTCGGCGATCGCCTCATCCGGTGTGTCGAAGGGTTCGCCGGCGTGGGGGTTGCGCATGTACGTGACCTCTCTTGGCTCCTCGTCGCAGGCGCCGGGTCGAGACCCAGGCTGCATCCCGGCACGGTGTGCCACAGTACTCAACGACCCGGTCGGGACTCCGACCCGAGCGAGGGGGATCCGTGCGCCACGTGGTGATCGAAGGACCCGGCCGTGTCCGGGTGGACGACGCGCCCGACCCGGCTCCCCCCGGCCCGGGTGGGGCGGTGGTGGCGGTCGACGCCACCGCCATCTGTGGGTCGGACATGCACTTCTACGACGGCGACCTCGACCTCGGCATGGCCATCCCGGTGGGCCACGAGTTCCTCGGCACCGTGCTCGAGGTCGGACCCGACGTGCGGCAGTTCCGGGTGGGGGACAGGGTGCTGACGGCGTCGGTGGCCGGCTGCGGAGCCTGCGACGGGTGTGCCACCGGCGACCCGGTCCGCTGCGTGGAGGGTCCGCAGGTATTCGGGTCGGGCATGCTGCCCGGGGGACAGGCCACCGCCGTAGCCGTGCCGGCCGCCGACTTCCAGATGCTGCGGATCCCCGAGGGGATGGACGACGAGGCGGCCCTGCTGCTGACCGACAACCTGTCGACCGGGTGGGCCGGTGCCCAGCGGGCGGAGTGTCCGCCGGGAGGGACGGTCGTGGTGCTCGGACTCGGGGCGGTCGGACTGTGCGCGGTGCGCTCCGCCCTGGCCCTGGGTGCGGCACGCGTTCTGGCCGTGGATCCGGTCGAGGGCCGACGGGCCCGTGCCGTCGACTCGGGTGCCGAAGCGGTCGACGGCACGACGGTGGAGGCGGTGCTGGAGGCGACCGGGGGGAGGGGTGCCGACGCCGTCATCGACGCGGTGGCCAAGGATGTGACGCTCGATGCCGCGCTGGCCGCGGTGCGCCCCGGCGGCACGGTGTCGGTCATCGGGGTCCACGACCTCGAGCCCTACCCGTTGCCGGCCCTGATCACCCTGTTCCGCAGTGTGACCCTGCGGATGACCACCGCGCCGGTGCACCGGACGTGGGCCGAGCTGGTCCCGCTGGTGACCCATGGTCGACTCCGCACCGATGGGATCTTCACCCACGAGTTCGCCCTCGATGATGCGGCCACCGCCTACGCGGCGGTGGCCGAGCGGAGCCCCGACTGCATCAAGGTCCTGCTCCGACCCTGAACCGCCCAGATGCCGGACGGGGCGGATTCACCGGTTGCGGACCCGCCAGACGATGCGAAGCCCGGTCCAGGTGGTGTCGACAGCACAGACCTTGTTGTCGACCAGCCCGCGGGGCAGGGCGAGGCCCCGCACCACGTCGTCGGTGACGTCGGTGGTCACACCGGACGAGCGTTTGGGCCAGACGATCCAGAGCCCGCCGTCCGGGCGCACCATGGTCGCCAGAGGTGTCCCGGAGTAGCCGGCCACGAACTGGGGGACCGGCCTCAGCCGGCCGAGCCTCCGGCGACCTGATATGACCACAGTTCCGATCCGACCGACACCGGTCCACCGTGGGGGGAGGGGCGGTCGGCGCCGGCGTGGCCGTGGGCGAAGGCGGGCGACTGCACCCAGGCTTCGAAGGAGGCCTGGTCGCGCCACCTGGTCACCACCAGCCACTGGTTGCGGCCGTCGGTGGGCTGGAGGAGCTCGAAGCCTTCGAATCCGTCCTGGCCGTCGACGGCGCCGGCGCGGGCGGCAAACCGTTTGGCCAGTTCGTCGCCGGCGTCGTCGGGCACGGTGATGGCATTGATCTTGATGACCGTCATGGGGCCATCTGACCACACGGTGGCGGCCGTAGGGCACCGCGCGGCGCCAATTCCGGGTGCCCCGTTCACACCCCGTCAACCCGGAGAATTGGATGAACCGATTCGCGCTGCGGCGACGATACGATGAGCGGACCAGAGAGAGGAGGTGGTCCAACTGAACAGTCAACTTTTGGGGACCCTGGAGGTGGCTGGCCGCTAAGGCGGCTCGCTGTACCACCTGGCGAATCCAAGCCAGACACCCACCGTGCGACCTAGCCGGAACGTGGTCCCATCCGGCGCCTCACGGGTTTCGCGGTGATTCGCAGCACAACCCGTACCCGATGGGCGCCTCTCTGGAGGCGCCCATCGGCATTGCGGAGCCGTTGCTGGATGCAGAGGCATCCAGCGCCCGCCCGAATCAGGGCCGCATGGTTGTTTCGTCGACGTCGAGTGCGGCCCGTACCTCGTCAGCCACCGATTGGGACACCTTGCGCTGGGTCACCATGACGACGGCCACCACGGTCATGGTGGCCAGCACCAGGCCTACGGCCAGCAGCATGATCGGCCGCCAGTGGGTGCGGAGCTCCCGGGCCGACGTGTCGAGCGACGCGTCGTAGATGAGGGGAGCCAGGAACACGAGAAGGATCAGGTCGGGCTGGAGCGTCACCCGGTGGGCCACCGGGAGAACAGCCACCACCAGCCCGGCGATGACCAGCAGGATGGGGTAGGCGATCCGCAGCCGGTCGGCGATGGTGGCGACGACCACCACGGCAATGAGGAGGCCGAGTACCTCGGCGATGGTCATTCCGGACGGCCCTGGCGCTGGGGGCCCGGGCAACGGGCCCGATCATTGCCAGGAGCTGAGGACAGGCAGGTCGGCCCGCTCCAGCCGCCCGAAAAGCCAGGCCAGCTCGGCGCGTATGTCCACGGACCCGGGCGCTGGCAGTGTGTCGCCAGGGGCGAGGCGCGTCGGCGTGCTCTCGCGCATCTCGGGGAGGTGGACGGCCACGAAGGCATCGGACCAGTCGTGGAAGGTGGGACCACAGCCGAGGTCCACGAGGTGGATCTCGACCTCCAACCACCGTCGGCCCGGAAGCCCGTCAAGGCGCCGCTCGCCTCCCGAGGAGTCCCTGGTGACCTTGGCCCACGCATAGGCGGGCACGTCCGACCAGGCCTCGAGCAGCCGGGCCGTGGACGCCCCGACGTCGGCGCCTACGACCGCGGCGGGGCGGCCGGCACCGGCCTCGATGTCCGCGGCGCGCATCGTCAGGCCGCCCGGATACTGGTCGACCATCACACCGTCGATGGCGGCCTGGGTGCGTCGGACGTGGCTGTCGGCGTTGCGGGCGAGATGGGTCAGCACGTGGCCGACGGTCCATCCGGGCAGCAACGACTGCCGACCCATGGCGTCGTCGTCGAGGGTGGCGACCGTGGCCAGCAGGCGGCCCTCGGACCTGTGCACATCGTCCAGCGCGTCGAGCGGGGCCTCGGGGGACGTCGCCATGGCCGACAACCTATCGGCCGGTCACCGATCGTCGGCGACTGGTCCTCCCTTGGACGGTCCGGTGACTTACCAGAACGTTCAGCCGCGGCAGACACCGCCAGTTTGTGGAGTGATCTGCTCGTTGCCGATGGAGTAGGCGGCCATCGGCGCGGTGTGCATCGCCACGTCGGCCCGCCATGTCGCGTTCTGACATCGGAGAACCGATGGCACCAGCTGTTGCCGATCAGTGTCCGAGAAGCATCAATTCGGCACCCCCGCCTCCGGTTACAATTGCCACCGGAGGCCACTGACGTAACGGTCGCCGGAAATCGGGTCCCGATGGCGAAGCGGATCGAGCACCGTTGGCGGGTCGTCGTGGTGGGAATGGTCGTCAGCTGCACTCCCTTGGCGGCTGTCGTCGGTGGCGCCTCTCCTACCGCAGGCGCGGATCCGACACCTCCGTCCGGATATGTCCAGTTCCAACCGGCAATGTTCGGCGATGCCGCTGTGTGCCCGAACGGGCCCGAGCAGATCAACCAGTAGCATCAACCCGTCGTCGCCGGTGCCGACACTCCCTCCGGTTCGGGAATGTGGCAGGCCGCGGCGGACGGCGGTGTCTTCACCTGTGGGAGCGCAACGTTCTTCGGTTCGGCTGGTTCGTTGCACCTGAATCGGCCGATCGTCGGTATGGCGGCCACGCCCGACGGTGACGGATACTGGCTCGTCGCCTCCGACGGCGGCATCTTCAGCTACGGCGACGCCTCCTACTTCGGGTCGATGGGTGGCCAGAGCCTGAACGCGCCGATCGTCGGGATGGCCCCCACTCCCGACGGCAAGGGCTACCGGCTCGTCGCCTCCGACGGCGGCGTGTTCAGTTTCGGCGACGCCTCCTACTTCGGGTCGATGGGTGGCCAGAGCCTGAACGCGCCGATCGTGGCGATTGCCGTCAACCATGACGACGGTGGCTACTGGCTGGCGGGTGCCGATGGCGGAGTCTTCGCCTTCGGAGACGCCACTTTTTTCGGGAGCGAAGCGGGAGTTCCACTGAATGCGCCGGTGACCAGCATGGCCGCTGCGCCCGACAGCCTGGGTTACTGGCTGGCGGGTGCCGACGGCGGTGTCTTCACCTTCGGCGACGCCGGATATTTCGGATCGCTGGCTGTTCCCTCGTGCAGCCCCGGTGGTTCCGAAGGAGGCACCGCCGTGGCCAACCCCGGCATCATGATCATGCCGACGCCGGATGGTCGAGGGTACGTCCTCCTGTTTGCGCCCCCCGCAGTCAATGCACTTCAACCTGGCTATTCGGGATACACCCTGGCCCAGCGCGAGTGGCTCGTGTTCGGCACCATTTGCAGTGCGGCCCAGAACTCGGTGCTTGAACAGGCCGTCTGGTACCTGCAGGTCGGAACGGCCGTCGACCCGCGCGACACCTCCGGATATGCGGCGGCAATGACGGAAATGGAGCAGATTCAATCGGTGCCGGAGATGGGCGCACGTCCGGGTCAGATCGCCATGCTCTGTGCGGACATCCCCGTCGTCGACCGATTCTTCGGTCTCAGTCCCCTCTACGGCGCCTGCATCGTTTGAGTCGAATGGAACTGGAGGTAGCAACTCGGGTCCGACCGTCGGGTTGCCGACAACCTGGCCTGGAGCTGGACCACCACGATCGGATGCCGACCTGCAGTGAAGTGGATCTCACAACGCAACGTCCCGCCGACGTCGGTCCGGACCGATCGCCCTCCCGCCCCGCCTGGGCTTTATGCACAGACCTCGCTAGGAAGCGGCGATGACGTCCTTCAGCGCATCTAGGTCGAACAGCTCCGATGGCAACGCATCGGGGATGCGGTCCTGCGGGCTCGGAAGCGGTTGAACGACTTCGAGCGATGGCACCGGACGAGGTTCGGGCGGCAGAAGCAGCGGTAGCGGAGTCGGCGCCTGAACGTGACGGTGTGGCACCAGCAGCGCGGGACGACCGAGCAGGTATCCCTGTCCGTTCGGACACCCCAACGATCGGAGCGTCTCGTATTCGCCCTTGGTTTCGATCCCCTCGGCAACGAGCGTGGCGTTGTAGGCGTCGAGCCCGAACGACAGAAGCGCCCTCCCGAGTGCTCGTCGAGCGGGGTCCTTGTCGATGCCTCGGGTGAGACTGATGTCGAGTTTGATGACGTCAGGCTTGAGATTCAGGATGTGGGCGAGGCCGGAATAGCCAGCCCCCGCATCATCGACGGCTACACGGACTCCCTTCGACCGCAAGTGTTCGATCCGCTGGGCCAACTGTACGAAGTCACCGACCTTGGTGTGCTCAGTCAACTCCAACATGATCCGCTCGGAGGCGACTGCACCAATTGCCTCCTGGAACTCGTCCGTCATCATGGTCTCGATCGACGCATTCAGCGACAGGTAGACACCAGGTGGCAGGAGGTGGAGTTGCTCGAGCGCGCTTTCGAGCGCGCTCAGTTCCAGTTCGACTCCCAGCCCGACGTTGGCCGCTTCGGCAAACCACTGGTCCGGAGCCCTGACGGGAAGTTGACCAAATCGCGAGAGCGCTTCGACTCCAACCGCTCGACCACTGCGGAGGTCGACGATTGGTTGGAAATGTGTCTCGAAGGATCGGTTCGTGATGGCGTCTCGAATGACTTCTGCTCGCTGCTCCAACAACAATTTCGCGGCTTTTTCGGTGCGCCGAGTTGAGCCGCCAGCGGTGGCACTCCCTTGTGCGGACGCCCGTCGACGTCCCGCGCCACGGATCACTCCGCGTTTCTTCTCGGGGAAGATGTCCTGCCCGAGAGGATGAGAGTGTCTCATTGGCCGCCCAACCTTGACTTTCCTTTTGCTCCGACTTGCCCCGCGCCTGTTTGCAGACTCGCCAGGCGTCGCATTACTTGACAATTGAACTTTCGTCACCTGGGAGGAAGACCTTTAGCGCCCACACCTCCGGCTCACCGCGAACGCCAAGCACGGATCGGACGGCCCTACGGGACTGATGCCCGACCTGCGACGATCTGGCCTTGCTCCGCCATCCCCATGTGGAGGTCGAGCCCGGAGAACCGCCCCACGCCGACCACGATGTCAGCCAGGCACAGGTCGGCTCAGGATCCGCCGCCCAGCACTGTCGGCTCGACGCCCTCCCACAGCCCGACAGGAGCCTTGCCTACCGGGTAGTGGCCGGGCTGGCGACCCGAGCCCATCTTCTCGATCCGGGCTTTCATGCCCGGGCTGAGGGCGTCGGCCTGGATCATCTCGATGTAGGCCGCGGTGGCATTGCCCACGTCGAAGAAGTCTCGCTGCCAACTCCACTGGTGGTCGCCGCCGTAGCGGAACCAGCTACCACCGAGACCGGCGATCTCGTAGTGGCTCCCGTCGGGACGGGTGGCATCGGCCACCTGCTTCCACAGGCCGAGGATCTCGCCCTGGACCTCGTCGATGAGGATGCGCATGTACGGGTAGGTCCAACCGCCCAATCCCTCCATTTCGAGGCCGACGGCGAACTCGCGTATCTGGTCGCGCCCGACGGCCATGAACTCGTCGTTGGGGCCGACGTTCCAGCCGTAAGTGGCGTCCTCGGTGAACATCTCGGCGAGTGGGATCCAGTCGAGCTCCTCCTCGCACTTCTGGTTGAGGTCCAGCCAGAGCTGCATGGTCTCTTCGAGCTCACTGCGGGGGTAAGTCGGCACGGGGCTGCTCCTTGCTGATTGCCGGGGTTCGGCTGACGGTCGACAGGTTGGGATGCGGTTGGGTCGGCACGGCTGGGTTCAGTCGTCGACCAGGGACAAGGCATGGGTGGGGCAGAAGCGAACGGCGGCTTCGAGCTCGGTGCGCCGCTCATCGGGTGGGGTCGACTCCAGCACGACCACCTGGTGGTCCTTGCCGACCTCGAATACGTCGGGGGCTTCGGACTCGCACACCCCGTGACCCTGGCACAGGTCGCGATCGACGACGATGCGCATCAGGTGCCGGCCCCCGGGTGGCTGCGGGCCACCTCCCGCCTCCGGTAGCGCACCACGCAGGGCTGCTGCAGCTGGACCACCATCTTGGAATGGTCGTTGCGGTAGGTATCGGACGGCTGGGCCGGCTCGAACTCCCAGTCGAGAAGCAGCACGCTGAAGATGGCCTTCAACTGCATCATGGCGAACGCCTGACCCACGCAGCGATGGCGGCCTGCGCCGAACGGGATCCATGTCCATGGGTTGAGCCGGTCCTCCTCGCGGGGGTCGAGGTAGCGGTCGGGGCGGAAGGCGTCCGGCTCGGGGAAGTCGCCTGGCAGCCGGTTGGACACCGACGGGCTGGCCGCCACCATCTGGCCGGGATGGATGGCAAAGCCCTCGATCTCCAGTTCCTGTTTGGCCACCCGGAGCAGGAGGATGAGTGGCGGGTGGAGGCGCAGGGCCTCCTTGACCGACGACTCGAGGAGGGGCATGGCCCGCAGGGCCTGGTAGCTGACCTCGGCGCCGTCGGCGTAGAGCTCGGCCAGCTCCCCGTCGACCCGTGCCATGACGTCGGGGTGGCGGAGGAGCTCGATCAAGGTCCAGGCCGCGGTGCCCGACGTGGTGTGGTGTCCGGCGAACATCATCGAGATGAACATGCCGGTCACCTCGTCGGGTAGGAACCGGTCGGTACCGTCGGGGTTCTTGACCGACATGAGCACGTCGACCAGGTCCTGCTCGTCCTCGGGGGCCGGCGGTGCGGCGGTGCGGCCCTCCATGATCCCCTGGATGAGCGAGACCAGCTGCGCCCGCGCCGCATCGCGTCGGTGGAAGCTTTCGATGTCGGCGTAGGGGTCGACGTAGGCGATGGCGTCGGTGCCCTTCTCGAGGTCGTGGAAGAGCGCGGCGAAGCGACCGTCGAGCTGGTCCCGGAAGCGTTTGCCGATGAGGCAGGCCGACGAGGTGTACATGGTCAGCTCGGCAAACCACTCGAGCAGGTCGATCTCGCCCTCGTCATCCCAGCCGGCGACCATGGACTCGACCTCGGAGGCGATGGTGGCGGCGTGGCCCCGCATGAACTTGTCGCGCAGCGCCTGGTTGTGGAGCATCTCGCGGCGGCGCTCGGGAGAGGCGTCGAACACGACGCCCTCACCGAACACCGGGGTCATGAACGGGTACGCCTCGGCCTGGTCGAGGATGTCCTCGGGGGAGCGGAAGAAGAACTCGTTGGCTTCGGCTCCGCTGAGGAGGACGACCTCACGGTCGGCGAGACGGAAGACCCCGACATCCCCGCACTCGTCACGGACCCGCTGCATCAGGCCGATGGGGTCGACCCGCAGCTCCTCGAGGTGCCCGGTGGCACCTTCCCCGCCTGAGGCCCGGGCGGGCTCACGTGTTCCGGTGTCGACGGCCATCAGGGTGCTCCTTGGTCGGTGGGCGGCGCAATGGGCGCCTCGGGCTGCAGTTCGATGACGGTGGCGTGGATACCCCGGGGAAGGGACACGACCGCGCAGACGGCTTCAGCCACACCGGCGGGCCGCATGAAGTTGGAGTGGCGGGCGAACCCCCAGGCCGCCCACTGCTCGATGACCTCGCCGGTCACCTCCGGGTCCCAGTCCATGCCCATGCCGGTCAAGGTGGGGCCGGGCCGCAGGATGGTGGCACGCACACCGGTTCCCTCGAGCTCCATCTGGAGCGAGCGGACGTAGCCTTCGAGGCCCCACTTCGACGTCACGTAGGCGGCCATGGTGGGACGGGGCCGCTCAACCACGTCAGAGGTCACGAACACGATGTCCCCCCGACGGCGCTCGACGAGTCCCGGCAGGAGGGCCCGCACCAGCCGGTGAGTACCGCCGATGTTGACTCCGAGCACGCCCTCGAGCTCCTCGGGCTCAGTGTCGAGCACGGCGCCAGCCATGTTCTGAGCGGCGTTCGACACGATGATCTCGACCTCGCCGAGGGTGTCGACGGCAGCTTTCGCAAACCGCTCGACCGAGTCGCCATCGGCCAGGTCGAGGTGAATGGCGACTGCTTCGCCACCCTCGGCCCGGATGGCGGCGGCGGCGTCCTTGCACTC
>DATBZS010000024.1:0-6820 GCA_036513075.1 Acidimicrobiales bacterium
GGCCCGGATTCGAGGTGCTCTCGGCCGCGTCGCTCCCGCTCGGCCCGGCACCCCTGCCGACAGCCGCATCGCTGTCCGCCGTGCGCGAGGCGATGCGCCTGTGGCGGGTGACGACCGTGGTCGTCCCCGACCAGCCGGGGCTCCCGGTCTACGAGCAGGGGCGGAGCGGCGCCTACGCGTCCGGGTTCTTCACCGCCGTCCTCGGCACGCTCCCGACCCACGTCGACGATGCCTGGGTGTGGGACCGAGCGGGTGGTGCCCCGCCGGCCGCGCCGGTGTCAGCGGCGGGGTTCACCCGCTGCACCACCGGTGCGACGGCGGCGTCGCCGGACCGGTTGGCCGTGCCGGTGTGCGTCCTTGCCGCCGCGGGTCGGACCGATGGCTGAACTGATGGATGAGCCGATGGCCGGACCAGAGGCCGACCCGGCGCCCACTGTTCCCGCTCGGCGTGGTCGGTCCCTGGCACTGGCTGCTGCCGGCTACCTGGCACTCGCCTTGGTGGTGTGGTGGGGCGTGTGGTCCGACCATCCCACGGCCACCACCACGTGCGGCTGTGGAGACAGCGCGCTCTTCCTCTGGTTCTTCGCCTGGCCGGCCCACGCCCTGGCCCACGGTCTCGACCCGTTCGGCTCGACGGCAATGTCCCATCCCGGCGGGGTGAACCTGCTGGCCAACACCTCGGAGCTGGCCCTCGGCGTCGTGCTCGCCCCGGTCACCTGGGTAGTCGGGCCGGTGGCCTCGATGAACGTCGCACTGCTCTCGGCCCCCGCCCTGTCGGCCCTGGCCATGTTCATAGCGTTACGGAGGTGGGTCAGGTGGGTGCCGGCCGCGTTCTGTGGCGGACTCCTCTACGGATTCTCGCCCTTCGTTCTGGTCACCCTGTCCGATGCGCACCTCATGGTGGGCTGGGCAGTCATCCCCCCGCTGGTGGTGGCCTGCGTGGACGAACTCCTCTTCGGTCGCCGCCGGCCGGTCCGGGTCGGCCTGGTGCTCGGCCTGCTCCTCGTCGTCCAGTTCTTCGTCGGCACCGAGGTTCTGTTGCTGCTCGGCATCATGGCCGTGCCCGCCGCCCTCCTCCTCGGTGCCTACGGACTCCGTCACCGGGTCGCAGTTCGGGCCCACGCCCGCCGGGTGGCCACCGGGCTCGTCACGGCAGGGGCAACCGCCGGACTGCTGCTGGCTTGGCCGACGTGGTACGCCCTGGCCGGTCCCGCCCACACCTCGGGTCGGGTGTGGCCCACCCTCTACCTGGGCTTCGAGGGGACCGCGCTCAAGGCCTATCTGTGGCCCACCCCGGTGTCGGCCGGGTTCACCGCGTTCGCTCACCGGGTCGGCGGCTATCAGGGCCCGACCCTGTCCGACCAGTACGTGGGGATCGGGATGGTGGTGGTGGCCGTGGTCGGCCTGGCGGTGTGGCGGCGCGATCGCAGGCTGTGGTTCTTCGGCGCCATGACCGTGATTTCGGTGGTGGGCTCCCTCGGGGCCAGTCGGCGCGTGTGGCTGCCGTGGCAGGCGGTGGCCGGCGAGCCCGTCTTCGAGAACATCATCCCGAGCCGCTTCCTGGTGGTGACCTACCTGTGCCTGGCTGTCATGCTCGGACTGGTCGTCGATCACGCCCGTGGTGCCTTCCTCCGGCGGACCGGTGGGCCGGCTGGGGGCCGGATCGATGAGGTGCCGTCGACTGTCCGGTGGGGAGCGGGCGCGGTGGGCCTGGCGGTCGCGGCTGTAGGGCTCGTGCCCGTCGCTACGTACCTGGCACCGACGGTGCCCATGGTCACCCAACCGGTCCGGTCGCCGACGTGGTTCACCACGGTCGCCCCCCACCTGGCGCCCAACCAGGTGCTGCTCGTCTTTCCAGTGCCGTACCAGGTGATCGAGAGCGCCATGGCCTGGCAGGCCGTGGCCGGGTTCCCCTACGCCATGGTCGGTGGCGGTGGACCTGGCGGTGTGATCGAGCGCACCGGGGCCGAGCGCCCAGGAGCCGAGGCCATCGCCCGGGCGTCGTATTCCTTCACCGCCCAACACCTTCGACCGGGCGACGTGGCCGCCACCCGGTCGGCCCTGACGGGGTGGCGGGTGGATACCGCGGTCCTACCCGACCAGCCCGGACTGGCCGCCTACGACCAGGTCACCTCGGTTCCTTTCACGGTCGCCTTCCTGACAGCGGTGACGGGACGGGCGCCGGCGAGAGTCGCCGGGTCGTGGGTGTGGGCCCGCGCCTCGAGCGACCTGCGGGCCGGCCCCGGTCCGGCGCCGGCCGCGGTCGATGCCTGCGTGTCACTCGGGTCCGACGGGTCGCCCGCCGCCATGGAGCGGGTGGCGGCCTGCGTCCTGGCCGCGGACTGACCGGGGTCGACTGGTAGCGTCACCGCCCGTGACGGCAGTCGGATCTCCCGCCGGGGCGCCCCGGCGCCCGGTCCGCAAGGTGGTGGTGACCGTGGTGAGCGCCGTGGTCGCCGCAGTCGCCTTGGCGGCCCTGGCCGGTCAGGCTGTGCGAGGCAACCGGACGGTCGACGCCCAGCTCGCCTCCGGCCCCGTTCACAATGCCACCGTCGACGACGCCTTCTACGCCTGCATCGACACCCAGGCCCACAGCCTGGTTGGTCCCGGCCAGACGGTGGCCCTCGGTGGGACCAACCTGGCCGACGCCGTCACCATGATCAAGGGGTTCGGCGGCTGGGTGACGGTGGCCGACTCGGCGTCCCGGGCCGACGTCGTCTTGACCCTCCACAACGGATCGGGGGCACCCGGCACCTGCCTCGGCACCCGGGTGGTCGGGACCTACCCTTCCGCTGACGGACGCACCACGCAGCGCCTGGGGACCGGAGCCCAGGTGGCGGGCCAGGGCCCGCCACCTGCCCCGCCGCTGTGAGCACGGTCATCGCCACCACCGCGGCCGTCGTCGCCCTGGCCGCCGCCGGTGCCCTTCCGGTCTTGGCTACGGTCGGCCTCCGGTGGTTCGCCGTGCCCCTGGCTCCACTGGCTGGGGCCGTGGTGGCCGCGCTGTCGGCCAACGCGTCGCTCAGCTTCGGCGGCTCCCTTCTCGACTGGTTCGTCGGCCTCGCCGCCCTGGGTGCAGCTGTCGTGTTCGGCGTGTGGGTGGTGCGGCCCGACCTGGGCCCCCGGCGTGCGCCGGCCGGCACCGGAGGTGGCGGCGTCCATCGGGTGGCAGGCATCGTCGGATTCCTCCTCGTCGTCGCCACCTGTGCGTGGAGCCTGCGCGGCCTGCGCTCGCCCACAGTGGGCTTTGACGCCCGCGCCATGTGGGTGATGCGCCCGGGCTGGTTCCTCCAGAGCCACGGCCAGCTGCTCATCGACATGAAGGCCCGGGGCCTGATCCTCACCCAGTCCGCCTACCCGCCATTGGTCAGTGCCTCGACTGCCGTGGCGTGGAAGATCACGGGGGTCCACACCGCCCGTCTCGGCGTCACCACCGTGGCCCTGCTCAACGCCTGCGCCCTGGCCGCGGCAGCCCTCGCCCTGGTCGAATCCAGCCGCGGGTTGGCCCGTCGGGTGGATCGACCGTGGATCCCGATGGCCGTCGGCCTGGTCGCCGCCGTCCTCCTGATCGTCGTGGCCGCCGGGGTGACGGAGCCTTTCCTCACCAACGGTTATGCCGATCCTCTGTGGTCGCTGGCCGCAGTGGGCGCTGTCGCCTTCGGACTGCAGCTCCACGACGATGCCGGAAGCCGTGCCGCCACCGTCGTGCTCATTCTGGTGGCCGGCACCACCAAGAACGAGGGACTCGTGACCGCTTTGGCCTTGATCGTGTTGGTGACCATGCGGTCGATCGGCTGGGCCGGGCTACGGGGGGCGTGGAACCGTTGGAGAGGGCCGCTGGTGATCGCAGGGTGCGAGCTGGTGGCGCTGGCCTGGTGGCCATTGCTGATGAAGTCCATCGGGGCGCGGGGAGCCACCTCGACGTTCACGGCCTCGACCGACCTCGCCCACCGGACCGGTGCCACCATCCACGGCATGAGCCCCTACCTCCACGTCCTTGTCCTTGCGGTACCGCTGTCGGTGGTGGGCGGAATCGTGCTGTCCGGCGTGCGGCGACGGGGCGGGGTGGGCAACGACGGTTGGGGATGGCTGGCCCTCGCCTCCGGCCTTGTCGCCGTGGGTGCCGCGCTGGTGACCGGTTCGGGGGCCATCGGACCATGGATCCTGTCCACGGTGCACCGCATCACCGAGTACCCGATCCTGGAGGCCTGGTGGATCATCGGCTTCTGGGCGGTCGTGGCCGGCGCTTGTCTCGGGGACCGCAGCGCAGGAGCTGGCGCCCGGGCGGAAGCTGCCCCTGACCTCCACGCGAGCCGGTCCGGGACGGCACCCGCCAACGAGCCGGTCGGGGTGACGGGGTGACGGTGGTCGACGGGGATGCGGTGGAGGTGGACGCGGCCGAGCCGGACGCCAGCATCAGTGGTGACCAGGCGGCCGGAACGGCCCACTCGGTCGGACCGGCCGTCACGGGTAGCGCCGTGAGATCCGGGCGCGTCCGGGGCTGGCCGTCGCTGGTTGCCGGCGCCATCGGCTACCTGGCCTTGTCAGTGGCGCTGTGGTGGAACGTGTGGTCGACCCACTCGACATCGGTGACCACCTGCGGTTGCGGCGACACTTCGTTGTTCACCTGGTTCCTCGAGTGGCCCGCCTACGCGTTGTCCCACGCGACGAATCCCCTCTACTCGACCTATCTCTTCCACCCCGGGGGAGTCAACCTGCTCGCCAACACGGCGGAAGTAGGCATCGGGATCGTGCTCGCCCCGGTCACCTGGCTGTTCGGTCCCATCGCCACCCTGAACGTGGCCCTGACCCTCAGTCCGACCTTGTCGGCATTCGCCATGTACCTGCTCCTGCGCCGATGGGTGTCCTGGGCGCCGGCCGCCTTCGTCGGGGGCCTGCTCTACGGATTCTCACCTTTCGTCGTGGTGGCCCTCACCGACGCACACCTGATGCTGGGCATGGCCGCCATGCCGCCCCTCTTCGTCCTCTGCCTCGACGAACTGTTCGTGCGCCAACGGTGGCGACCGTGGCTCACCGGACTGGCCATCGGCGTGGTCGTCCTGGTCCAGTTCTCCATCGGCACCGAGGTACTGGTGATCATGGCCATTGCCGCGGTTTTCGGGACGGTGCTCGTCGTGGTGACCGGGTTGTTCCGCCCGAAGGTGCTGGTCGCCCGGATCCCCTACGCGTTGCGCGGCGGGGCCGCGGCCATCGTGAGTTCGGCGGTTCTCCTGGCCTACCCCGCGTGGTTCGCCCTGGCCGGGCCTGCCCATCTTTCGGGTGGTATCTGGGGCAGCGGTGTGCACCTGGGCTATGGCGGCAACAACCTCCGGCTCTTTGTCCACCCGATGGTCCCCGTGGCTCAGGCAACGGCCCTGGCCCACCGGTACGGTGGCTACCAGGCACCGACCCTTTCGGGGCAGTACCTCGGGTTCGGCCTGCTGGCGGTGCTCGTGCTCGGACTGCTCATCTGGCACCGCGACCTCCGGCTCTGGCTGTTCGCCGTTACCGGGACGGTCTGCGCCTTCCTCTCGCTCGGGCTGTCCTTCCACGGTTGGACGCTGTGGCGCCTGTTGGTCCGGGCACCGCAGATGGGCAATGTGATCCCGAGCCGGTTCGGCCTGATGGTCTACCTGTGTGCCGCAGTGATGCTCTCCCTCGTACTCGATCATGCCTTCCGCACTGTCGCTGACCGGCCGCGCCCGTCCCTCACCCGGGTGGTGGTGGCCTGGTTCACGGGTGTGGCCGTGGCCTGCGTGGCACTCATTCCGATCGGGAGCTACTTCGCCGACGGACTGCCGCTGACCACCCAGAGGGTCCAACTGCCTGAGTGGTTCCGCACCGTCGCCCCCGCGCTGCCGGCCCACCAGGTCCTCGTGGTGTTCCCCTTCGCCTTCCGCCAGAGCAACATGACGTGGCAGGCCGTCGACCGGATGTCCTTCGCTATGGTCGGGGGCGGTGGACCCAACTCGGTGCTCAGCCGGGCGGGCAAGGAGCTCGACGGCCAGCGCTACCTGTCGGACGTATCGGTGGCCGGCGGACCCCAGGACATCGTGCCCGGAGAGGTGGCTGCCGTCCGCTCCGCACTGGATGGCTGGGGGGTGACCGGCGTCGTCCTCCCGAACCCGGCCCACCTTCCGAGCTACGAGCAGATCTACCTGGTCCGCACCATCGTGGTGCTCATGACGGCGGCCACCGGGCAACTACCGGAATACCGGGCCGATGCCTGGGTGTGGAGCGGCGTGGACGCCGCTCCGCCCGCGGTCGACCCCGGCGCCGCCCAGCTGAACGCGTGCACGGTCGGGCCGTCCAACGGCACGGTGGACTCCATCGCCGCCTCGGCGGCGTGCATCCTCGCCCCACCGGCTACCGGGTGACAAGAGAGGAGCTGCCTGCGGCCCGGGTGGCCGGGCCGGTAAGTTGTGACGTCCGGCGGACCGGTCCGCCGAGGGGGAGCAGCGGGCAGTGTCGGGGGAGCGACGTCGAAGGGGAGCCGGCCGGACCCGGAAGGGACCGTGTCCGTGATCGACCTGCCTGACACCGCCGCGTACCCCCACGCCTCCCGGTCGGCTACCGGTACCGAGCGGGTCGTGGCCCTCGACGGGGTCCGGGCCGTCGGGCTGCTGCTCATCATAGGATTCCACTTCGGTATCGCCGGGATGACCGGCGGGTTTGTCGGCGTCGACATCTTCTATGTCCTGTCCGGCTACCTGATCACCGGCCTGCTGCTCGGCGAGTGGGCCAGGGCTGCCCGCATCAAGCTCAGTGCCTTCTGGCTGCGGCGGGCCCGCCGGCTGCTGCCGGCTCTGTTGGTGGTGCT
>DATBZS010000025.1:0-20606 GCA_036513075.1 Acidimicrobiales bacterium
CGACCGCCGAAGCCACCACGCCGACCACCGAGGCGACCAATACCGGCCACAGCTGGCGTGACGGTCGGAAGCGGCGTCCCAGGTGGAGGAGGACCAGGACGACCGGGGGCCACAGGATGTAGAACTGCTCCTCGATCGACAACGACCACATGTGGGAGAGAGGTGACGGCTGGGAGGACAGGGCGAAGTAGTTCGACCCGCCCACGATGAAGTGCCAGTTGGCCACGTAGAACAGCGTCGACAGCGAGTCGAGGCGAAGGCTGGCGAACTCCCCCGGGGAAGCGAAGAAATGGGCGTAGGTGGCTACGCCGACGAGCAGGAGGAGCAGGGCCGGCAGCAGCCGCCGGGCCCGACGGGTCCAGAACTGGCCGAGCCGGATGGTGAGGCGACGGGTCCACTCGCCGAGCAACAGCGAGGTGATGAGGAAGCCCGACAGGACGAAGAACATGTTCACGCCCAGGAACCCGCCCGACGACAACGGCGCCCCGCCGTGGTAGAGGAGGACACCGACGACGGCCACCGCCCGGATCCCGTCGAGTGCCGGCACGAAGCCGAAGTTGATGGTGCGCCCCCGTGGCGCAGGCGGCCTCGTCGGCACCGTGGTGGTGGTCACGACGGTCATCGGCCGCGGCCCCCCGGCAACGGGGTCAGGACCCCGTTGCCACGGGTGGATCGGGTCATAGGCTCACCATGATCGCAGATGCGGGCCCGGCGGGACATCTCGAATCGTGACCGTGGAATTGACAGGCGTTGCCGCCGTTACCGGGCGCCGGAACGACCCGGGACCACGTCCACGGCGCGCCCCGGATGGCCGGCGTCAGATCGACGGGGTGTAGCCGGCCGGCAAGTTGATGGTCTTCTTCTCGAGGAACAGCTCGAGGCCGTCCTCGCCGAACTCACGGCCCACGCCGGAGTCCTTGTAGCCACCGAAGGGCGACGAGAAGTCGATCGGGATGGAGGAGTTGACCATGTAGGTGCCCGTGCGGACCTGGCGGGCGATGCCCAGGCCCCGGTCGTTGTCGCCGGTGAACACGGCGCCGCACAGGCCGTAGTCCGAGTCGTTGGCGATCCGGACGGCCTCGGCATCGCCGTCGTAGGGGATCACCGACAGGACGGGGCCGAAGATCTCCTCTTGAGCGATGCGCATGGAGTTGTCGACGTCCACGAAGACGGTGGGCTCGACGAACCAGCCGGTATCGAGGCCGGCCGGGCGACCGCCCCCGACGGCGATCTTGGCACCCTCCTCCTGGCCGATGCGGATGTAACCCTCCACCCGGTCGCGCTGGCGCTCGGCCACCAGGGGCCCGACTTCGGTGGCCGGGTCGAGTGCGTCGCCGACTTTCATGTTCCGGACCAGCTCGACCAAGGCGTCGGTGACCTCGGTGTAGCGGTCACGGGGGGCCAGGATCCGGGTGAGGGAGATGCAGGCCTCGCCGTTGTTCATGATGGCGTTCGGGAGCATCAACGGCAACGACTCGGCGAGGTTGACGTCGTCCAGCAGGATGGCGGCAGACTTGCCGCCCAACTCGAGGCTGAAGCGCTTGAGGTTGGCACCGCAGGCGGCACCGATCTTCTTGCCGGCGGCCGTCGAACCGGTAAACGAGACCTTGTTCACACCTGGGTGGTTGACCAGGTACTCGCCGACCTCACGGCCGGCCGGCACCACGCTGAGCACGCCCGCAGGTAGCCCGGCGTCGGCGAGGATCTCGGCGAAGACATTGGCGTCCAGCGGGGTTTCGGGGGCGGGCTTGAACACCACCGAGCTGCCCGAGAGCAGGGCCGGGGCCAGCTTGGCGGCGGCCAGGAAGAAGGGGACATTCCACGGCGTGATGGCGGCGACGACACCGATCGGCTCCTTGGCCACCAGCACCGGGCCGAGCAGGCCGTCCTTGACGGTGTCGAAGGCGAACGTCGAGCCCAGGCCGGCGTAGTAGTCGAGGATCATCGTCGGCGCCAGCACCTGGGCCAGCAGGCCCCACGAGACGGGTGAGCCCATCTCGTTGGAGATCAGCTCGGACATGTCCTGCATCTGGTTGCGGACAGCCTCGGCGGCACGGGACAGGACCGCACCCCGCTCGGTGGGCGTCATGTGGGGCCAGGGACCGTGATCTACGGCCTCACGGGCGGCGGCCACCGCCTTGTCGATATCGGCCTGCATGGCCTCGGGGGTGCGGCCGACAAGCTCGCCGGTGGACGGGGAATGGACGTCGAAGACCGAGGAGGACGACGGTGCGACCCACTCTCCTCCGATGAACAGGCGATCGTACGATTTCATGGTCCCTCCCTGGACGACGGATGCAGGATGCCCCTGCACGTGGTTGATGCACGTGGTTGATGCACGTGGTTGATGCACGTGATGCACGCCGTCCGGACCCAGTTCGTCAGGCGCCGGCACAGCCTGCCGCGATCGTAGCCCGCCCCCCCACCAACCGCCCACGCCCGGCCGGTCGGGGGACGCCGGTGAGGATACGCTCGGCCCGACCCGCCCCCGACAGGGGACCGACCACCGGCGCCGGCCGGAGAAGTGGAGCTCCAGGTGCTCTCCCCCCTCGACGACTACCCGGTCCACCAGATCAGCGAGCCCATGCGCCACGTCGGCACATCGGACCGCAACTTCTACGACCGGTACTACTTCAACATCCACGGGACCGGTGATGTCCACGGCACCGATGAGGAGTTGTTCGGTGTCATCGGCATCGGCCAGTACCCGAACCTGAGCGTGGCCGATGCCTTCGTATCGGTGAAGCTGGGCGACGACCACCGGGTGGTCCGGTCGTCCAAGGTGCTCGGTGCCGACCGGATGGACGCTTCCGTCGGACCGATCCGGGTCGAGGTGATCAAGGGCCTCGAGCAGGTCCGGGTCATCTGCGAGCCCAACGAGTGGGGCATCGAGCTCGACGCCGTCTACAATGGGTTCTGCGAGGCTCACCTCGAAGCCCGCCACTTCGACCGCCAGTTCTCCCGGGTCACCTTCGACTCGACCCGCTTCGCCCAGGTGGGGGGCTGGAGTGGCACCCTCAAGGTGGGCGAGCGCGAGATCGCCCTCACCCCCGACAAGTGGTGGGGCTCACGCGACCGCTCGTGGGGCATCCGCCCGGTGGGCGAGTCCGAGCACCCCGGCATCCGGGTGACCGACACCTCGTTCGGGTTCTTCTGGGTCTACGCGCCGGTGCGGTTCGACGACCACGCCATGGTGACCATCATTCAGGAGCGCTCCAGCGGCGAGCGGATCATGCAGGACGCCCATCGGGTGTTCCCGGTCGGTTCGGGACGCGAGGCGGAGTGGCTGGGCCGTCCCGAGCACGAGTTGCGCTTCGCCCCGGGCAGCCGGACGGTGACCGGCGCCACCCTGTCCTACTTCGGGCCCCACGGAAAGAAAACGGCCGAGGTCGAGGTCGAGACGCTGCTGGCCTTCCCGCTCCTGCTCGGCAGCGGATACGGGCTCGAGCCGGACTGGAAACACGGGATGTACCAGGGCGATCTCGTCGTCCAGGGCCAGCAGGTCCCACCGGCCGACCCCTCGTACTCAGACTGGGGCCTGACCGAGTACGCCGCCAGATTCACCTGTGACGGCAAGGTCGGCTACGGCATGTTCGAATGCGCGGTGATGGGCGCACACGAGCAGTACGGCTTCACCGCCTGAAGCCCCGGGTCGAACGAACCTGCCGCCCCGGAAGGTCCGGCGGCGGACAGGCCAGGCGGGAGCGGTGCGCCGTCGCCGCAGCGGCGGCTACCTGACGCTGCGAATCTGATCGGCCTCCCAGTAGGCCCGGATCCCCCCGAGCTTCCCGTCGGCCGACACCCGGTAGCAGTAGACGCCGTCGACCTCGACGGCGCCGCCAGCCGCGAAATTGATCCGGATGGTCCCGACGTTGGCCACCTCGTCGCCGCACTGGAACGACTCCCGGATGGCGAACCGGATCGACTCGTTGACCCCGATCACGTTGTCATAGAAGGCGGCGATACCGTCGCGCCCGCGGTGGCCCGTCCCTTCTGGGTCGAACATCGATGGCCCGACCGGGTCCTCGACCACGGCGTCGACACTGAACAGAGCCAGCCAACCCTCCCGGTCCCCCGCCTCGACGGCGGCCATCGAGGCCTGGCCCAGCTCACGTGCGGTCGGCCGGGCCCCAGGCTCGTCGCTCACCGGTCCACCTTGGCGATCACGTCGTCTGCGAACCGCCGGAGGTTGTCCAGCTTGGCCGGGAGCGGTTCGGTGTCCGGGCCAACCTCGTAGGGCCAGCGGAAGCCGACGATCACGTCGGTGACCCCCATCTCCTCCAGGCGGTGGATGCCGTCGAGGGAGAAGGCGTCCACCGAGATGGCATGCACCTCGAAGGGCTTGTCGTCGGTACCCTCCTCCTTGCGCAGCTCGCTGAGCTTGGCCAGCAGTCCGGGTAGGTCGACCGGGTCGCCTCCGCCGTGGAGCCAGCCATGGCTCTTGGCGGCCCTGCGCAGCGCCGGGGTGGCGTGCCCACCCACCAGGATCGGCAGAGGCTCGGACGGTACCGGGCTCATCTTCACCGAGCGGATGTCGTAGCACTCGCCGTGGTACTCGAAGTAGCCGCCGGCCGACAGGCCCCGCACGATGTCGATGGCCTCGTCCATGCGCCTGCCGCGTCCCTCCCACGGCACGTCGACCAGCTCGTAGTCCTCGGGCCAGGGGCTGGCGCCCACGCCGAGGGACAGGCGGTTACCGGTCAGCACGGCCACCGAGGTGGCCTGCTTGGCCACGATCAGCGGGTGGCGCATGGGCAGCTTCAGCACGAAGGTGACGAAGCGCAGTCGCTCGGTCACCGCACCCATGGCCGGGATCAGCGAAAACGGCTCGATGAAGGGCTTGTCGTCGAGGAACTCCCGGGAGCCGTCGGGGTTGAATGGGTACGTTGAGTCCGACACCTCGGGGTAGCAGAGGCTGTCGGGCACCACCATCGAGTCATAGCCGGCCTCCTCGGCCGCCACAGCCAGGGGCAGGTAGTAGGTCGGGTCGACCATCGACTCCGCGTACGAGAACCGCATCAGGCATCCCTCCACTCGACATGGGCCCGGATGGCGCCATCGTCATCGATCCATCCCTCGGTGCCGGCATGGGCCAGCATGCCGTCGAACCCCTCGTCCCACCCCGAGTCGAGCTCGTACCCGTCGGCGGCCGCCGCATCCCCGGCCAGCCGCTTCAGGACCTGGGTCGGAACCAGGGCGTCGCCGTCCGGTCCGGCCCGGCCGATACCGGCCTCGGCCAGCGCGGCCACCAGGGCGCGCTCGTCTTCGGCGTCCGGTCCACCCATCGGGCCCCCGTCCACCTGGACGGCGAGTTCGGTGACGGTCTCCCAACCTTCGAGCGACACGCGGCCCGAGCCGAGATCGACCACCACGTCCATCAGGTACGTCCGCTCAGTCCAGCGTCGGCCGGGCAACGCCGGCGGACTGGAGGCGTTCGGCCACCCAGTGGACGCCGTCGGGCTCGGCCATGTGGCCGGCCCAGCCGTCGAGGAGCGCCTCGACCTCGGCCTGGGTGGCGAAGGTACCGAGAACGGTCACCACCAGGGTGTCGACCTTCACGTCCTCCACCTCGACGTCGCCGAACGGCGTCCAGGAGCCGGCCTCGGGTGTCAGCTCGAGCATGGCGTACAGCTCACCGGTGTCCTCGACCCAGCTGAGCTCGTACCGGCTGCCCTTGGCGTCGAACCAGTTGTTCCCGAACTCGACCTCGGCTGACTGCCGGCGGCGCTCGTCGGCGCTGTAGAACTGCTCGATGTCCATGGCTCTCCTGTCGTGCACGTGAGGGTCGGCGGGGCTCGGCCCCCGGGCCCGGCCCTGGTGGCAACCGACGATAGCCCGGACCCCCGCGGGCTCCGGAACCGGGCGTGCACCGTGCCGGGATCAGGTGAAGATCCACGGGCCGCGGCCACGAACGGCGCTCGGCTGGCTACGATCGCGTTCGTTCGAAAGGATCACCGATGAAGCAGTCGCCCACCCGCGTCCTCCTGATCATTCTCTTCGTCTTCCTGGGTTGCTTCGGCGTCGCCTTCGCCGCGGCCGGGATGCTCACCGCCCTGCCTGCGCCGGCCATCGGGGGCACGTGCGGTCCGAGCACGGCGTCGGAGACAGCTCTCGAGGCACTGGCTCAGCCGGGAACGATCGGCGCCGGGCCCGAGCCGCCGACGTCCAACGCCACCGCCCACCACCAGTGGCAGACATTCATCCAGCAGTGTCAGTCGTTGGCCGACCGCCGGGGCCTGGCCTCGCTGGCCATTCTGGTGATCTCGCTGGTCGTGTCGGGGGCGGGCCTGTTCTGGGTGCTCCGCAAGCCCCGCACCGGCGACAGCGACAGCGGGACATCCGACGACGAAGGGCAGGACCAGCCGTCCTACACCCCACTCGGGCTGCACGACTCCGGCGTACTGGTCGGCGCAGGTGCCGTCGTCGGTGGGTCCGCACCGGTCGCCACCTGGCCCCCGGCACCCCAGCCGGGCTACGGACCGCCGCCCGCCTACCCGGGTCAGCCCGTGCCGCCCCCCTATCCGGGGGCCTACCCCGAGCCCGGCTATCCCCAGCAGTCCTGGCCCCCCCAACCACCGGCCTACCCGCCACCTCCGCAACAGGCGGGCTATCCGCAGGCGCCTGCTTATCCGCAGCCGCCCGGCTACCCGCAAGGACCCGCCTACCCGCAGGCGCCGGCCTACCCACAGGCGCCGGCGTACCCGGCCCCCCAGGCACCGGTCGCCCCGCCGACACCTCAAGCACCGATCGCCCCACCGACACCCGAGACACCGATTACACCATCTGCGCCGATCGCCCTATCTGCCCCGGACAATGGCCACAGCGGCGAGGCGCCGGGGCCGGAGGCCTGAGCCGGCCATTCGGCCTTCTAGATATCCCACGGCGCTGCGTAGCTCCGCTGGCCGACATCCAGGTTTCGCCATCAGGAGCGCAGTGGCTCAGCACAGGACGGTCCGTCCGGCGAACACAAGCCGTTGAGCTCCCGACTCGAGGCCTGGCTTCGATCTCAGCGATCCAGGGCACGGAGGACCTCGGGGATCCACCCGGGCCAGTTGGCTGCGCCGACCAGGTGTCCGTCGCGGTAGCGGGCGATCTCCCGGTACGGGGTCGCGGCACGGGAGTTGTCGAAGACGTGGGCCTCGTCGGCCAGGTCGACGGCCTGGCACACGTAGCCCCACAACCGGGCATACCGCTCGCGCACCTTGATCTCGGGGACGGCATGGCCGCCGTGACGGACGCGTTCGGTGACCCGGGCCACGGCCAACTCGACGGGCACCGCGATCACGTGCAGGTTGACGTGGTAGCCGGCGTCCGCGGCGGCTTGCAGCAACTCCAGCTTGGACGGGTGGGAGAAGACCGTCTCCGTGGCGAACGAGACCCCAGCGGCCATGAGCCGGCTCCGTTGCTCGGCGGCCAGTGCGGCGGCCTCGTAGGCGTGCTCGGCTTCGGCGCCGGGCCAGGTGGCGGCGGCAATGTGGTCGGCGTTGACGAAGTCCAGGTTGGTGACCGGGTGGAGGACCCGCTCGTAGAAAGTGGTCTTCCCCGATCCGTTGGGCCCAGCGAGGAGGTGGACGACCGGGTCCGGCACCCTCAGTCGGCGGTGGTGGTCGGATCTCCCGCGACGGTGCGGCGGACCACCGCGCCATCGTCGTCGAGCTCCACGAAGGACCGGCCTTCGGCGGCGAACAACCGGGCCAGGTCGAGCGAGGCAATGCGGGTGTCGATCCGCTCGCTCCACTCGGCCCGGATCACGGCCTGCTCCTCGGCCGTCAACCGGTCGTAGGAGGCTTCGCCGGCCAGCACCTCGGCGATGGCCCGTTGCGACACGCTGGCCGCCGCTTCAAGCTCGCGACCGATCCGGGCCCAGTGGGAGACCTGCTGGGAGGCGCTGCGGCTCATCACCTTGCCAACGGCCTTGGCCGAGGCGAAGAGATCGTCGTCGATGCGGGTGGGTGACGTCGTGGCCATAGCTGCCTCCTCGTTCTGTTGCACTCTGCTACACCAGGATAGCACCGACCCGCGGAATTGCAGGTGGCGCGTGGGTGCACCAATCTGCGCTGATGGCAGACTCCACCGACGATCCGAGACTCGAAGCCGCCGTGGCACTGCGGAGCCTCAATGACGCCTTCGTCGCCCACGACACCGAGGAGGACCTCCTCCGACGCATCACCGAGTTCTCCCGTGGGGCCATCGACGAACTCCGCACCGGCGAACGACGTGACCGTGCGGCGCTGCTGGCCGCCCATGTCGATGGCATCTTCGCCGGTGACGAGGACGACGAGGACCGGCCGACCCCGGTCAACCCGATGACCGACCGGGCGGTCGGGGGCACCACCAACCCGATCTCCGCCGACTTCACATCGGAGATCGTCGACGACGAGGTCGTGGTCCGGACCACCCTGGGTACCGCTTACGAGGGGGCACCCGGCCGGGCTCACGGAGGCATGGTGGCGGCCCTGTTCGACGACTTCACCGCCTTCGTCCTACCCCTGGCCCGGACCGCCGCCTACACCGGCGAGATCACCGTCCGCTACCACCGACCCGTCCCGATCGAGACCCCCCTCGAGTTCCGGGCCCGCATCGTCAGCCACGAGGGACGCAAACTCCGGGTGACCGGCGAGTGCCTAGCCGACGGCGTCGTCGTGGCATCGACCGAGGTGCTCTTCATCACCATTGACTTCCAGACGTTCGGGCAGTCGCTGACCGGGAATGACGACGACGGATGAGGGTCCTCGTCACCGGAGGGACCGGCTTCGTCGGATCCCACACGGTGGGTGCCCTGCAACGGGACGGTCATACTGTCCGAATCCTCGCCCGCGACCCGGCCCGGGTGCCAGCGGTGCTCGGGCCCCTCAGCCTCGTGGCCGACGAGATCACCGTGGGCGACATGACGGTGCCGGAATCAGTCAATGCCGCTCTCGACGGCTGCGGCGCGGTGGTGCACTGCGCGGCTGAGATCGGCGTCGGCGGGGGACATGGCCCGACGGGGACGACCAATGTCGACGGAGCCCGCGCCGTGATCGGCAGTGCGGTGGCACGCGGTCTCGACCCGGTGGTCTACACCTCGTCGATCACCGTGCACCTGCCCTCCCCCGACCCGGTGATCACCACCGAGAGCCCCCTGGCCGATCCGCTCTCGACCTACGGAGCGCAGAAGGCGGAGATAGACCGCTTCGTCCAGGGCCTCCAGGCCGACGGGGCACCGGTCACCACATTGGTGGTCAGCGGTGTCTACGGACCGCACAGCCCGCACGTGGATGGAAGTTTCGCCGCCCTGATCGGCGCGCTGGGAGCCGGCATGGTGGCACCTCCTGGCGGGCTGGGCGTGGTCGACGTGCGTGACGTGGCGCTCGTCATCGCCCGGACCCTCGAGTCCGGTTGCGGCCCGAGGCGCTACCTGGTGTCCGGCAACTACGTGACCTGGGAGGAGTGGACCTCGGTCCTGAGCGAGGCCGCGGGAAGGACCGTCCCGTTCACCGAGATCACGGCCGAGGCCATGATCGACCTCGGGAAGCGCTTCGACGAGCAGCGCGACGACGGCCGGGAGGGGCTGCCCCCGCTGTCGGTGGAGGCGGCCGTGGTGATGAACGCCGGCCGGCCGGCGGACGACACCGCGACCATGCGGGAACTCGGCATCGCCTACCGTCCCACGCTCGAGACCTTCCGGGACACCCTGGCGTGGCTCACCGAGACGGGTCAGCTGGCGATCGAAGGTTGACGCCGACGGAGTGCCCTGCTGATTGGCGGACCGGCCGCCAACCTGCAGGCTCCTGCGACCTCCGAACTCAACGCCATCGCCTGGGGAATGCCAGGCGGACGTTCAACAGTCCTGGCAACACGTAGTGCCCACGACATCCGGTGCGTGGTCGCCACCGTGGGCTAGACCTTCGCTGGCGACCGGCGCGGATCGGTCCCCCAGGTGGAGGATCGATCGATGAGCGATGTTTCGCAGGGGCCGGGATGGTGGCAGGCAAGCGACGGCAAGTGGTACGCACCACAGCCCGCCCAGGCCCCTCCCCCGCCACCCGTTCATCCGCCATCAGCAGATCTACTGCCGACTAATGACCTTCGCGTAATACCGCGCGGACTCTTTTCCACAGGCGACCAGGCTACGACTGGGTTCCCGATGATCTCGGCTCGCAGGGTCTTTTGCGAAGGTCATTAAGCCCTTCTACAAGCGGGTGTGGTTCTGGCTCCTCATCGCCGTGGTCATCCTCTTCGCCGGATGCGCCGCACTGGTCACCGCAGCTTCCGTCGCCGTCAACCACCTCAACAAGAAGAAGCACACCGTGATCTATGCGGTGACGGGCGACGGCAGGGTCGACATCACCTACGACAGCTTTACGTCGGGAAGCTCGGGATCTGCGCAGGTTACGGATCAGATACTTCCCTGGACCAAGACGATCGTTGGATCGGGGATCTTCAACATCTACAACCTGAGTGCCACGATCGTGACCGGCAGCACGGTGACCTGTTCGATCACGGTTGACGGGCAGCTGTTGTCGACTCGCACTTCGACGGGCCAGTTCGCAAGCGTGACCTGCGATGCCGCCGCGACGTAAGACGAATTGACTGTGTCGCGCCACTCCGTCAGACGGAGTAACGGACCGGCCGGCCGGAGTTCGTGCGTATCCGAATCTGTCGGTGTTGTCGGATCGATGAGGTGGCCAGTGCTGACGCGAAGAAGTCCCCCAGGGGGCAGCCGGGGGACTTCTCCAAGTGCTACCCCATACAAACCGGGGACTATGGCAATAGGAAGTGCCCGAACTCGACCTCGAACCTAGGACCGGCTCAAGCAACTCCCACTCGCGTCATCGTCCAATTCGATCCGAACTTGAGAGATTTCCGATTGTCCCTCGTAATTGACTGAACGTGCCTACCCGGGAGCGGCCGACGAACCCAAGAGTCGTAGGCTCGACGTGTGAACCGCTCTCGCGCTGCAGCACGTCAGGCCATCGCAGATCTGGCCGACGCCACGGTGGAACTACGGAGGCACCTGGAGATCAATGAGGGACTGCTGGCTCTCGCACTCGAATCCATCGATGACGGTATGACGATCAAGGAGACAATCGCGGCAGTTCCGTCAATCAAGGAACGGAGGGCCGCCGAGGAGAACATGCAGCACCTCTACTCGGTGCGACGTGAAGTCCGGAAGACCGTAATCGCGGCCGCAATCGATGAAGGGATGACGGTGCCCGAAATTGCAACCTCCTACGGGATCCCGGTCGATCGAGTCGCTGACTACATAGCCGCGGTTGCAGACTTCCGCGGCGATTGACCATTCTGCTCAGCTGCATCGGTCTTCGTGGTCGTCGCGACCGTCGCGCTAGAGACCGTTCATAGTCGAGAACGTGGTCGGATGAATTCGGTGGGGCAGGCAGGGATCGAACCTGCGACCGAGGGATTATGAGTCCCCTGCTCTGACCACTGAGCTACTGCCCCGGGTGGTTACGACCCGAGTCGTCACCGTCGGGCACCTCGGGCTGGCAGCGTACCCGCGGTCCGGGTGAGGACCCCGGACTACGCATCACGACCCTGACTCGAGGCGGGCGCTGACCGGGCGGCCGGGACCCGGCAGCACGACGACCACCGTCGGTCCGTCGGCCGGTGGGCGGCCGAATGTCGGATAGCCGATGACCGTGGTCGGCCGGGGATCGAGGCCTCGGGTGACCAGTTGGTAGGCGATGCCGGTCTCGACGGCGACGGTAAAGGCGGTCGACGGGGCGTCCATCTGCAGTCGGAACGGGCCACGGGGAGCCACCCGGGCGGCGTCCGTCGACGCCTGGTCGGTGGCCCGGACGGCCGACCATCCCGCCAGGGTGGGCGCAGTGCCGTCCATCTGGCCGAGCCCGATGACCACCAGCCAGATCGACAGCGCGACCAGCACGACCGCGGCCGGAACGCGTGCCCACCGGACGACGGCCGGCGACACCTCATCGACCCGTGTACTCCGCCAGTGCCGGGCCACGACGAGGATCACCTCAGACGTCGCCCACACGAACGTCACCCACACGATCAGGCCGACCGGGGCGAGTACGACCCCGAGGTAGCCGAGCACCAGGAACTGCGACATGGGGATCGTTGCCACCGTCGCCACCGCTCCCACGGCCAGCACCAGGGTCAGGACGCACAGGACCGCCAGGGTGGAGCGCCCGGCCCGGGCCGCGACCACCCCCACCACGGCCAGCAGCCCGAGGACCGCCAGGCTCCACCACTCGGGACCATTGACCAACCCGACCACCCCGAAGAAACGGGCAAGACCGCTCCCGGTCGGCAGTGGGTGGACCCACTCCGGCAGTATCCGGGTCGCACCACCGAGCGCCCGGAGCCCGCCGGTGGTGCCGATGGTCGGTCCCGACCCGGCCGCCCGGATCAGGAGCGTGAGATTGCCCGGGTGGTGCGTCAGCTCCTGGACAAACGGGGCGGCCCAGACCACGACTCCCGCCGCCAGACCGGTGATCAGCCAGCCGCCACCCGTCCGGCCCGGCGAGCGTCGCCGGGAGATGAGGCCGAGAATCGGGGCGACGAGGCAGAGGGCGATGGCCGGCGGTCCAAAGGCGGCCTGGCTCTGGACGACCATAGTGGCCGCGACCACGGTGAACGGCCACCACCGCATCCGTCCGGTGGCCACGGCCAGGGCCGTGCAGTACGTCGGCACCAAGAACAGGGCGGCGAACCACACGTTCCACACCGGGTCGAGGACGACCTCAGGACGTACGAGGGCGAACACCAGGACACAGCCGGCCACCGTCGCCGATCCCCGCCACCGGCCGACAGCCCACGAGGCCTCGACGGCCAGGGCAATAGCTGCGACCGCCCCCAGCACCGACCCCCACTGGGCACCCTGTGCCGGGTCGATCCGCACCGGCACGGCCAGGATCCAGCTCTGCAACGGCCCGGGACCGAAGACGGCGTGGGACCCCACCGATACCGCCATCTGGTGGCCGACCAGTGGCGAATGGGAGGAGAAGACCTGGTAGCTGCGCAGAGTCAGTCCAGCGTTGTCGAACAGCGGGCGCCACCCTTTGGCCAGCTCCACGACCAGGAACACCACCAGCGGGAGTTCGGCGGACAGGTGGCACACCATCCGCAGCCAGGTGTCCGACCGGGCCCGCGTCCCTTCCGTCCTCTCGGACTGCGTCCCTTCGGCACCGTCGGTCGTACTCCCGTCGGCACCGGCCTGCGGGATATCCAGGACCTCGGTCGGGCTCGACTCCACCGGGGCATTCTGGCTGTTCCACCCCGGCGCAGCCACCATGGGCCGGGCAGAACCGGTCCTTCTAACCGGTTGCTGCCCCCAGCCGGCCGGCCAACACGCCGGCAAACCGGTCAGCGGCCCCCGGGTCGATGTCGAAGAAGAACGCCGGCTCGGCCAACTCGGCCTCGAGCACCACGTCGGAGCCGTCGTCCAGGGTGACGAGGTCGAACCGGGCGTAGAGGAGTGGCTCGGCCACCCCGAAGCGCTCGGCCACCAGTTGTGCGACGGTGGCCGACGCCGTCTCCACCACCTCCCGACGCGACGGCGTCAGCACCTCGGGCGCCAGCCGCTCGGCGTAGCTTCCCTCGACGAGGGCTCCACCCAGGACGAGGTTCGGTCCCCTGCGGACGGTGTGGGAGATCACGCCGCCGAACACCAGGACGGCGACCTCGCCCTCGGTGGCCGCCGAAGCCACAGCCGGCTGGACCAGGACCCGGGTCCCCGTGGCGAGGATCTCGGTGGCCAGAGCGGCTGCCGTCGGGTCCCCATGGGCGAACCGCCCCGTCAGGCGGCTCCCAGCCGACACCGCCGGCTTCACCACCACCTCACCGTGGCCGACGGCCAGTGCACCGGTGACTTCGTCGGCCGTGTTGCAGACCGCAGTCGGGATGATCGGCACTCCGGCGGCGGACAGATCGAGCAAGTACCGCTTGTCGAGATTCCAGGAGATCACCGGGGCCGGATTGTGCAGCGTGCCCAGGGCGCCGACCCGGTGCAGCCAATCGCGGAACTCCTCGAGGTGCTCCAGGTAGTCCCAGGTGGACCGCACGACCACCAGGTCGTAGTCGGCCCAAGGCACTTCGGGGTCGGACCAGACACAGTGGTCGAGGTCGATGCCCATCGATGCACAGGCGCGCTCGTGAAATGGCCGGTCGGCGTCGTCGGCGCCGAGGTGCTCGGGCGGTGCCGTGGCGAAGGCCACGTTTCTGCTCATGACCGCGGTCCCGCGGCCAGGAGCCGGGACTCCGACCGGACCGGGCTCAATTGTGATGGGGTGGGCGCTCGTGCTGCTGGCGCTCGGCCCAGCAACGGTCACAGTCGTCACACCGGGAGCTGTCCTGTCCCCCACCCCGGTGGATGCCGGGATGGCCGCAGGTGGGGCAGCGGTCGTCTGTCGGCATCGGGTACCTCGTGGTCTGGACCATAGGCGGCGGCACGTGGTCCGCCCCTCCGCTGCTGGCTCCGGGGGTGAGACTCGAACTCACAACCCTCTGATTAACAGTCAGATGCTCTGCCGATTGAGCTACCCCGGAAACAGTCCCGCCACGCCTCGTCGACCCTCGGGACGGCTCCGGCGTGCCAGAGGAGATTAGCCGGTCCCCGTGGCTCCGAGAATCGCAGGTGCACGGAACGGCGAACCGCGTCATGATGGCGACCGTGAAGCTCCGCATCGCCGCCGCCGCCGCCATTGCCACCGGGTTCATCGTCGGGATCGCCCGCTCACGCCGGACCCGGTTGCGGGTGGTGTCGCCGGACGGCTCCACCGTCCGCCCTCGCTCCCCGGCCACCCGGTCGGGCTTCGGGGCCAAGGCCCGGGCCGTCGTGGTGCTCACCGTCGTGCGGGCCCGGGACGCCCTCGGGGTCCTCGGCGGCTGGCGCGACGGCGAAGAGGCGACCGACGCCCTGGTGGTCGAGATGACCAGTGACTTGGCCACCGTCATCAACGAGCGCAGCTCGCTGGCCGGCTGAGCCCTCCTCCCTCCCCACCGGCACCCTCGGGGGGACTCCCGCCGGACCCGAGGCTCGCACGGGTAGCCCGCGCCCTCTCCTCCGCCGGCTGCGTAGCTGCCGACGAGGAGGCGGTCGAATTGCTGGCAGCTGCCCCGGACGACGGCGCGCTCGATGCCCTGGTGGCCCGGCGGACCTCCGGGGAGCCGATTGCCTGGATCACCGGCACCACGACCTTCTGCGGCGTCGAGGTGGTAGTGGCCCCCGGCGTCTACGTTCCCCGCTGGCAGTCCGAGACGCTGGCCCGTCGGGCCGCCGAACTGCTCCCCGACGACGGAACGGCCGTCGATCTGTGCACCGGGTCGGGGGCGGTGGCCCGGGTGCTCCAGGAGCGACACCCGTCGGCTCGCGTGGTGGCCACCGAAATCGAGGTCCGGGCCGTGGCCTGTGCCCGCTCGAACGGGGTCGACGTCCGGGAGGGACACCTGTTCGACCCGTTGCCGGAAGCGATGGCTGCAGCCGTCGATGTGGTGGTCGGCGTGGTCCCCTATGTACCCGCCGACGCCTTGCACCTGCTCCCCCGCGACGTCCTGGCCTTCGAACCGCTGGCCGCCCTCGACGGTGGGACCGACGGCCTGGACGTCGTTCGAGACGTGGTCGCGCACAGTACCCGGTGGATCCGAATCGGGGGGTGGCTCCTGCTCGAGGTGGGCGGCGACCAGATACGCGCCGCCGGCGATCTCTTCACATCCACCGGCTACGAGGAGGTCTCGGTGCTCACCGACGGGGACGGCGACCCGAGGGCGGTCGTCGGTCGCCTCAACGGCTGAGGAGGGACACCAGGTGGTATCCGGGTGCGACGTCGGTCGGGGTCAGGCCTCTTCGAGGTAGTCGCGGAGCAGCTGAGCCGACTCGGGCCGGCGCAGCTTGGCCAATGTCTTGGCCTCGATCTGGCGGATCCGCTCGCGGGTCACCCCGAACGCCTTACCGACCTCCTCGAGGGTGCGGATCTTGCCGTCCTCGAGGCCGAAGCGCAGCCGGACGACATCCTGCTCGCGGGGGGTGAGGTGGCCGAGAGCGTCGCGCAGGGCGCCGTCGAGCATCAGTCGGGTGGCGGCATCGCCGGGCACCACCGCCTCGCGGTCCTCGATGATGTCGGACAGGCTGAAGTCCTCCTCGTCGCCGATCGGCTGCTCGAGGGAGATGGTGTCCTGGTTGATGCGAAGGATCTCCCGCACCCGCTCCACCGACATGTCGACCTGGGAGGCCAGCTCCTCGGTGGTGGGCTCACGGCCGATCTCCTGGTGGAACTGGCGCTGGGCCCAGACCACCTTGTGGATGGTCTCCACCATGTGGACCGGGATCCGGATCGTTCGGGCCTGGTCGGCGATGGCCCGGGTGATGGCCTGGCGGATCCACCAGGTGGCGTAGGTGGAGAACTTGAAGCCCTTGGTGTGGTCGAACTTCTCGACGGCCCGCATCAGGCCGAGGTTTCCCTCCTGGATCAGGTCGAGGAAGGCGAGGCCCCGGTTGCGGTAGCGCTTGGCGATGGACACAACCAGGCGGAGGTTGGCCTCGATGAGGGCCTCCTTGGCCTCGTGGCCCTGGCGCACCAGGCGCTGGTCGGCCCGGCGCTCGGACCCCGACCGGATGTTCAGCACCTCGTCGTCGGTCAGCCGGGTCTCGGCCTCGGTGCCGGCGAGGATCCGCTCGGCCAGCTCGACCTCGAGAGCGCCGTCGAGCAGCTTGACCTTGCCGATCTCCTTCAGGTACATGTGTACCGGGTCGGCGGCCGATCCGCGGAAGCTGTCCGACTCGGAGAACCCGCTCGAGGCCGCAGCCCGTGACGGGCGGGACCGCTTGGCCGGAGCCTTCGTCACCCTGTCGGCCACGACGGGTACGGCCACCAGGAGGGGAACTGTCTCGACCGATCCGTCGAGTGGGGCCATGGGCACGATGGTCGTCTCGCCCGAGTCGTAGGTGAACTCGATACCGGCCGCCCGGATGCGCTCCACCACGCCGGTGATGAGGTCGGCGCTGAGCTCGACCGAACGCAGCACCCCCACCACGTCGTCCTGGGTGAGCCCGCCGGCCAGCCGGCCCTTGGCGATGAGGGTGTTGAACTCCTCGATGGGGAGTGTGTCGAGAACCGGACCGATGAGTGCGTCGTCGAGCGGTGCGGACAGTTCGTCGACCGACGCTGCGCCGAGGCCGTCGGTTGGGGCGGGTGCCGCCGGGTACAGGGCGACCACCTTCTTGGCCGTCATGCCACTTGCCCGGAACCGTTCGGTTGTGCCCTCACCAACAGCCACGCTACCAACCGACGGGACGCTTCCGCTGCTGTGTCCGATCGGTCCAGGTCCTGGAGCCATTGGGCCACCTCAGCGGCCTCCTGCATGGCCCGGTCGGATGTCCGGGCCTCGACGGTGAGTACCGGGAGCTCGCGGCGGACGGCGTCGCGGACGAGCTGGGCCACCACCTCGTCGGGCTCAGCGCGGGGCTCCTCGACCGTGAGTCGGACCAACAGGGCCTGCACGTGTCCCGATGCCCCGTCGATGGCCTCGCCGAGGTCGTCGGACTCGACCAGGACGAGGAACGCGGCCCGCTGCACCGGGTCGGAGAACAAGGCGGGCTCGAGACGGTCGCCCACCGCCTCGGGCCGGTGGATAGCCAGCCTCAGTGCCTCGAGCCCCGGTCGGAACTCGGCCGTGGTCGACCGGCGCGCCGTTCCTTCGGGTCCCGGACCGTCCCATTCGTCCCACTCCGGCTCGGACCCCGGGTCGTCGGGTCCGTCGTAGCCGCGGGGATCGCGGTCGTCGGTCGGTGGGCCCGACCGTGACGGCGCCCGCTCGGCCTTGGCCGGTGGGGTGCGGGGTCCCTCCCGGCGGATCCGCTCGAGGCGGTCGCGCAAGGCGGCAGGCTCGAGCCGGCAGCGCTCGGCCACCTGCATCACGTACTGGTCGCGCAGCAGGTCGTCCGGGTGCTCGGCCACCGCGGCCAGTCCGTGGTCGGCTGCCCGCACCCGTCCCTCGCTCGTGGACAGGTCGGCGGCATCCAGGATCCGCTCGAGACGGAACTGAAGGAACGGTTTGGCCCCCGAGACGGCGGCCCTGAGCGCCTCGGGGTCGGTCCGGGCAAGGTCGGCCGGGTCGGAACCCGGTGGGAGGGCGGCCACGGCCACGTCGATCTCGAGCTTGCGCTCCCATTCGTAGAATCGCCCGGCCGCCGACTGCCCGGCACCGTCGGCGTCGAAGGCCAACACCACCCGGGTGGCGAAGTTCTTGAGCAGCTTCACGTGCTCTTCGGCCAGCGCGGTGCCACACGTGGCGACGGCCCGGGACACCCCTGCTTCGAAGAAGCCGATGACGTCGGTGTACCCCTCGCACACCACCACCTCACCGGAGGCGATGATGTCGTGCTTGGCCCAGTTGAGGGCATACAAGGTCCGGCGCTTCGAGTAGATCGGCGTTTCCGTCGAGTTCTTGTACTTGGCCGGGTCGCTGCTGCCGGGCAGGACACGGCCCCCGAGGGCCACCGGGTTGCCCGACGGGTCACAGATCGGAAAGAGCACACGTGCCCGGAACGCGTCCTGCAGCCGGCCCCGTTTGTTGACGAAGCCGAGTCCGGAGCCGGTGGCCACGTCCTCGCTCAATCGGAGGCCGGTGCACAGCGAGTCCCACCCGTCGGGCGCCCAGCCGAGGCGGAAGCGCCGCACCACGTCGCCGTCGTAGCCGCGGCTGCGCAGGTAGTCCCGGGCCTGGCCGGCGTCCGCTCCGGTCAGCAGCCGTTGGTGGTACCACTCGGTGGCCTGCTCCATGGCGTCGAGGAAGACCTTGCGCTTCTGGTTGTCCTTACCGGCGTTGCCGTCCTCGCGGATGGTGATTCCGGATTTGTCGGCCAGGCGGCGCACGGCGTCGACGAAATCGAGGTGCTCCATGGCCCGCACGAAGGTGATGGCGTCACCGCTCGCCTGGCACCCGAAGCAGTAGTAGAAGCCGGCTTCGGCGTTGACGCTGAATGACGGCGACTTCTCGGTGTGGAACGGGCACAGTCCGACCCACCGCTGGCCGACCCGCTTGAGCGCGGCGTGCTCACCCACCAGGGCCACGATGTCCGTCGCTGCCCGGACCCGGGCCACGTCCTCGTCGGGAATGCCCATGGCGATGACGGTACCGCGTCCCGGCCGACCCCCGTCCGGTCGGCGGGTACCGGTCTCGACCGGGCGGGCCCACCGGACATGCGGCTCAGCGGGAGGCGGCGGCCTTCCTGACCGGGGACTTCTTGGCTGCGGTCTTCGTGGCGGCCGTCTTGGCTGCGACAGCGCCGGCACCGGTCACCTTGTCACGGGCGGCGGTGTGCCCCGCCAGGACGGCCTGGGCCGCCGCCAGTCGGGCGATCGGCACCCGGAAGGGCGAGCAGCTCACGTAGTCAAGGCCGGCCGCCGCGAAAGTGGCGATCGATTCGGGGTCGCCGCCGTGCTCGCCGCACACCCCGACCTTCAGGCTCGGCCGGGTGGCCCGTCCCCGCTCGGTGCCGAGCCGGACCAGTTCGCCCACTCCGTCGGGATCGATGACCTCGAACGGGTTGCGCTTGAGCAGCCCCTGCTCGAGGTAGGCCGACATCATCCGGCCCTCGACGTCGTCCCGGCTGAACCCGAACGTCATCTGGGTCAGATCGTTGGTACCGAAGGAGAAGAAGTCCGCCTCCTCGGCGATCTCACCGGCCCGCAAGGCGGCCCGGGGCGTCTCGATCATGGTGCCGATGAGGACCTCGAGGGTGCCCTTGGACCCCTTGGCGCCCTTCTTGGCCTTGGCGTCCGACCCGGCCTTGAGCGTTGCCGCCACGGCGGTCTCGACCCAGGAACGGGCGAGTGCCAGTTCCTCCCGGGTGACTGTCAGGGGGATCATGATCTCGACGATGGGGTGCCCGCCGGCATCCACCCGGTCGAGGGCGGCCTCCATCAGGGCCCGGACCTGCATGGCATAGAGGCCGGGCTTGATCACCCCGAGGCGCACGCCGCGGGTGCCGAGCATCGGATTGAACTCGTGCCAGGTCTTGGCCGCCTCGAACAGCTGGGACTCCTCGTCCGTCAGGCCGACGGTGGCCTCCTTGATGGCCAGCTCCATGGTGTCGGGCAGGAATTCGTGCAGCGGTGGGTCGAGCAACCGGATGGTCACGGGCAGGCCGTCCATCGCCTCGAGGATCTCGTAGAAGTCGGCCTTCTGGGCCACCCGCAGGGCCTCGAGCGCCAGCTCCTCTTCGGCCGGTGTGTCGGCCAGGATCATCCTGCGCACGACGGGCAGGCGGTCCTCGGCCAGGAACATGTGCTCGGTCCGGCACAGGCCGATGCCCTCGGCCCCATGGTGGCGGGCGTTGGTGGCGTCCGGCCCGTTGTCGGCGTTGGCCCGGACGCCGAGGTGCCCGGCCCGGATCTCGTCCGCCCAACCCAGGATTGTCTCGAACTCGGGCGGCGTCTCCCCTTGGGAGACCTCGACCTTGCCGACCACGACCGTGCCGTTGGTGCCGTCCACCGAGATCCAGTCGCCCTCGTGGACCTCGACGTCGCCGGCGCTGAACGAGTGGGTCCCGATGCGCAGGGCCTCGGCCCCGACGACAGCCGGCTTGCCCCAGCCGCGGGCCACCACGGCGGCGTGGCTGACCAGCCCGCCTCGAGCGGTCA
>DATBZS010000026.1:0-11283 GCA_036513075.1 Acidimicrobiales bacterium
CTGCCACTCGATGGTGAGGATCCGGTGGCGCTGCAGGTCGCGGAAGGCGCCGTAGTCGGTGACTACGTCGAAGCGGTAGTCGGTGCGCTCGAACGCCCGGCCTGGTCGGTGGCGCCGGTTGGCCCGCTCCCCCACGTAGGCCGTCAGGATCGAACGTTTCTCCTCGGCGCCGAGGTGCCGGACCCGGTCGAGCACCTCGGCTTCGGGACGGGCCGTGCGAGGTCCGACGATGGCTGCGATGACCTTGTCCTCGCCATCGGGATCGAAGTCGAGCAGGTCGACCGTGGCCGCCCCCGACGGGCCGCCCGCGCCCACGGCGGGGAGGCCGACCAGGTCGGGAAAGAGCTCCTCCACCACCTGTCCGGTCCGCTCCCGGGTGTCGACGAGGTAGTCGGACCACGCCCCACCCCGGTCGGCCCGGTCGACCCGTTGGAGGAACGAGGGGATGACCTTGCGCAGCTCCTCCAGCATCATGTCGGCGTAGACCCTGGCCTCGGGCAGCGGGTGGGAGCGCATCCGCACCAGCAGCATCTCGTAGGACTGGCCGGAGCCGTAGATGCCGACGTTGGACAGCGAGCCGGCAGGCAACAACCCGCGCAGGGCATCCAGACCCTTGGCCCGCACGGCCTGTCGGTGGACGAAATCGGAGTCGCCGTCCTGGCGGGGGTGGCGGGCCGCCAGCCAGGCCTGAGCCTCTTCGAGGAGTTCGCCGTAGGTGTCGAACATCCGGTCCATGTCGCCCACGTAGCGGGCGCCAAGCGGCGAGTCGAGCAGGCCGGGATCGCGGAAATACCGGTAGTGGCCGGTCGACAGGCGTTGGTTGTAGGCGATGTAACGCGTGGACTGCTCGAGGTAGGCCATCAGTCGCCCCCACTCGAGCACTTTGGTCAGGACGTTCGACGCCTGCTCGCAGGCCAGGTGCACACCGCCCAGCTGCGCTACTGAGTCGTCGCCGTACTCGAAGAAGACCTTCTCGTAGAGTTCCTCGGCCCGCTTCAGTCCGACGGTGGCGTCGACGGAGGCGTCGCCGCTGATATCGAGCTCACCGACGAACTCGTCCAGGAACAGCCGTCGCAGGCTCTTGTGGGAGCGCGAGTACCGGGCGAAGAGGGCCCCCTTGACCACCTCGGGCAGGTTGACGAGCGCGAAGACCGGCTGATCGAGATTGGTGACATAGCGCCGCAAGATGTCGGCTTCCTCGGCACTGAACGATTCCACGGCGTAGGGGAACATGCCTGTCTGACACTAGGACGGGGACGGGCCGTCAAGCGCGGACCCCATGGCGGCCGGATCGTCGGCCCCCACCACGCCCCGCCGGAGCAAGGACACGGCCAGATCGGCGTTGTCCCGGGTGGCGGCGGACTCGGCCACCTGACCGACCTGGCGGACCAGGTCGATGACCTGGCGCACGTTGCGCACGAAGTCGCCCGGAGCCACCTCGGCGTCACGCAGCACCGTGTCGAGGGTCCCGCCGGATGCCCAGGCGACCACAGCCCGGGCCAGTCCCCCGTCGGGCCGACGGGTGCGGCGCAGGCCCACCCGGCGCTCGTCGGCCCGCAGGCCGGCGGCCAGGGCCTCGACGGCGGCCAGCCGCTCGACCACCCGGGCCTGGCGGGGCACCGGCGGGTCGTCGCCGGCCCGACGGGCCTCGAAGGTCAGCGCCGAGGCCACACCGGCCACGTGGGCAGGCTCCAGGTCGTCGAGCAGCCCGCCACGCAGTATCTCGGCCACCAGGAGGTCCGACTCGTGGTAGATCCCGGCCAGTCGGAGGCCGTCCTCGGTGAGCTCCCATCCGTCGACGAAGCGACGGTCGCCCAGGATGGCCAGGCGCCGGTCCAACTGTGCGACCAGCGACTCGGAGCCCGGCGGAGCCTGCCACTGCCCGTAGGAGGACTCGAGGAGCCCGTGGGCCTCCTCTCGGCTCCACCTGCGGACGAGGTTGACGGCCAGGTTGTAGGTTGGGTGGAACGACGACACCAGGTCCGGCGGGGGCGCCACCGCAGTGCGGGCCACCAGTCCGAAGGTCGTGGCCTGGTTCCACAGCACAAAGGCGTGGCCCACCGTGTCGATGCCGCGTCGGCCGGCCCGGCCGGTCAACTGCTGGTACTCCCCCGAGGTCAGGGCCGACGTGTCCGAGCCCCGGAACTTGGCGAACCGCTCGACCACCACGGTGCGCGCCGGCATGTTGATGCCCAGCGCCAGCGTCTCGGTGGCGAACACGACCTTGAGCAACCCCTCCGAGAAGCACCGTTCGACGGCCTGGCGGAAGGCCGGGACCAGCCCAGCGTGGTGGGGCGCCACCCCGGCCTCGAGCGCGTCCGACCATGCCCCGTACCCGAGGGTGCGTAGGTCGTCATCGCTCAGCCGTTCGACCGAGGATTCGACCAGGGCCCGGATCCGGATGCGCTCCTCGTCGGTCGTGAGCCGAACGCCCTCGGTAACCACCTGGCGGGTGGCGTCGTCGCAGGCCGCCCGCGAGAAGATGAAGGTGATGGCGGGCAGCATGCCGGCGTCGTGGAGATACTCGACGACCTCGGTACGCCGCGGGGCGCGGAACCGCTGGTGGCTCGACCGTCGACGCCGGTCGTCGAGCTTCAGCCCGTCCGGGTTTGCAGCACCGTTGCGGAGCAGAGGCAGCACCGACACCCCGTCGCGGCCTCGTTCTGCCACCGCGTAGTGGTGGTGCAGCGTCACCGGCCGGTGGGTCTCGACCACCACCCGGGTGGTGCCGCGCACCGAGGTCAGCCACCGACCGAAGTCCTTGGCGTTGTTGACGGTGGCCGACAGGCTGACGAATGCCACGCCCGGTGGGGTGAGGACCAGGACCTCCTCCCACACCGACCCCCGGTACGGGTCCTGGAGGTAGTGCACCTCGTCGAGTACCACCACCTGCAGATCGTCGAGGAGGGCCGAGCGGGCGAACAGCATGTTGCGCAGCACCTCGGTGGTCATCACCACGACCGGCGCCCACGGCTGGTGGGAGATGTCGCCGGTCAACAACCCCACCCGGTCGGCCCCGTATCTGGCCCCGAGCTCTGCGAACTTCTGGTTGGACAACGCCTTGATGGGCGTCGTGTAGAAGGCCTTGCCGCCGGCCTCGAGGGCCCTGGACACCGCGTAGTCGGCCACCAGCGTCTTGCCCGAGCCGGTCGGCGCGCTCACCAGGACCGACTCACCCCGGTCGATGGCGTCCATGGCCCGGTGCTGGAACGGGTCGAGGGTGACGCCGGTGCTCCGCTCGAAGCGCGCCCTCGAGCCTTCGTCCGACCTCAGGTCGGGCGGTGTCACTCGGGCGATCGTCGGAGGAGCTTGCCGATGATGATCGAAAGCTCGTAGAAGATGTAGAGCGGGATGGCCATGGCCAGCATGGAGAACGGATCCGAGCTCGGTGTGATCACCCCGGCCAGCACCACGATCCCGACAATGGCCCAGCGGCGCCACGAACTGAGTTGCTGAGGCGACAGCACGCCGGCCATCTCCAAGGACACCAGCAGCACCGGGAACTCGAAGGTCACCCCGAAGGCGACCATCAACAGCGTGATGAGGTTCAGATACTTGATCGGGTCGAGGATCTGGGTGAGGGACGGGCCACCGATGGAGTTGAGCCACTGCAGTGCGTGCGGGAAGATCACGAAAGCGACCGTGGCGCCGAGTGTGAACAGTCCGATGGTGGCCACGATGAAGGGGATGGCGTAGCGCTTTTCTTTGGGATTGAGGCCCGGGGTGATGAATCGCCAAAGTTCCCATAGCCAGACCGGCGACGCCAGGAAGATTCCCCCGTAGGCGGCGATCTTCACCCGCAGGGCCAGCCCATCGAGCGGGCCCGTCACGTAGAACCCGCAGTGGGTCGGGGCCACCTCGCAGTAGGGGTGGCGCAGGAAGTTGAGGATCCACGGGTAGATCAGGAAGGCCACGACCCCCATGACGAGGAAGGCGGCCACCGAGATGAGCACCCGACGGCGTAGCTCGGTCAGGTGCTCGACCAGCGTCATGGCGTCCGGGGCCGGCCTGTCGGTGCGGCGCTTCAGCGAGATGGCCACGGTCAACGCACCACGGTGGAGGTCGTACGTGACACGACGCTCAATTCATCGAGGGGTCGTCCGGCACGCCGCGGGTGTCACCCCGGACGGTGTGGACGGTGCCCTGGGGGTCACTGATCGACACCCCGGGTACGGCTGTGGCCTCGTCGGCCTGGACCGCCCCGATCGGGCGGTTGGCGCCCCCCGATGCCACGATGCCGTCGCCCACCGGGTCCGGTGGTCGTTCACCGGTTGGGGCCGGAGGCGTCGCCTCGTTGTCGGCGGCGTGGGAGTCGGCCAGGGAGTCGAGGAAGGTGAGCGGCGAACGCACGGCCTGGGTGATCTTCTCGGTGGACGGCAGGTCTGGGAAGTTGCCCCGGACATCGGTCTCGAGCCGCTCGCGCAACCGCCGCAAGTCACCCCACAGCGACCCGACCTGGCGCGCCACCTTGGGCAGCTTGTCCGGGCCGAGCACCACGATGGCGACGACCAGGACGACCAGGAGCTTGGCCGGGCTCAGGAAGGGCACGTGCCGAGTGTACCGGGGGTGGCCGCGATCATCGCTGCGCCACGCCTGCACCCGGGCTGACGTCCACTCCCGGCCCGTCCGGAGCCTTGACCTGCTGGTCAGGCAGAGGCCGTACCGGAGGTCCGGCTCCGCTGTCGTGGGGTCGGTTCAGATCCCCTTGGCCTGGCTGAGGGGCCACACCACGGCGACGGCGCGGCCTACGATCAACGACTTGGGGATCGGGCCGAAGAACCGGCTGTCCTCGGAGTCGATCCGGTTGTCGCCCATGACGTAGTACTCGCCGGCCGGGATCTTGACCGGGCCAGGCATGTCGAACTGTTGATGCAGGTCGTCGGGCAGCGCGCCGGTGTAGCTCGACGAGATCTTCGGCAACCACGGCTCGGGCAGCAGCTTGTTGTTGATGTACACGTGGCCGTTCCGGCTGGAGATGGTGTCACCGGGTAGGCCGATGACCCGCTTGACGAGGTCCGGGAAGTCCTGCTGTTCGAGCGGCGGGCGCTTGAACACGACGATGTCACCGCGGTGGACGTCGTGGAGGTCGTAGCTGAGTTTGTTGACCATGATCCGATCGCCCACCTGGAGGGTGGGGACCATGGAGGGCGACGGGATGAAGAACGACTGGACCACATAGGTCCGCAACAGGACCGTGCACAGGAGGACGGCCATCAGAATCACGGCCCACTCGATCACCCAGCGGTAGCCGCCACCCTTGGACCCGCCTTCGCCGAGGGCCCCCGGCTGCTCGGTGTCGGTGTCAGGGGCCTCGGTCACCACAGTGGTGCCGACCCCGAGATCGGGGCTGGGTCCGGCAGGGGGGAAGTCGGTCGGATCGGTCGGCACAGTGCAACGACGCTAGCCGACACGGGTACGCGTTCCCGAGCGGGTGGGAGTACCGGTCACAGCCCGGCGATGAGTTTCTCGACCCGCTCGTCCTTCGACTTGAACGGGTCCTTCAAGAGCACGGTCCGCTGGGCCTGGTCATTGAGCTTGAGGTGCACCCAGTCGACGGTGAAGTCCCGGCGCTTCTCCTTGGCCCGCTTGACGAACTCGCCCCGCAGGCGGGCCCGGGTGGTCTGGGGTGGCGTCGTCATGGCCTCGGCGATGTCCATGTCGCGGCACACCCGATCCAGCTGGTCGTGGCTCTGCAACCGGTAGTAGAGACCCCGGCTGCGGTCCACGTCGTGGTACTGCAGGTCGAGCAGGGCAACAGTCGGACTGTGGAGTGGCAGCGAGTGGCGGTCGCGGTAGCCCTCGATGAGCCGGTACTTGGCCACCCAGTCACACTCGCGGTGGAGTGACAACGGGTCGGCCTCCAGGCCCTTCAGACAGTGCTCCCACATCCCGAGTGCCCGGTCCTCCTGGACCGACAGGCCGTGGCGATCGCGGAACTTGACGGCCCGCTGGAGGTACTCCCCCTGGATTTCGAGGGCACTCATCTCCCGGCCGTTGGCCAGTCGCACCGGCCGGCGACAGGTGATGTCGTGGCTGATCTCGCGGATGGCCCGGATCGGATTCTCCAGCGTCAGGTCCCGCATGACCGTCGAGGGGTCCTCCAGCATCCGCAGCACGATGCTGGTGGCCCCGATCTTCAAGAAGGTGGCGTACTCACTCATGTTGGAGTCGCCGACGATGACGTGCAGACGCCGGAACTTCTCGGCGTCGGCGTGGGGCTCGTCGCGGGTGTTGATGATCGGCCGGCTTCGCGTCGTGGCCGACGAGACGCCCTCCCAGATGTGCTCGGCCCGCTGACTGAGGCAGAACACCGCACCCCGTGCCGTCTGGAGGACTTTGCCGGCGCCGGCGTAGACCTGGCGGCTGACCAGGAACGGGATCAGCACCTCGGTGTAATGGGTGAAGTCGTCCCTCCGGCTGGTCAGGTAGTTCTCGTGGCAGCCGTAGGAATTGCCGGCCGAGTCGGTGTTGTTCTTGAACAGGTAGATGTCGCCGCGGATGCCCTCCTCACGCATGCGAGCCTCGGCCCCCTCGACCAGCGAGGAGAGGATCCACTCCCCCGCCTTGTCATGGGCGACGAGCTCGGCGATGTCGTCGCACTCGGGCGTGGCGTACTCCGGATGGCTGCCGACATCGAGGTACAGGCGTGCCCCGTTCTCCAGGAACACGTTCGAGGAGCGGCCCCAGCTCACCACCCGGCGAAACAGGTAGCGGGCCACCTCGTCCGGACTGAGGCGCCGCTGCCCGCGCAGGGTGCAGGTCACCCCGTACTCGTTCTCCAAGCCGTAGATGCGCTTGTCCATTACCGGCACGGTACCGTGCCGCAGCCCCGGATCGGCGCCAGCGGGCGTTCCGTCACCGAGTGTTCACCCCCGTAGCCCGCTCGCCGGGGCCCACAGCCAGTCCACCGCACCAGGGCGGAGTCAGGCCAGAAGGGCGACGAGCTCCTCGTCGACGAGGCGCCGGAAGGCCCGTCGCCCGTTGCCGTCGGCCAGCACCGCGACCTCCAGGTCGTCCGCCCCCAACGTCCGCTCGGTGCCGGCCAGGGCGCCCACCGCAGAGCGCAGAGCTTCGGGCAGAAGCCACGTGGCCGACCACTCGGCGTCGAGCTTGGTCACGATGGCCTCGGTCTCACCACCGAGGACGGCGAATCGGTCCTCGTCGGTGATGGTCCCCTCGTAGGCGATGTGGTACAGCTGCGGAGGTCGGAGCCCGCTGCCCAACTCCGCCACCAGGATCTCCACCTCGAGCGGCTTCATCTCGTGGGTGAAGACCTGACCGAGGTACTGGGCGTAGAGGTTGGCCAGTGACCGGGCCTCGACATCCTCGCGGCTGTAGGCGTATCCCTTGGTGTCGGCATGGCGGATGCCCGACACCCGCAGCTGGTCGAACTCGTTGTACTTCCCCACCCCGGCGAAGGCGATGCGGTCGTAGATCTCGCTGATCTTGTGCAGCGACCGCGACGGGTTGTCGGCCACGATGACGATGCCCTGGTCGTAGGTGGCAGCCACCAGGGACCGACCTCTGGCGATGCCTTTTTGGGCGTACTCGGCCCGGTCCTTCATCACCTGCTCGGGGGCTACGTAGTAGGGCATGGTCATGGCTGATGACCTTCCGTCCGGCGACGCTCGATGAGGCTGGCGAACCGCTCGGCCACCTCGTCCTCGGGCACCGCGCTGAAACCCTCGGCGGTGACCGTGGCCACCAGCGGGTAGATGCCCCGGATGAGGTCGGGGCCACCGGTAGCCGAGTCCTCGTCGGCCGCCTCGTAGAGCGACTGGATGGCAAGTTCAACGGCTACGTCACGTTCCAACCCGTCACGGAAGCCCAGCTTGATGGTGGTGCGGGCGTCCCGTCCACCGGAGCCTGTGGCGTTGAACTCCGTCTCCTCGTAGTGGCCACCGGTCACGTCGTAGGTGAAGATCCGACCGGTCCGGCGGGCCAGGTCGTACCCGGCAAAGAGGGGCACCACGGCCAACCCCTGCATGGCCATGGGCAGGTGCTCGCGCACCATCTGGCCGAGCTGGTTGGCCTTGCCCTCGAGGCTCAGGACCACGCCTTCAACCTTCTCATAGTGCTCGAGCTGGGTCTGGAACAGCCGGACCATCTCGACGGCCGGCCCGGCGGCACCGGCGATGGCCACCGCCGAGAAGCGGTCGGCCGGGAACACCTTCTCCATGGCACGGTGGGCGATGGCGTGCCCTTCGGTGGCCCGGCGGTCGCCAGCCATGACCACGCCGTCGGCGAAGCGCAAGGCGACCACCGTCGTTCCGTGGCGGTATCCCTCGGCTGGGGTGACAGGCGCACCGCTGATGAGGGGGTGGGTAGGTACGCGGAGCCGGCGGATCAGTCCGGCGAAGTCGGGACCGGGATCCTCGGTGGTCGTGAACAGGGGCAGGCTCACCGGGGCTACTCTCCACCCTTCTGCACGTAGTTGCGCACGAACTCCTCGGCGTTGTCCTCCAGGACCTCGTCGATCTCGTCGAGCAGGTCGTCCAGCTCAGCCTTCAGCTTCTCGCCCGCCGCCGAGTTGGCCGGAACCTCCTCGACGGCCTCGTCGGTCCGCTCGGTTGTCTGCTGCTTCTTCTTCAGTTCTCGCTCTGCCATCGCTCCACTCCTCGTGATCCTCGTCGGCGTCTCGGTCTCAACTGCTCAGTCGGTCGACGAGTTCGGCCGGACTCGCGCAACTGTCCAGTAGTGCTTCGACACCTTCCGCCGTTCCCTTCAGCGGATCCATCATAGGGACGCGCCGGAGGGGGTCCGATCCGAGGTCGAACACTAGGGAATCCCAGTTGGCGGTGGCCACCGACGCCGGCCAGCGCTTGAGGCACTCCCCCCGGAACCAGGCCCTCGTCGACCTCGGCGGGTCCACGACGGCGGAGGTCACCGAGGCCTCGTCGACCAGCCGTTCGGTGTCGAGACGGGTGAACAGCGACCGCGCCGGACGAAGGTCGTGGTACTGCAGGTCGACGGCGGCCAGCCTGGGTGCGTCCCACCCGAGGCCGTGCCGGTCACGGTATGCCTCCAGCAACTGCAGCTTGGCCACCCAGTCGACCTGGCGGGACAGGGTCCACGGATCGGTCTCCAATCCGTTCAGCACGAACTCCCACCGGTCCAGTACGTCGGCGCCGATGGTGTCAGCACCCAGGCACTCGAGCCCGCGGTCGTCGGCGTACTTGCGGGCCGTCGAGTAAATCTCCCATTGGATGGCCAACGCGGTCGCCGTCGAGCCGTCGGCCATCAGTAGTGGCTGGGTGAAGCTCCGGTCCACCGCCACCGCATGGATGGCCCGCACCGGATCGGCCAGTACCAGGTCGCGGCTGGGCCGTATGTCGTCCTCGATCATGGCCAACACCAACGATGTCGTCCCGAGCTTGAGGAAGGTGGCCACCTCGGCCAGGTTGGCGTCGCCCACGATGACGTGCAGGCGGCGGTAGCGGTGGGGGTCGGCATGGGGTTCGTCGCGGGTGTTGACGATGGGCCGCTTCAGGGTCGTCTCCAGACCCACCTGCTCCTCGAAGAACTCGGCCCGCTGGGACAACTGGAAGTCGACCGAGCCACCCTCGTGGAACGGGGTCTCACTGCCGACCTTTCCGGCCCCGCAGTACAGCTGTCGGGTGACGAAGTGGGGCGTGATGCCGGCCACGATGCGGCTGAACGGGGTTTCGCGGTCCATCAGGTAGTTCTCGTGACAGCCGTAGGAGTTGCCCTTGCCGTCGGAGTTGTTCTTGTAGACAACCAGTCGCGAGCCGTCGTGGGACGACGCGTCGGCCGCCTCCATCGAACGGATGACGATGGCCTCGCCCGCCCGGTCGTAGCGCACGGCCTCGAGGGCATCGCGGCACTCCGGCGAAGAGAACTCGGGATGGGCGTGGTCGACGTAGTACCGGGCGCCGTTGGTCAGGACCGTGTTCACCAGATGGGTTTCGACCATCGGGGGCATCGAGCCCTCCTTGGCCGCTCCCCGGGCATCGTTGCCGGGAGCCTCGTCCTCGAAGTCCCAGCCGATCTGCTGGCGGGCCACGTCGTGTGCGTAGGCGTTGATGAGGACTGACGAGGCCGCGATCGGGTTCGGATCGCCGTTGACCACCTGGATGCCGTATTCGGTCTCGATACCGCAGACCTTGGGAATGGCCATGCGCGTGACCCTACCCTCGCACCGGGGGCAAGTGGCACCCCCACGGCGTCAGAGGTACTGGCCCGTTCCCACCCGCTCGATCGAGCGACCGCCGGTCGTCTCCTCCCGGTCGCTGATCAGGGTGCGGATATAGACGATGCGTTCGCCCTTCTTGCCTGAGATCTTGGCCCAGTCGTCCGGGTTGGTGGTGTTCGGGAGGTCCTCGTTCTCCTTGTACTCCTGGCGGATCGAGTCGAGCAGGTCCTGGGTGCGGATGCCCCGCCCCTCCTCGGCGATCGCCCGCTTGATGGCCAGCTTCTTGGCCCGGCGGACGATGTTCTCGATCATGGCCCCCGAGCTGAAGTCCCGGTAGTACAGGACCTCCTTGTCACCGTTCTGGTAGGTCACCTCGAGGAACCGGTTCTCCTCGTCGTCCCGGTACATCTCGGCGACAGTGGTTTCGATCATGGCCTGGGTCGCCTTGGCCGGGTCGCCGCCCCCGAGGGTGCGGACCTCGTCTGCGTCGAGCGGCAGGTCGGCGGTGAGGTACCGGGAAAAGATCTGGGTGGCGGCCGCCTCGTTGGGCCGTTCGATGCGGATCTTCACGTCGAGCCGGCCGGGGCGCAGAATGGCAGGATCGATGAGATCCTCGCGGTTGGAGGCACCGATCACGATGACGTCCTTCAGAGTCTCCACACCGTCGATCTCGGCCAGCAGCTGGGGCACGATGGTCGACTCCATGTCCGAGCTGATGCCGGTGCCCCGGGTGCGGAAGAGCGAGTCCATCTCGTCGAAGAAGACGATCACGGGCACGCCCTCCTCCGACTTCTCCCGGGCCCGCTGGAAGACCAGGCGAATCTGGCGTTCGGTCTCGCCCACGTACTTGTTGAGCAGCTCGGGACCCTTGATGTTGAGGAAGTAACTGCGGGTGTTGGTGTTGCCGGTCACCTCGGCGACCTTCTTGGCCAGCGAGTTGGCCACCGCTTTGGCGATCAGCGTCTTGCCGCAGCCCGGGGGCCCGTAGAGCAGGATGCCCTTCGGCGCCGGGAGCTTGTGTTCGGTGTAGAGCTCCCGGTACAGGTAGGGCAGCTCGACGGCGTCGGTGATGGCCTCGATCTGCTCGTCGAGTCCGCCCACGTCGGCGTAGGTCACGTCGGGCACCTCCT
>DATBZS010000027.1:0-3117 GCA_036513075.1 Acidimicrobiales bacterium
TGCTGGAGCGGGTGGAGGAGGAGCACGACCGGGTCGACGTCCTGCTCAACATCGCCGGCGTCGGCGGGGTCATCCGCACCGAGCCGGTGACCGCTGAGTCCATCCGCGCGGTCATGGAGGTGAACTTCGTCGTCCCCCTGACGCTGGCCGTGTACACCATCCTCTTCCACTACCAGCGGCGCCGCGTCTTCGAGCCGCTCGGGCGCGAGGTGAGACACAACCTGGTCGGGCTCTCCCTCTTCGTCGTCATCTACCAGCTGTTCATGTCGATCTTTTCGGTCGTCGGGTACGCCCAGGAGCTCACCTGGAGGACCCGTCGCTGGAAGTAAGCACTCGCTCGGATCTGGGCTTCCGTCCCCGATCGACACTGGCCAGAGAACGTACCCGGACCTGTATGCGTGTACACACTTGGACTGTTCTCGGTCAAAGTGCGGTGGTAGTTCGAGTAGGACAAAGGTTGTACGTAGTGGACGCCACCCATGTCAGCACAGGTAGCTTCCTCGGAGACGCATTCGTCACCTCTTTTCGTTTGGTGGGCATGAGGGAAGACGGGAACCTGTTGCCGGAGGCTATCTGGCAGGACGGCCCGGAGCCGCGTGGTCCGGGTGTCCCGCATCACCTAATGCACGTGTGATCCTTGTTGTGTCCCCTGTCTTTCACTCAGAGCGGAAGGGTGCCGGGATGACCACCTCCCGTGTCTTGTCCGCTTCGCGTCTCCGGCCGGCGCGGCTCGCTGCCGCCTCGGCCATCCGCACCTTGATGGCTACCTTGAGTTCGTGGCCGGCCGGTCGAGCTCGGCCCGGGCTTCGTGAGGCGCTGGCTGTGGTTCACCCCGTCCGCGTAGCCGTGGCCGGCCCATCCGATACCGACGGACAGGGCGATCGCGGCGTACACCCCCACTGGTTACGGCGTTCCATTCGCCGTCGCCAGTCCCTCGGCCTGGGTGATTTTCCTCGGTCCCGCGCTCTACACGACTCGGGCCGTACTATTGGATCCCATGGCCACCGGCAGGATCATCATGGGGCTCCTGTTCTTCCCCCGGGGCGGCTCGGCCCAGGTGACCCGCTATCTTGCCGCGGCCCTTGGCGACGCGGGGTGGTCGGTGTCGCTGGTGGCCGGTTCCCTCGGGGCACCGGGCCAGGGTACCCACGCTCCCACGTTTTTCGCGGGCATCGACCTGCAGTACCTCGACTACACGGCGGCGGTGGCAGCGTTCGAGACCGGCGCCAGCGCGGTGGCGGCGCCCGTGCCGATGCAGCCCTCGTACGAGGATCGGGAAGGCGCTCCCGATCCGGTGTTGGCCGCCGTTGACCCGGCACTAGCCGACCACCTCTCGTCGGTGTGGGAGGCACCGTTCGCCGCCGCGGGCGCCGAACGGGCCGACCTGTTCCACCTCCATCACCTCACGTCCCAGCACGACGCCGTCGCCCGCCGCTGGCCCCACGTGCCCCTGGTGGCTCATCTGCACGGCACCGAGATCAAGTTCATCGAGGCCATCGAGGTGCGAGCCGCTGTGGCAGGTGCCCTCGACCTCACGCTGGCGACTATGCCCGACGCGGTGGACCACGCCGCTATCGACACCGGTGCCCTCGACGGACAGCAGCTCGACCTGCTGCGCTCCACGCGCTGGTCACAGTGGCGCCACGGCGAGTTCTGGATGGGCCGCCTCCGCCGCCGGGCCGCGGCCGCGGACCACCTTGTCGTCGTCTCGCCCTCCGACCGAGCCACGACCATCTCGGTGCTGGGCGTCGCGCCGGAGCGGGTCACCGCCGTGCCCAACGGTGTCGACACGGACCGCTTTCGGCCCCGCCACTTCGGTCCCGGGGCGCGGCGGGACTGCTTCCGGCGGTGGCTCGTGGAGGATCCCCAGGGTTGGGACGAGTCGGGGGTGCCCGGCTCGGTGGGCTACCGAGAGACCGACCTCCACCGGCTCCTCGGCTGGGATGGTGGCACCACCGTGGTCATGTTCGTCGGTCGCTTCACCACCGCCAAACGGGTGCCGCTGCTCCTGCATGCTTTTGCCCGGGCCCGCACCCGCTCCCGGCGCCCGGTGTCGCTGCTGGTTTGGGGCGGCCACCCCGGCGAGTGGGAGGGCGAGCACCCTGTCACCGTCGCCCGCCGGATCGGCCTCGACGGCGTGTTCTTCGCCGGCTGGCGGGGCCACGACGACCTGCCCCAAGCTCTGGCCGCCTGCGACGCCGTGGTCATGCCCTCGGTCAACGACTCGTATCCCCAGACGGCGCTCGAGGCCATGGCCGTGGGGCGGCCAGTGATCGCCACCCGGAGCGGCGGGTTCCCGTTGATGGTCAACCTCGACCCCGTCCGGCCCACCGGCTGGCTGGTGGCCCCCGACGACGTCGACGCGCTGGCCGACGCGCTGGTCGAGGCTGTCGACCATCCCGGCGAGCTGGCGCGACGGGGGTTGGCCGCTCGCGCCCAGGCTCAGGCCAACATGTCATGGGCCGGTCGGGTCCCCGGCTTTGAGCGTGCATACGCCGCGGCTCGCGAACGCCACCGCGAGGGTTTGAGATCACGAACGTAGGGTCGGGTCATCCATAGACGATCGCTCCGAGCAAGGTGGTCTGACGACCAGGTCGGCCAGGTCGGCGTCGATGTCCCCGCCCTCGTTCTCCCGGTCCGCCGTGACGATCTCGGCCCGGGCTCCGGGCCCGAGGTTCCGGACGTCGGCATCCCGAGCGGATAACGGCACGACGATCACAGGGAACACCCCGGCCGGAACAGCTGGTTTGGCGAACGTGGTGGTCACCACGGCCGGCGGCACGGTCACGGGTGGCTTTACCTATGTGAAGGCGACGAAGCTAGTTGTCGGTTATTGGACCGTTGCCACCGACGGCGGGGTGTTCGCCTTCGGCCAAGCTCGCTTTAATGGCTCGATGGGGGGCGTCATCTGAACAAGCCCGTCGTCGGAATCGCTCCTACCTGAAGGGTCCAAGAACTCCCCGACCGGACTTGATCAGCCAGAACGTGCTCGGCAAGGCTCACACCTCATGGCTCTCTCCTTTCTCTATCGGCTCGTCCGGCGCGTGTTCGAGGTCGTTCGTGTCCACCGGTCGGATGCAGCGGCGAAGGACGCCGAGATCCTCGTTCTGCGCCACC
>DATBZS010000028.1:0-38672 GCA_036513075.1 Acidimicrobiales bacterium
CGGGTCCCTTGCCGTCGACCGGCTCGCCCAGGGCATTGACCACACGACCGAGCAGGGCGTCGCCGACCCGGACCGAGAGGATGCGTCCGGTCGCCTTGACCAGCTGCTCCTCCTCGAGGCCGGTGTCTTCGCCCAGGATGACGGCACCGATGGTCTCCTCGTCGAGGTTGAGGGCGAGTCCCTCGGTCCCGTCATGGAATTCGAGGATCTCATTGACCGCGCAGCCGGGCAGTCCGGTGATCCGGGCGATGCCGTCGCCGACCTCGACGATGCGGCCGACCTGCTCGGTCCCGACCTCCGGCGTGTAGTCGTCGACATACTGCTTGAGCGCAGCGGTGATCTCGTCGGCGTTGATGGTCAACTCAGCCATCGGTTGCTTCCCTTCGTGTTGGGGTACCTGGAATCCTGTAGGCCTCCTCGGAGGCGAGCACGTGCTCCTTCAGCTCATCGAGCCGGTGACGGGTGCTGGAATCGACCAGCAGGTCGCCGACCTGGACGACCACGCCGCCGAGCAGCGTGGGGTCCACGGTCACCTGTAGGTCGACCGGGTTGCCGGTCAGGTGGGCCAACGCGTCGCTCAGGTCCCGCTGCTGGTCGTCGCCCACCGTGTCGGCGGCCGACACCCGGGCCACCCGCCAACCACGGGCCTTGGCCGCGTCCTCGACGAGGGTGTCCAGGGTGGCCACGATGTCGCGGGCCCGTCCGCCACGGGCGGCGTAGGCGGCAAGACGGCCGGTGGCCGGCAGTGTCTTGCCGTCGAGGAGCTTGGTGATGACCTCCTGGCGGACCACGAACGGCAGGTCGCGGTCGCCGAGGGCGTGTCGTAGCGACCGGTTGGCCTCCACTGTCCGGGCGAAACGGAACAGCTGGTCCTCGATCTCCTCGAGGTCGGCGACGGAGCACGACTCGAAGACGGCGGCGGCGTAGCCCGAGACCCGGTTGCGCGAGCCGAGACGCCCGAGTACGTCCTCGTCGAGGGGCTTGGCGGTAGTGGCGGCCGGGCGGGCGGCGGCCTGGGTGAGGCGGCTTCCTATCCAGCGGAACGAGGCGACGACGTCGCCGGCCGGGACGACCGAGACGGCCTGGTGGACCAGGCGGGCCACTTCTGACCGGACCTTGCCCTCGAGGAGCCGGTCGAGCACGGCCCGGCGTGCGGCCACGGGGAGCGAGCCGTCGTTGACGGCCAGCAGGAGGGCGTTGTTGCCCTCTACTAGGTCGGCGACGGCGTACGCCTCGGCGCCGGCGTCGGCCAGGCCGCTGTCGGCGGCCAGCGACTCCTCCATCGCGGCCAGGTAGCCCTGGAGGGCAGGGTTCACCGGGCGCCCCCGGCACCCGTCGCGGCACCCGATGTCTCGGAGCGCACGGCGGCGATGGCCTCGTCGATGAGGTCCTGGTGATCGGTGGTCCGGATCTCCCGACCGATGACCCGCTCGGCGGCGGCCAGGACGATCTCGCCCACCCGGGCCGTCACCTCTTCGACGGCGGCCTGACGGGCGACAATGACCTCCGCCTCGGCGGATGCCACGATCCGGTCGTGGGCGGCCTGGGCCTCGGCGGTGGCGCTGGTGACGATCTGGTCGGCGGTGGTCTGCGCCTGGGACACGATTTCGCGTCCGTGGGCCCGGGCCTCCTCGAGCACGGCGCGGCGCTCGACGTCGGCTTCTTCGGCGTCGGCTTTGGCCTTGTCGGCCGCCTCGAGCTCGCCCCGGATCTGCTCCTGGCGCTCGGTCAGCGCCGCGTTGAGCACGGGCAGTACGTACTTGGAGATTACGCCGAGCACGATGATGAACGCGATCAGGACCACGATGAACGTCCCGTTGGGGACGAGGAAGTTACTGGTGGCGATTGGCATGGTCGTCATCCTTGGTCGGTTGGTCGGAGTTGCCCCCTGACGTGGCGACCGGCGGCAAAAGGGCCGCTGGCCGAACGCCCGGACGGGCGGCGGTTACTTGCCCAGCGAGAATACGAACAGAGCGGCGAAGACCAGGTTGATGAAGTACGCCGCTTCGCAGAGGCCGACGGTCAAGAACATGATGGTGGTCAGGCGACCCTGGGCCTCAGGCTGGCGGGCGACGCCGGCAATCGTCTGGCTACCGGCCAGGCCGTCGCCGATGGAGGCGCCGACGGCACCGCCGCCGAGCGCCAGGCCGGCGCCGATGAGGCCACCGGCCGTCTTGATAGCGCTGGTGTAGTCGACGGGACTTGCTGCCATGGGAACTGCTCCTTTTATTCGGGTAGATGGGTGAAAAGGTCGATGAGCGGGTGCCGGCGACCGGCGTCAGTGGGCCTCGTCCGGGGCCATGGCCGTGTCGAAGTAGAGGATGGTCAGGAGAGCGAAGATGAAGGCCTGGATGGCACCGATGGCCATGTCGAAGAGTTTCCAGACCACGGTGAAGACGGCAGACAGGACGCCACCGATGACGCCGAAGGAGCCGAACTTCCAGTCGACCAGGGCGGCCAGTAGCGCCAGCATCAGACCCCCGGCGAACAGGTTGCCGAAGAGACGGAGGGTCAGTGTGACCGGCTTGACCAGCTCCTCGATGCCGTTCATGAACAAGTTGATCGGGGCCAGTTTGGTCGGGAAGGGCTGGGAGAAGTAGTGCCTGAAGTAACCCTTGACCCCCCGGTTCTTGATGGCCGCCCGGTGGACCATGACGATCACGTACAGCGCCATGGCCAGAGGCAGATTGATGTCGCTGGTCGGGGCGGGCAGGAAGTCGAGCTGAGAACCGATCCCCAGAGCCTCGAAGAGGTTGCAGGTGAAGATGAAGACGAAGAGGGTGAGGGCCAGAGGGACGACCGCCGCGCCCCGGGGGCCGATCGAGTCATCTACCTGCTTCTGCACGGCGCTGACCAGCAACTCCCACGCCATCTGGAACTTGCCCGGAACGCCGCTGGTGGCTTTGGAACGAAGGACCAGGCCGAGGGTGATCACAATGAGTCCGGCGATCACCGTTGCCCAGACGATGTCCACGTTGATGGTCAGCGGGCCGAGCTTGCGCTGGAGGTGCTCACCCGGCGTGATGTCTATCCCCAGCATGGGGGTCATGAAGTTGGACATGCGGTCAGGCACCTCCACGGGTGTCGTCGGCGGCCTCTACGGCGGCCGGGGACACGACGGGCTCGTTGTCATCGATCACGTTGGCGTTGATGACATCATCGACCGAGGTCATCGGGCCGGACTTCGCCATCGATCGGGCCACGTTGGCGATCAGGATGATCTGGAAAGCGGCAAGGCCGCCGAGTACGCCGAATCCGAGGGGCTTGGACAGAAAGGTCAGTCCCAGGGCGATCACCGTGATGACGCCCATGCGACCGAAGGTGTTGACGGCCAGCGGTCGCTTGGGGTTGTCGATGTCCATGGCGGCGACCTTGTCGACCGACACGCCGACCAGGCGGAAGTTGAGGGTGCCCATGCCGAGCCCGATGCAGGCCCCGACGCCGACCAGCAGGTGGCCGAAGGAGAAGGCGGCGACCAGGGCGGCCACCCCGACCACCAGGGCGGCGGCGACGGTCCGTCGGGACACTTCGGGGATGCTGGGGAGGGAGAAGTGGGCGAACACGACTAGGACGGCCGTCCGACGCTGGTGGCTACAGGTACTTGCGGATCGTCGACACGGCCATTGCCACGGCCACCATCAACCCGATCACCAGCCCGACCAGTAGACCGACCGGCGACGAGTGCAGCACCGCATCGAGGGCCAGACCGGCCCCCACGCTCACGGCCAGGCACAGCCCGATCGAGATTCCGAGTCCCAAGAAGGCGGTCGCTCCCGGTGACAGCCGACGGTCCTCGGGCTGCCAGTGAGGCTGCGGGTCGTCCGCATCGGGCGCGGGGGTGGGCTCGTGCATGCGGGGGCCGGATCGCGTCAGTCGATGTCAGGAGGAGATGCGTCACGAGTGGTTTCCGGGGTCACGCAGGGGACGAGCTGGAGGTCGTCCGTGCGTCGGTGTCGAATGGGCGCAGGTCCACGGCGCGACCCGCCAGGGCGGACCCCTCAGGAGGGGCGGAAGGCCTGCAATTCACGTGGCGCATCATCGCACTTTTCGCCCGGCTGCAGCAAAACGCCCGAAACATGCTGTTCACGGCGCGGAAACTTGGCCCGGCACCACCCGGTGTCTGCGCCCCGGCCCGACCTGGCCGGCGCAGTGACTGGTCAGGCCGATGTGTCGACCGCGCCAGCCGGCTCCCCCACAGGTTCCCCCGCTGAGCTGCCAGGACGGTCCCCATCTGCGACGGGCGAGGACGCCGCGGCCAGAGTCGGCTCCGGTTCGGCGGGGTCGTCGTGCCGGCGGATCGACGGATGGAACAGGGTGTAGAGGATCACGCCGAGGGCCAGGACACCGAAGGGGATGAACGCGTTCACGCTCGAGACGTAGAGGGGGAAGAGCACCAGGCCCGACAACAGGACCGTCCAGGCCCACAGGATCAGCACGCTGCGCCGGTGGCCGTGGCCCAGTCGGAGCAGGCGGTGGTGGAGGTGGTTCTTGTCGGGCGTCGAGAACCCCGTGCGGTTGGCCGTCCTACGCACGAAGGCGAACGCCATGTCGACGATGGGCACCCCGAGGATGAAGAAGGGGATGAACAGGGGGGCGAAGAAGAAGTAGGTCTGCCCGCTGCGTGCCGCCGACCCGCCAACCGCGCCCGCCGAGCGGCCCCCGATCAGCATGGTGGAGGCGGCCATCAGCAGCCCGAGCAGCAATGCGCCGCCGTCCCCCATGAAGATCTTGGCCGGATGGAAGTTGTGGGGCAGGAAGCCTAGGCAGATGCCACAGGTCACCACCGCGATGAGCGGGCCGATGTCGTCCGTGGGCAGGTTACCCAGGTACTGGAGGTGGAGCCCGTAGACGGCCAGTGCGCCAGAGGCGATGGCGACCACGCCGGCGGCCAGGCCGTCGAGTCCGTCGATCAGGTTCACGGCGTTGGTGATGGCGATGACCCACAACGCGGTCAGCAGGGGCGTCCACTCGGGTGACAGCTGAACGAGGCCGGCCAGCGGCACCTTGAACTGGTACCACGTGACGCCAAAGTGATAGAGGATGATGGCGGCCAGGACCTGGCCGGCCACCTTTGCCGGGGCGGACATGTCCCGGAAGTCGTCGATGAGGCCGACCACGAAGATGGCGGCGGCCCCGAGCAGAAGGCCGAGGGGCTCCTGCCCTGGGCCCCGGAAGAGTTGGTCCAGTCCGGGAATCGAGGCGGCCACCGCCCAGGTCACCAACATGCCGAGGAACATGGCCACACCGCCCGACTGGGGGGTGACCCGCTGGTGGACCTTGCGGTCGTCGGGCTGGGCGACGTAGCCGATCTGCACGGCGATGCGCCGGGCCGGGAACGTGAGAACCCAGGTGGACGCGGCCGCCACCACCAGCAGGACGGCATACCAATTGAGTGGGACGCCCGTGTTCAACGGGTCACCCCGGCCGCCCGGCCGCGGCTACTTGGGTCACGCCCCGGCCAGGCCCGGGTATGGGGGGAAGGCGGCACACAACTCGCGGACCTCGGCCCGAATGGCCGTGACGACCGTGTCGTCGTCTCGCTGGCGGAGGGTGCGACCGATGAGAGCGCCGACCCGGGCCATCTCACCCTCGCCCATCCCGGTGGTGGTGAGGGCGGCAGTGCCCAGCCGCAGACCCGACGTGATGAAGGGCGACCGGGGGTCGTCGGGGATGGTGTTGCGGTTGCAGGTGATGCCGGCCCGGTCGAGCACTTCCTGGGCCACCTTGCCCGTCAGCTCGGGGTCGAAGGAGCGCAGATCGCACAGGACCTGATGGTTCTCGGTGCCACCGGACACCAGGCGGATGCCTTCGGCGGCCACCGCGGTGGCCAGGGACTTGGCGTTGGCCACCACCTTCGCCGCGTAGCCGGCGAATTCGGGGCGCGCGGCCTCTGCGAAGGCCACCGCCTTACCGGCAATGACGTTCTCGAGCGGGCCACCCTGCAGCCCCGGAAAGATGGCGCTGTCGATGGCTTTGGCGTACTCGGCCTTGCACACGATGGCACCGCCCCTCGGCCCACGGAGGGTCTTGTGGGTGGTGAAGGTCACCACGTCGGCCACCCCCACCGGCGACGGGTGGACGCCGCCGGCGATCAGGCCGGCCGGGTGGGCGGCGTCGAACATGAACTTCGCCCCCACGGAGTCGGCGATCTCGCGGAAGGGCAGCGGGTCGATGATGCGGGCATACGCGGTCGAGCCGGCCACGATCAGCTGGGGTCGGTGGGTGCGGGCCAGGTCCGCCACCTGGTCGAAGTCGATGATCTCCCCCGGCTTGTCGGCGTCGTCGGTGGCCGCAGACACGCCATAGGACACGAAGTTCCACACCTTGGAGGTGATGGACGCCGGCGAACCGTGGGTCAGGTGGCCGCCGTGGTCGAGCCGCATGGCCAGCACGGTGTCGCCCGGTTTGATCAGGGCCAGGTAGGCGGCCAGGTTGGCGTTGGACCCGGCATGGGGCTGGACATTTGCGTGCTCGGCCCCGAGCAGCGACTTCAACCGGTCGCGGGCCAGGTCCTCGACCTCGTCGATGACCTGGTTGCCGCCGTAGTACCGCCGCCCGGGGTAGCCCTCGGCGTACTTATTGGTGAGGATCGAACCGGTGGCGGCCAGCACGGCGGTCGACGTGAAATTCTCCGAGGCGATGAGCTGGAGCGTGGTGGCCTGGCGCTCGGCCTCAGCGCCCAACAGGGCGAGGACGTCGGGGTCGTCGCTGAGCCAGCGGCTGAAGGGCGAGGCTGACGGAGTGCTGCTCATGGGCTCGGCTGCTGCCTTTCCTGGTCGGTGATCTGGTCGATGCGGCGCTGGTGGCGACCGCCGTCGAACTCGGTGGAGACGAAGGCGTCGATGACGTCCATGGCTTCGGCCCGGCCGGTGGTGCGCTCACCCACACACACCACGTTGGCGTCGTTGTGGCGGCGGGCCAGGATCGCGGTGGTGGTGTCGTGGACCACGGCCGCCCGGACGCCCGGCACCTTGTTGGCCGCGATGCCGATCCCGATGCCCGAGCCGCAGATGCATACACCCCGCTCGGCCCGTCCATCGGCCACCGCCTCTCCCACTGCCCGGCCGAAGGTCGGGTAGTCGACGGACACCTCGGCGGAGTCGGTGCCCAGGTCGAGCACGTCGTGTTCGGCACCGGCCAGGTAGGCGATGATCTCCGACTTCAGGGCGTAGCCCGCGTGGTCCGAGCCCACGGCGATGTGCATGGCCCGAGTGTACCGAGTGGGGCAGTGGGGTATCAGAGGGGCGGAGGCCGGGATCGACTGCAGAATCGGAGCCGTCCGGGGCGCCGGTAGGCTCGTCGCGCCATGACGATCGACCCCGCCACCCCGGTGGTCGTGGGCGTCGGGCAGGTGACCAACCGACCCCGCACCGAGGGCGAGGGCAGCCTGGCCGACCGCCCCGAGCCCCTGGGCCTGATGCTCGACGCCGTTTACGCGGCAGTCGAGGACTGCGACGGGGCCTCCCCCGGTGGGGCGGCCCGAGCCGGTCGGTCCCTGCTGTCCCGGGTCGGGTCGTTGCGGGTGGCCAATCCGTTGAGCTGGCACTACGTCGACCCGGGTGCCCTCCTGGCCGAGGAGCTGGGCATCGAGCCCGCACAGATCCTGGTCACCACCACCGGGGGCAATAACCCCCAGTCGCTGGTCAACGCCACCGCCCTGGCCATCGGCCGGGGCGAGTTCGACGTGGCCGTGATCGCCGGAGCCGACTGCCACTACACCCAGGCGGCGGCCCGTCGGCACCCGGACCGTCCTCTGCTCCCCTGGACCGTGCAGCCGGCGGACACCGAGCCGCCGGCACTGTTCGGCAGCGACCGGCGGGGTACCACCCGGTCGGAGGAGGAGAAGGGGCTCGACCACCCCATCCACGTGTTCCCCCTGTTCGAGAACGCCCTGCGGGCCGAGTCGGGGCGCACCCTGCCCGAGCACCTGGCCCACATCGGCGCCTTCTGGTCCCGATTCTCCTCGGTGGCATCCGGTAATCCATACGCCTGGATCAGAGAGGAACTGTCGGCCGACGAACTGACCACGGTCACCGAGTCCAACCGGATGATCGCCTATCCCTATACCAAGCTCCTGACGGCCAATCTCCAGGTGGATCAAGGGGCGGCGGCCATCCTGTGCTCGGCCGCCACGGCCGAGGCGGCCGGAATCCCCCGTGACCGCTGGGTCTTCCCCCTGGCCGGAGCAGACGCCGAGGACCACTGGTTCCTGTCCCACCGGGCCGACTTCCACTCGTCACCGGCCATCCGCCTGGCCGGAAGCTCGGCCCTTGCGCTGGCCGGCACGACCATCGGCGAGGTCGACCACCTGGACCTCTACTCGTGCTTTCCGTCGGCCGTGGAGATTGCCGCCGCCGAGCTCGGGGTGCCCGACGACGATCCATCGCGGCCGTTGACGGTAACCGGCGGGCTGACCTTCGCCGGCGGTCCCGGCAACAACTATGGGACCCACTCGTTGTCGGCCATGGTCGGAGTCCTCCGCGACCAGCCCGGCACCATCGGGCTCACCACCGGGCTGGGGTGGTACGTGTCCAAGCACAGCATCGGTATCTACGGCACCGAGCCGCCGACGGACCGCCCCCACGACGACGACCGGCTACCCGAAGGCACCGTGGTCGAGACGGCGGCGGGCTTCGCCTGGGCCGACCCGCAGGCCGCGGTCGGCTCGCTCCCCCAGTGCACCCCCGACGCCGATGCCACCGGCGAGGTGACGGTGGAGACCTACTCGGTGTCCTTCGGCCGAAACGGTTCACCCGAGCGGGCCGTGGTGGCCTGTCGGACACCCGAGGGCCGGCGGGCCTGGGCACGGGTCGCCGATGCCGACCACCTGACAGTCCTCGTGACCGAGGAGGGTTGCGGCCGGCTCGGCACCCTGCGGCCCGATGGCGAGGTCGACCTGCGGTAGGACACCGAGCTCGAGGCCGACATTCCGCGGTGTCCGTCTGGGGCACCGCCACCGATGCCTGCACAAGCTGTTCCGACCAATTGCACCCGGTGGCCTGCACGACGACCACGTTGACAGCCGCCGGGTGGACGTCCGGCCCCTACGCCGACGTAGCCCCGAGCTCCGGGGTCGGCCGCCCGGGGTTCCGGTACCGATGACGGAACGCCGCGTAAGCGATGGGTCCGGCCATCATGGGCATCCAGTACGAGGCGAGCCGGTAGGCCAACGTGGCCAGAACCGCCTGGGCGCCGTCGAGGCCGGCAAGGGCGAGGATGCCGGCGAGGCTCGCCTCGACGATGCCGATGCCCCCCGGGGTGATGGGCAGGAGGCCGATGACCCCGGCCACGGCGTAGGCCAACAGGATCAGCGACGGGCGAGGATCGGCGCCGACCGCCCGGACGCAAAAGAGCAGACACAGGTAGTCGAAGAGCAGTCGACCCACCGACAGCAGGGCTGCCTCCCACCACTGTTGGCCGAGCACGGTCCGGATGACGTTGCGCTGGGTGAGCAGCCGCTCCGGCAGACCCTCAAGTGGCTTCCGCTTCTTCAGGACGCGGTTGCGCACCGCCTGGGCCGCCCGGCCCGCCCACAGAAGCGGGGCGTCCGTGGCCATCACGATCGCCCCGAACGCAGCGAACAGGACGAACCCGATCGCTCCCACCCATGCGGCGTGGGACAGGTCGGAGGCCACTGGGGCACCGAAGACGACGACCGGCAGGACGAACACCGGGAGGGCCAACAGCCCGCCGATGCCGAGGAACGAGAAGGCGGTCAGGCCGCTGACCGACTCGGTGGCGTCCATGCCGGCGGTGCCGAGCATCCGGAACTGGACGGCTGCTCCGGCGGCGGCACCTCCGGGAACGATCAGCGAGATGGCGTTGCCGGCCAGCTGGGCGGTGATCACCGCGAACCAGGCCTTGGTCCGCAGGGCGATGCGCTGGAGGGCGAAGGTGCAGGCGAAATGGGCGCCCTCGGACACCAACGCGGGGATGAACCACAGCAGGTTGAGCGTGGCCAGACGGGGCCACGAATGCAGGACCGACAGGATGCTGGGGGCGACCAGGTAGAGGACGATGCCGGTGAAGGCGATGGCGATCGACCGCTTGACCAGCGACTTCCAGCGGATCGGCCGGTGCTGCTGCTCCTCGAACTGGGCCTCGAACGACCGCGGGTTGGTATCGTCGGGAGGACCCACCGGCGTCGCCGTGGTCACCCCTTCACCATCCTCTCCGTCCGTTGCCCACCGTCGTCTCGGACCCTCAGCCTCCGGCCAGTCCCATGACCGCCGCAAGGACGATGTTGGCGCCGCGCAGGTCGCCCTGGAGCCCGGCCTCCATGCGGTTCATGGCGTAGCAGACCGTCAGGTCGGCCTCCTGGTCCATCACGATGAGCGAGCCGCCATAGCCCCCCCAGAAACAGGCACGGGGTCCGATGGGCATCATCCCCGAGCTCAGCCCGTAGCCCATGCCGAACCGGTACTCGGCTCCGAGGATCAGGTCGGTGCCGTGGATCTGCTCATCGAAGATCCGTTCACACCCGGCCTCCGACAGGAGCCGCACGCCGCGGGCCTCGCCCTTGCCGGCCACCACCGACTGCACCAGGGCCACCGACCGGGCGTTGCCGTGGCCGTTGGCCGCCGGGATCTCGGCGCGGCGCCACCAGGCGTGGCTCGGGTAGGTGGCGTCCAGCATCGGATTGGTCATGGCTCGGATGACGAGCTCCGACGGTTTGAGGGTGTCGAGGTCGAGGGGTGGGGGCGGGATCACGATCGACACCCGGTGGTCCTCCGACTCCGGCAGGCCGATGCGGAAGTCGGCCCCGAGTGGCCCCGCCACCTCGGATGCGAACCAGTTGCCGATGGTCGTGCCGGTGATGCGTCGGACGACCTCGCCGATCAGGTAACCCTGGGTGACGGCGTGGTAGCCCGAAGCGGTGCCCGGCTCCCACCACGGTTCCTGGGCCGCCAGGAGTGAGGTGCACTTCTCCCAATCGGCCAGGTCCTCGGGGGCCATGGGCTCCGACCAGCCCGGGAGCCCGGCGGTGTGGGCCATGAGGTGGCGGACCTCGACGGCCTCTTTGCCCCCGGCGGCGAACTCCGGCCAATAGCGGGCGACAGGTGCGTGGTAGTCGAGCTCACCACGGTCGGCCAGCATCAGGGTGCACAGGAACGTCATGGTCTTGGTGGTTGACCAGACGTTGGTGATCGTGTCCTTCTCCCAGGGCGCCGAGCCGGCCTCGTCGACCGTGCCGCCCCAGATGTCCACCACCGGCTCGCCGCCCAACAGGACGGCGACGGAGGCGCCGACGTCGGTTCCGGCGTCAAGGCTGGCCGACAGCGTCGTGGCGACACCCTCGAACCTCGGGTCCCAGGTGCCCTGGATGTCGGCCATGGTCATGTCCTCCCTCGTCCGGTGCTGAGGTCCCGATTGTTCCACGGGTGGCGCGCCCGGGACCGCATCGACGCCGGGTCCGGCGTGGCCGATCCCCAGGTGCCGAATCCGGTCTACCCCCACGGTGTGGCGCACCGTGCATCCTGGCGGAGGTCCCGCGATCGACCCCGACGTCGGATCCCCGACCGGCACCCCGGTCCAGGCCTGGGCCCCGTGCCGACCGGGCCCGGCGAACCGTTACCCTGGTACCCCGTGAGTGACACCTCCGACACCCAGCTGACCCGTGACACCTACGAGCGCCTCCAGGCCGAGCTCGAGGACTTCACCACCCGCGGCCGCGTGGAGATCGCCGCCCTCATCGAGACGGCCCGCGCCCTCGGCGACCTGAAGGAGAACGGTGACTACCACGCCGCCAAGGACACGCAGGGGAAGATGGAGTCCCGGATCCGCCAGCTCGAGCGCATGCTGAAGAGCGCCACCGTGGTCGACACCGCGCCGAGCGACGGCACGGTCACCCACGGGTCCGTCGTCACGCTGCGCTACGAGGGCGACGACGAGGACGACACCACCGACTTCTTCGTCGGTTCCATCGAGGAGCGCCAGGGCGACCTGACGGTGGTGTCTCCCGGCTCGCCGCTCGGCCAGGCCCTGATCGGCCACGCGGTGACCGAGACCGTGGAGTACGCCGCACCCGGGGAGAATCTCCGGGTCGAGATCGTCAGGATCGGAGGTTGATCACGTGACCGCACCGCGCACCCTGTCCGAGAAGGTCTGGGAGAGCCACGTCGTCCACGACGGGGGGACCGAAGAGCCCGACCTGCTCTTCATTGACCTCCACCTGATCCACGAGGTCACGTCCCCGCAGGCCTTCGAAGGTCTCCGGATCGCCGGACGCAGTGTCCACCGCCCGGACCTCACCATCGCCACGGCCGACCACAACGTGCCGACCACCGACATCGACAAGCCGGTGGCCGACCCCATCTCGGCCAAGCAGTTGGCGGTGCTCTCCGCCAACTGCGCCGAGTTCGGCATCACCTGCTACCCGATGGGCGACGCCAACCAGGGCATCGTGCACATCATCGGACCCGAGCAGGGCTTCACTCAACCGGGCATGACCATCGTGTGCGGCGACAGCCACACCTCGACCCATGGTGCCTTCGGGTCTCTGGCCTTCGGGATCGGCACGAGCGAGGTCGAGCACGTGCTGGCCACCCAGACCCTTCCCCAACGGCGCCCGGCCACCATGGCTGTCACCGTCGACGGCGACCTGCCCCGCGGCGTCACGGCCAAGGACCTTGTCCTGGCCGTCATCGGCCGGATCGGCACCGGCGGCGGTAGCGGCCACGTCATCGAGTACCGGGGCTCGGCAGTCCGAGGGCTCTCGATGGAAGGACGCATGACGGTCTGCAACATGTCCATCGAAGGCGGGGCGCGTGCCGGGATGATCGCCCCCGACGACATCACGTTCGCCTTCCTGGAGGGGCGTGACCACGCGCCCAAGGGCGCGGCCTGGGAGGAGGCGCTCGACTACTGGCGCACCCTTCCCACCGATCCCGGAGCCTCGTTCGCCAACGAGGTCGTCCTGGACGCGGCCGACCTGGCCCCCTTCGTTACCTGGGGCACCAATCCGGCCCAGGTCACCCGCCTCGACGGCACGGTTCCCGACCCGGACTCGTTCGACACCCCGGCCGAGCGCGAGGCCGCCGCCCGGGCTCTCGAGTACATGGGACTGGTCGGGGGCACGCCGCTCACCGAGATCACGGTCGACACCGTGTTCATCGGCTCGTGTACCAACGGGCGCATCGAGGACCTGCGGGCCGCGGCCGACGTACTGCGCGGCCGCTCGGTCAAGAGCGGGATGCGGGCCCTGGTGGTCCCGGGCTCGCACCGGGTCAAGGCCCAGGCCGAGTCCGAAGGCCTCGACCTGGTGTTCACCGAGGCCGGCTTCGACTGGCGGGAGCCGGGGTGCTCCATGTGCCTGGCCATGAATCCCGACAAGTTGGCGCCCGGCGAACGGGCCGCCTCGACGTCCAACCGGAACTTCGAAGGCCGCCAGGGTCGTGGTGGGCGCACCCACCTGGTGTCGCCGGCGGTGGCCGCGGCCACCGCGGTGGCGGGTCGGTTTGCGACCCCCGGGGAGCTCGACTGATGGAGGCGGTTCGGATAGTGACCGGCCGCGGCGTGCCACTCGACCGGTCTGACGTGGACACCGACCAGATCATCCCGTCGGACTGGCTGAAGCGCGTGGAACGCACCGGATTCGGTGCCGGGTTGTTCAGCGAATGGCGGGACGACCGCGAGTTCGTGCTCAACCACGAGGAGTACGCGGGGGCCACCATTCTGGTCGCGGGGCCCAACTTCGGCACGGGCTCGTCCCGCGAGCACGCCGTGTGGGCGCTGCAGGACTACGGGTTCGCCGCCGTCGTCTCCCCCGGTTTCGGCGATATCTTCCGCAACAACTGCACCAAGGCCGGACTTGTACCCGTGCAGGTCGACGCGGTGGTTGGTCGGGCCCTGCTGGACGCCCTGACCACCGATCCGAGCCTCGAGATCACGATCGACGTGGAGCGGGGGACCCTCGACGCGCCGGCCGCCGGCATCGAGACGACCTTCCCGATGGACGAGTTCACGCGGGCCCGCCTCGTCAACGGTTGGGACGACATCGGCCTGTCGCTCCGTCACGAAGACGAGATCACGGCCTACGAGGCTGACCGCCAGCCCTGGCTGCCCACCACCCGCTGACCGGCTGCCTCTGACCGAGGACGAGGTCGGCGCGACCGGGACAGCCATCCCGGAACGCGAGGTTCGCCGCCCGGTGGCACTGCCGACGTGCCGGCCCGCCTACCCCGGCTGAAGGAGAGCCCGCCGGGTCCCCGGCGCCGACCACCACGAGGGGCAGGGGGGCAGCCAGCGTCGGGGAACCCGGTGGATGATGAGATACGGGTCACTCCCCTGCGCCCGCACCTTCGAACTGGTGTCGCCTGCCGGGCGACTGATGTGACAGGCGAAGTATCATTCCGCCCTTCTCGATGACCCTACACGAATGGGAATCTGTTCACAGGGACGGTTCGATCGGGTTCTAGCCCCGTCATGACGCCGTCATGACGCCGTCAGGTTACCCCTGCACACTGGAGGAATGGCCTTCCCGACGCCGACGTCCCGTCGACTCCCGGCGCCGGGTGCACCCGACCAGTTGCACGAACCAACTGACAGCTCGCCGCTGGGCGGCCCCCAGGGGAACGCCCGGCTCACCGGTATGACCGCAGCCGTGCTGCTGGCGCTGTTGGCCGCCGAGGGCGCCACGCTCCTGCAACTGGGGTCGCTCCTCACTGCCCACGTGGTGATCGGGATGGTGCTCGTGCCCTTCGTGGTGGTCAAGCTGGCCACCACCGGCTGGCGGATGGCCCGGTACTACTTGGGGAGCGCCCCCTACCGCGATCGTGGCGCACCTCCCCTGCTCCTCCGCCTCCTCGGGCCGGTAGTGGTCGTCCTGACCGTGACCCTGTTCGCCTCGGGGATCGCCCTACTGCTCGTACCCCACTCGATGCGCCCAACAATGTCCTTTCTCCACAAGGCGAGTTTCATCCTGTGGTTCGGAGCCATGACCGTCCATGTGCTCGGCCACGTCGTCGACACCCGGCGGCTGGCCCCGGCCGACTTGGCGGCCCGAACCCGTTCCCAGGTCCGGGGGGCCGGCGCCCGGATGTGGACCTTGGCCTCCTGCCTGGTTGCGGGCGTCCTCTTGGCCCTCATCACGGCACCGGCCATCGGGCCGTGGGTGGCGGCCCGCGGCATGGGCGGCTGACCCACGGAGGTGGGCCACAATGGCAAGCGATGAGAGTGCTCGTGGCCGAAGACGACCCGGGCTTGCGCTCCGTGTTGGAGCGGGGCCTGCGTGAGCACGGCTACGTCGTGGACGCGGTGGCCGACGGCGACGAGGCATTGTCCTACCTGCGGTCCTACACCTACGAGGCGGCCGTTCTCGACTGGCGGATGCCGACCATCAGCGGACTCGACGTGGTCCGCGCCATGCGATCGCGTGGCGACCGGACGCCGGTGCTCATGCTGACCGCCCGGGACACCACCGAAGACCGGGTGGAAGGCCTCAATGAGGGCGCTGACGACTACCTGGTGAAGCCTTTCTCCTTCGCTGAACTGGTCGCCCGCCTCTCGGCGCTCCAGCGCCGGCCACCCCTCACCCTGGACCCGGTGCTCGAGTGCGGGGACCTCGCCTTCGACCCGGCCACCCGGATGGCCACCCGGGGCGACCTGACCTTGAATCTGACAGCCATCGAGACCGGCCTCCTGGAGCTACTCCTACGCCGCTCCCCCGCACCGGTCAACCGGCAGACCATCGCTCTCCAGGTGTGGCCGGACGAGGTCGACGCGGTCGGCTCCAACACCATCGACGTGCACATGGGTCGCCTGCGGGCCAAGTTGACCAGCAGCACGGCGACGATCGAGACGGTGCGCGGCTTCGGCTACCGGTTGGTGCCGGGATGAGGCGACCCGACGCCCGCTGGACCCACGCCGCCAAGGTGGCGCTGGCCGCCACTGCAGTGGTCGGCGTCGTCACTCTCCTCCTCGCCATCGGCGTCAACTCCCTCATCGAGAGGAACCTCACCCGCGACATCGACAGCCGGCTCGCTGCCACCCTCGTCGCCATGGCGTCCGCGGCACCAGGGTCGGTGGCCCCGACCCACGTCCATCACGGCGGCGACGTCGACGACGTGCCCGACTTCGTGTGGCGGGTCGCTTCCGACGGCCAGGTGACCGCGCTGACGGTCGGGGCACCGCTACTGCCGACGTATGCCTGGTCGACGAGCGCGGTGACCCTCCCGGCCGAAGGGGTCAACTTCCGTTTCGTCCCCGTGCCCTCCGGGGGTGGGTGGCTGGTGGCCGGCGAAAGCGTGATCCGGGCCCACGACGCCCGGAACGACCTCCTGGCCGTCGAAGGGGTGCTCGGGGCACTGCTCCTGGTGGTGACCTTCATCGGTTCCTTCATCGTCGGCCTCCGGGCCTCGGCCCCGATCGAGCAGATCCGCCGGCGCCAGGCCGAGTTCACCGCCGACGCCAGCCACGAGCTGCGCACTCCGCTCAGCGTCATCGAGGCCGAGGTCGAGCTGTCGCTGAGTCGGGCCCGAGACTCCGACGAGTACCAGGCCACCCTCGAACGCATCGGTTCGGAGAGCATGCGCCTGCGGGCCATCGTCGACGACCTGCTGTGGCTGGCCCGGGCCGACGGTCGGGCGCTCGACCGCGGCCAGGCCGGCTACGTCGACGTGTCGGCGGCGGTGGTCATCGCGGCCGACCGCTTCCAAGCGGTAGCCGACACCGGGTCGTTCACCCTGACCACACACACCCCGCCGGAAGGCGCCGCACAGGTACGGGGCGACGAGGAAGGCATCGACCGCCTGGTGACCGTGCTGGTGGACAACGCCTGCAAGTACGCGGGCGCCGGTGGAGCCGTCGAAGTCGGCGTGTCGGCGTCAGGTGGACGGGTGGTGCTGACGGTCGACGACTCGGGACCCGGCATTCCCGAAGACGCCCGGGATCTGGTGTTCGACCGCTTCCACCGCGCCGACCAGTCACCGGGCGGGACGGGGCTGGGGCTGGCCATTGCCGACGCTGTGGTGCGGGCGACATCGGGCACCTGGTCCGTGTCCGACTCGCCCGCAGGCGGTGCCCGCTTCGAGGTCATCTGGCGCCTGGCCACCCGAGCGCCGACCCTGCCCAAAGAACCCCCGGTTCCGGCCGATCAGCTGCCCGACCCGTCCCTCATCGGCCCCTGACCGGCACCTGACCGGGCAGTCCTCCGCTCCCCCGCCCAGCCGTCATGCAACCGAATTCTAAGGTGGTTCTTATCTTCCCTTCATAGGGATGTCAGGTTCGCTCCGTAGGTTGGGGACCATGACCACGTCTCGACGCGCCGCACAACCGCCCCGTCGACCCGATCCGACCCGCGCCGCCCGTCTCCACCGCGACGCCGGGCTTGAGCGCGGCCGGAGCATCACGAAGGGCATCGCCTTCGGCTCGGTGGCTGCCGTGGCTGTGGCCGGCGTCTACCTGAGCCAGTCGCTCCCCGGGCATGCCGCCACGTCGGGCTCCTCGACCTCCGGTACCACCAGCCCGGGCGCGTCCGCCCCGTCAGACCCGGCAGCTTCCGCCACCCAGTCCGCGCCGTCCAGCTCGACCGGCGCCGGCGCCTCTGCCGGCTATACGGCCCCCTCAGGTGCGGGCGTCTCCGCTCCCGCCACCGTGCCGGCGCCCACGTATCGGCCGGCTCCCGTCGTGAGCGGCTCGAGTTGACGGGCCGGACACCCGTCGCCGTCCAGGGTTCCCGCCTCGCCGTCCACCGCACGTCGCGGTGGTCCACCCGCGTCGAAATTGTCGTGACCGACCCGGCGTCGGTGATTGCCGCCTCACGCATCCTCGACGACGAGCTCGACCGGGTCGAGGAGGTGGCCAGCCGGTTCCGCGCGGACTCCCAGATCAATGTCCTGCTCCGGTCCGCGGCCGCCGGCACCCCGGTACAGGTCTCCCCCCACCTGATGGATGCCCTGGCTGTCGCCCGGTGGGCGGCCGAGGTGACCGACGGTGCCGTCGACCCGACGGTCGGCGCAGCACTCAACCGGCTCGGCTATGACCGCGACTTCGCCGAGGTGGCTTGTGGCGTCGAAGGGATCCTGCCCGACCCGTCCGCCGTCCCCGGCTGGCGTTCGGTCGTCCTCGACACGGACAACGGCACGGCCACCCTGGCCGCCGGAACTGTCCTCGACCTCGGAGCGACGGCCAAGGCCTGGGCCGCCGACCGTGCGGCCGCGGCTGTCGCCTCGCGTCTCGGATGCGGTGTGATGGTCTCACTCGGCGGCGACGTGTCGGTGCAGGGCGCGCCGCCCGACGGGTTCGTGATTGGCGTGGCCGACGTGTGCGGCGACCCGGACGCCCCCACCGCGGTGTCGGTCCGGTCCGGTGGCCTCGCGACGTCCGGTGTCGGGAACCGGCACTGGATGCTGGGCGATCACGCCGTCCACCACCTCGTCGACCCGGCGACCGGTCTGCCGGTGGCACCGTGCTGGCGCACCGTGACGGTGGCGGCTGACTCGTGTGTCGATGCCAACACCGCCTCGACTGCCTCCCACGTCCTGGGCGAGGACGCTCCGGTCTGGCTTTCCACCCGGAACCTCCCGTCTCGGCTGGTCCGCACCGATGGCACCGTCGTCACCATGGCCGGTTGGCCCGAGGACACCCACCCGGGATCCGGGGTGGCCCGGTGACCAGCGGTGCCGTGCTCTCCACTGCGGCCATCGGCGGTCGGGCTTTCTGGTACCTGACGCGGGCCAGCGGCCTCGTCGCCCTCGTCCTGCTCACCGTCTCCATTGTGCTCGGCGTGGTGGCCTCGGTCGGGTGGACAACAGAACGGTGGCCCCGGTTCCTCTCCCAGGACGTGCACCGCAATGTGTCGCTCCTGTGCCTGGTGTTCATCGGCATCCATGTGGCAACAACGGTGCTGGACGGCTACGTGCCCATCGGTCTGGTCGACGTGTTCCTTCCCTTCCACTCGCCCTACCGGCCCGTCTACATCGGGCTCGGCGCACTCTGCCTCGATCTGATGCTGGCCGTGGTGCTCACCAGTGCACTCCGTCACCGCGTCGGCTACGGCTCGTGGCGATTCATCCACTGGCTGGCCTACTTGTGTTGGCCCATCGCCCTGATCCACGGGCTCGGGAGCGGCACCGACACCCAACTGCCTGTGGTGCTGATCGTCGAGGCCGCCTGCACCGCCGCCGTGCTGGCCGCCTTCGGCTGGCGCATGACCACCGGACGGACCCTGCCGGTCGGAGGCCGGACGGCCGCGGTCATCGGCGCGGTGGTTCTCACCGTGGCCATCGCCGGCTTCGCCGCCCTGGGGCCCCTGCGGCCGGGCTGGTCACACCGCTCGGGCACGTCCTCGGCGCTGCTGTCCGAGTTAGCTGCCAAGAACGGCGCCGGCACGACCGTCCCGTCCGGCGCATCGACCGGCACCACGGCACCAACCGTCACCAGCGGTCCCACGCCGTCGGTCCCCTTCACCAGCCAGATCACCGGGGCCCAGACCCAGACCTCCCCCGACGCCCAGGGGAACATCCGAATCACCCTGGCGATGCGCCTCCAGGACCAGGCGACGACCCCGTTGACCATCGTGCTCGACGGCGCCCAGTCCGGGAGCGGGGTCTCTCTCACGTCGGGCACCATCACGTTCGGGCCCGACCGGGGCCAGGTCACCAGCCTGAACGGCGGAACGGTGGTCGGTACCGTGTCGACACCAACCCCGGTGACGCTGACCGTCACCCTCCAGATCGATCAACAGTCCGGCGGCCTGTCGGGCAGCGTGTCCGGCACTGCAGGGTCCGGTCGATGAGCGCGCCCACCGGGCCGACCCGCCTCCTCGACGGGGCGGTTTCCGGCGGGGTCGTGGGCCTGGACGCCCACCTCGACCGTTGGGGGGTCCTACCCACGGTCGGGTCGCGCGGGCTGCTCGAAGCGGTCGACCAGAGCGGCCTGCGTGGCCACGGCGGCGCCTGGTTCCCGGTCGGAACCAAGTGGCGCGCCGTCGCCCAGGACGGCCGGCGGTCCAAGCCGGTCGTGGTGGCCAACGGGGCCGAGGGCGAGCCGGCCAGTGGCAAGGACCGGTTCCTGCTCCACCGCTCGCCCCACCTGGTCCTCGATGGGGCTGCAGTGGCCGCCACCGCCATCGGGTCGAGCCAGGTGGTGGTGCACGTCACGCCGGACAGCGTCGCCGACGTCGAGCGGGCGCTGGCCGAGCGGGCCGCCCGAGGGATGGACGGCTGCTCATTCGAAGTCGTCGTGGCCCCCGACCGATTCCTGGCCGGTCAGGAGTCAGCCGCCGTCAACACCATCAACGGGCGCATCCCGGGAATCCCGTCGTTCGTGGGCATCCGATCGGTGCGCGAACAGGGGGTGGCCGGTCGGCCCACGCTGGTCCAGAACGTCGAGACGCTGGCCCACGTCGCCCTCATCGCCCGCTACGGGCCCACATGGTTCCGCGGTGTCGGGACCCACGAGTCACCCGGCACCGTGCTCACCACGGTGACCGGGCTGTGGGACGCACCCCGCATCGTCGAGGTGCCGCTCGGCTCCACACTCGGCCACGCGCTCGGGATCGGCCCCGACCGGTCAGCCGGTTTCCAGGCCGCTCTGCTCGGTGGCTACGGGGGTGGCTGGGTCCCGACTGCCACCGCCCTCTCAATGCCGTACACCGAGGAGTCGGCCCGCAGCCACGGGACCTCTATCGGAGCCGGGGTGGTCGGGCTCCTGCCAACGGGGGTGTGCCCGATCGTCGAGTCGGCCCGGGTGGTCCGCTACATGGCGGGCGAAGGCGCCGGCCAGTGCGGTCCCTGCGTCAACGGACTCGACGTGCTGGCCACCCAGCTCGAGCACCTGGCCTACCGGCCCCGGTCGCTGCATGGCGGCCTGTCCGCGCTACCGACCCTGTGCGGACTGGTCGAGGGCCGCGGTGCGTGCCGGCACCCCGACGGCGTGGCCCGCTTCGTGCGCACCGCGGTCGACGTGTTCGGCGACCACGCCGCACTCCACTTGAGCCGCGGCCCCTGCCAGACCACCCGGCCGTTCCTCCCGGTGCCGGCCGCGGCGGTTTCCGTCCGATGAGGAAGCCCCGTTTCCGGCTGGTGGTCGACCCCATAGCCTGCGACGGCGCCGGCGTCTGCGCCGAGCTGCTTCCGGAAGTGATCACTCTCGACCCCTGGGGCTTCCCGATCATCGACGGGGGCGAGATTCCACCGGGCCTCGTCGAACTGGCCCGCCGGGCAACCGTCAGCTGCCCACGACTCGCCCTCACTCTCATCCGCCTCGAGCAGTGACCCTGACAGCCGGCCACCTTGGCCACGTCAGCGGCCGCGATCACTGCGATCCGGGTCATCGACGCGTCGTCAGCTCCTACGACAGCGGGCTCGAAGCTGGTGATCCTCTCCTCGGGTTCACCTATTAGCAGTTCGCGGTCAACAGTGGGATCGGCGACTGATCAGGTCTCCACCGCTCACAGCTTGGGAACGATCTGGGCCACGAGGGAGTGGACCTGGCTGAGGGGCGCAGGGGCGGTCACCGCCACCTCGGTCGTCCCCTTGCGGACCACCACCGAGGACACCGTCTTCTGGCCCGACGCCGCCGTTGCGCCGAAGGACTCGTCGCCGAGCCGGGTAACCGCGACCAGTGACTCACCGTCGGTCACGAAGACTGCCTTCTCCGAGGCGAAGGAGGCCGAGTTGGCACCGGTGTCGAAGTGGACGGACACGGCCACCCCATGATTCGGCGCGAGGAAGCTGCAGGTCGTGACCGTGCCGTGCTGGATGACGTAGGGGGCCCGGGCGGCAGCTCCGAAGATGGTCCGGACGTCAGCGGCGTTCACCAGCGAACACAGCTGGTCGGAGGCCGCCGACGCTGTCGTTGGCGGGGAAAAGGGGCTCGACGTCGAGGTCGGGTTGGTGGAGGCCGGCGACGACGAGCAGGCCGCGAGCGCCATCGCCGAGAGCGCCAGCCCGATAGCCGGCCACGCGTGACGCGGTCGTGGGCGCCTCAGCGTTGTCTGCGCCATCGCTCTCCGACCCTTCCGTGTGACGTACCGATACACCGAACCGGTCCCGGTAACGAGGGACCTTCGGAGCCGTGGTGCGCCGGCCCGGCGAACCCGCACAGTCTGACATCGGTCGCTTCACGACAACGCAACAGGACACTGAACGTTGTGTGAACTTTCAACCCGGGTCCACCGACTCGCTGGCCGTCAGGCCGGACAGGTCGTCCCGGGTGGGGGCAGGGTGCCGTCAACCAGGTAGGCCTGGGCGGCGTCCCGCACACATGCACTGTAGAAGTAGGCAACGTGGCTCTGTCCCTCCCAAGAGAGCAGGTCGCCCCCGCTCAACTGGGAGGCCAGTGCGACCGACCACCGGTAGGGGGTGACCGGGTCACCGGTGGTCCCGACCACCAGGATGGGCGGCGCCCCGGGGTCCGACGCCGGTACGGGTGTCCGGGAAGGGAGGGCCAGCCACGTGGCGCAGCCCAGGAGTCCCCAAGCCAGAAGCGGGCCGAACACGGGGGCCGAACGACCGACCTCGGCCGAAAGTGCCGGATAGCTCGCCGGGTCGCGATCGACCGGGTGGTCGAGGCAGTCGATGGCCTGCTCGGCTTCCGCGCCGTTGCTCGAGCCGCCGGTCTCGTAGCGACCCGACATCGACGTCACGCTCGACCCGTCCCCGTTCTGGGCCGCCGCCAGGGCGGCGCCCAGCGTGGGCCACGACGACTGGGACTCGAGGCCGGCCAGAAGGGCATCGTAGAGCTCCCCTGGGCCCGAGCTGCCCTCACCCGACGTGGTCAGCGGCTGCGAGCGACTTCGCTGGATCAGCGCCAGCAGGGCAACCGTCGGGTCACCGACCGGCCGCCAGGCACAGGACCGGCTCGCCGCGCACCAGACGAAGAAGGCCTGCAGCTCGGTCTCGTAGCTGATGGCCTGGTCCGTCACGTACTGGGTCGTGGATAAGGCCGGGTCGATGGCCCCGTCGAGGACCATGGCCCGCACGTGGGTCGGGAACAATGTGGCGTAGGTGGCGCCGAGCAGCGTGCCATAGGAGTGCCCGACGAAGGTCAGGGTGGCGTCGCCCAGGGCCGCACGGATTCGGTCCAGATCCCTCGCCGCGTCCACCGTGCCGACGAAGGGGAGAATGGTTCCGCTCGACTGCTGACACAGCGCGGCGAAGGACTGGTCGTTGTGCAACAGGGCCAGTTGGGCGGTGGGCGTGGTGGGGACGGGGTCGATCATCGGGGCGGAAGCTCCCGAGCCCGCGGCCGGGCTCCCGGACGGTGGAGTCGTGCCGGTGCAGCTCACTGGGCTGCTGCGCTCCACTCCCCGTGGGTCGAAGGACACGATGTCGAAGCGGTCGAGCAGTTCGGGGGTGAGCGCCGACAGTTCGTTGGGGAGGTCGTCGATCCCCGAGCCTCCTGGTCCCCCGGGGTTGATGACCAGGGAGCCGATCCGCCCCGAGGGGTCCTCGGCCGGGTGCCGGGCCACGGCGACCTGCAGGGTGGCACCGGCGGGATCCGTGTAGTCGAGCGGGACGGTCGTGGACGCGCATTGCAGGTCGCCACACGGCGTCCACTGCACCGGGGTGACCGGCAACGGTGGCTGGGTGGTAGTGGTCGGCGTCGTCAACACCGGCACGTGGTGCTCGGTCGCCCCTATTGCCCCACTGGCCGGGCGGGCCGATCCGCACCCGGCCAGCGTGCCGACGACAATGATGAGCGCCGCCACGAATGGGACGGTGTAGTGGGCACGGGTAGGGAGAGTCCCGGCCCAGCCGGACGGCCACCAGCGGACGCTGGTGGCCGCTGGCCTCAACCGGCTGCCCCCACTGTGGTCGTCGTGGTGGTCCCTGAACCGCCGGCGGAGGTACCGCGGACCACCGCCACCGCGGCATTGAAGCCGACGCTGGCCGCGTTCATCGCCGACAGGCTGTTGTCCCACTTCGTGAAGTCCGCGGACGAGTGGCTCGTCGAGAGTGTGACGCAGTGGTTGGCATAGGCGGCGGTCGTGTCGGCCATGGCGCGCCAGGCCGAGTCGAGTTTCGCCGACGGAGCCGGGGAGAGGGCCTGGGCCTGGTGCGCATCGGACAGCATCTGGTGGCACGCCTGACCCAGCTTGGTGAAGAAGGCGGCGGTCTTCCCACTGGTCCCACTGGTCCCACTGGACGAGGCCGCGTCGATGGCGGTCTGGTCAGCGTTCAGCTTGTGATTCAAGGGTTCGGCCACGGTCCGCAGCCACCCGATCGGCGTGCCGGCCGCGCTGGTGGTCACCGTCGACGTGGTCGGCGAGGCCGACGAGTCGCCGCATGCGGCGACCCCCCAACCGGCGAGCAGCAGCCCGGCGGCGGCGGTCAAGACCCACCGACGGTCCCGGCGGCCGACCGGCCCCGGGTGTGACCCATGAGTCGCTCCACTCATTGTTCGCGCGGGAGTGCCAGACCCGGTCTCGTGGTAGTAGGTGTTGTTCATGAGGACCTTTCTTTCCGGCGTGCCCCGGCGGGGAACGCGCAGTCTTGGATCAGGCGGCCGCGGGCAGGAAGCCCGTCAGGCTCTGGAAGAGGATGTAGAGGCCCGCCGTCCAGATCGGTACAAGCACGATCCACTGAGACTCGCGGCCGAGAATGGCGGACCAGCGGCGGTTGGTCAGGCCCAGGGCCACCAGGAGGGCGATCTCGAGCAGCACCACCGGGAACTCCGACGTGTTCCACCCGGCCTCACCACTGAGGGTGACCTTGTAGGGCCTCCCGCCGTTGTCGGCCTTGACGGGGCGCGCTAGCGCTGCGCCGGGGCCCGACACGAAGCCCGCCACGACGATCAGGCGCTGCCGGGCGGAGAACTCCGGGTTGCAGGTGGTCAGGGTCAGGCGATTGTCCCCGAAGTAGTTGAGTACCGAGGTGTTCGAGGGACTGACCGGGAAGGGCGTGAACGCCACCTTGTAGGTGAGGCGCTGTCCGGCTTGGTCGGTCAGGTAGATCGGGTCGCCGGGAGCCAGCTCGGCCAGGCGGTTGAACGGAGCTCCGTGTGTGGTCCGGTGGCCGGCGATGGCCACGTTGCCCGCCTGGCCGGGGAGCGCGGTCCCGACGTAGTGCCCCGGACCCAGCGCCAGGTCGGACTCGCCGGTGCCCGACACCACGATTTGGTTTACCCCGATCTTCGGGATCCGGATGACCGCCAGTGGGGAGCCACCGGGCGGCTTCGGCAGGTTGACGGCCGCGGGCACCAGAGAGAACTTGGAGCTGGCATGGGTACTGGTGTGCACCTTGGCGGCGAACTGCTTCTGCAGGGCGTCCTGGCTGTTGTGCTGGGCGATTGCGGTACCCCACAACTGCCAGGCGGCAAAGAGGATGAGGAGGGCCCCGACGTTCCGCACCCAGGTGGACGCCGAGATCAGCACCGCGTGCCTCCGCTCGCGTCGCTCCTCGGCCGCGGACTCCTCCTCCGGCGTCCTGGTCGGTTCCGCGACGTCCGGGTCGGCGCCGGACGCAACCGAGCCATCCGGCAGCGGACAGTCCGTCCCGCCATCCGGAGTGAGGGGCTCGTCGCCTTCGACCTGGGCGTCTACGTGAGGGGTGGTGGTCATCGTCTCTCTGCCGGTGACGGCCGGTCCGGCGGCAGTCTCCGGCGGCCACGGGCGGACGCGACTCGCACCGCCGAACTGTACCAACCACCTGTCGAACGTCCCCGTCGGTTGACGAAGAGTTCAGGTGGCACCCTGCCGTTCACCGCTCGTTCACCACTCGTTCATCTTGGGAGTGCACCGCCCGGCGGGCCGGCAGCGCACTCCGGCCGGACGGACTTCAGCTGCTGGAGCCGGTCACCTTGACCACCCACCGGCACCCGGCCGGTGACTGCACGATGATCTGCTGGCTCCCCGTGGTCGTCTGCGGGGTCACCGACTGGCCGGAGGGCGCGCTACTGGTCACGGCCGGTGTGGCACCAGGGCTGGCCCCGGCATCGACCACGAAGACGGCGAAGGTGGGTGTCTGCGCCGGCACCGGGTTGCAGGCGAACGCCCAGCCGATGTTCCACGTCCCGCCCGCGATGTTGAAGGTCGGGCTCGTCCAGTTACCGGTGAGTTGGGTGGCCGGAACCAGGACGGTGGCCGGTCCGACCACCACCGGTACCGTGCTGGTGGTCGCGGCGCCGCCGGCCACGGTGGTCGTCGTAGCGCCGCCGGCAACAGTGGTGGTCGTCGTGGCACCGCCGGGTGCGGTGGTGGTGGTGGCACCGCTGGCCGCCGGGGGGGGCTTGAACCCGGTGGATCCTCCCGCGGTCGACGACGAAGCCGAGCCCGTGCTCCCGTTGAACCACATCCCGAACAGGGCCGCAACCAGGATGGCGACTACGAGCTGCCAACTCTTCCAGGCCCGCCGGCCGGAAAGGTTGAGTGACCCCGGTTCCGGGCGGGTGTCGTCGGCCGTGGCATCGGCGGTGGACCGGGGGGCGTCGATCCCACCCGGTATGTGCGGCCCCGGAGCGGCGTCCACTCCGTCCGGCACGCCCGTTCCGCTGTCCGTGGTCATCCGAACCGGCCCTCGACGTAGTCGGCCGTGCGGGGGTCGACCGGGCTACCGAACACCTGGGTGGTCAGGCCCGCCTCCACGATGTGGCCCGGCTGGCCCTCGCCGTCCAGCAAGAACAGGGCACAGTTGTGCGACACCCGCATGGCCTGCTGCATGTTGTGGGTCACGATCACGATGGTGATCTCGTCGCTCAGTTCCCGGATGGTCTCCTCGATCACTCCGGTGGAGATCGGGTCGAGCGCTGAGCACGGCTCGTCCATGAGCAGCACCTTGGGCCGTATGGCCAGCGCCCTGGCGATGCACAGGCGCTGCTGCTGGCCGCCGGAGAGAGCCCCTCCGGCCTCATTGAGCCGGTTGCGCGACTCCTTCCAGAGCCCGGCACGCTGGAGGCTCTCCTTCACCAGTGCATCAGGGTTGTCCACCTTGTTGCCCGACAGGCGCAGGCCCGATAGGACGTTCTGGGCGATCGTCATGGTGGGGAACGGATTTGGCCGCTGGAAGACCATCCCGATGTTGAGGCGGGTGTCGGTCACCTTGACCGTAGGCCCGTAGATGTCCACGCCGTCCAGCTCCACCGAGCCCGACAGGGCAGCACTGGGGATCAGCTCGTGCATCCGGTTGAGGATCCGCAAGAAAGTGGACTTCCCACAGCCGGATGGCCCGATCAGCGCCGTCACCTTGCCCGGCTCCATGGTGAGGCTGATCCGTTCGAGGACCTTGTTGGAGCCGAACCAGGCGCTCACGTCGGTCGTCTGGATGGAGGACTGGGCCCGCGCCGGGGCCGGGCCGGTCCCGCCCGCCGGCATCTCCTGCGAGGTCTGCCGGTCGGCTGCGTCGTCGACGACCGTCATCTCGATGCCCGTTTCCTCGTAGGCAGGGCCCCTGCCGCGGCCCGTAGTGCGCGCCGGTCGGTCATGATCGCGCCGGTCGTCTGCGCAGTCGCCGGCGGACGACCGCTCCCACGACCAGCAGCAGTACCCCGCTCGCGACCAAGGGCACCAGGTCGGGTGAGCCGGTAAAGGCCAGGCCCGATGAACTCGAGGTGCCCGAGGTGTCGGTTGTGGAGCCTGACGCCGTGGACCCCGTGTCCGAGCCCGTCGTCGTCGCAGCACCGGAGGTGCCTGCCGCATTGGTCGTCGTGGTCGTGGTCGAGGACCTGGAGGCGGTGGACGGCGCTTCGGCGGCCTCGGCGTCCAACTCACCGGCCACCGCCAGTCCGGCGGCGTCCATCGCCGCTGTGGCCGGTGCGGCCCCGAACGAGGTGATGTCCTGTTGGCCGTCCGGACCGAGCGCGAACCGGATCAGGTTGGCCAGGGCCGTCGCCTTGGTGGCCGAGAGCCCGTTGGTCGGTACCACCAGGTAACTCTCCTCCATGAGGTAGTTGTTATAGGCCGTGGCGTCAGAGGCTGTTGGGTCGAACGTCACCAGATTGTTAGTGGTGGGGTCCGACGTGGCAGCCAGCGTGGCACTGGCCTCGGCAGCCGCCGCGCTGGTCGACGAGGGAGCCACGAACGAGCCTGCCGCATTCTGGATCGCCGCCGTCGGGATGTTCCACGGGGCGCCCAACGGCGATCCCGTCCACACCGAGGAGATCGGGAACGTGGCGCCGAGGTCCAACTGGGCGGGGACGGTGCTGGGCGCGTTCGTGGTGGCGTTGATGGTAAGCAGCTTGCCGACCAGGGGATAGTCGCCTCCGGCAATGACGTCGGCACCGGTGTAGGGCCACGTCTCGGTCGGTGTGGTGCTGCTCGTCGTGCCCGAATGCGTGGCGAACGCATGCTGCAGGCCGGCCGCGAAATAGGACTTCGCCGTGGGATCGCTGTCCAGCAGCGTCATGAGGGCGTAATTGGCCATGCTCGGGTCGTCGTTGGCGGCCAGCGACGGGTTGAATCCTAGAGTCAGCCCGTTCGAGCAGGTGAACCTCGGGTCGTTCCAACTGTTGACCGGCTGGGCATTGTCGTACCCGTAGATGGCACCCACGTCGGCGACCGTCAGGTTGATGTGCGGACAGAGATCTGCAGAGTCGATGGTGTTGCCGCCGCTGTAGGCGCTCGTCGGAACCAAGGTCCCGATGGCCACCGGCGTGGCGGCGAACGGCACGTAGGCATAGGTCCGCCCATTGGCGGTGGCCGTGCTCGATTCGGTCGCGTTGAGGGGACGCTCAGTCACGGCGAAGTCCGCATTGAAGGCGTTTTTCCCAGATCCCACGAAGTCCCGGATTCCAGTGTCCAGTCCGGTGGCGACGAAGGCGCCGAATAGGCCGTCCAGGTTTGACGAGCTGTCGCTCACCAGCTTGGTCACCACCGGCTGGAGGAAGGTGCCTCCCTCTCCGGACAGGGTGTTGGCAACGGTGCTGGCCCCGGCGGGCGGAGCCAGGGCAATCGATCCGACGGCGGCGAACATCGCCGCCACGACCGCGCCGACCGCCCCATGGCGCGTCAGGCGATTCATGGTGCCTCCCGCCGGCGACGGGCGCCGATCAGCCGACGCCGTCCGGCCCAACCGGTCAGCAACAGCAGCATCCCGATGAGGACGACGGGACGCGGGTCGCCTCCGGTGAAGGCAAGGGGTACCGAGCCCGACAGCGACACCGCCGGGTCCACGCCTCCCGCACCGCCGCTCGAACCGCCGCTCGAACCGCTGCCGCCGGAACCGCCGCCGGCGCTCGAGCTACCGCCTGCACCGCCGGAGGTGGCCGAGCCGTCCAGGGACGACCCGACCCCGTTCTTCGGAGGGATTGGGGCGGACGCCACGGTCACCCCGCACGTCGGCGTGGTCTGGCCGGCGGCCACTTCACTCGGCGTGAGGTCGCCGCACGAGTACCCCGCGTTCTCGGCCGCGGTGACCGCCACCGCACCCGGAACGTCCTGGATCACCGAATCGATCCCGTAGCGTTCGAGTGACAGCCCGAGGCTTGCGAAGCCGTTGCTGGGCAACAGCTTCTGACCGAGGGTGAGGGCGTAGTTGACGTAAGCGCTCATGACAGCACCCTTGGCCGGCTGCCACCCGGCGGCGGGGGTGAGGAGGTAGCTGTAGGTCGATGGGTTGTAGACGTGCGGGCCGACCCCGTTGAAGTTGAGCTGGTGGGTCCCGTTCGGCAGCTGGGTGGCGTAGGCCAGGGCCGAGGCCACGTCGGGCGGTGTGGGAAGTGCATAGTCCCCACTGGCGTTCAGCTCGGCGGCGACACCCTTGGACGGATCGCTCTGGCCGAACCCGGCGTCGGTCGCGTACTGGAGCTGCACGGCGCCGATCGCTCCGGAGTTGGTCTGGATGTCACTGGTCACCGCGGCGGTCGAGTCGGTGTCGAGGCCCCCGGGCACCGCCGGCCACTGGGAGTTCGGGCTGGACTGGCTGATGACCACCTGGTTGCCCGCCTGGGCATTCTCGTAGTTGGCGAAGGCCGCCCATAGCGACGGCTGCTCGTCGATGCACCACTCCTCGAGCACGTAGTTCGTCCCGGCCGGGTCACTCTCGGTCACCGGCCGGATGACCATGTTGGGTAGGCTGACCCCTGGATTTTGCGCAGCGATCTTCGAGTTGTTCCAGTTGGTGATGCCGCCCGTCAGGATGGCGCAGGTCGTGTAGCTGTCCAACTGCAGGTTCTTGGTCAGCCCGGGGATGTTGTACATGAAGGCGATGCCGCCAGCGGTGATCGGCACGTAGATGTAGTGGAACACGGGCGGGGTGGCGTCGGCGCTGCCTAGCCCGTAGGCGATGTCGCTCACCGCGAAGTCGGTCGTGCCGTTGGTGAACTCGTAGCGGCCGTCCCCCGACGACGTGCTCGAGTAGTTGATGGTGAGGTTGTAGGGCGGGGGCTTGACCGTGGAGTCGAAGGTCTCGATGGCGGGTGCCGCAAATGACGACCCGGTGCCGTTCAATCCTGTACCGCTGTGAGAGACGCTGTACTTCCCCTGGGGCGGAAAGGTCGTGGTGGTGGTGGACGAATTGGTCCCCGACGGAGCCGAGCCGGCTGTCGTAGTAGTAGTGGTCGTGGAGCCAGTGCCCGAGGAGCTGGCGGCGATGGTCGTAGTCGTTGTTGCGCCCGACGTGTCGGCCCCGGCGGGAAGTGAGAGCCCCACGAAGGCGATCCCCAGGAGCGATGTGGCCACGGCCAGGCGGGTGGCGATGCGCTTCGTCTGGAGGGTGTCTTTCCGTGTAGCCGACTGCGCTGCGGTGTGCATGCTTGCTCTTTCTGTGTGCTTCGAACGACGGATCATGGTGGCTCCGGGCCACCTGGTGGACGGATGGTGGGGCGGACGGGACGGCTCCGCCGTGCCGGCGGCTCGTCTCAGTCGGTGATAGGCGATGGTGCCCTCCTCAGGCGCGGAATCCGACGCTGCCCCGGCTTCGACGAACCGATCAACCGGGCGAAGACAAAGAGGATCAGGACCAGCAGTACCAGGACGAAGGACACCCCCCAGGCATCCTTGATGACGTTGACGCCGGGTTGGAAGATCAATTGGTAGATGCGAAATGGCAGATTGTCCTGCTGACCGCTGAACGGGTTCCAGTTGTACGAGGAATTTCCACCGGCGTTGAAGAGGACCGGGGCAGTTTCGCCGGCGATGCGGGCGATGCCCAGGATCATGGCGGTGATCAGGCCCACCCGGGCCGTGGGCAGGACGATCCGGAGCATCACCCGCCACTGTGGGGCGCCCAAGGCCAGGGCCGCCTCGCGGAGCGAACCCGGTACGATCATGACGACCTCTTGAGCTGCCCGGGTCACCACCGGGAGCATCATGACGGCCAGCGCCATGCCGGCGGCGAAGCCACTCTTCCCGGAGATGCCACGGGGCACCACCCAGAAGAGGTAGATGAACAGGCCGGCGATGATGGCCGGGGCACCGGTCATGGCGTCCACCACATAGCTCACGGTGCGCGAGAACAGCGATCGGGAGTCGGCCAGGTAGGTGGCGGTCAGGATGCCCAGGGGAATCGCCAGAACGGCGGCGATGCCCACCTGCTCCACCGTCCCGACAATGGCCGCTCCCGCCCCCACCGCCGAGCTAGGGGCGGTCGCCGTGAGATTGGTCATGTCCGAAGTAAAGAAGTGTGGGAAGTCACCCAACGCCACGGCGGCGCCCTTCAGAATCACGTAACCGATGACGGCCACCAGCGGGACCATGGCGATGATCCCTCCTAGCCAGACGGCCACGGTGGCCACGCGGTCCTTGGTCAGGAGGACACCGTGGGCCCGCCAGGACACCACCGCGTAGATGGGGAAGAACAGGATGAGCCAGACAATGACCAGGCCCAGCGGTCCCGATACGCCAGCGATCGTGAATCCCAACCACGCGATGGCAAGGGCGGACAGGGCGGAACCGACCAGCTCGACGACATACTGCAGAGTCACCTTCCTCGGACGCACCGGCCGGTCGCCCGATGGGCCGAACGGGACGCCGGGGGCCGAGCCATCTGTCGGCGGTGGCGCTGCCGGAGACCGAAGCAATGCGGTCGGGCTCTTCACGACACTGTTCTCGGTCGGTTGATGATCATCCGTGAGATGGCGTTGACCGCCAGCGTGCTCATGAACAGAAACAGGCCCAGCAGCACCAGGCCGCTCTGGGTGAGCTTGGAGGCGGTCACGAAGTCCTGGGTGATCTGCTTGGCGATCGATCCCAGTCCCTGGGGCCCGAGCATGGCCAGGGTCAGCTTGTTGGCCGTGGAGAGCATCAGGACCACGATCATCGTCTCACCCAGGCCCCGGCCGAGTCCGAGGAGCGCGGCGCTGACGATCCCGCTGCGGGAGAAGGGAAAGATGACGTCGGTCACCATGCCCCACCGGGTGCCTCCGAGACCCATAGCGGCCTCGCAGACGTCACGGGGAGTCTGGGCCATCACCTCACGGCTCACCGACGTGATGATGGGGATGATGGTGACGGCACAGACCAGGCCGCAGGCGAAGATCGAGTTGACGTAGCTGCCCGGAGTCGGGGTGCGGAAGAAAGGCACAAAGCTCACGTGGGCCACCAGCCACTTGGCCAGGGGCACCTGGAGGCCCGAGATCAGCTCGAGGCCCCAGAACCCGTAGACGATGCTCGGGACGGTGGCCAGCAGGTCGATGACGCCGGTGAGGAAAGGACGAAACCTCGGCGGGAGGTATTCGTTGATCATCAGGGCCGTGGCCAGCGAGATGGGGAGGGCGATAATCAACGCGACGACAGCGATGGCGATCGAGCCGACCAACAGCGGCCACATGTCGAAGCGTCCGAGGTCCGGCGCCCAGGTCGTGCCGGTGACGAGCCGGGTCCCCGCCTTGGTCAATGCCGACCAACCGTCCACCGCCAGGAATACGACGACGGCCACCAGGATGGCCAGAACGATGGCGCTGGCCCCCACCAGGACCAGTCGGAAGGCGCGGTCGGCCCCGGTGTCCGACTTGTGGAGCTCGATGGGTACGTCGGCGTCCACGCTGGCGACCGGCGGGGAGGACTCGCTCACCAGTGTCACGGTGCCACTCTCCTCCTCCGGCGCCGCACTGCTGTGCCGACCACTACCAGCGTGGTACCGATCCCGAGGAGCCACGGCAGATCGGCTACGCCGGTGAAGGCCAGGACTCCACCGGGCCCGCCACCTGACCCCGAGCCGCCGGAGCTGGTGCCCGAAGAGGCGGTGCCCCCCGAGGCGCTTCCCGACGAGGATCCCCCCGAAGAGGCGGCGCCCCCGACGGCGGCTGCAGCCGGGATCCCGGCGGACGTGGAGCCACCGGTGGACGTCGCCGGATGCGCGCCGGTGGTGGGGGTTGACGTGGCGGACGGCTCGACCGTGAAGGGTGTGGAGAACGCCTTCGGCTGAGTGAAGTCGTTCTGGTTCTGCCCGATGTAGAGGACGCACTCCGAGGTGGCGTTGCAGACCGGCTTCGTGATCGCCGTCTCGGCCAGCGCCCGGTTGGGCAGCGAGTAGAGGACGTAATCCGCGACCTCGAAACTCCCGTCCTTGGCAACGATGACCGACTGCCCGTTGGCCGTGTTCCCGTCGCAGGAGGAATCGCTGGTCGGAGGCACCCCGTTCGGGGCGGCACACTCGAGCACTTCGATACGGGAGTACGGGGCGAAAGTCGAGTTCGGACTGACCGTGATGGTGAGCGAGGTCCCGTTCGCATAGGGACGACCGTTCGATCCCGGCGAGAGTGACACCGTCGCCGCCGACGCTCCCGCCGTAGCCGGGGCGAGGCCCGTGGTCACCCCTACGGCCGCGACCACGGCGACGGCGGCGATGGCCAGGATGCGCACCGGTAGACCGGTCGCACCCACACGAATGGGTCGACTCACTTGGGCGCCTTCGGGACGTCGATTGCGTGGATGGTGAACGGCGCCGAGAAGGCCTTCGGCTGGGTGAAGTCGGTCTGGTTCTCGCCGACGTACAGCACGCACATCTTGGTGGCGTTGCACACCGGCTCACCGTCGTACGTTTCGCCAAGCTGGGTATTGGGCAGAGACCACAACTGATAGTTGGGCGCAGTGAAGCTCCCGTCCTTGTTCACGAGAACGGAGAAGCCCGGCGTCGTGTTGCCGTCGCACGTGCTGTCGCTCTTGGGCAAGTTTCCCGCCTGGCCGCCAGGATCGGCGCATTCGAGGATCTCGATCCTCGAATAGGGGGCGAAGTGCTTGTTCGGTCCCACGGAGACGGTGACCTGCTGCTGAGCCGGGTATGGGGACGACGTCGGTGCCGGCGACAGGACGACCTCAGGTTGGCCGTTCGTCGACGACGAACTCCCACCGGCGACTAGGACGATCACCAGGGCGATGACCACCACCACAGCCGCGGCGATCCCCACCAATACCCAGCGGCGCCGGTTTGTCGGAGGTGCCGGCTCGGCCGGGGTGGTCGGCTCTCCGCCGGTGGAGGTGTCGACCATCACCGTTCCCTCCGTCCAAAGAGACGGATCCGGCGACCCGCCACGCCCAGCAGTAACAGGAGCACTCCGATGCCGAGGATCCAGGGCAGCGCGGTCGGTGCACCCGTGAAGGCGAGGCCCGTGGAGGCGGTGGTACCGCTGTCGCCGGAGGTGTCCGAGGTCCCTGACGTGTTCTGCCCCGTGGCGCCGGTCGATGTATCGGCCGACGACCCACCGGAGGTGGTACTGGTATTCGCCGCAGCCGCCGTGCCAGGGGACGTGGTCGAGGTGGTGGTGGTCGTCGTGGTTGGCGGAGCGGTGGTGAATGCCACCACCACGGCCCATCCGGAGATGGAGTCAGTCGTATCGGCGGCGGTGTAGGTGACCGTCTGGGACACGGTGTCGGTCACGTTGAACACGGCGTTCCCATTGCTGTTGGTCGCTGCCGTATGTGGGGTCGAGGCGGCCGTGACGACCCCTGGTGTGCTCGAACCTGCCGCTGTGATGACAGAGCTACCGCTCGAAGCGGTGAGCGACACAGTCTTTCCGGTCACCGGGAAGCCGTTGGCATCGCGCAGCTCAACGGTGATGGTGCCGACGGTCTTGCCGTCGGCCACCACGCTCGAGGCGCTGGTGACGATGGACGAGTCGGCCTTCACCGGGACCACGATCGGTGGGGTGCCGAAGGTCACCGACACCAGTTGTGCGAGAGTCAGGGAGTCTGCGGGGTCACTTGCCGTGTAAATCACCACCTCGGTGGTCCCGTCAGTGATGTTGAACGCGGTCTGGCCCCCGGTGTTGGTCACCCCTGCCAGGACCGAGCTGGTCAACTGCACCGGTGTGATCACCGAGCTGCCGGAGGAGGCCGTGAGGTCGACCGTCTTGCCGGCGATCGGGTTGCCGAAGTAGTCGGTCAAGGTCACGGTAACCGTGGACGTCGTCGACCCGTCGGCCGGGACCTTGGTGGGCGACGCGCTCACGGTTGACTTGACGCCGTCGGGCACACCGGCCACGAACGTGGCGGTGGGTCGGGCGGCAAGGGTGATTCCGCCGACTACGGTTGTCAGGGTCACCGCCTCGGCGGTGGTGTCACGGACCGCGAACTGGACCACACCGGAACTGTTCGTCGTGTCGATGCCCCCGAGGGGCTGCACCGAGACCGTGGCATTAGGAGCTCCGCTCATGGTGACGGTGGCACCCGAGACCGTGATGCCGTTGGTGTTGATGACGGTCACCGTGGCGACCGCCTCGGTAAAGCCGTCGGCCGGCACCGACCCTCCCGAAACAGTGACCGTAGACAAGGTCGGGGAGACGGTCGGAGGTGGCGGGACGATGAAGACCACGACGTCGTTGGCGGTGAGCGTCAAGTTGCTATCGGTCACGTCGGTGGCGGTAATCGTCACCGATTCCGCGGTCGTATCGTCGACCTGGAACTTTGCCTGTCCGGCGGCGTCGCTCACCGACGGGTTCGATCCGACGATCGATGCGTGCCCCGAAGGCGATGACACCGCGAGATCGACGGACTTGCCAGGGATGGCGGTGGTTCCGTTCGAGGCCAGGAGGGTCACGGTCACCGACGTTCCGCTGGGTCCAATGTTGACCGTGGCCGGGCTGGCGGAGATAGTCGAAGCGCTGGCGGAGACGGTCGGGGCCACGCCGAACGTCACCGTGGCGGTCGACGTCAGGACGCCCGAGTCCGTCGTGTCCGTCGCCTGGAACGTCACCGCCTGGCCCACTCCATCGGTCACGTCGAAGGTGGCGATCCCGTTGGCATCGGTAATGTTGGAACCGGCCGAGGCCGGGACGACCACGGAGCTGCCGGACTCTCCCACCAGCGTCACCGTGCGTCCGATGAGCGGTCCGGAGCCCCCGTTCGACTCGTTGTCGCGCAGACTGACGGTGATCGTCGACGGAGTCGACCCGTCCGAGGGAACGGTTGTGGGATTGGCGGTGACCGTCGATGCCGTCTGATTGAGCGTCTCCGGCGTGAACGTCACCTGGGCGGTCGCGGTTACCGGGATCGCGTCCGTCGAGTCGGCGGCGTCCAGGGTGACCGACTCGGCGGTGTTGTCAGTGACCGCGAATGTGGCCTTGCCGGCGGCGTTGGTCACATTGCTGCCGGACTGCGTGGGAACCACCGTAACTTGGCCATTCGCGGCCGTCAGCGTCACGGTCTTGCCGGCAACCGCGACACCGCTGGCGTCGTTCAGCGTCACCGTCACCGTGGCCCGGTCCTGCCCATCGGCGGTGACCGATTGCGTGGCCGGGGTTACGGTGGACAGACTCGACGACACCGAGGACACAGGTTGAGGGGATCCGTCACCCGGATTCAGAGTGCCCGAATCAGTGGGGTCCGTGTGGATCTGGAAGGGCTGCGAGAAGAAGTGCGGCTGCGAGAGTCCGACGTCGTTACCTCCACCCTGGCCGATGTAGAGCACGCACTCGTTGGCCGCGCCGAGGCCACACTTGGGAGTCGTGGAGGGGCTCTCCCGGAACGTGTAGTGGTCGGGCAGGGCGTAGACGATGTAGGGATTGCCTGAGGTGGTCGAGCTGTTCATGACGTCGACCGAGCCGTCGCTGTTGACCGTGATGGTTCCGCCTCCGTAGTTGGAATTGCCGTCACAGACGTTGATCGTCGTGGGGTTGACCCCGTTGGGCGCAGCGCACTCCAAGACGAAGATGGTGGCCCCCGGGGTGAGCACCTGATTCGGCGGGATGACCACGTCGATCTGCTGGCCACTGTCGAACGGCGTCCCCGCGGTGAACTGTCCCTGCGCAGCGGCGGCCCCGGGGACGGTGTTGCCCGACTGCCCGACCCCGGTCCCGGTCGCCGCCGCAGTGCCGGCCAAGGCGAAGGTGGTCGCGACTGCCGCAATCATCAGAAGGACACCGAACAACCGCGCACACCGGCGACCGGCACTCGTGCGGCCTGCCGGCTCCCGTCTCGTCGCGTCGATCAGTGGGTTAGGCACCTGCACGTACAATCACTGTTCCGTTCTGGTCGTTGACATTCGTTCCCGGATGCAAGCCGGTCCCCGGGAAGCGCACCTGCACGGGTTTCCCTGCTGCGATCCCCTGGTGCCGGGCGAACCTGGCGCTCACGACGCGCCGTGGAACGGGGCATCGAAGGCGTACACGCCCCCGTTCTGTCCGCTCAGCCAGTAGCCGCCTGTCGTGGCGTCCGCGGTAATGCCCGAGATCGGAGCGCTACCGGCGATCGTGCTCGCCGATCCGTGGAACACGGCATCGCCGAAGGCGAAGACCCCACCGTCGGCGGCCACCAGCCAGTAGCCCTGGCCGTCAGCCGTGGTGGCGACTCCCACCACCGGAGCGTTCAGCCTCTGACCGCCGAGCGAGCCGTCGAAGGCGGCGTCGCCGAAGGCGAAGACCCCACCGTCGGCGGCCACCAGCCAGTAGCCCTGACCGTCGGCCGTAGCGACGATCTCGACGATCGGGGCGTTGAGGTGGGCGCCGGCCGGCGAGCCGTAGTCGTGGGCCGTGCCGTACACCGCGATATCGCCCTCTGGATCGACCTGCCAGTAGCCATTTCCGTCAGGGGTGGAAGCAAGGCCCACCACCGGACCGCTGAGTTGCGCGGACGATACGGTCGGGGCAGAGACCACGATCGAGAGCGCCTTGGTGGCTGTGCCGCTGGCCGAGTCGGTCACCGTGACGGTGAAGTCGAAGGTCCCCGCGGTGGTGCTCGTTCCCGTGATCGCCCCGGTGGCGTTGTCGAGCGACAAGCCTGTCGGCAGCGACCCTGCGGTGACCGCCCAGGTATCCGATCCTTGCCCACCGGTCGCCGACAGGTTCTGCGCGTAGGTGGCTCCGAGGGCCGTCCCCGGGAGGGACGCCGTGACCACCACGAGAGGCGGCACGTTTACCGTGAGGGTGAACGACTGAGTCGCATCAGGACCGCTGGTGTTGTGGGCGCTGATCATGATCGCGAACGATCCCGACTGGGTCGTGGTGCCGGACAGCACTCCACCCAAACTCATGGTCACACCGCTCGGCAGGGTGCCCGTCTCGGTGAAGGTGGGGGCCGGATAGCCCGTCGCCGTCACCGTGAAGGTGCCCGCACTCCCCTCGGTGAAGGTGGTGCTGGCCACCGAGGTGATGATCGGAGCCGCGTTGACCGTGAGCGTGAAGGTCTGGTGCGCTGCGGTGCCGACCCCGTTGGTCGCGGTCACCGTGAAGGTGAAGACGCCGGACTGGGTCGGTGTACCAGCTAGGACACCGCCGGCGGACAGGGTCACCCCGGTGGGCAGGGCCCCCGTCTCGCTGAAGGTCGGGGCCGGCGAGCCGGTCGCCGTTGCCGTGAGGGTACCCGCACTCCCCTCGGTGAAGGTGGTGCTGGCCACCGAGGTGATGGTCGGGGCCGCGTTGAC
>DATBZS010000029.1:0-21362 GCA_036513075.1 Acidimicrobiales bacterium
GGCGGCGGCGTCCTTGCACTCGCCGACCCGACGGGCACCGAGGACCACCGGATGGCCGGCTGCCGCCAGTGCGGTGGCGGTGGCCCGGCCGATGCCTGACGAGGCGCCGGTCACGACGGCCGGCCGGACGCCGGGGTTGGCGGGGAACCTGGGCATCAGCGCAGCTCCTCGTTCACCACGGCTCCATTCACTCCAGCTCCACCGGTCCCCATCACTCGATGGCTCACCGCAACTCCACTGTCGTGGGTAGGGCGGCGAGGCCCCGCACATTGATCGAGTGGACCCGCACGATGCCGGTCGGGTCGATGTCGTAGGTGGCCACCCGGGACACCAGCTCGTTCAGCCCGATCCGCGCCTCCATCCGGGCGAGTGGGGCGCCCATGCAGAAGTGGCGCCCGCTGCCGAAGCTGACGAGGGCCTTGGTGTCGCGGTCGAGGTCGTAGCGGTCGGCGTCGGGAAAGACCCGCTCGTCCCGGTTGGCCGATCCGACCAGGAGCAGGGCCCGCTCGCCTTCGGGAATCGTCGTGCCCTGGATCTCCATGGGTTGGCGGAGGACCCGCAGCAGCATCTGGCTCGAGGTGTCGTAGCGCAGCGTTTCTTCCACCCACTCGGGCACGCGGGTCGGATCGGCGAATGGTTTGGCCCGCTCGTCGGGGTTGCGCCATCCCCAGTACCAGGCGTTGCCGAGCAGCTTGGTGGTCGTTTCGTTGCCGGCCACCACCATCAGGAAGAGGAAGGCCACGACCTCTTCATCGGTCAGCTTGTCGCCGTCGATCTCGGCATCGAGGAGGGCGGAGGTGAGGTCGTCGGTGCGCGACCGGCGCCGCTGGTCGACCATCTCCTGGTAGTAGACGACGAGGCTGAGCGCGGCCTCCATCCCCTCGGGCGGCACGTCGTAGACGCCGTCGGCACGGTGGAGTACCAGGTCGGCCAAGCGCCGCAGCTCGGCCCGATCGGCGCGGGGGACCCCGATCAGTTCGGAGATCACGTCCATCGGCACCTTGCCGGCAAAATCGGCGATGAAGTCGAAGCTGCCCGACTCGAGGGCGGGCAGCAGGTGCTCGAGGGTGATCTCCCGAATGCGCTCCTCCATGGCGTTGACCTTGGTCGGAGTGAACCCCTTGCCTACCAGCGAACGCATCCGGGTGTGGGCGGGCGGGTCGAGGGCCAGGAATGACATGACCTTGTGGGCGTCGGGGTTGAAGGCGCTCGGGTCGAGCGACACCCCGAAGGAGTTGGAGAAGGAATCCACGTCCCGGAACGCGGCGAGCACGTCTTCGTGGCGCGAGAGTGCCCAGAAGTCGAACTCGTCGGACCGGTACACCGGGGCCTCGGCGCGGAGCCGGGCGTAGGTGGGATACGGGTCCTCGTGCATCTCGTAGGCGTACGGGTTGTAGGTCACCGGGCCCCGGACCTCGGTGGCGGTCACCGGGCACCCCCGGTGCCGTCAACTAACAGGGTGGCGGCCTGGGCGACGAATCCGGGCACGTCGAGGAACGACGTGTGCCCGGTGCCGGCGGTCAGCAGGGCACCGGAGTACGCGGCCTCGAGCACCCGGACCACCCGGGGGTCGACGCCGGGCCCGAGGGCGGCGGTCAACCGGCGGTGGGTCTGGGCGCCGATGCGGTCACGGAGGTGGCTCACGTCGGGGCTCGGGCTGATCAGGGCCACCGTGCAGGCGTCGATGAGGGCCGGGCTGTTGGCCGCGAATGGGATCATGTCCTGCACCGTGCGCTCCACCCGGGTGGCCAGCGGCAGCGACGGATCGGTGTCCACCGGGGGGAGAGCTTCCATCCGGCGCCACAGGACCTCAGCCAGCAGGTGGTCCTTGGAGCTGAAGTAGGTGTAGGCGGTGGCCGGGGCCACGCCGGCCCGGCGGGCCACGCTGCGGACGGTCAGTCCTGCGTAGCCGACCTCCTCCGTCTCCTCCTCGGCGGCCTGGACCAGGTTGGCGACGACCTCGGCCTGGCGGGCCGTCAGCCGGCGGCGGGTGGCCTCGACGTCGACGACCGGGGAGCCGTCGTCGGGCAGGGCCGCGGTGGCGGTCACCGTGCGCCCGGGCCGTCGTGAGCGGCCGGAGGTGTCGCGTTGGTGTCGGTCATGTGTCCAAACTATAGTCCAGACACATGTCCAGCAACAGGGGGTCGTCGTGCCGTCACCGCAGGATTCACCACCGCAGCACCCGACGCCGCAATCGCCAGGTACCGGCCCCACGGTCGGCGTGATCGGACTCGGCGTCATCGGCGACGGGGTGGCGGGCAGTGTCAATGCCGCCGGGCTCCCGTTGGTGGTCTTCGACGTGCGCACCGAAGCCACCGACCGCCACGCGGACCACGCCACGGTGGCCGACTCACCGGCCGAGGTGGCACGAGCCGCCGACGTCGTGGTGGTGGCCGTGGTCAATGACGAGCAGGTGCACGCCGTGCTGTCCGGGCCCGACGGCGGGCTGGTCGCCGGCGGACAGAGCACGACCTTCGTGGTGGTGAGCACCATCACCACCGAGTGCGTCCGGGCCATCGGCGCCGAAGCCGACGCGGCGGGCACCTCGGTGGTGGACTGCGGGGTGAGTGGCGGGCCGGCCGCCGCTGCCGCCGGCGAACTGATCTGCATGGTGGGTGGCGATGACGACGTGCTCGAGCGCCTGGCGCCGCTGTTCGACGCCATGAGCTCGCTGACTGTCCGGATGGGGCCGTTCGGAACTGGGCTCGCCGCCAAGCTGGCCCGCAACCTCGTCCAGTACGGGAGCTGGTTGGCCGCCTACGAAGGCCAGATGCTGGCCGAGGCGGCCGGCATCGAGCTGGCGAAGCTGTCTCAGGTGATCAAGGCCAGCGACGCCAAGATCGGCGGTGCCTCGACCCTCATGTTCCGCGCGACGGTCGCCCCGTTCACCGAGCGCGACGACGCCGGACTCGTGGGGGCCATGCGCACCGGCGCCGACCTGGCCCACAAGGACCTGCAGGCTGCACTGGCGCTGGCCGACGAGTTGGACGTCGACCTGCCGCTGGCCGCCATGACCGAGGACCGCACCGACGACATCTTCGGCCTGGGCGCGATGAAGGAGAAACGATGAGCGACGACGAAGCGGTGATTGGTGAGGAGCGCCTGTTGATCGACGGCGAACTGAGGCCCTCCCGGTCGGGCGCCACCTTCGAGACGGTCAACCCGGCGACCGGCGAGGTCCTCGGCGTGGCCGCCGACGGGTCGGCGGAGGATCTCGACGAGGCCATCGGTGCTGCCCGGCGGGCCTTCGACGGCACGGGCTGGTCGACCGATGTCGAGCTACGGGTGCGGGGCCTGCGCCAGCTACAGACGGCCTTCGAGCGGCACGCGGACGAGATCCGGGCCATGACCGTCGCCGAGACGGGTTCGCCGCTGTCGCTCACCTATTCAGCCCAGTTGGACGCGCCGGTCAGTTCGCTCGGTTGGGTGGCCGACCTGGCCGAGGGGTACGAATGGGAGACCGACCTCGGCAACGCCGAGCCGCTCGGCATCCCCTCCCACCGCTGGGTGCGGCGCGAGGCCACGGGTGTGGTCGGGGCCATCACGCCGTGGAACGTCCCCCATCAGATCAACCTGGCCAAGCTCGGTCCGGCCCTGGCCGCCGGCAACACGGTGGTGCTCAAGCCGGCCCCGGACACGCCGTGGTGCGCCACCGTCCTCGGGCGCCTCGTCGCCGAAGAGACCGACATCCCGGCTGGGGTGGTCAACATCGTCCCGTCGTCCGACCACGCCATCGGGGCCATGCTGTCGACCGACCCGCGGGTCGACCAGGTCAGCTTCACCGGATCGACGGCCACCGGCCGGAAGGTCATGGCCTCGGCCGCGGACACGGTCAAGAAGGTGTTCCTGGAGCTCGGCGGCAAGTCGGCCTTCGTCATCCTCGACGACGCCGACCTGCGGGGTGCCTGTGCCACGGCGGCGTTCACCGTGTGCACCCACGCCGGCCAGGGGTGCGCCATCACCACCCGGCTGCTCGTCCCCCGCCTGCTGTTCGACGAGGCCGTCGACTCGACATCCCGGGTGATGGCCAAGCTGCCGGCCGCCGACCCGACCGACCCGGGCACCATCTGCGGTCCACTGGTCAGTTCCCGCCAGCGCGACCGGGTCGAGGGTTACCTGAAGCTGGCCATCGAGGAGGGCGGATCGTTCGCCCTCGGCGGCAGCCGCCCCGAGGGACTCGACCGCGGGTTCTTCGTGGAGCCGACCCTGATCGTGGGGGTGGGCAACGACTCCCGGGTCGCCCAGGAGGAGATCTTCGGCCCCGTCCTGGTCGTCATCCCCTTCGACGATGACGACGACGCCGTGGCCCTGGCCAACGACTCGGCCTACGGCCTGTCCGGCTCGGTGTGGTCGGCCGACCGGGAGCGGGCGGTGCGCGTGGCCAACCGGATCCGCACCGGCACCATCGGCATCAACGGCGGGCTGTGGTTCAGCCCCGACATGCCCTTCGGCGGGTATAGACAGTCGGGGGTCGGGCGCGAGTCGGGCGTGGCCGGGTTCGAGGAGTACCTCGAGACCAAGTCGTTGGCCGAGCCGGCGTGACCGGCATTGCGGGCCGCACGGCACGGAAGACGACACACGGGAGGCGTGATGAGTGAGGGAACCACCGGGGCGCGTGCTGCAGGCCGGGCCAAGATGGACGAGGTCTACGGCTTCAGCGTCGACCCCGACACGATCGCCGGTCCGTATGTCGATGTCACCGTCGACCACCTGTTCGGGGCCATCTGGACACGAGAGGCACTCGATATCCGCGACCGACGGATGCTCACCATCGGTGTGTTGGCCGCGCTCGGTCAGGCCAATCTGCTGGAGATCCAGTTCCGGTCCGCCCTGGAACGCGACGAGCTGACCGTCGAGCAGGTGCGGGAGATCGTCCTCCACCTGGCCCACTACATCGGGTGGCCACTATCGACGGGGGTCAACGCCGCCGCCGAGAAGATCATCGCCGAACGGGCCAAGTCGGCGAAGGCTGCCGGCACGACCACCGAGGAGTCCTGAGATGCATCCGGTCCCGGGGGCGACCCCCATGACAACGTTCAACTTCCAGGACAAGGTGGCCATCGTCACCGGCTCGGCCGGAGGCATCGGCCAGGCCTACGCCGAGGCCCTGGCTGCGGCCGGCGCCTCTGTCGTGGTGGCCGACATCGATGCGGCCAGGGCGGAGTCCGTCGCCGAAGGCATCCGGGCGTCGGGTGGAGCAGGCCTGGCTGTGGCCGCCGACGTGGCCGACCCGGCGTCGGCCCAGGCCATGGCCCAGGCTGCCGTGGACGAGTTCGGGGGCATCGACTACCTCGTCAACAATGCCGCCATCTTCGGCGGTATGAAGCTCGATCTGCTGCTGACGGTCGACTGGGAGTACCTCAACCGGTTCCTGTCGGTGAACATGCTCGGCGCGCTCAACTGTGTTCGGGCCTGCTGGCCGGCCATGAAGGCTCGGGGAGGCGGGGCCATCGTCAACCAGTCGTCGACGGCCGCCTACATGTACGCCGGCTTCTACGGGCTGGCCAAGGCCGGGGTGAACTCGATCACCCAGCAGCTGGCCCACGAGCTCGGTGGGGACAACATCCGCACCAACGCCATCGCGCCCGGGCCGACGGACACTGAGGCGTCCCGCACCGTGGTCCCCGACGCGTTCATGCAGCCCATCCTGGCCGGGCTGGCCCTCAAGCGGATGGGGGAGACCTCCGACCTGGTCGGCATGTGCCTGTTCCTGCTGTCGGACGAGGCGTCGTGGATCACCGGACATGTCTTCAACGTCGACGGGGGCCAGGTGGTCCGGCCGTGACGCCAGCGTCGGACCATGACCCCGACGTGGCGGACGCCGACCACCGGATCGAGCTCGAGTTCCTCGACCACGTCCTGGTCGTCGCCTTCGACCGGCCCGAGGCCCGGAACGCCTTCGACCGCGCCATGTACCGGGCGGTGGCCGGCGCCCTGTCGGGCGCGCTGGGCGACGACGACGTCCACGCCGTGGTGCTGACCGGAAGAGGAAAAGCTTTCACCTCGGGCCAGGACCTGCGCGAGATGGTGGCCATCGCCACCGGTGACTCCGGACCGGACGCCGGATCGGGATTCCAGGACCTCCTCGATGTGCTGATGCGCTTCGACAAGCCCCTGCTGGCCGCGGTCCATGGGGTCGGAATGGGCCTGGGTTGTTCGATCCTCGGCCACGTCGACCTGGTCCTGATGGACGAGTCGGCCCGTCTGCGGGCGCCGTTCGCCGAGATGGGCGTCCCGCCCGAGGCGGCCAGCAGCTACCTCTTGCCCGCTCGCATGGGGTGGCAGCAGGCATCGGCCGCGCTGCTCGCTTCGGAGTGGATCACCGCACCCGAGGCCGTGTCGTCGGGCCTCGCCCTGCGCATGTGCCCGGACGGGACCGTGGTGGCCGAGACTCTGGAACTTGCCCGGACCATCGCCTCGTTCCCGGCCCGTGCAACCCGCAACATCAAACACTTGATGCTCCAGGCCCGCGGCCCGGCGGTAGCCGACGCACGGCGGCGCGAAGAGGCGGCATTCGCCGCCCTGTTCGCCGACCCCGACGCCAACCCGGGAGCGCATCTGGCCGCCGGTCTGAGGGACTGAGGCCTGTGCGGCTCGGCATCACCTGCTTCCTCACCGATCGGGACATGGCGCCTGCCGAACTGGCCCGGGCCGCCGAGGAGCGCGGCTTCACCTCGCTCTACCTGCCCGAGCACACCCATTTACCGGTCCGCGCCGACACCCCGCCGGCACTCGTCGAGGGGGTGCGGGCCGAGGACTACACGAGGAGCCTCGACCCCTTCGTCGCCCTGGCCACGGCGGCGTCGGTGACCACCACCCTCACCCTCGGGACCGGCGTCGTGCTCGTCGCCCAACACGATCCGATCGTGCTGGCCAAACAGGTGGCGACTCTCGATCACCTGAGCGGCGGGCGGGTAGTGCTCGGCATCGGCTTCGGGTGGAACCGCGAGGAGGCAGCCGACCATGGTGTGGCATTCGGCGACCGCCGGGCCATCGCACGCGAGCACGTCCTGTGCATGCAGGCGCTGTGGCGCGACGACCCGGCCGAGTACCACGGGGAGTTCGTGGACCTCGACCCATGCTGGAGCCGGCCGAAGCCGGTGCAGCAACCCGGAGTCCCAGTCCTCCTCGGCGGTGCTCCGACGGCTGGCAACTTCGCGTCCGTCGCCGAGTACGCCGATGGGTGGATGCCCATCGGCGGGTCGGGACTCGGCGAGTCACTACCGCAGCTGCGACGGGCGTTCGAGGACGCCGGGCGCGACCCCGGCCTGGCCCGGGTGATCCCGTTCGGGACGGTTCCGACTGAGGCCAAACTGGCACACTTCGAGGGCCTCGGCCTCGACGAGGTCGTGCTGCGGGTCCCGTCCGGGTCCCGCACCGAGATCCTGGAGGTGCTCGACGCCCATGCCGTCCACGTCGCACGATTCGCCGGGACCCATGGCTGACGCGCCCGGGACGGGAGCGGTGCCCGAAGCTCCGCGTCGTGGAGGCCCCCACGGCCGCCCCTGGAGTGGGGGAGGCCGCGAGGAGCTGGCCACCGCCGTGCGGAGGCTGATGGAGCTCACCGTGACGTCCACGCCCGCACCGGGGGCGTTCGCCGACGCCACGTCCCGGATCGACACGCTGTGCGACGTGCTGGCCGCAACCGTCCCCGACGAGGGCCCCGAACCGGTCGGGCGGTTCGCCCGGGAGTCGGAGGGGTCCGACGACTTGTCGACCTTGACCCAGGCCATGCCTTTCGACATGGTCGTCGGGTCCTGCAACCCGGTGGCCCCGCCCATCGAGATCTGGTTCGATCCGCCGAAGGCCTTCGGGAAGGTGGTCTTCGCCCCTCAGTACGAGGGGGCACCGGGATGTGTCCACGGCGCGGCCATCGCCGCCGCCTTCGACATCATCCTGACTGCGGCCAACGTGGTGGCCGACGCCGCCGGGCCGACGGTGGAGCTGCGCATCCGCTACCTGCGGCCCACCATCGTCGGGGCCGACACCCGCTTCGAGTCCGAGGTGACCGAGGTCACCAAGCGCCGGACCCACAGCATTGGGCGGCTCATCCAGGACGGCGTGGTCAAAGTCGAGGCGACGGGCGAGTTCGTCAATCTGTCCCGCGAACGGATCAACGCCATGCACCGGAACACAATGGCCGGAGGCGCCGAAAGGGCCGGATGACGGGTCTGTCACGCGCGGTCGGCGCGCATTCTCTAGAGTCAGCTGCACTGTGTCGTGCCGGGGGGACAGGTCGTAGGCCTGCCGGGCACCAGAACAACAGGGGGAACAACCGATGAGGCACTCCATCAGCGGCAGTGGGTCGGCGGGACGACGGCGGCGCCGAGCGGTCACCGTGTCCCTGGTGACCCTCGTGTTCGCGGGCACGCTCACGGCGTGTTCGACCACCAAGTCGCAGCCGGCGGCAACCACTTTCGCCAGCGCCACCGGAGCCTCGACGGGCATCCCGTCATCGGCCTTCAGCGACACCACTGGGATCACCCCGTCGTCGGTGACGGTGGGCAACGTGTCGACCCTGGCCTTCGGCTTGTTCAAGGGCGCCGATGTCGGAACCGAGGCATGGGCGGACTACGTCAACTCGACCGGGGGGATCAACGGCCGCAAGATCAACGTCGACTCGTATGACGATGGCTACCAGGGAGCCCCGAACAAGCAGGCCACCCAACAGGTAGTGGACAAGGACTTCGCAGCGGTCGGAGGGTTCAGCCTCGAGGACTCCTACGGCGAGACGGTGCTCGCCGCCAACCCTGGAGTGCCCAACGTGACGGTCTCCCTCAGCCAGCTGGCGAGCGACCTGCCCAACAGCTTCAGCCCCGACCCGGCGGCCATCGGGTGGCCGACCGGTGGGCTGCTGTACTTCAAACAGAAGTTCCCGGGTGACGTCAAGCACGCCGCCGCCCTGGTTGCCGACCAGCCGTCGGCCATCGTCAAATGGGGTGGCGAGAAGGCTGCCATGGAGTCCCTTGGCTACAAGGTCATCTACGACCAACAGTTCGACATCACCACCACCAACTTCACTCCGAACGTGGTCGCCATGCGCAATGACGGAGTGAAGATCCTGTTCCTCGAGCAGATGCCGGAAAACTACGCGGCGTCGGTGGTCAAGGCGCTCAACCAGCAGAACTTCCACCCGCAGGTCGTCTTCGGCTCGTCGACATATTCGGAACAGCTGGTGCCGGACTCCGGTGGCCCGGCAGCCATCGACGGGACCTACATGGAGATGGTGAACTCGCTGTTCCTCGGCGAAGACGCGAGCCAACTGCCGGCGGCGCAGACCTTCCTCACCTGGGTCCAGAAGGCTGATCCCGGGTTCAAGCCCGACCTGTTCACCTTGTTCGGCTGGCTGTCGGCAGAGCTCTTCACCCAGGCACTGCAGGCCGCCGGGAAGAATCCCACCCGGGGCTCCGTGCTGCAGCAGCTGAAGAAGGTCACCAACTTCAACGGGAACTACCTCATCGCCAGCTCCAACCCGGCCCAGAAAGTCCCGGCCCACTGCTACGTGATCGCCAAGATCGTCAGCGGCCACATCCAGAGGCTGGACAACCCGCCGATCAACGGTCCCGCCCACGGCTACCGTTGCGACGGCACGTTCTACTACTACCCGCCGAAGTGACCGGGGCATCCGACCGGGGGTGATCCGCGCCGGACCGCCTTAGGCTGGGCGGCCATGTGCGGACGGATCTCGCTCTACTCGGACCCGGACTACCTGACCCGGATCTTCGACGCCCAGCTCGGGCCCGACGTCGACCCCGACGCCCGGCCCAGTTGGAACGTCCCTCCGACCCGGACGATCCTGGCCGTGGCCGACGTGCCGGACGTGTCCGACGGCGACCTACCTGCGGGCGGCGGTCCGACGCCCGTCCACCGCGAGCTCGGCCGGTACCGGTGGGGTCTGGTGCCGTCGTGGGCCAGGGACCCGGCGGTGGGCAGTCGGATGTTCAACGCCCGGGCCGAGACGGTGGCGTCGAAGCCCTCGTTCCGCTCCGCGTTCTCCGCCCGCCGGCTCGTGGTGGTGGCCGACGGGTTCTACGAGTGGAAGCCCGGGAGCGCCAAGCGCCCCTATTACTTCACCCGGACCGACGGCCGGCCGCTGGCGCTCGCCGGATTGTGGGAGCAGTGGTGGGGCGGTCCGGACAGCCGTGACACCGATGAGGCCGAGCGGCCACCTATGCGGACCTGCACGATCATCACCACTGAGGCGGGCCCGGACATGGGGGACATCCACCACCGGATGCCCGTAGTGCTCGAGGAAGACACGCTCGACGAGTGGCTCGACCCGGCCAACCGGGACAAGCCCGAGCTCGAGTCGCTGCTGGTGCCTTCCGCTGCCGGCACCCTGGTCCACCATCCGGTCGGCCCGGCGGTGGGCAATGTTCGCAATGACGGGCCCGAGCTGACCGAGGCCGTCGAAGACTGAGCTGGGAACGGCCACGGGACGCGCCGAGTCCCGCCGGAGGCGGGACTCGGGTACTGCGATCGGGATGCCCGCCGGGAGCCGGCGGGGTGTGCGGCTCAGGCGTCGGCGGACGCCTTGGCGGCACGCTTCATCAGGCGGGACTTGCGGTTGGCCGCCTGGTTCTTGTGGATGACGCCCTTGGCGGCCGCCTTGTCGATCCGCTTGATGGCGAGCTTGATCGACTCCTCCGAGCTCTCGGCACCTTCGGCGATGGCCGCGTTGGCCCTCTTGGTGCGCGTGCGCAGCTCGGAACGGACCGCCTTGTTACGGGCCTGGCGCTTGACGGTCTGTCGGTTGCGCTTGATCTGGCTACGGATGTTGGCCACTGCTTGTCCTCGTCGTCCTCGTGCGTCGGGTCCGGGCGGAGACGTGCATCACCGGCCCGGGCTGTGTCTGGCCCCCGGGGATCCTTGAGGGATCGCCTACCGGGAGACAAGGAAGGATAGCAGTTCGGACCGGATCGTTCCCGACGGCTGCCGGAAGGATCGCGCCAGGTGCCGTCCGGCCTGGCGGGGAGTGGGTCTCCGCCGGCCTTGGGTACGCTGGGCGCCCCGTGCTCCCCATCGACCGCATCCGCAACTTCTCGATCATCAGTCACGTCGACCACGGCAAGTCGACGCTGTCCGACCGCATCCTGGAGCTGACTGGGGCTGTCGACCCCCGCCTGATGCGTGAGCAGTACCTGGACTCGATGGACATCGAACGGGAGCGTGGCATCACCATCAAGGCCCAGAACGTGCGGGTGCCGTGGGCGGAGCACACGCTCCACCTCATCGACACCCCGGGCCATGTCGACTTCGGCTACGAGGTCAGCCGGTCGTTGGCCGCCTGCGAGGGTGCCGTCCTGCTGGTGGATGCCTCCCAGGGCATCCAGGCCCAGACCCTGGCCAACTGCTACCAGGCCCTGGAGAACGACCTCGAGATCGTGGCCGTGCTGAACAAGATCGACCTACCGGCCGCCGATCCCGAACGGTGCGCGGCCGAGATCGAGAACGTGTTGGGCCTGGCCGCCGCCGACATCCTCCATATCTCGGCCAAGACGGGGGAGGGGGTACCGGAGCTGCTCGACGCCATCGTCGCCCGCATCCCGGCCCCGACCGGCGACCCAGCGGCGCCCCTGCGGGCCCTGATATTCGACTCGGCCTACGACCAGTACCGCGGGGTGGTCAGCTCCATCCGGGTGATGGACGGCACCCTCACCAACGATGACCGCCTGAGGTTCATGCAGGCCGGGGCCAATCACGAGATCGAGGAGATCGGCATCCGCACCCCGGTGATGGTCCCCGTGAGTGAACTCGGTCCGGGCGAGGTCGGCTACCTCATCGCCGGCATCAAAGACGTCGGAGGTGCCCGCTCGGGCGAGACAGTGACCACGGCGACCCACCCCGCCGACATCGCCCTCGACGGCTACCGCGACCCCAAGCCCATGGTCTTCTGCGGCCTGTTCCCCATCGACGGCGACGAGCTTCCCGACCTGCGTGACGCCCTCGAGAAGCTGCGGCTCAACGACGCCAGCTTCACCTACGAGCCCGAGTCCTCTCGAGCCCTCGGGTTCGGCTTCCGGTGCGGCTTTCTCGGTCTCCTCCACATGGAGATCGTGCGCGAGCGCCTCGAGCGGGAGTTCGACCTCTCACTCATCGCCACCGCCCCCTCGGTGGCCTATCGGGCGTTCCTGGACAACGGCAGCGAGGTGGACGTCGACAATCCGTCCGAGCTGCCCGAGGCGTCGTCGCTCGATCACGTCGACGAGCCGATGTTGCGGGCCACCATCCTCACCCCGGCGGAGTACACCGGCTCGATCATGGAGCTGTGCCAGGGCCGACGGGCCGAGATGCTGAAGATGGACTACCTGTCGCCGGAGCGGGTCGAGTTCGTCTACGTCATCCCCCTGGCCGAGGTGGTGGTCAACTTCTTCGATCAGCTGAAAAGCCGAACGAAGGGCTACGCCAGCCTCGACTACGAGCCGTGCGGCTACGCCACCGCCGACCTGGTCAAGGTCGACCTACTCATCAACCACGTACCGGTCGATGCCTTCTCCACCATCGTCCACAAGTCACAGGCCGACTACTACGGGCGGCGGATGGCCGAAAAGCTCAAGGAGCTGATCCCGCGCCAGATGTTCGAGGTCCCCATCCAGGCCGCCATCGGGGGCCGGGTGCTGGCCCGCGAGACGGTCAAGGCCCGCCGCAAGGACGTGTTGGCCAAGTGCTACGGCGGGGACATCACCCGCAAGCGCAAGCTGTTGGAGAAACAGAAGGAGGGGAAGAAGAAGATGAAGAACATTGGTCGGGTCGAGGTCCCCCAGGAAGCCTTCGTCTCCGCCCTCAAGCTCGATGACTGATTGTCCGCAGCCCTGCCTCACGCTCATCGTCCGGCTCCGGTCACGAGGGTGCCGAGGTGGTGGACCTCGATTCCTGCCAGGTCTTCGACCTTCCTCCGGTGGCACCGCGTCGACGTCCTGGCGAGCGCCCGATGCCTACCTTACGATTCCCGCGTGGCGGACCGTGGGAATCGCAAGGTGACGTGGCCCGCGCGACGGATGCCGGCCGGGACAGCATTCCGTCGGGTCCGGGATAGGGCATCGCGGTGAACGGCGAAGCCACGAGTGAATCGCCGCCCCTGCGGTTCCTGTTCTCCGCGGCGTGGCAGGGGAATATCGAAGTCATCGAGCTTCCGGACCCGGGGATCACGGTGCACCAGCAGCACCGGACCATCGACTGGAATCTCAAAAACGCCAAGCGGTTCTGGGTCTACCTGCGAGACTCGCTGTCCATCATCCGGGTAGGTCGGTCCTACGATGGGATCGTCATCAGCTCGGCAGGCCTCGAGACGTTCCTGGTGCCGCTGATCTGGCGCTTCCTGCCTCGGCGGGTGCGTGGTCCCGGTGCGCTGGTAGTTCTCGACCCGATTGCCCTCCGGTGGCGGCAACTCGACCGACTGTTCGCGTTCGGCATGCGCAGCGTGGACCTGGTGCTCTGCATCCGCACCGGAGACGTCGACATGTTCGATCGACGGTTCGGGGTACCCGACGAGCGCTGTCGCTTCCTGGCCATGCCGGTGCCCGATGTCGACCAGGCAGCGCCCGTCGCCTCCCCTCGACCGCCGTACGTGTACGCAGCTGGCTCGGCGCACCGGGACTGGCGGCTGCTCCTCCGTGCCTTCGAGCTGATCCCCGATCAACACTGCATCGTGGCCACGCAGTCACTCGATTCCAAGTCGACGCCGATCCCTCCCAACGTGGAGCTGCTACCGGCCCAGACCATCGCCGACGGGCGGGTCCTCATGCAACACTCCACACTGGTCGCGGTGACCTTCGAGGACACTGATCTCGCCTGTGGCCCGACCATTATCCTTGACGCCTACGCCATGGGTATCCCCGTCGTCTCCTCCGATACCAACGGCAGCCGCGACTACGTGCAGCACGGTGTGACCGGGTTGCTCTCGCCGCCCGAGGATCCAGCAACACTTGCGGCAAACATCGCCGAGCTTTTGCACAGCGCCGATCGGCGTACTGCGATGAGGCGGGCCATCGAGAACCTCAGTCGGGGCGAACTCTCCCGCACCGTCTTCGAGGAGCGCCTTGGCCAGCACTTGCGGGCCGCAGTTTCGGATGCACGTCGGCGACCACGGTGATCCGGTGCAGGTCCGGTCCGGACTTCCCGAGTAGCTGAACGGGTCCGGGTCTGGAGACCAACCAGACTACGATTCGGGCAGCATGCGTCCCTCAGATCAGCACCCGCTGTGACTGCCGCGGACAAACCACCGGCCAATGCCAGCGGGCGCCAGTTCGCCAGGAACGCGGCGTCGTCCTACGCCAACCTGTTCACCGGGATACTCCTGAGCCTGGTCCTGACCCGGGTGATCCTTCGCCACCTGGGTGCCGGCACGTACGGCCTGTGGATCGTCCTGCTCTCGATCGTCGGCTACCTGGGCCTGCTCGACACCGGCGTGTCGACTGCGGTGGTCCAACGGGTGGCCCGGCTCTCGGCCATCGGCGACAAGGACGAGACCGCTGACGTCATCCGCACCTCACTGGTGTTCTTCTCCACCACCGGGACACTGGCCGTGTTGATCACGGTGGCGGTGGCTCCGTTTCTCGCGTCGTTCCTCCATCTCGGCGACGTGAGCGGGAGCGTCGCCGACCGGACCTTGATCATTCTCGGGGTGATGACCGCGGTGAAGTTCATCGGCTCCGTCCCGTCGGCGGTGCTGTTCGGAGCCGGTCGGGGGGACCGCCAGTCCCAGATCGGCGCCGTCGGCTTCATCGTCACCCAGGTCAGTCAAGTGGTGGTCGTGCTTGCCGGGGGTGGCCTGATCGGCTTGGCCATCGTCAGCCTGGGGGGTGTCCTGTTCGGGACGGTGGTCTCGGCCGGCATCATCCGACGTACGACCGGTTCAAACGTGATCCAGGGTCGCTTTCGCGGTGATCTGCTGATCGACCTCCTCAGGTTCGGAGGGCGGAACACCGTCATCGCCATCAGTGGCTTGGTGTCGTTCAGCCTGGACGCCCTGATCATCGGCATCATCCTGCCCGTGGCGCAGGTGGCCCCCTACGACATCGCCCTGTCCACGGCCAACCTGACCCGCAACCTGACCACCTACGGCAGCGACCTACTGCTGCCCACCTACGCCCACTTCGAAAGCGTGAAGGACCCCGCTCGCCAGGCCCGCCTCTTCTCCCGCACCGTGATGGCCACCATGGCGATCACGCTGCCGATCCTGGTCGCCCTGGCGGCCTTCGGCGAACCCATCTTGAAACTGTGGCTCGGCAACGTCCCGCCCAAGACCTACTCGATCATGATCGCCCTCGGCTTCGTGACGGCGCTCGAACTCCCGGGCCACCAGTGCTTCATTTTTCTGACCGGCGTCGGCCGCAACCAGCTGATGATGCGTATGGCCGTGGTGGGCGCCACCGTCAACTTGATCGGGAGCATCATCGCCACGTTCGCGCTCGGCCCGATCGGGCCGGCCATCGGGTCGTTGCCCGCTGTGCTCGTCATCGACTTCACGATCCTCCCGATCATCGTGTGCCGGTACCTCAATGTTCCGATCAGGCGCTACGTCAAGGACGCCCTGCTCCCGGTCTTGCCGGCGGTGGCTGTGGCCGGGGCGCTGGCCCTCCTCATCCTCTGGCTGTTCCCGGCCTCTCACACGACTCATGTGTTCCGGGATGGTGTGTGGGCCGTCATCAGCGCGGCGGTCGTGGTAGTCGGGGCATGGGCGGTCATGCTGGCCGTCACCCTCTGGATCGAGCCCGACATGCGCACTACGGCGGTGGCCCGTTTGCGGCGGCGGGGGTCGCCGGGCCCTCCGGCTACCATCGCCGACGATGCCTGCGTCCCGGCACACGAACCAACAAACCTGCCCGATCAGGTGAGCGGCGCTCCGGCGCCGGTCGAACCGAAGATGATGACCTCGACCCCCCACTCCGGGTCCCACGCCACCCCCACCTGGTTCGGACCCGAAGCCCGCCCGTTGTTCGGCTGGGTCCACGTGCCCGATGTGGCGGGCGGCCAGGGCGTCGTGCTGTGCCCCTCCATCGGCATCGAGGGCGAGGCGAGCCAACTGGCCTATCGGGATCTCGCCGTCGCCCTGGCCGACGCCGGGTGCACCGTCCTGCGATTCGACTACGACGGCATGGGTGACTCGGCCGGTCGCATGACCGACCCCGACCGTCTCGCCGCGTGGATCACCAGTGTCGACCGTGGCCTCGACTACCTGCGCGACGCGGGCGCGGTCCGACTCCATCTGGTCGGCGCCCGGTTGGGTGCCACGCTGGCCGCCAGGGCCGCTGCCGGTCGGGACGACGTGGCGTCACTCGTCCTCTGGTACCCATGGACCAGAGGGAGTCAGTTCGTGCGGTACCAGCGGGCCCTGCGCCGGCTGTACGCGGTAGGGGACGCGCCGGACACTGCCGACGGATCCACCGAAATTCCGGGGTTCGTCCTCGACCCCGACCTCGCTCGCGACCTGAGGGCACTCGACAGCACCGCCCCGGACGGCACCTATCCGAAGGCGGTCCTGGTCATCGATGCCGTCGATCTCGATACGGGCGAGCCGGTGCGCGCCGAATTCGGGCCGGAAGGGTGCGAGCGGCGCCCGGGCACCGGGGTGGACGCGCTGTTCAGCGTGGAGTTGATGCGGGCCACGGTGGACCCGCAGGACGTGGCCGCGATCACCTCCTACATCGTGGGCCAGGAAGTACCCGTGCCGCTTCGGGCCATCGAGCCGGCCATCCGCACCGTGGCCCGGGTGGAGCCCGCCGGTGGCACACCCGTCATCGAGCGCCCCGTGGTCTTCGGTAACGTCGGGCTCTTCGGAGTCCTGGCCGAGCCGGGCGAGCCGACCGTCGGACCGATCCTGGGGGACTCGACCCGCGTGGTCACCACCGGTGGGACGGTGCCGATCTTCGGTGCCGCCCTCTTCCTCAACGCCGGCAGCCTCGACCATGTCGGCCCCGGCCGTCAGTGGGTGGAACTGAGCCGTCGTTGGGCCGCCGAAGGGATCCGGTGCCTACGCATGGACATCGGCGGCTTGGGGGACAGCCGGTTGACCGGACCCCCCGGCGAGCTCTCGAGCTACCCGCCCGGCGCCCTCGACGACGTGACCGAGGGTGTCCGTTTCTTGGCCCCCGATGATCCCCGCGAGGTGGTGCTCCTCGGACTGTGCTCCGGTGCGTTCCACTCCTTGTTGGCCGCGCCTGCAACCGGGGTCGGTGGGGTGGCCGTCCTCAATCCGTTGCGGCTGCCTTCGCCGGGTGTCCAGGAACGGGGCTCGATCGGGGACCTCATCGAGGGAGCTCCGGCGGCCTGGGGTGGCGGCGAGCAGTCCCAGACACGCGAGCCGGCGGTCCGTGCTCAACGACGCCGGTTCCTCGGGACGTTGCGCGACAGAGGCGTGTTCCACCCGATCACCCGTCACCTACCTGACCGGGCGTGGTGGGCGCTGCAGTTGATCAAGGGCGGGCCCGACCCGGTGGCCTCCGTCCGCGAAGTCGTCGACAGCGGCGCCGCCGTCTGCATCGTGCTCGGGCCGGACGAGTGGCCGGGCATCGGCAGAGGCCGGACCCACGAGTTCCGTCGGCTGGCTCGTTCAGGGGTGCTGGAGATCGCCTTCGTGCCCACCCTCGACCACAGTTTCCATGTGGCGCAGGGCCGCTCGGAGGCCCTCGTGGTGTTGGACGAGTGGGTGCTCGGAACCGGGTCCGGGGGCTCGTCGCTCGCCTCGGACGTGTCGACCATCGGCTGAGTTGGGCGGGCCCCGTTCAACAGAAGTGGCTCAGGAGACGTGGCTCAGCCAACGTTGCTCAGGAGTCGGGCGCCCGTCCGCGCCGGCGCGCCGGGTCGCGGATGACGGCCACCGTCTTGGTGGGGTCGTCAGGGTCGAAGTGGAGGGTGATCGGGGCATCGGGGTCCTCCGGCTCGCCCGGGGCCTCCATCACGAATGCCGGAAGCTCGCGCTTGGGTTGGAGGACCTCTTGCAGGCCGAAGGCGATGCCCGAGAGCACCGCACCGGTGGCCGAGTGCTTGACCCACTTCTGAAAGGGCAGCGGCTCGTGCGGGACGTGTCCGTCCTCGGCCTCGTCAGCGGCATCCTCGGGCGGCCGTACCTCGTTCCCGACCTGGGTGGCGCCCTCATCGGGACCGGCGTCAGCCGGACCCGATGACCCCTCCGGGGCGGGGGTTCCGCCGTCCGGTCCCGGGGTGATCTCCACGCCTCTACGGTACCGTCCGCCCGGGACGACCGACTCGTCGGCGACGGCCGTGCCGTAGGATCGGCCCGTGCTGGACCGCTTCCACCCCCCGGTCGAGGAGTACCTCGAAACGATCTTCGCCCTCGAAGAGGAGGGGATCCCGGTGATCCAGGCCCGCCTGGCCGAGCGCCTGGGCAAAGCGGCTCCGTCCGTCTCGGAGATGCTCGACCGCCTGGAGGCCGACGGCCTCATCGTCCGCAGCGGCCGGCGCATCTCGATGACCTCGGCGGGTCGGTCGCTGGCCGAAGGTGTCGTCCGCAAGCACCGCCTGGCCGAGCGACTGCTGGTTGACATCATCGGACTGGACTGGGACAAGGCCCACATCGAAGCCGGCCGGTGGGAGCACGTGATCTCCGACGACGTCGAGGCCCGCCTGGTGGTGCTGCTCGACAACCCGACCACGTGCCCGCACGGGAACCCGATTCCGGGTTCGACGCCGGTCGGCCCGACCCAGAAGCGCCTGGCCGAGGCCCAGCCCGGCGACCACGTCCGCCTACTCCGGATCACCGAGAGTGTCGAGCACGAGGCAGACTCGCTCAGCTACCTGGGCGACAACGGGCTCACCCCGGGCACCACCGCACTGGTTCAGTCCCGCGCGCCCGACGGCACCCTCACCCTCGTCATGGGGGACGCGGCCATCGCCCTCGGCCCGGCCATGACCGAGCGGATGTTCATCGCTTCAGCCTGACCGGGGCCTCGCCGCCGGCGTGGCGGAGCGCGACAGCTGACCCGGTGGGGACGGGTGTACGGCCGGATCCGGTCAGCACTCTGTAGAGTGGAGTGCCAGACACGACGGGGCCCCCGGGAAAGGCGCCCGCCCTCGCACCTCCTCTCCCTGGTGAGCGCCCATGCCGACCGTCGATGACCGCAGAGCCGACAGCGCACCCCCGGGTGACGCCGACCTCGACACCCGCAAGGCGGCCATCCTCAATGCCGTGGTCACCGAGTACATCGCGTCTGCCCAGCCCGTCGGATCCCAGCACGTCGTCGACGCCCCCGGGGTGAGCGTCTCTTCGGCCACCGTGCGGTCCGACATGGCCGCCCTTGAGCGCGACGGGTATCTGGTGCAGCCTCACACCAGCGCCGGCCGCATTCCGACCGACAAGGGCTACCGCTTCTTCGTCGACCACCTGGGCGGCACCGGATCACTCGACCCGGGGGGCCGCCAGCAGGTCCGCCAGTTCTTCGATCACGCCCATGGGGAGATCGAGCAGATGCTGGAGCGGACCTCCGGTCTGCTGGCCGACCTCACCGACTGCACGGCCATGGTGGTCGGCCCCTCTCACGAGTCGGCCGCCGTCCGTTCGGTGCAGCTGGTCGGCCTCGGCCACCGCATGGCCCTGGTCGTCGTGGTGCTGGCCGACGGTGCGGTCCGCAAGCAGACCGTCGAGGTGCCCGACGATGTCGACGAGGCAGTCCTGTCCGAGGCCGGTGGCCGGTTGGCCGCCCATACGCTCGGGGCGACCCTGGCCCAGGCGGGTCACACCGCGGCGCCCAGCGGAAACCCGACGGTCGACGCTGTGGTGAGCTGCGGGGTTGCTGCCCTCCACACTCTCGGCGGAAACGACAGCGGCGACCAGCTCTTCGTCGGTGGATCGTCGCGCATGGCCGCCGCCTTCGACGCCGTGGACACCGTGCGGTCCGTGCTCACCATCCTTGAACAACAGCTGGTGGTGGTCTCCCTCCTCCGCGACATCCTGGACACCGGGCTGACGGTGGCTATCGGGGCCGAGCACGGGGTCGAGCCGCTCGCCTCATGTGCCATCGTGGTGATGCCGATCTCGGTGGACGGCCTCGAGGCCGGGACCATCGGCCTGCTCGGCCCGACCCGGATGAACTACCCGCTGGCTCTGGCGGCGGCCCAGGTGGTCGGCGACCGCCTGGGTGAGCGCCTGGGCGGGGCCGGCTGATGACCGACACCGACCTCTACGAACTCCTCGGTGTCGGCCGAGGCGCCACCGACGACGAGCTGAAGCGCGCCTACCGGGCCAAGGCCCGCCAGTTCCACCCGGACACCAACCACGCCGGATCCGAGGACGACGAGCACTTCAAGGAGATCAGCCTGGCCTACGAGGTCCTGCGCGACCCCGAACGGCGGGCCCGCTACGACCGATTCGGTCATGCCGGCGTGTTCGGTCAGGCGGCCGGCGGCGGCGGTGCCGGCGACCCGTTCGGGGCCGGTGGGCTCGGCGACCTCTTCGACGCCTTCTTCAACGGCATGGGCGGTGCCCAGGCCGGCCGGCGGCGCACCGGTCCGGTGCCTGGTCCCGATGCCGAGCTGATGGTCGAGCTCTCCTTCCGCGAGGCCGTCTTCGGCGTGGAGCGCCAGGTCGAGGTCACCGTCCCGGTGCACTGCGACACCTGCGAGGGAACCGGCGCCGAGCCCGGCACCTCGGTGAGCCGCTGCCCCGAGTGCCAGGGGGCCGGCGAGCTGCGCCGGGTCCGCCAATCGATCCTCGGCCAGGTGGTGACTGCGGTCCCCTGTAATCGCTGTCAGGGCACGGGCCAGTCGATCGAGTCGCCGTGCAGCGAGTGCCGGGGCGAGGGGCGCCGAAACGAGTCGCGCACACTGACCGTCGACATCCCGGCCGGCGTGGATGACGGTTCGACTCTGCGGTTGGCCGGCCACGGGCCGGCCGGGTTCCGGGGCGGCCCCAACGGCGCCCTGTTCGTGCACCTGTCGGTCCACGCCGACGAGGTGTTCCAGCGGTCCGGGGTCGACCTCCACGCCACCGTGAACGTGCCGATGGCCCTCGCCGCCCTCGGCGGAAGCATCCCGTTCGACACCCTGGACGACACCCGCGACCTCGCGATTGCTGGCGCCACCCAGAGCGGTGCGGTGCAGAACCTGAAGGGGCTGGGCGTGCCGAAGGTCCGGGGCCGGGGTCGTGGCGACCTGTACGTCCACGTCCAAGTCGACACCCCGACCGACCTCGACGACGTTCAGCGCGACCTGCTCGCCCGCCTGGCCGAGGCCAGGTCCGAAGACCTGGGCGAAGCTCCCCAGTCCGAGGGGTTGTTCTCCAAGCTGCGCTCCGCGCTCAGCTGAGCGTGGACGTACCGGCGGGCGGCACGGGCGTTCCCCGGGCGCCCGACCCGGTCCTGGTGGCGGCCATGGCCATGGTCTTCGTTGCCGATCCGTCGGCCCCG
>DATBZS010000030.1:0-31605 GCA_036513075.1 Acidimicrobiales bacterium
GACGGTCGGGGGGAACCAGAACCCGGGGCCGTCGGGTACGGCACCCGCGGTGTGGGCCGGGACCGGCCCGCCGGTGGCGCCCATGCCCTCATCGAGGAACCCCGCCACCACGCCCCGGTGGGCGGCGGTGACCAGCGGACCCATCTTGATGTCGGGGTCGGTCGGATCCCCCACGGTCCATGCCTGCACCGCGTCAGCCAGCAGGTCGAGGAACTCGTCCATGACCGAGCGCTGGACCAGGATCCGGCTGCGGGCGCAGCAGTCCTGGCCGGCATTGGCGAACACCCCGCCGGGAGCCGAGCCGGCAGCCAGGGCCAGGTCGGCGTCGGCAAAGATGACAGAGGCGGACTTCCCGCCCAGCTCCAGGGTCACCCGCTTGATGGTGCCCGCCGCCCGGGCCATCACGTCGCGTCCGACCTCGGTCGATCCGGTAAAGGCCACCTTGTCCACGTCCGGGTGCTCGGCCAGGCGCGTCCCGACAACCGAGCCCTTGCCGGTCACCACCTGCAGCACGCCCTCGGGAAGGCCGGCCTCGAGCGCCAGCTCGGCCAGGCGCACCGCGGTGAGCGGGGTGATCTCCGCCGGCTTCACCACGATGGTGTTGCCGGTGGCGAGGGCCGGGCCCACCTTCCACGACGTGATGGCGATCGGGAAGTTCCACGGAACGATCGCCCCGACGACGCCGAGCGGCTCGTGGAATGTCATGTCCACACCTCCGGCCACCGGCACGGTGGCGCCCCGGTGCTTGTCCACGGCCCCGGCATAGAAGTACAGGACTTCGGCCACCATCCCCACCTCGTCGCGGCTCTCGGCGATGGGCTTTCCCACGTTGGCCGTCTCGAGTTGGGCCAGCTCCTCGTGGTGGTCCTCCACCGTGGTGGCGAACCGCCGCATGATCCGGGCCCGGTCGGCCGGAGCCACGGCCCGCCAGGCCGGGCCGGCGGCCACGGCGCGGGCCACCGCCTCGTCGGTCGCCTCGACCCCGTTGATGGGCACCTCGGCGATAACCGCCTCGGTGGTCGGGTTGACGACGTCGGTCACGTCACTCATGCCTGCTCCTTGTCAATGGGTTCATCGTCAATGGGTTCATCGGTTGCCTGCCTGTGCTGGTGCGCGACGTGTCGTGGCTACGTTGCGCCGACCCGGTCCCGGTGGGCCCGGGCGGCCTCGACGAGTCCGGCGAAGAGCCGGACGTCACCGTCCTCCTCCGGATGCCACTGGACCCCCACAGCGAAGGTGCGTCCCAGTACCTCGACGGCCTCGATCACGCCGTCGTCGCTCCGGGCCGACACCAGGAGGGAATCCCCCAGTTCCTCGACCGCTTGGTGGTGGCTGCACTGGACGACCGGTCGGTCGCCGAGCAGCCCGTGGACGATGGTGCCCGGCTCGGTCACCACGGTCACGTCGCCGAACGTCCCGGCCCGGGGCTGGTGGCGGGTGGAGCCGAGCAGGTCGGGTAGCTGCTGGACCAGTGTCCCGCCGAGCAGGACATTCAGCACCTGGTGACCGCGGCAGATGGCCAGCAGCGGCAGGTTGCGCTCGAGGGCTGCATCGAGCAGCTGGAGTTCGAGCTCGTCACGGAACTGGTTCATGCCGCCGTTGCGGTCGTCGGGTTCGCGGCCATAGCGCTCGGCCGACACGTCGCCGCCGCCGATGACGACCAGGCCGTCGACGGCGTCGACCAGCCCGCCCGCCATCCGGGTCACGGCCACGGCGTCACCTTCCTCGGCAACCCCGTCGGCGAGGGGCGGGAGCAGCACCGGCCAGCCCCCGGCCGCCACCACCATGTCGAGGTAGCCACCGGGCACCAGTGCGGCGTCGCGATCCCACGACCACCAGCGGGTGACCTGGCGGTAGGTGGTCACACCGATCAGCGGGCGGGCACCGGAACGGGACATGACTCCCAGTATCCCATCCGGCGATCGTCCCTCCGCCCTGCGCCCGGTCGGCCGGCCAGGGCCCGGAGACCGGCCCACCCACCGCCCGGCGAGCGGCCCGTTCGGGACCCTGCGACCGAATCCGGCGGCGTCTTGGTAGTGGACGATTCCGGCACGGTGGGACAGAGTGCAGAGATGCTCACGCTCGAGACCCTCCCGCACCAGATCCGTTCGGGGGACGTGCACACCGTCGTGGTGGCCTTCCCGGACCTCCAGGGCCGCCCTGTCGGCAAGCGCGTGACGGGCTCCTTCTTCCTGGAACATGTGGCCGCCCACGGCATCGAAGCCTGCGACTACCTCCTGGCATGCGATGTCGACATGGATCCGCTGCCGGGCTACGAGTTCGCCAATTGGGAGACCGGCTATGGCGATCTGAACGCCGTCATCGACCCCCAGACGGTGCGGCCCATCCCCTGGCAGCCGGGCAGTGTGCTCGTCCTGTGCGACCTCTTGACCATGGAGGGCGAGCCGGTCGAGGTGTCCCCCCGCCGCATCCTCCGTCGTCAGATCGAGCGGGCCGCCGAGCGGGGCTTCGTGGTCAAGTGCGCCACCGAGCTCGAGTTCTACCTGTTCCTCGACTCGTTCACCGAGGCGGCCGACAAGCGGTGGCAGAACCTCGTCCCCCACGCCACGTCGATCGAGGACTACCAGCTACTCCAGACGTCGCGGGAGGAGTACATCATCGCCCGCATCCGCAATGAGATGGTCGAGGCCGGCATTCCGATCGAGTTCTCCAAGGGCGAGGCCGGCATCGGCCAGCACGAGATCAACATCACCTACGGGACCGCGCTCGAGGTGGCCGACCGACACCTGGTTTTCAAAAACGGGGTAAAGGAGATCGCATCGGAGTACGGCCGGGCCGCCACCTTCATGGCCAAGTGGTCGATGAACACCGCCGGGTCGTCCTGCCACATCCACACCAGTCTGTGGGACGTCACCAACGACACACCGCTGATGGCCCCGGCCGGGGCCTCCGCCACGGCGTCGGGCTTCTCCGAGGTGGGTGCCCAGTGGATCGCCGGACAGCTCCACGCCGCCGACCAGCTGGCCTGGTGCTTCGCTCCCTATGTGAACTCCTACCGACGCTACGTACCCGACTCGTGGGCGCCCACCGCCGTGGTGTGGGGCGAGGACAACCGGACCTGCGGCTTCCGCGCCGTCGGGCACGGCGCCGGACGACGTATCGAGAGCCGGATTCCGGGTGCTGACGTGAACCCGTACCTGGCGCTGGCCGCCGCCATAGCCGGCGGGTTGTGGGGCATCGACCACGGGGCAGAGCTCGGCGCCGCCTTTACCGGAAACGCCTACCGCGCCCCCGAGGTGCCCCGAATCCCCACCACGCTGCCCGAGGCCATTGCCAGTCTGGAGTCCAGCGATGTGGCGGTCGAGGCCTTCGGGCCCGAGGTGCACCAGCATCTGGTCAATACCGCCCGCCAGGAGTGGGCCAAGGCCAACTCGGTGGTCACCGACTGGGAGTTGGCCCGCAACTTCGAACGAATCTGACCGGGGAAGGTCGCCGATCGCACCGGTCCACGCCACGAGGGAATTGACGACCGCTGTGTAGTATCCATCCATGACACTGGTCGACAAGGCGTTCGTCTGGTGCAATGGGCCCGGGCCGGTGTACCTCGATGTCATCGACCTGGTCCATCAGCACCTACTTCCCCGCACCTACATCGAGATCGGAGTTTCGACGGGTAGGTCGATGACGCGGACCTTGCCCGGCACGGACTGCATCGGCGTCGACCCGGATCCCCGGCCGGTGTTCCCGGTGGGGAAGAGTACGCGGATCTTCAACCAGACCAGCGATGACTTCTTCGCCCAGCACGATCTCGGCGAGTTGTTCGCCGGGCTCCCGCTGGATCTCGCATTCATCGACGGCATGCACCAATTCGAGTTCGCCCTTCGCGACTTCATCAACGTCGAGCGGGCCGCCAATTCCGACACCACCGTTCTGATCCACGACTGTCTCCCCATCGACGAGGCAAGTGCCCAGCGCGAGAAGAGCACCCACCAGTGGACAGGGGACATCTGGCGCCTGGTTCTCATCCTGCGGGCATGGCGCCCGGATCTCGAGGTGCACGTCGCCGACTCGCCCCCCAGCGGACTCGGGATCGTCCGGAACCTCGACTCCTCCTCGACCGTCCTGAGTGACCACTACGACGAAATCGTCAAGCACTACTTCGACGTCCCCTACAGCTCGCTCGACGACGGCACCATGTTCGAGCAGCTCAACCGGGTGCCCGGCGACTGGCCCGCGGTCCGGGACCTGCTCCCCCGACGCCCGTTCCGGACGGACAACCTGGACAGGTTGAAGTCCGAGCGTCTCCGCCGGTCGCTGGGACCCTCGGTCAGCCGTTCGCTCAAGCGTTCCATCAAGGGTGGCCGTCCAGGCCAGTGACTGGTCCGGGTGCCGACCGGTTCCGCAGCGTTGTCGGGGTCCAATGGTCCTTGACGGACTGCCGAGGTGCTGGCACCATGGAATGAGTATGAAGCACTCGAACCTGGACCTCCTCCTTACGTAACGGCGAGCGCCCGATCGCGTTCGCCCGCAACCTCCTGTGCCTCCGGCCAGGAGGTTTTTTGTTGGCCGAGCGCGGGATGCGACCGCGGCTATGGATCAGGACGAACGTCCAGAACCCTCGAGTACGACACGACACCACCAGTACAAGCAGACGCCGAAGACCCAGGGAGCACCGATGAGCGACCACGAGCACGACACCACCGACGCCAACCATTCCGGTGGGCGTCTCGCCCTTCCGTGCGATGTCTCCCCCATGCCCTTCCACCTCTATCGGCCCTACATCCCCCTGGTCCTGGCCGACCGGACCTGGCCCGACCGCCAGACGACCGTGGCGCCCCAGTGGGCCAGCGTGGACCTGCGCGACGGCAACCAGGCGCTGGTCGACCCCATGGACTCGGAACGCAAGCTCCGCCTATTCCACACCCTGACCGACATCGGATTCAAGGAGATCGAGGTGGGCTTCCCTTCTGCCTCCCAGACCGACTACGACTTCCAGCGCGAGATCATCGACGGGGGTCTCATACCCGACGACGTGACCATCCAGGTCCTCGTCCAGTGCCGCGATGAGCTGATCGAGCGGACCTTTAAGTCGTTGCGGGGGGCGAAGCAGGCCATCGTCCATTTCTACAACTCGACCTCGATGCTGCAGCGGCGGGTGGTGTTCGGCCTCGACCGCCAGGGGATCATCGACATCGCCGTCAACGCGGCCCGGCTGTGTCGGAAGTTCGAGTCGACACTGCCCGATACCGAGATCCGCTACGAGTACTCCCCCGAGAGCTTTACCGGGACGGAGCCGGAGTTCGCCGTCGAGATCTGCGAGGCGGTGATGGACGTCATCGAACCCACCCCGGAACGGCCGATGATCCTCAATCTTCCGAACACCGTCGAGATGTACGGGCCCCATATCTACGCAGACGTCATCGAGTGGTTCGGACGGACCATCAAGAATCGGGACTCGATCGTCCTCAGCCTGCACCCCCACAACGACCGGGGCACGGCCGTGGCCGCCGCCGAGCTCGCCGTCCTGGCCGGTGCCGACCGCGTCGAAGGCACCCTGTTCGGCAACGGCGAGCGCACCGGTAACGTCGATGTGGTCACCCTGGCCATGAACCTGTTCTCGCAGGGGGTCGACCCCGCGCTCGACTTCAGCGACATCGACAAGGTCCGCCGGGTGGCCGAGTTCGCCACCCGGATGCCGGTCCACCCGCGCCACCCCTACGCCGGCGACCTCGTCTACACCGCCTTCTCCGGCTCCCACCAGGACGCCATCAAGAAGGGGTTCGACGCCATCGGCGAGGACTACGACCACTGGGAGGTCCCCTACCTCCCGATCGACCCGAGCCATACCGGCCGCACCTACGAGGCGATCATCCAGGTGAACAGCCAGTCGGGCAAGGGCGGCGTCGCCTACATCATGGACAACGAGCACGGCCTCGACCTCCCCCGTCGGCTTCAGATCGAATTCTCCAAGCAGGTCCAGGCGGTGACCGAAGATTCGGGGACCGTCATCCAGCCGGGCGAGATGTGGGACGTGTTCTCCCGGACCTACCTCCACGAGGATGCCGGCCTCCGCATCCTGGGCAGCGAGACCACTACCGGCTCCGGGCGCACCACGGTGACGGCCCAGCTGTTGGTCGACGGCGAGCCACGGACCGTGATGGGCAACGGCAACGGCCCGATCGATGCCCTGGTCGCCGCCCTACGTGACGACCTCGGGATCTCGTTCGAGGTGAAGGACTACAGCGAGCACGCCCTCACGCCGGGTAGCGGCTCGTCGGCGGTGGCCTACGTCGAAGCCGAGGGCATCGACGGGTCGACCTGGTGGGGCGTGGGCATGGACTCGAGCATCCTCGACGCCTCGCTGGCCGCCGTGGTCAGCGCGGCCAACCGTGCCCGGCAGCGCTGAGCAACCAGAATCAACGGCGTGCCCGGCCCGGGCCCGGCACGAGCCCCCCGGCCGGCTTGCCGACGCGTCAGGCGGTCACGCGCTTGGCGGCGGCGTCCGTGAGGGCGAAGACGTCGGATCCGTAAGGGACGGAGCCGTGCAACGACCGGAGCCGACCGTCGCGATCCGGACGGAAGAATGAGAATCCGTACCCGCTCAGCAGTTCGACGATCGGGGCACGGGTCTCACCGAGCAGGCGTTCGCACTCGTCATTCCACTCGAGCTGCAGGGCGCCGATCCGGCCTTCCGACAGCGCCTTCGATGCCCCCTCGAGGACCATCCGCTCGGCTCCTTCCACGTCGATCTTGACCCCGCCGGCCACCCGGTCCCCGATCACCTCGTCCAGGGTCCGTACCTCGACATCGATGGTCGCCGTCCCCTCCGCTCCCTCAGCATCGATGATCAAGTGGTTCATCGTCTGGCGGTTGGCGGTCAAGCGCATCGTCCCCGGCGCGGACGAGAGGGCACAGCCCACCACGGTGACGTCGAGGTGATTGAGAGCCAGGTTCTCCTCGAGCAGCCGGCGCGACGACGGATGAGGCTCGATGGAGACGACCTGCATGCCGAGATCGGCCAACCAGATCGCGTACACACCGATGTTGCCACCGACGTCGATGACCAGGTCACCCGGATCGAGGAGCGATCGCCACGCTTGCATCTGGTCCCAGTCGGGCGGATTCCCGATGACCAGCTTGCGACTGGCGAACTGATGGATATCGCACCACATCCGGGCGTGGTCTCCGATGGGCTTGATCGTCCTCCGCTTGAGGAGCCGGCCGTCGATCTGGAAACGGACAACGCGCCCTACCGCGGCAAGTCTGTGGTTCTGGTTGGCCGGATGAGCCCAGACATTGCGCAACTGCTCGCTGGTGTCTGCCAGCCGGGGAAAGCGGCTCACATGACGTGGCGCTAACCCGGATCCCGACGGCTGTCCCTGGGTGGCAGGCGGAACGGACACAGCCGGGAAGTTATCAGATGCCCCCAGAGCGACCCTCTGGCTCCCGGTTCCCCGAGATCGCCGGCAGTGGACCCGGACCCGGGGGGCGCCGGTGCGGTCAAGCCGCGCCACGTTCACGTCGATGTGGATGTGCAGACCGCCGCGTACTCGACCGACTTCAGGTCGTACTCGGCAACCGCCCAAGACACCCTCGTACCTGTCGACCACCTGCGGTCGACCCACGGTGTGGTGTCGTCCCACGGGGGTCGGCTAGGAGGAGGACCCTTCCGAACGCACCTGGTGACCGGGTACGATCGGAAACTCTCCCGCTCACCGAACGGCGGGCGGCAACCGGGGGGTAGCGGTGGCGACACAGACGAGGGGGTCCCTGGGCCGGGTCACCTCCGCCTTCCGTGAGTACGGGAAGCACGACGCCATCGTCCGCCGGGACGATCTGATCAAGGAGTATCTGGCCGCCATGCCGGCCGATGCCCTGGTGATCAATGTCGGCTGCGCGCTCGTGCGGCGCTTCGAGGACGACTGCCCGGCGCGCTACCTGGCCACCGACCTCCGAGTGCTCGAGAACGTCGACTTCTCGTCGGATGCCACCCGACTGCCCCTGGCCGATGGCTCGGTCGACATGCTCATCGTCCTGGAGATGCTGGAGCATGTGCCCGACCCGGCGGCCGTGGTGCGCGAACTCGCCCGGGTGCTCGCGCCTGGCGGCACCATCCTGTTGTCGGTTCCCTCGGCCGTGCCCCGCCACGACCACCATGACTTCTGGCGGTTCACGGCCCAGGGACTCCAGCAGATGTGCGAATCCGAGTTCGCCGACGGCGAGGTGGTGGTCTTCGGCGGCACCTTCGAGACGCTCGGCTACCTGGCCGCGTACTACGTGTCGCTCCTGCTCCACGTGCTCAAGTTCCCGGGGCGGACGTTCCGGCAGTTCTTCCCCACGGTGGGCCACGCCATCGACCGACGGGCCGGGTGGACGACCTCGACCAGCGCGCTGCACACCCTTGCCTTCGACCTCCTCTACGTCGGCCACGGAGCCGACGGTCCGGTCGCCCGGCCACGACCGGCGACGGTCAGTGGAACGGCTCTCGACCCCGAGCCCTGGGCGCCCGCACCCTGAACGGGCACGGTACCTAGAAGCGGTTGAGCCGTTTGAAGATGCCCTTGGTCTGCTTGTAGAGGGTCACGAACTCGTCGAACAACAGGTCGTACTCGGCGGCGTTGGCCTCGTTCGGGGTATAGGTGCGCCGGATCTCCACCATGGCCGGGATGTCGTCGAGAGCCACCCGACCGAGGGCGTGGAAGGCGAGCAGGCCCGCCCCCCGCACGTTGGCCAGCACCGGTTCGGCCACCTGGCGGATCTCCCGACCCAGCACATCGGCATGGATCTGGGACCACTGGTCCGAGTTGGCCCCGCCGCCCACGAAGGCCAGCGGTTCGAGCCGGCGGCCGGCGAACTTCTCGACCGCCTCGAGCAGCCAGCGCGAGTTGAGGGCCACCCCCTCGAAGACGGCCCGCACCATCTGATCAGCGGTGGTCGCCAACGACAGGTTGTGGAACCCGCCCCGGATGGTGTGATCGTCGACCGGCGAACGCTCGCCGTTCAGCCACGGGGTGAACAGCACCCGGCCGCTGCCCGCCGGCACCCGGTCGACCATGGCGTTCATGGTCTCGAAGTTCGGGGCCAGGCCGAGGTTGTCCCGCACGAAGGTCAGGCAGGCGCCCGCCGTCTCGTGCTCGTCGGCGATCAGATAATGGCCGGCGAGGGCGGCCGGAATGGAGGCGACGTTCGAGGTGGGCGCGGTCTTCTTGAACGGCACGTGGCCCGAGATCCACGACGACGTCCCGATGTAGAGGTGGGCGGCGAAATCGGCTACGGCGCCGGAGCCGAAGACAGCCGAGTGGACGTCCCCCGAACCGGTGATCACGGGCAGCCCGGCTGGTATGCCCAGGTCGGCGGCGGCGGCAGGCGTCACCTCGCCGACGATCGACCCCGGTGGGACCAGATCGGGCAGACGGCCCCGGTCGAGCCCGGTCCAGTCGAGGAGCTTGTCGTCGTAGGCGACCCGGTCGATGGCCCGGTTGTCGGTCACCCAGTGGGCCGCGATGGAGTCGAAGGACGCCGACGTCACGCCGGTCAGCCGCAGGTTCAGGTAGTCGACCGGCTCGAGGAAGGTGGCGGTGCGGGCGTAGACGTCGGGGAAGGCCTGGCGGATGAAGAGGATGTGGGACACCGGGTCCTTGCCCGACAGTCCGGGGGCGCCGCCGGTCACCTGGACCCAGCGCATCAGTTTGCGGGGGTCGTAGCCGAGGACGTTGACCGAACCGCCGGCCACTTTGCGGATGGCCGCATTGCCCCGCGAGTCCATCCAGATGATCGCCCGCATGAGCGATTTGCCGTGGTCGTCGACGGCCACCGTGCCCGACCACTGGGCCGTGCAGCCCACACCGACCAGGTCGGCGGGGTCCACCCCGCCTGCGCCCAGGGCACGGGCCGCGGCCCGGCAGATGGCGGACCACCACTCCTCGGGATCCTGCTCGGCTCCACCGCCGTCCAGTAGGTGGAGGGTGACCGGCTCGGTGGCATGGGCCACGATCCGACCCGAGGCGGCCACCACGGCCACCTTCGGCCCCCCGGTGCCCAGGTCGACGGCCAGGACACAGTCCTCGCCGCGGCTCCCCTGCGGCGTGCTCACGCCTTGACCACCCAGATCGTGGCGATGCGGACACTCCCGCCGGTGTCGAGCTCGACAACGGTACCCTCGCCGCCGCCGGGCGGCGGCCCGATCGACACCGACCGGGCCAGGACCTCGCGGCCGATCGACCCGAAGAACGGCTCGAGTTCGTCGAGGCCCTCGAGGTACAGGTGGATCCAGTCGGAGACCTCGAGGCCGGACGCCTTGCGAAGGTCCTGGACATTGCGGATGACCTCGCGGACCAATCCCCGGCGCACCAGGTCCTCGTCGAGGGCCAGGTCGAGAGCGAGCACCTCGGCCGCGTCCCGCGACACGGCGAAGCCGGGCTGGGCCCGCACCCGGAGTTCCACCTCCTCGGGGGCAAGCTCGAGCGGGCCGTCGTCCAGCGGCACCACCACCGGCCGGCCGGCCGCCAGGTCGGCGGCGGCGGCCGCGGCGTCGACGGTGGCCATGGCTGCCCGCAGGGCCTGGACCCGCTTGCCGATGCGGGGACCGAGAAGCTTGAAGTTCGGAACCAGTTCGTAGGCGAGCACGTCCCCGAGCTCGTCGGTGACTTCGACCCGGTCCACGTTCAGCTCGTCCTCCACGATGCCGGGCGGCGGAACCGGGCTGCCCGGAGGCAGGAAGACGAGGGCGCGGGCCAGGGGTTGGCGCACCTTGACCCCGGCCTCGGCGCGCGCGGCGCGGCCGAGCGACGACAGTCGGCGGGCCAACGCCATCCCCTCCTCCAGATCCCGATCAACCAGGTCGGCCGTCGTCGTCGGCCAGTCGGCCAGGTGCACCGAGTCGGACTCGTCGGCCCCGGTCAGGTCGCGCCACATCCGGTCGGCCACGAACGGCGTCATCGGGGCCATGATCCGTGCCAGCGTGACCAGCACCTCGTAGAGGGTGGACTGTGCCCCCAGCGAGTCGGCGGGATCGGCATCGGGGTCGGTCCGCCAGAATCGCCGTCGGCTGCGCCGGACGTACCAGTTGGACGTGTCGCCGATCAGCTCGGCTATCGCGGTGGACGCCGGGAACGGCTCGTACCCGTCGAGGTACTCGGTCACCCGCGCGACGGTGGCGTGCAACCGCGACAGCATCCAGCGGTCGAGCATCGACCGCTCGGCCGGGCCGGGGATCGCCGGGTCGGCCGGGTCGAACCCGTTGAGCGTGGCATAGGTGGTGAAGAACGACCAGGTGTTCCACAGAGTCAGCAGGGCATCGCGCATCGAGGCGTCGATGACTTCGAAGCTCACCCGGGTCGGGGTCCACGGCGATCCCTGCGAAAACATCCACCAGCGCAGCGGGTCCGCTCCCCGGGTGGTGAGGATCTCCCACGGGTCGATCACATTGCCCACCGACTTCGACATCTTGCGGCCGTCGGCGTCGACGATGTGGCCGAGGCAGAGGACGTTGCGATAGGGGGTGGATCCCCGTACCAGGGTGTTGACGGCCAGCAGCGAGTAGAACCAGCCGCGCGTCTGGTCGATGGCCTCGCAGATGAAGTCGGCCGGGTACACGAACGACTCGGCCGACCCGGGCGCGCCGGGATAGCCCCACTGGGCGGTCGGCATCGAGCCCGAGTCGAACCATGCGTCGATCACGGGCTCCACCCGCCGCATCAACGGTGCGTCGGTCCCCTCGCCGCAGTCCGGGCAGGGGAACACGACGTCGTCGATGGTCGGACGGTGGGGATCGACGTCCGAGAGGTCGGCCCCACTGAGCTCGGACAACTCGGACCGCGAGCCGACGCAGCGCACGTGGCCCTCGTCGCACCGCCACACCGGCAGGGGCGTGCCCCAGTACCGGTCGCGGGACAGGGCCCAGTCGACGTTGTTGGCCAGCCACTCCCCCATCCGCCCGTCCCGGATGTGCTCGGGATGCCACCCGATTGTCTCGTTCTGGGCCACCAGGTCGGCCTTGCGGTCCGATGTCCGGATGTACCAACTGGGCTTGCCCCAGTAGATGAGGGGGGTGCTGCAACGCCAGCAGTGGGGGTAGGGGTGGAGGTAGGGATGGCGGCGGACCAGGAGCCCGGCCGCCTCCAGGCGATCGTTGACCTCTCCGTTGGTGTCGCGGACGGATCGACCCTCCATCCAGGGCACCTCGGCGGTGAACCGACCGTCGGGGCCCACCGGATTGAGCGTGGGCAGGTCGTTGTCACGGCCCACCTGACGGTCCACCTCGCCGAAGGCCGGGGCCAGGTGGACGATGCCGGTCCCCTCGTCGGCCTCGACGAAGTCGCCGGCCACCACGCGCCAACCCGCCCGCCCGGCGTCGGCCGGGCCCGGTTCGACATCGTCGAAGGGACGCCGGTAGCGCAGTCCCACCAGCGCCGAGCCGGGAACCACCGCATCCGGGCGGGCACCCTCGCCGAGGACCTGCTCCACCAACGACGCGGCCACCACCATGTCATCCACGACCGCATAGTCGAGGTCAGGGCCGACCGCCGCGCCGGTGTTGGACAGCAGGGTCCACGGTGTGGTCGTCCACACCGCGAGGGACAGGCCGTCGAGCGAGGTACGGCCGAGGACGGCGGCCAGAACGTGCGCGGCGTCGCCCTCGTCGGTCAGCGGGAAGCGCACGTAGGCCGACTCGTCGACCACCTCGCGGTACACGTCGGGCTGGCCGAGCTCGTGACTGCTGAGCGCGGTGCCGCACCGCGGGCAGTAGGGCACCACCTTGATGTCCTCGTAGAGCAGGCCCTGGTCCCACAGGCTCTTCAGGTTGGCCCACACCGATTCGACGTACTCCGGGCTGAAGGTCCAGTAGGCGTCGTCGATGTCGATCCAGTAGCCGATGCGCTCGGTGAGGGTCTTCCACTCCCCCACGTAGTTCCGCACCGACTCCTTGCACAGCCGGGTGAACTCGGCGATCCCGACCTCGTCCTCGATCTGGCGCTTGAGCGTGAGGCCCAGCTGCTTCTCGACCTCGACCTCGACCGGCAGTCCGTGGGTGTCCCACCCGGCCTTGCGGGGCACGGCGTAGCCGCGCATGGTCCGGTAGCGGCAGAACAGGTCCTTGTAGACCCGGGCCCACACGTGGTGGAGGCCAGGACGGCCGTTGGCCGTCGGTGGCCCTTCGTAGAACACCCAGGGCTCAGCGCCGACCCGTTGCTCGACCGATCGCTCGAAGATCCGGTGCGCGGTCCACCGGGCCAGCTCCTCATCCTCGAGAGCGGTGAAATCGGCTTCGGCGGGAACCGGGCGGAACACGGGGCGTTTCCTTCTGGGTTGGCGGGCTGGTCGGGAGGCACGGGTCGAGCCGGCAGGTCGTGACGTGCGGACCAGATACTACGGGTGGCGCGACCGGCCGCCGGACCCCGACGGCCGCCGTCGTCGCCCGGTCGCCGGTTCCACCAAACTGGGGGCATGCGCGAGCCATTCACCCTGGAGGGCATCCACGTCCGGCTGGAGCCGCTCCGCCCCGACCACGTCGACGACCTGCTCGAGGCGGCGGACAGCGACCGCTCGACCTTCGGCTACACCTGGGTACCCGGGGACGGGCCGGCCATGGTCGACTACGTCGAGCGGGCCATGGCCCACGCCGAGGCCGGTGACCAGGTCCCCTTCGCCACCCGTTCAGTGGCCCTCGACCGGATCGTCGGCAGCACCCGCTTCTACGAACTCGAGCGGTGGGACTGGTCGAAGGTCGACGCCATCCCGGCACCCCACGACGGTGAGCTCGACCTGGTGAGCATCGGCCACACCTGGCTCGGCTCGGCCGCCCAACGTACCCCGGTCAACTCCGAGGCCAAGTTGTTGATGCTGGACCATGCCTTCGAGCGGTGGGGCGTGCGCGCCGTCCGGCTCCAGACCGATGCCCGCAATGAACGCTCCCGGGCCGCCATCGCCCGGATCGGGTGCTCCCTCGACGGCGTGCTGAGGTCCGACCGCCCGGCCGCCGACGGTTCGGTCCGGGACTCGGCCGTCTTCTCGATGCTGGCCGCCGAGTGGCCCGCCGCCCGCCGGCGCCTGGTGGCACGGCTCGACCGCTGACCACATACGTGAACCGTCTCACGGCGGCGACCCCTGCGATCGACCCATGCCTGCGGACGTGACCCCCGCTGACGCGCCCGGCCCCGTGGCCACTGGGCGCCCCCGGTCGTCGGACACGGTCATCCTGGTCGTCGTCTGCCTGGCCCAGTTCATGGTGGTCCTCGACATCTCCATCGTGAACGTCGCCCTGCCCGCCATCCAGCACGACCTGCATTTCAGCGCAGTGGGCCTCCAGTGGGTGGTGACCGCCTACGCCTTGACCTTCGGGGGCCTACTCCTCCTCGGAGGACGCCTGGCCGACCTGTTCGGTCGGCGGCGGATCTTCCTGCTCGGCCTCGCCCTGTTCACCGCGGCCAGCCTCCTCGGCGGGTTCGCCAGCAACCAGGCCACCCTCATCGTCGCTCGGTCGTTGCAGGGGGTCGGTGCCGCCGTGCTCTCGCCGGCCACCCTCACGATCCTCACCGTGACCTTCCGGGAGCAACATGCCCGGGCCCGGGCCTTCGGTGTGTGGAGCGCGGTGGCGGCCGGAGGCGGAGCAGCCGGCGCACTGTTCGGCGGGATCCTGACCCAGTACTTGTCGTGGCGGTGGATCCTGTTCGTCAACGTACCCATCGGCATCACCCTGTTCGTGGTGGCCCGGGTCCGCCTGCACGAATCGCGGGCCGACGGGCCGCGCCAGCGCCTCGACCTGGCCGGCGCGGCGTCCGTCACCGGCGCCCTGTTCCTGCTGGTCTACGCCATTTCCCACACCGACGCAGTGCCGTGGACGGGAACCTCCACCCTGGTGGTGCTGGGCGCCTCGGTCGCACTGTTCGCCGTCTTCGTGTTCATCGAGGCGCGGGTGGCGTCCCACCCGTTGGTGCCCCTGCGCCTCTTCCGGATCCGGTCGGTCACCGGGGCCAACCTGGTCATGTTCAGCTTCGGCTGCGGCATGTTCGCCATGTGGTACTTCCTTTCTCTCTACCTCCAGCAGGTGCTGGGCTACAGCCCGGTGGTCACCGGCGTGACCTTCCTCCCCCAGACGGCGGCCATCGCCATCGGGGCCACCCTGAGCGGCCGGGTGGCCCCCCGGCTCGGTCCGCGCAACGTGCTCATGATGGGCGGCGGACTCGCCGCGGCCGGCCTGTTCTGGCTTTCGTTCATCCAGGCCGGCGACACCTATTGGACCGGGGCCTGCGGCGGCGGCATCCTGGCCACCTTCGGAATGGGCCTGGCCTTCACCCCGATCGCCCTCCTGGCCACCGGCGGCCTCCCCCACCAGGAAGCCGGCCTGGCCTCGGGCCTGGTCAACTGCAGCCGCCAGATCGGCGCGTCGGTGGGTCTGGCCGCACTGACCACCGTGGCCGCTTCGAGGACGGCAGCCCTCCTCGGCCACCCGGCGCACCTCGTGCACCAGTCGGGAAGCCAGGGCGCAGTGTCGGTGACCCTCACCGAGGGCTACGCCCGGGGCTTCCTCACCGCCTCCGTGGTGGTGCTGGCCGGCACGCTGCTCGGGCTCATCATCCCCCCGCCCCGCCCCGCGGATGACCATGTCGCCCGGGCGGCCGGTCAGTCGGCGGCGCCCGTCGCCGTCGAGGGCTGAGCGCCCCGCACGTCCCGGCCACGGCGGAACGACCGCGGCCACAGGCGACGCTGCACCACCACGTCGAGCTCGGCGGCGAACGCAGCCAGTAGCGTGCCGAGGCCGATCCACCACACCAGCACGATGAAACTGGCGAACGTCCCGTACAGGGTGCGGTAGTGCCGCAGCTCGTGGGTGAGGAGCTGAGTGCTGGCGAACTGGAGGACCGTCCACCCGATGCCCGCCAGCAGCGCGCCACGCCACAGGGTACGGCCGGGGTCGGGTACGGACACGAGGATGGCGAACCCGGCCCAGAACATGGCCACGTTGACGGCCAGTGACGCGGCAAAGCCGACCAGCGCCGAGACGGGGCCGAGCCCGCCGAAGCTGCCGATGCCCGACAGGGCGCCACCGACCACGAAACCGAGACCGAGGATGACGAGGAATCCGACCGCCCGGGGCAGCCACCGCAGATAAGGGGGCAGGTCGTCCCGGGGCACGGCCCACACCGCGGCCATGAGGATCTGTGCATTGCGGCTGAGTCGGAGGCACCCGTAGACCAGCCACACGATCACGACGACAAGGAACACGGTGTTCATTCCCGTGAGCCCGTTGACATGGGACTGCAGCTCGGACCCGATCTCGGGGAACTGCCGCAGGGCGGCATCGATAACTTCGCGTTGGACTGCCTTGTGGCCCACCAGCAGCACCTCGACCAATGTCAGCAGCACCAACAGCAGGGGAAAGACGGCGAGGAAGGCGGAGTAGGCCACCAGGTTGGCCAGCCGTCCCGCCGCGTCGTCATTCCACTTGGCGTAGGTGGCCGACGCCAGCGCGGTGACCCGATGGCGCTGGAGGAAAGTGTCGATGGTGTCGAGCCGGCCCGGTCGATCCGCATCGGCCGGGGGCGTCGCCGGGCTCAACCTCCCACCAGGCCCGAGCGTCCGTGGGTGTTCAGTTCGGCGAGGCGGGCGACCACGTCGTCCGGGGCCATCGGGTCGAAGACCGGGGCTGAACCGGCCGATTCCCACCGACGCCGGAACAGGGCGTCCTCACCACGCCACCAACCGTCACGCCGGAGCGACTCCTTGGTCACCTTGCCGCTCGCCGTCACGGGCAGCGCCGCCGTCACCCGCAGGAAGGCGGGCGTCCACTTGGTACCGAGGTCGCGCTGTTCGACGAGGAAGGCGCCGAATGCGTCAGGGTCGAAGACCCGCCCGGGCAGCAGCTCGAGGGCGGCCATCACCTCGTCTCCGGAGCGGGGGTCGGGCACCGGGTAGACGGCCACCGCGGCCACGTCGGCGAAGCGCACCAGGACCCGCTCGATCGGTCCGGCCGCCAGGTTCTCCGAGTCGACGCGGAGCCAGTCCCCACCGCGTCCGGCGAACCAGAACCAGCCGTCGGCGTCGCGGTAGGCGAGGTCGCCCGTCCAGTACCAGCCGTCGCGCAGGCGCTGGGCCGTCGCCTCGGGATCGGCGTAGTACCCCTCGAACCGCCCGGTGCCCGATCGGTTGACGATCTCGCCGACCGCCGCGCCGGCGTTGATCAGCGCGCCCGACCGGTCGAACTCGGCCGACGGACACTCGACTCCGGTCGACGGGTCCACCACCACCACGTCTTCGGAAGGCAGACCGAGGGAGCCCACCGGCGTGCCCGGCACCCGGTTGATGGCCACCCCGCCCTCGCTCGAGCCGTAGCCCTCAGTCAGGACGCAGCCGAACCGCTCCTGGAAAGCGGCGTGATCGGCCACCGACGCCTCGGTGCCGAAGCCCCGGCGCAGCGTGCAGGTGGCGTCGCCATCCGTAGGTTCGGTCGCCAAAACGTAGGCCAGTGCCTTACCCACGTAGGTAAAGGTGGTGGCCCGGTAACGCCGGATGTCGGGCAGGAAACCCGAGGCACTGAACTTCGCCGCCAGCGCCACCGTGGCCCCGACCGCCAACGTCGGCCCCCAGAGCACCATCAGGGCGTTGCCGTGGAAGAGGGGCATGGCGCAGTAGGCCACGTCGTCACGGGCGTAGCCGTAGGCCTCAGCCGACCGCAGCGCGATCGACGCCAGCCGTCCCTGCGTGCACCGGACCGCCTTCGGCGCCCCCGTCGTGCCCGAGGTGAAGAGGAGAAGGAAGAGGTCCGCCGGGCCGGCGCCCGACGTCGCCACCACGTCGGTGGCCCGGGTACCGGCATGGTCGGCCAGGCGCGCCGCATACCCGTCGTCGTCGACCCGCAACACCCGCTCGGTCGGCACGCCGGTGTCGAGGCCGTCGAGCAGGGCCGCTCCCTCGGCGTCGGTCACCAGCACCCGGCAATCGGTGCGACGGACGTCACCGGCGAGAGCCTCGCCGCGGCGGGTCGGGTTGATCCCCACGATCACCGAACCGGACAGGGCGGCCGCTCCCAGCCAGAACAGATATTCGGGGACGTTGCCGAGCAGCACCCCGACGTGGCGCGGCCCGAAGTGGCCCAATGAGGCCAGGAGCGCGCCGCGCGCGGCACTGGCCGACACCGACTCCGTCCAGGTCCACGACACGTCGCCGCAGACGACGGCCGGATGCTCGTCGTCGGCGCGGGCGACGAGCAGGTCGGCCACGCTCGGCGTCCCCTCGGGGTAGCCGTCGAAGATCATCGCTCCAGCTCGACGTAGAGGCTCTGCAGGGCCCGCCCTACGCGGCCCTCACCATCCCACAGGGCGGACTCGGCGAGGCCCGTGCCCGGTGGACCGAAGCGGGTCCGGGCGTCCAGGCAGATCCACTCGCCCACAGGAGGACGCAGCAGGTGGACCGACAGGTCGGGATTGATGAACGTGGCGGTGGCGAAGTCGAGCTCGGCACTGATCCCGTTACCGAAGTCGGACACGGCCACGGCGCGCTGCTCGGGGCTCGGCTGCTCACCGGCCACCACCGGGACGGCCAGCCGGAACCAGGCGGTGGCCGGCCCGGCCCGGTCGATGCGGCCCGAAAGGTAGCGGATCTCGACACCGGCGTTGTGGAAGCCCGGGTAGTCGCTCACCCGGAAGGGGACGGGCACGCCGGCCGAGGGCGGACCGGGCGCCGGATCCTCGAGCGTGTCCGGAACAGGGACGTGCAGTGTCAGGTCGACGCGCATCCGCACCGCCCGAGCCCACGCCACCTCGACGCCACCCTGTTCGACGACGGTGTCCACCACCTGGACCTTGCGGCCCGGGCGAACGACGGCCCCGGTGACCGTCAGCGGCGCGGTCCCGACAGGGCGCAGCAGCTCGAGGGTGATCCGGGTGGTCCGCAAGCCGTCGTCGGCCGGCACGCTCCGCTCTGTTTCCCGGACCACCGCGGCGGCCACCGGACCCCCGTGCAACGAGTCCGGCGACCACGGTCCCCGGGCATAGTCGGTGGGGACCAGCCGGACACCGTCGGGCACGAACAAGGCCTTCAGGTCGTCGGTGTCGCGGGTCGGTCCGGGCATCACCGTGACGCTAGTAGTGGAGCATCGATCAAAGCGCGCCTACCATCGGTCCGCCTCCGGTCCGCGGGCCGGATCCGCCACCCCGATCGTCCGACCGCGGACCACAATTGCAAGGAGCACCATGGCTGAGCGCACTGCAGAAATCGACGTCGACGGCACCCCGGAAGCCGTCTGGTCGCTGGTCGGCGACTTCGGCGGGATCGCCGGGTGGATGCCGGGCATGGAGTCGTGCCGGCTCGAGGGGGACAACCGAATCCTCGACACCATGGGCATGACCATCACCGAGAAGCTGGTGTTCCGTGACGACGCCACCAGGACCATCACCTACGCCATCGTCGACGGGGTACCCGTCGAGTCCCACGAGGCCACCATCTCGGTGACCGGCGCCGGCACGGGCAGCCACGTCACCTGGGTGGTCGACGCCGCACCTGACGAGATGGCCGATCTGATGCAGGGCGTCTATCAGTCATCGCTCGAGGCCCTGAAGGCCCACGTCGAGAGATGACGGTGCCGACCCCGCCGACCGGGTCGAGTTCCTACCGGGTGACTGCCACCACCCGGGCACCGGTCGACGTGGTGTGGCCTCTGGTCGCAGAGGCCCGCCGCTGGCGCGAGTGGTCCTTCCTCACCAGGACCGGGCTCGAGCGCGAAGCGAGCCCGGACCCCGACGGCGTGGGGGCCATCCGCAAGTTCACCCGCTTCGGGGTGGGCTCCCGTGAGGAAGTCGTGGCCTGGGAACCACCCGGCCACCTCGCGTACCGCATCCTGAGCGGCTTCCCGGTGCGCAACTATCTGGCCGACGTCACGCTGACCCCCGACGGCTCGGGCACGCACATCGAGTGGTCCGGCACGTACGACCCCAAGTGGCCGGGAACTGGGCACATCCTCGGGAAGGTCCTGACCGCCATGATGCAGCGCTTCGCCGACGGGCTGGCCAGGCACGCCGACGGACTGACCGCCGGGGCGGCCGGCTAAGCGACGGCCGCGGCCAGGCGGGCGGCCCGTCGACCGACTTCGTCCCGGGCCCGCTCGACATCGATCGTCCGGTGCCCCCGAGCCGTCACCACCTGTTCGCCGCCCACCCAGACATCGGTGACCAGCCGGCTCGACGCCGACCACACCAGGTGCTCGATGAGCATGCCGTCGTCGAGCAGCGGCACGAAGGCCGGGTCGTCAAGAGAGACGGCCATCATGTCGGCCTTGGCGCCGGGTGCCAGCACCCCGAGGTCGGGTCGGCCGAGCGCCCGTCCGGCTCCGCGGGTGGCCAGGTCGAGTGCCGCGGCGGCCGGCAGCGCTGCGGCGTCACCCTGCCGCAGTCGGGCGAGCATGGCGGCCAGGCGCATCTCCTCCCACAGGTCGAGGTCGTTGTTGGATGCCGGTCCGTCGGTGCCCAGTCCGACCCGCACGCCCCGGTCGAGCAGGTCCACCACCGGGGCGACGCCCGAAGCGAGCTTGGCGTTGGACTGCGGGCAGTGGGCGACGGCCACGTCGTGGTCGACCAGGACGTCGAGGTCGTTCGGGGACAGCCAGATGCAGTGGGCGGCGAGCACCCGGCCGTCGAGCACCCCACGCGATGCCAGTACCTCGGGCACCGACCCGCCGTGCTCGGCGGTGAACGCATCCCCCTCCCCCGCCGTCTCGGCCAGGTGGAGGTGGAACAGCGCGTCGCGCTCGCGGGCCGCGGCCGCCGTGGCCTCCAGCCCGGGAAGCGGCACGGTGTACGCCGCATGGGCGGCGAAGCCGATCTCGATGCGACCAGCCTCGCCGTCGCGTCGAGCGTGGAAGTCGGCGAACCGGTCGAGGCACGCCTCCCACCACGCACTGCCCCCGTCGGTGCCAGGCAGCTGCAGGACGCCCGGGGTGATGACGGCGCGCGACCCCGCGGCCACCACCGCATCGGCGGTGGCGTCCTCGTGGAAGTACATCTCACAGGTGGTGGTGACCCCAAAGGCCAGCAGCTCGACCGCGGCCAGGCTCATCCCCCAGTAGACGTCCTCCGCGTCGAGGTGCGCCTCACGCGGCCACAGCACCTCCTCCAGCCAGCGGAGCATGGGAAGGTTCTCCCCTGTGCCTCGGAACAGGGTCATGGGTGAGTGACAGTGGGTGTTCACCATGCCCGGCAGAAGGACCCCCTCCACCCGCACTTCGCGCACCCCGGCAGGAGAGCCGGACCGCAGATCCGCCGGCGTGCCCACGAGCACTACCGAGTCGCCCGCCACCTCGACCGCGCCAGGGCGGAGCACAGGGACCGTCCCGTCGCACGGCACGACCGCGTCGGCCACATAGCGGATCACCTCGGACCGGTCAGCCACGGTTCCGGCGGTCCGACCGGTGCCGTCGTCCATCCGACCACCCTAGGCTGCCGAAGCGGGCCGTTCCGGGCTCGAATTGCCCAGGTGAACCGCCTGCGTAGCGATTCAACCACGGAGCGTCGTCGCTGTTGTCAATACTTTGCGATTGACTTAAGTTGCAGGTGTCGCCAGAACGTGCGATCCAGAGGGGCACTTTGGGAACCGGGCAGGGGGCTCGGTGCCACAGGGAGGCATACCTGCTCTGGCGGGCAGAGAACGTGGGAGGACGGGCCATGACGAGGTCCACGGGTACGCGGGGTCAGCGGCTGAGGGGCCGCGCCGGCGCGTTGCCTTCGCCCCATCTGTGGTCCATGGCTTCGTCCAAAGACACCGATAGGCTCACGCCGGTGCGACGGCTGACATGACGAACTCGATGAAGCGCAACCCGCGAGGTGGAGGTGGCCCCCGGACCGTGCTCTACGCGCTCGGTATCCTCGTGGCGATCATGGCGGCCGTGCTGGTCAAGACGACGGTGATCAACAACACCGGCCTGACCAAGGTCAACCTCACGAGCTTCAATCCCCTCACGGTGGCACCCATCGCCAATCAGTCCGCCGACTCGGGTGTACCGGTGATCCCCATCTCCCCAACGGCCGCGGACTCCCAGACCTTGCCATTCCCGGTCATCACCTGGGCCGCCATCGGACTGCCCCCGGGCATCACCATCTCGCACTCGTCGGGCCTGATTACCGGGACTCCGAAACTGGCCGGCACCTATCAGGTCGCCATCTCGGCCAAGGACAACGCCCACCCGCCGACCTACGGCTCCACGTCCTTCATCTGGTACGTGGGCAACGCGGCGCCTCAGATCGATCAAGTCATCCCAACGATCAGTCAAGGGGCCGGCGGCATCAGAGTGATCATCACCGGCAGGAACTTCGTCAATGCCACGTCGGTCACGTTTGGCACCGTCCCGGCAGGCGGAATCACGGTGAATGGAAAGGGCACCAGGATCTCGACCTTCGCACCGCCGGAGTCGGCAGGCACGGTCGATATCCGGGTGACGGCCATAGGTGGCACCAGCTCGATCACCACGAGCGACCAGTTCACCTACCTGGCGCCCAGCATCTCCTTGGTGTCGAACTCCGTAGGACCGACCAGAGGAGGTACCCGGGTACGGCTGTCGGGGATCGCTCTTGCCGGAGCCACCTCGGTCACGTTCGGGGGGGTCCCCTCCACCGACTTCTCCGTCCGCCACAAGGGCACCCTGCTGGTGGCCGCGGCCCCGGCCGATTCCGTGGGCCCGGTGCAGATCGTGGTGGTCACTCCGGGAGGGACCACATCGACGGGGGGTAGCGCGTTCACCTACGTCATACCTCCGCCGCCGCCGCCCCGCCGTCACACCTAAGCCTCCGAGGCCAAGGCGCCGAGTTGGTCACAACGCCCGATCGGTTCGCCGGTCGGGCGTTCGGAATTCACGTGCGGATTTCAAAGGAGGCGAGGTCGGCGCCCGGCGTGGGCCACGTGCAGCGGGCCACCCGTTCCGGACGCACGGCACCGGTCTCCACGAACCACCGGGCGGCCCGCTCGAGAGCCTCGACCGCCGGTCGTGAGCGGTAGCCCAGCTCCTCGCGGGCCCGGCTGTCGTCGAAGGACATGTGGGTGGTCGACATCCGCGCCCCCTCCAGTGGCACCGACGGCTCGCGCCGGAGCAGCCGTCCCTCGACCACATCCGACACGTGGCCGGCGGCCAGAGCCAGGGCGGCCGGGAACCGGCGGGTCGGGGCCGGCAGGCCGGTGACCGCAGCCAGGGTGCCCAGCACGTCGCGCAGCTCGAGGTTCTGGCCGTCCAGGATGTAGCTGCGCCCGACTCGTCCGCCTGCGGCTGCCAGCAGGTGGCCGGCGGCCACGTCCTCGACGTCCACGATGTTGAGGGTGGTGTCGACGTATCCGGGAATGTGCCCCTGGAGGAACTCGAGCACGGTCCGACCCGTCGGCGTGGGTCCCCGGTCCCGGGGCCCCACCGGGGTGGTCGGCTGGACCAGGACGACCGGCAGTCCTTCGGCCGCCGCCCGCAGCACCTCGTGTTCGGCCACGTACTTCGACTGCTTGTAGAGCCCGAAGAGGTGGTCGATGTGTGCGAAGGACCGCTCGTCCACCGGGGCGTCGGTGGTGGCCCCGAAAAGTCCGAGCGTCCCGACGGTCGAGGTGTAGACGACCCGGTTGACGTTATGGGCGCGAGCGGTTTCGAGGACGTGGCGGGTGCCGGTCACATTGATGTCGTAGAAGGCCTCGGGGTCGGGGGCCCAGAACCGGTAGAGGGCGGCGACGTGGAACACGGTGCTGCAGCCGGCCACAGCGCGTCCTACGGCGTCCGCGTCGCGCAGGTCGCCCGACACCACGTCCACGTCGAGTCCGTCGAGGTTGGCCGAGTCGCCCCCGGGCTCGACCAGCGCCACCACTTCCGCACCCCGATCGAGCACGGCCCGCACGACCGAGGAGCCGACGAAGCCGGCACCTCCCGTGACCAGCACCCGGGTGCCGGGGTCGACGCCCGCTCCTCTGTCGGTCATGTGCGGCTGATAGCGGGCCGTCGGCCGGGGCGGAGCCGGTCGCGGCGCAAGGTGTTGCGGGCCATGGCCGTGCCCACCTCGAGCAGCAGCCCGGAATTGCGAGTGGCGTCGCCCAGGACGTCGTCGAGGGCGGCCACGAAGGCCTCGATCTCCTCGTCCCCGATGATGAGGGGTGGGAGCAACTTGATGATGTTCACGTTGTCCGCAGCCACCTGGGTCAGGATCCGGTGGCGGTGGAACAGCGGCATCACGATCAGCTGCGAGAAGAATCCCTTGCGGGCCAACTCCAACATCTTGAACCGGGCCCGTCCCGATCGGGACCCGGGTGGCCCGAACACCAAACCGATGATGAGGCCCATGCCGCGGACCTCGTGCAGCAGCTCGTACTTGTCGACCAGTGGCGCAAGTGCGGCCATCAGCTGGTCGCCCCGGGCACCTGCCCCGGCGACCAGGTCCTCGTCGTCGAGCACCTGAAGGGTGGCCAGTCCCGACACCATGGCCAGCTGATTGCGCGAAAACGTCGACGAGTGGACGACCGCCCGGTCCATCGAGCTGTAGACGGCGTCGAACACCGCCGAGGTGAGGAGCACGGCGCCCACCGGCACGTACCCCCCTGACAGGGCCTTCGACAGGGTGATGATGTCGGGCTCGAGTCCCCAGTACTGGTGGCAGAGGAAACGGCCGGTCCGACCCACGCCCGTCTGGACTTCGTCCATCACCAATAGGGTCCCGAACCGGCGGCACAGCGCCTGGGCCTTGCGCCAGTAGGCCTCGGATGCCATGTAGACGCCCTTGCCCTGGATGGGCTCGATGACCAGTGCGGCGACGCCCGCCTTGCCGAGCTGGGCCTCGAGCGCGGCGATGTCGCCGAACGGCACCGGGTCGCAGCCCGGCAGCAGCGGGCCGAATCCGGATCGGAACTCCTTGCCGCCGTTGAGCGACAGGGCCCCGTTGGTGAGTCCGTGGTAGGCGTGGTCGGCATACAGGATGCGGTCCCGGCCCGTCGCGCATCGGGCGAACTTGATCGCCACCTCCACCGACTCCGCCCCCGAATTGGTGAAGACGACCCGGCGGATGCCGGCGTGGGCCCGCTCGACCAGCGCCTGGCCGAGCAGCCCGGGAAGCAGGGCGCAGTCGAGCTGGGCCAGGTTCGGAAGATCGGCGTCGAGGGCCTGACGGAGGGCGTCCTTGACCACCGGGTGGCTGCGGCCGAGAGCGAACACCCCGAACCCGGACAGGAAGTCGAGCGTGCGGCCGCCCTCGTCGTCGATCAGATAGGAGCCTTCGCCCCGGACGTACGTGCGGTCGAACCCGAGTGTGGTGAGGACCTTGGCCAGCTGCGGGTTGAGGTACTCGTCGTGCAGGGCGTAGGCCTCTCCCCGGTGGGCTTTGAGTAGTGCGGCGAGGTCAAACGGCACAGTCACGCTCCGGTCAGGTGAGGTAGTTCCCAGCTCGGCCGGGCGGTCTGTCCGCCCCGGTGTGATCCCACAGTACCGGCGGCGGTCCACCCAGTACCGGTTCCGGTCGGTGATGTGGTCGTGGCGGCGGCCAGGAGTGGGCGGCGGTGAGCCGAAGCATCGCACCGGCGGGACCGGCGCAGGGCTTCGCTGTTACGGTCGGAAGGACACGCCGGTACGTCGTCACGACGACCTCGACGGGCCCGGCCCGATCCCACTCGGAGGTGGAACATGCCGCTCGGACCGGTCGAAGTCCTGGTGTTCAGTTTTCCCGGCAGCCAGTTCAACGGGAAGATCATCCCCGAGCTCGAGCGCCTGACGGCCAGCGGGATCATCACCGTCATCGACAGGGTCTTCGTCTCCCGCGACGAGGCCGGCGACATCACGTTCGAGGAGTTCGAGCAGCTCGGCGAGAACCACGACGCGGCCCGTTTGGCTGGCGTGCTGGACCAGATCGAATCCCTCATCTCCGACGAGGACGTCCTGGAGCTGGCCGAAGGACTGGCCCCCGGTGACTCCGAGGCCATCCTGGTGCTCGACCACACCTGGGCCAAGCCCTTCCGTGACGCCATCGTGGAGTCGGGGGGCATCCTCACCGGTGAGATGCGGCTGCCCGGGCCGGCCGTGGACGAGCTCCTCGACGAGCTCGCCGCCATCGACTGAGCCGTCCGACCTCGGACCCGAACATCCGCAGCAACGAACAACAGGAGGCAACAACGATGATGCGTCGCAGGGGACGTCCCGGACTGGTCGGCACGATGGCCCGCACGGCCGTGGTGGCCGGCACGGCCACCGCCGTGGTCGGCGGGGTCCGGAACCGCCAGGAACAGAAGGACGCGGCCCAGCAGGATGAGGCCGCCCCGCAGGCTCCCCCGCCGGAGCCGGCCGCGGCACCGGCCGCCACCCCGGGAGGTGACGTCGACATCATCGGCGAACTGACCAAGCTGGCCGAGTTGCACAGCAACGGCATCCTGACCGACGAAGAGTTCGCAGCGGCCAAGGCCAAGCTGCTCGGCTGAGCTACCCGACGCCCCCGGCGGAACGACGTCGACAGCGGTATCGCGACGACGCCCCGGGAAGCGCCCCGGGGCGTCGTGCTGCCGGTCGTCACGGCCCGAACGGGGGTTCGGTCAGACGTCGAAGGTGACGATCCCCCGGATGTTGGTGCCGGCCGCCAGGTCGTCGTAGCCGTCCTGGACCTGGTCGAGCGAGTACTCCTGGGTGATCAGGTCGTCGACCTCGAACATGCCGGCCTCATAGAGGCGGAGCAGGTTCGGAATCTGGACCCTCGGGCTGACCGACCCGAAGACGGTGCCCAGCAGCGCCTGGTTGTACATGGCGAAGTTGAACAGGTTGAGGTCGACCTGGTTCTGGTTGAAGGGGGCGATGGCCGTGGTGACCACCCGGCCGTCCTTCGACGCCAGCGCCATGGCCGGCGCGATCAGGTCGCCGGTCAACACGCCCGGGGTGAGGACGACCACGTCGGCCATCCGGCCCTCGGTCAGCTCAGGAAGCAGCAGGTTGGCCTCGAGCATGGAGTTGGCGGTGTGGGTGGCGCCGATCTTCTTGGCCTTCTCGAGCTTGAAGGGCACGGTGTCCACGGCCACGATCTGACGGGCCCCGGCCAGGCGGGCGCCCTGGAGGGCACCGGAGCCGACGCCGCCGCACCCTACGACCACGACCGTCTCGCCGGGCCGGACCTTGGCCCGGTCGACGGCCGATCCGAAGCCGGTCGAGAGCCCGCAGCTGATCAGGGCGGCGGCCTTGAGCGACGCGTTGGGGTCGATCTTCACCAGCGACGCCTCGTTGACCACCATGTACTCGGCGAACGTGCCGAGCTGGGTCATTCGGTTCACGTTGGTCTCGCCCAGGTGGTGGCGCCAGGTGAGGTCGCTCATCATCGGACCGGCCAGGGTGTACATGCCGAGGTCGCACAGGTGTTGGCGGCCCGACGCGCACCAGAAGCAGATCCCGCAGGCCGGCATGAAGGCGGCGGCCACATGGTCGCCCACGGCCACGGTCTCGACACCGTCGCCCACCTCCGTGACGACGCCCGCGCCCTCGTGGCCCCCGATGCACGGGAACAGCGAGTCGACGCCGAACACGGACAGGATCTCGGGCTCGACACTGATGTCGCCGCTGCGCAGGTGCTCGTCGGAGTGGCACATGCCGGCGTAGGCCATCTGCACCTTCACCTCATGGGCGTGCGGAGCGTCGATCTCGACCTCTTCGGTCTTCCACGGCTCGTGGAGCCCGGAACAGACTGCGGCACGGATCTTCATGTGGTCCTCCCCTTGGGACGGCGCCCCCGGCGCCGTGCGGTTCAGGGCCCAGCATCGCGCCACGAGACGGGTTCCGTCGACCTGCCAACCTGACGGCCGTCGACCGCGGTCAGGACCCGGGTCCGTCGCCCCGGAACCCCGTGGCCAGCAGGCGGAACGCCCGGTCCACCTCGCCGACCAGGTCGTCGCCTCCGTCCCGGGCCCAGCAGGCGAAGGCAGCCATGGCCGCACCGAGCGCCGCCCGGGCCACGGACTGGGGACCGAGATCGTCCGGCGACACTCCGAATCTCGACGCGGCGAAGGTAGCGACCACGTCGCACCACTCCTCGTAGCGGACAGCCGAGTGGGCCACCAGGGTGGGGACCGTGCCGATGAGGACCATCCGGATCCGCAGCTCGTCGAGCTCACCGGCACCGAAGCGGTTGGTGGCCATCACCGACCGCCGCAGCACGTCCATCATCGGCTCGGCGTCCGGGGCCTCGGCCAGCCGGTCGCGCAACCGCCCCAGCTCGACATCGAACTCGCCCCACACCACGTCGGGCTTGGACTCGAAGTAACGGAAGAACGTCCGGCGGGAGATCCCGACGGCGGCGGCGATCTCGTCGACGGTCGTTTCGTCATAGCCCTGGCGGCCGAAGAGGTCGAGGGCGGCCCGGGCCACATCCTGGCGCGACGTGCTCGCCGGCCGGCCCCGGGTCACCTCGTGTGATGCTTCCCCGCTGCTCGTCATCGGGCCCTTTCGGTCGTCAGGCTTCCATTTTGGCATCGAGTGCACTAAATTGCACCCACTGACCGTTCCCGGCTTCGAGCCGGCTGACCATCGGAGGATCCATGACCGTCACCACCACCGAGGAGACCATCACGGCCACCACCGGCGACCATGCCACCACGGCCACCGCACCGGCCGCCGCAGCCGCCCCGGAGACTCTGGTCGAGAGCGATCTGTTGGTCGAGGACGTGTCCATCGACGGGATGTGCGGCGTCTACTAGGCCGGCAGCGGACACCCCCGACGGACCCGGATCCCACACGATGCCCCCCATGGACCCACCCACCGGCGCGCCCTACGACGCCTCCCGGCCCTACGCACTCCACCCCCAGGTGGCGCTCCGACCCGAGTCGTTCGGCGCCCTGGCCTACCACTTCGGCACCCGCCGGCTGTCGTTCCTGAAGAGCAGGACTCTGCTGGCCGTGGTCGAGGCGCTGGCCGACCAACCCTCGGGCCTCGACGCCTGCCGGGCAGCCGGGGTCGCACCTGGGGAACTCGGCGCCTACGAGTGCGCCCTTGCCACCCTGGCCGACACCGGGATGATCTGCGAGCGGGTGGCATGACCGCCGTCGCTCCCGTCCCTGCTGCCGGCCTCCGGCTCGTCGACCACTTCGAGCACGGCCTCGACGCCCCCATCTGCCTGACGTGGGAGCTGACCTATGCCTGCAACCTGGCTTGCGTGCACTGCCTGTCGAGCTCCGGCCGGCGGGACCCGCGCGAGCTGTCCACCGCCGAGTGCATGGCGCTGATTGACGAGTTCGAGCGGATGCAGATCTTCTACGTCAACATCGGCGGGGGCGAGCCCACCATCCGCTCCGACTTCTGGGACCTCGTCGACTACGCCACCGAGCACCACGTCGGCGTGAAATTCTCCACCAACGGGTCGCGGATCAGCGAGGCGGTGGCCACCCGCCTCGCCGCCTCGGACTACGTCGACGTCCAGATCTCCCTTGACGGCGCCACCGCCGAGGTCAACGACGCCGTCCGGGGCACCGGTTCCTTCGCCACCGCAGTCACCGCCATGCAGCGGCTGGCCGCGGCCGGCTTCACCGGATTCAAACTCTCGGTGGTGGTGACCCGGCACAATGTGGGCCAGCTCGACGACTTCAAGGCCATCGCCGACCGCTACGGCGCCCAGCTCCGCCTCACCCGGCTCCGGCCGTCAGGGCGCGGCGCCGACGTGTGGGACGAGCTCCACCCGACCGCCGACCAACAGCGCCTGCTGTACGACTGGCTGGTGCTGCGGGGTGAGGAGGTGCTCACGGGCGACTCGTTCTTCCACCTGGCCGGCTACGGCGACGCCCTGCCCGGCCTCAACCTCTGCGGGGCCGGTCGGGTGGTCTGCCTGGTCGACCCGGTGGGCGACGTCTACGCCTGCCCGTTCGCCATCCACGACGAATTCCTGGCCGGCAACGTGCGCGGAAGCGGCGGGTTCACGTCGGTGTGGCGGGAGTCCACCCTCTTCCTCGAACTGCGCGAGCCGCAGAGCGCCGGGGCCTGCGGATCGTGCGGCCACTACGACGCCTGCCGGGGTGGCTGCATGGCGGCCAAGTTCTTCACCGGACTGCCCCTCGACGGCCCCGACCCCGAGTGCGTGCTCGGCCATGGCGAGCATGCACTCGACGCTCGGGGCGACGTGGCGACGCCGCGGCCGTCCCCGGACCACTCGTCGGTCCCGCGCCGGGTCGCCATCGTCCTGACACCGAGAACTGTTGCGGCGTCCGGGGCCCCGCCCATGGTCGCCACCCCGGCGCGCCGTCCTGACCGCAGCTGCGACGAGCATCCCCTGGCCGGCTTCGTGGCCGGCCCCGGCCCGACACGTTCGTGACGGCCCTCGCCGGGCCGATCGGACTCGTGGTTTGCACCGCGCCGTCCCGGGTGGTGTTCGGCCCCCACGAGACCAACCTCGGGACGGGACGCGCCCTGAGCGACCGCCATACCGCCTACTACGCGGCCCGCGCCGTCGGCGGGGCCGGTGTCATCGTCACCGAGACGGCCTCGGTGCACCCGTCGGACTGGCCCTACGAGCGGGCCCCACTGGCGTCGGACTGTGCTCCGGGGTGGCAGTCCGTGGCCGATGTCTGCCGCCCCTACGGCACGGTGGTGCTGGCTGGGCTCGGCCACGCCGGCGGCCAAGGGTCGAGCGCCTTCTCGCAGTCGGTGCTGTGGGCCCCGTCGCCGGTGGCCGACGTGGTCAGCCGCGAGATGCCGATGGCCATGGGCGCCGCAGAGATCGAGGCACTCGTCGACGGCTTCGCGGCGGCAGCCCGCACGGCCGTCGGGGCCGGTCTCGACGGGGTGGAGATCGACGCCGGCCCCCTGTCGATCCTGCGCCAGTTCCACTCCGGACTTACCAACCAACGCGACGACGCCTACGGCCACGACCGCCTGGCACTGACCCGCGCCGTCCTCGACGCGGTCCGGGCAGCCACAGGGCCAGACCGGATCGTCGGGCTGCGCCTGTCGTGCGACGAACTGGCGCCTTGGGCGGGGGTCACCCCTGAGCACGCCGCCGACCAGGTCGACGCGCTGGCGGGACGGATCGACCTCCTGGTAGTTGTCCGGGGAGGCCCCTACTCCTCCACCGCCTACCGTCCCGACGCCCACACCCCGGCCGGGGTGAACCTCGAGCTGTGCGCGGCGATGCGCCGCGCGGCCGCCGGCCGGGTCCCCGTGGTGCTGCAGGGGAGCGTGGTCGACGTCGCCATGGCCGAACGCGCTCTCGTCGACGGGTCGGCAGACCTGGTCGAGATGACCCGGGCCCAGATCGCCGATCCCTGGCTGGTGACCAAGGCCCGCGACGGCCGTGTCGCCGAGGTCCGGCCGTGCATCTTGTGCAACCAGGCCTGCCGGGTCCGCGACAACCGCAATCCGCTGGTCAGCTGCATCGGCGAGCCCCGGTCCGGCCACGAGACGGTCGACGACGACCCCGAGGCCGCGCCTCCCTCCGCCGGGTGGGCGCCCGGCGACGCCCTGGTGGTGGGGGCGGGCGTGGCCGGCCTGGAATGCGCACGGGTGCTGGCTCTGCGGGGCCAGCGGGTTCGGGTGATCGAGCGGGGCGACCGAACCGGCGGAGCGCTGCGGTCAGCCGCCGTCGGCCCCGGTCGCGAGCGGTTGGCCGGCCTCGCCGACTGGCTGGCCTCGGAGTGCGCCCGGCTCGGCGTCACGGTCGAGACCGACCGGGACGCCACGGCTGCCGACCTCG
>DATBZS010000031.1:0-4347 GCA_036513075.1 Acidimicrobiales bacterium
CCGGTCGGCCCCCACACGTCGATCCACACCGGGTCATCGGGCGTGACAAGTACCGCTCCCCCACCCGAGCGACGGCGGACCACGTCGATACCGGCCGAACGGGCCGACTCGACATCGACCACGTCGAACGACTGGGTGGAGCCGAGCACGACGGCCGTCCCCGTCGGGCGGCAGACCGCTACCCGGCGCACCTCCGGATCCCGCTCGACGGCGGGCCAGGACGCGTGCAACCCGGCTGGCGCCGCTCTCCGTTCCTCGATCAGCCACTCCCCCGGCATTCCGTCAGTCTGGCACCGGCCTGGCGGCGCGCCATCAGTCGGCTGCTCCTGGAATGCGGGCGTCAGGCGGTCATTCGGCGCCCGGCGAGGGCGTCGGGGCCGAGGTAGTCGATCCAGTCCTCGCTGGTGTTGCCGCACAGCGCCAGCAACTGGACCCGGTGCCGGGGTGCCACCGGCGTGGACCGGAGCACCATCCCGGCCTCGTGGGGCAGTCGGTCCTCCTTACGGGTGTTGCACGGCCGGCATGCGGCCACCACGTTCTCCCATGTGTGGGGGCCTCCCTTGCTGCGAGGGATCACGTGGTCCAGGTTCTCGGCCGAAGCACCGCAGTACTGGCACCTGCCGCCGTCCCGGGCGAACACGGTGCGCCGGTTGACGGCGACGCGGTAGTTGTAGGGCACCTTCACATAGCGGACCAGCCGTACGACCGACGGCTCGGGCACGCTGATCCGCTCCGCCCGGAACACCCGCTCGGTGGCATGGATGAGTTCGGCCTTCGTGTCGAGGACCAGGAGGACGGCCCGGCGGGACGACACGATGCCGAGTGGCTCGAACGTGGCGTTGAGCACCAGGGCCCGGTGCGAGGGGGACATCGGGGACCGCACGGGTGCATATCCGCCTACGGCGGCCGGGGCGGGATGCGCCACCGGTTTGGAGCGGGAGGACGGGCGGGCCATCGATCCCTCCTACCCGTGCCCGCCTGGCTGGGGGGCCACCGAGTCGGCGGTGGACCGGCACCACTCCAAAAACGAGATCACGTCGGCCCGTACCGGTATCGCATCAGGCCTCCCGTAGGCGGTGACCATCCGGAACTCCCACAGGCGCCGGTCCGGCAGGGGCAGATGGGGCGGCGTCCGCCACCACAGCTGGGGGGCCAGCCGACGTAGCTCCCCGAGGGCGGTCCACCAAAGGTCGGGACGCCGCACCACCGCCCCGGCCAGGGCGGCGACGTCGCGCCGGGTCGTGGCAGTCGGTGGGGAGTCGGACATCACCCACGACCCCCGCTGACCCCATGGCGGTGCCGGGCGACGGCGGCCGCTCCGATCAGCGGCCCGTCGGCACCGAGGCCGGCCGGCTCGATGCGGGTCGAGCGGGCGAAGTCGAGGCCGCAACGCAGATGCAGTTCGTCGCGGGCTGCCCCGAAGAAGTCGTCCCCGTAGCCGAGGGCCACCGAGCCGGCCACGACCGCCAACTGCAGGTCGAGGAGATTGGCCACTGACGCCACCGCGCGGCCGACGAGGGTGCCGCAGCGCCGGCGGGTGGTGACGTCGGCGTCGGCTGCCGGCCGGCCGGTCACCGAGGCGATGGCCGTGCCCGACGCCTCGGCCTCGAGGCAACCTTGACCGCCGCAGGCGCACGTCCGACCGTCGGGCTCCACCACGACGTGCCCGATGTGGCCGGCGTTCCCACCGGTGCCGTCGAGCAGGCGCCCGTCGAGCACGATGCCGGCACCGACCCCGGTAGAGACGACCATGGCCAGGTAGTTGGTGCTCCCCTGGGCGGCGCCCTTCCAACCTTCGCCGAGTGCCAGGGCCTTGGCGTCGTTATCGACGGCCACCGGCAGCGCGACGAGGTCGGACAACCGCCCAGGCAAGGGGAACTCCCGCCAGCCGTGGATGTTGAGTGGACTGACCGTGGCACCGCCAGGCGCCATGGGCCCGCCGCAGCCTACGCCGCACGCCACTGGCGTGGTGGTGGCCCGGTCGAGGATCTTGGTCACGATCGTCGCCAAGGCGCCGAACACGGCTTCGGGGTCGGTCGACGACGGGGTCAGGGTGCGGGCCCGGTCGAGGATGGCCCCGTCGACGGTCACGATCCCGGCCTCCATCTTGGTACCGCCGATGTCGACGGCAAGCAGGGTGGCTGCCGGTGGCGAGGGGAGGTCGGACTCGGGCTCGGGCGGGACCTGTCCACGGGACGGCAGGCCACCAGCCGATGTCGGGCCGATGTCGCCTGCCGGAGGGTCAGTCGTCGCGGTGGAAGCGCCCACGGATCCAGTCACGGGGATCGTGGACCGGATTGCTGATGCTGCGGGTGTGCAGCGACCTCGAGATGTCGTCGATCCCGGCCTTGCCCATCCGACGTGCGTTGTTGGCGAATACCACTCCCGACAGGAACATCACCACGACACCGACGAATCCGAGAGCGAGGTTGGAGGCGAAGGTGAAGAACATGAACACCAGTGCCGCCACGAAGACGAGGGCGGACCAGATGCAGTAGCGGCCGGCATGCCGATAGACGGTTTCCGAGCGGACCCGCTCCGCGAAATCGGGATCCTCCTGGTAGAGGGACTGCTCCAACTCATGCAGAATCCGTTGTTCGTGCTCAGACAGCGGCACCGTCTCGTCCCCTCCACTTGCGCTCTGTCTTGGCCGTGACCACCGCTCCCATCCTCGCGCAACCCGACGGGCAACGCACGGCGCCTAGGGACTCGGACGCCACGGGAATTCGAGGTCGTGCAACCACCAGGAACATGTTACAGGTTGTCGGCCCCTTTCCCTCAGTTCTCGAGTGGTTTCCCGCTGGATTCCTGGTCATCGGCCCGGTCCGGGCGTGAGGGTCCCCACTGGGCCTCGCCCCGCCGTCGAACCCGGATGCCGTCCGGGGTGACGAGCGAGGCCGGGCCGACCGCCTCGCCGCCGTAGCGGGCCCGGATGGCGTCGACCGCATCGGTCACCGAGCCCCAGGTCTCCTGGAGGCGCTCAGCCTGCCGCCCAGCGTCCTGGACAACTGCGGCCGGGTCCCGCTCGACTGCCGAGACGGGTCCGTCCGACCCGCCTCCGGTGGTCCCGCCGGCCCGGTTCGGTTTGACCGTCCCGACCGTCCCGACCGGGACGCCGGCCCCGGGCGACTCCCCCGCCGGCTCGAGTTCCAGACGTAGCTGGGTTCCCCCACCCGGCGCGGCGAGACCCGTCAGGCTCACGCCGAGCAGTCGGACGCCCCGGGACAGGTCGACGCTGTCCAACAGTGCCGAGGCCACTGCGGCGATGGCCGGGGTGGCGTCCACCGGACCATCGAGCGTGTGGGACCGGGTGATCTGAGTGAAGTCACCGAAGCGGAGCTTCACCGTGACGGTACGGGCCGACCGCTCGGCTCCACGCAGGGCGGTGGCTGAGGCGTCCACCATCCGCTGCAGGCGCCGCTGTAATTCGTCGATCTCCCATACGTCGGTGGAGAACGTCTCCTCGTGACCGATGGACTTGGCCTCCTGTTCGGGTTCCACCGGACGGTCGTCGATCGCCCGCGACAGCTCCGACAGGTGCCGACCGGCCGCCACCCCGAGGTAGCGCTCGAGTGACTCGGGCGAGAGGGCGGCCAACTCTCCGACGGTCGTCACCCCGAGGGCCAGCAGCCGCTTCTCGGTGACGGGTCCGATCCCCCACAGCGCCCGTACCGGCATCGGATGGAGGAAGGCGAGCTCACCGTCGGCGGTGACTTCCACCACCCCCGGACCAGGCTCGACGCCCGACCGGGACGCCCGGGGCTTTGCCGCCTTGGAGGCCAGCTTGGCCATCAGCTTCGACCGGCCCACACCGACCGAGCACTCGAGGTGCATGTCGTGGCGGACCCGGGATCGGATGGCGTGGCCCATCGTCGACCCGCTCCCGAACAGGTGAACCGTTCCGGACACGTCGAGGAACGCCTCGTCGAGGGAGATCCCCTCGACCAACGGCGTGTACGACTCGAGGACGACGTGGAGACGCCGGCTCTCCTCGACGTAGCGATCGAACCGACCATCCACGAAGACGGCGTCGGGGCAGAGCCGACGTGCCACCGACGACGGCATGGCCGAGTGCACGCCGAACATGCGGGCCTCATAGGTGCAGGCGGCCACTACGCCGCGGCGTCCGCTCCCGCCCACGATCACCGGCTTACCGGCGAGCGACGGATCGTCCCGGACCTCGACCGAGGCGAAGAAGGAGTCCATATCCACGTGCAGGATCACCCGGTCGGCCGACACCGGGACGGTGTTGGTCGATCCGGCGGCGGTGCCGGACAGGGGTGGTGTCTCGATGGTCACCCGCCGAGACGCAGTCTCCGGAAGCCTTCGGCACATCGCACGCCGGCC
>DATBZS010000032.1:0-2115 GCA_036513075.1 Acidimicrobiales bacterium
AGGCGGCGTAGCCGATGCCACCGGCCAGCGCGCCGGCCAGGTCGGTGATGATGTCGCCGAACAGGTTGTCGGTGACGATCACGTCGTAGCGGGAGGGGTCCTCCACCAGGTAGATGCACGTGGCGTCCACGTGGTTGTAGTCACGGGTGATGTCCGGGTGGTCCGGGGCCACCTCGTCGACCGTGCGCTGCCACAGATCGCCCGCGAAGGTCAGCACGTTGGTCTTGTGAACCAGGGTCAGGTGTTGAGCTTCCCGGGTGGCCGCCAGGGCGAAGGCGAACCGGACACACCGCTCGACGCCGTGACGGGTGTTGACCGATCCCTGGGTCGCCACCTCGAAGGGGGTGCCCTTCCGGAGGAACCCACCTTCGCCGGCGTAGGTGCCCTCCGTGTTCTCCCGGATCACGATGAAGTCGCAGTCGGGTTGCGGGGCTCCCGGCACCCCGGTGAAGGGCCGCAGGTTGATGTAGAGGTCGAGGGCAAACCGCAGGCGCAGGAGCATGCCCCGCTCGAGCGTTCCCGGGGGCACCTCGGTCGAGCCGACGGGGGCGCCGATGGCCCCGAGCAGGATGGCGTCATAGCGGTGCAGTTCGTCGAGGACGCTGTCCGGCAGCACTTCGCCGGTGCGGATATACCGGTCGGCACCAAGGTCGTAGTCGGTGGTGTCGAGGGACACGCCCGCGGCGCGGACCACCTTGAGTGCCTCGGCCGTCACCTCGGGACCGATTCCGTCTCCGCCGATCACGCCAACCTTGTAGGTGCTCACTTGTCTGCTGTCCTCATCGTTCCCTGGGTCATCTCGGTGGGTCGTCTCGGGGGAAGTTCTCTGTACTAGGGGTCCGTCTGGAGTGGGTCGTTCCGGGCCGTCGGTCAGAAATTGAAAAACCGCCCACCAGGTGGACGGTCAGGAGGCACACACCAGGAGCGGTATGTGCCTAATCGATAATGATTACGGTGACGGGTTGCGTCGGCTCAACGTGCTGCATCCCACAAGTCTCCCCCGCCGGGACCGGAACCGTCAACCCCGGGACGGTCGTACTTCCCCGTCGTGCCCCCGGTTGGCGGTTCGTGGAGGCCGTGGAGCTCCGCCCAGGGCAGCGCCCCCTCACGCAGGCAGCGCGACGCCGGCCCCCGGCACTCCACCACCGTGGAAGGCACCCCGTCGCACACTCCGCCGTCGAGCACCACCTCGGGTTGGTCGGATCCGGCGAAGGCCTCCACCACCCCGGTAGCCGTGGTCGCAGGCATGTCGCCATGCAGGTTGGCGCTGGTAACAGCCAAGGGGCCGAGCAGTTCGCACAGCGCCACGACCACCGGTTGGTCGGGCCGGCGCACACCGACGGTCTGACGGGCCGGGGCCGGTCCTCCCAGGTCGATGATGAACCCCGGCCGGCGCGGCACGATCAGCGTCAGGGGCCCTGGCCAGTAGCGACCGGCCAGCACCCGGGCGGCCGCCTCGAGCTCACCGGCCACCTGGGCGACCTGCTCGGGACCGGCCACCAGGATGGGTAGCGGCACGTCGGCCGGGCGTCCTTTGAGGGCGAACAGTCGCTCCACCGCCTCGGGCTGGGTCGGGTCGACGGCCAGCCCATAGACGGTGTCGGTGGGCACGGCCACGACGGCCCCGTCGGCCAACGCGGCTGCGGCCTGACGGATGGCACCCGACTCGTCGGCCATGACCACCCGGGTCATCGCTCGGCTACCAGCATGCGCAAGCGCCCGACCAGGTCACGGCCCGTCCCCACCCGCGAGAATCTGGCCCGGCGCGCCGCATCGACGGCCGCGTAGGCCTGGGTCGGCGCCAGCTCGACGACCAGCGCACCCGACCGCCGCAGCCACGTGCCGGCGCCCGCCACCACCGTCTCGATATCGGCCATGCCGGCGACACCGCCGCTCCCCCGGGAAGCCACCAGGGCGGACCGCGGCTCCCAGTCGCGCACTGCGGGATCGAGGTCGGCGTACTCGTCCACGTCCACATACGGCGGATTGGCGACGACCAGGTCGATGCGTCGGGCCAGGCGACCGGGCAGGGCGTCGAACCACGACCCGGCGGCGAACGTCACCCGGGCGGCGGCCGCAGGATCGACCGCGGCCAGCGCATTCCTGTTGGCCGCG
>DATBZS010000033.1:0-22974 GCA_036513075.1 Acidimicrobiales bacterium
GAGGCTCCAGGACCCTCATTGGCCACCGCGGTCTTGGCACACCGCACGAGGGCGATCTGTGCATGCAGCACCCTCTCCGGTACGTTCTCGGCGAGCGGCGCCGGGCCTCTCGCCCCGAGTACCGACGACGATGTCGACAGCCCGGAGCCCCAGCGCGACAAAGCCGACCAGTTGGGGAAGTCGTCGCCTAGGGCAACCAGTTCATCGAGATGTCTCAGAGCGGCCATCAGGGCGTCATGTCGGGTGGACGAGACCGTGTCCAGATAGTCGTCGACCGCAGCCTCGACGGCGTTGATGGCCTGTTCCAGACCATCGTCGACGGCCATCGGCGCGTCGCCGTTCGCTCGTGAGTGGTCGGCGGAGTCCCGACGCCAGGAGTGCACGCCCCGAGGCTCCCACGGCTCTCATCGCCGGCCGGGGACCCGACCGGCTGAGACCGGTACGCCGATTCAGCCGGCCGGTACCTTCCAGCCACGGCCCTCGGCGATCTCCTTGCACGTAGGGCAGATCGGGTAACGCTTGGGGTTGCGGCCGGGCACCCAGATCTTCCCGCACAGCGCCTTGACCGCCGTACCGTTCACCATGCCTTCGACCACCGACGGCCCGGCCGAGACGAAGTCGCCCTTCTCGGGTTTGAAGCCCTCGAGCACGATGTGGGACATCCGCTCGTGGTCGCCGTCGAGCTCGGGGTCCACCTGGACGGGCGCCAGGGTGATGCCGGTGTCGGTCATGCTCCCAGGATCGCGCATATCGGGCGGCCGGGTCGACGCCGGACCCGGTGCCACCGGGGTAGCCGAGGCAGGCCGGCACAGTCCGGCCTCTAGGCTCAAGTGATGCCGTCCCGCACATTGGTCCTTGCCTCGGGCTCGCCCGCGCGCCTGGCCCTGCTCGAGGACGCCGGCTTCGCTCCCGTCGTCGTGGTGAGCGGCGTCGACGAGGACGACATCGACCCGTCGGACACCGCGGGCTCGGCCGGGCGCCTGGCCGTGGCAAAGGCCGAGGCGGTTGCCCGCCCGGAGGGAGACGCACTGGTCGTGGGCTGCGACTCGATGCTCGAGTTCGACGGCCGACCCCACGGCAAGGCCACGTCTCTCGACGAGGCCCGAATGTGGCTCGAAGCCATGAGGGGACGATCGGGGACCCTGTGGACCGGGCACTGCGTGATCGACGAGGTGACCGGTGACCGGGCCGAGGAGGTCGTGGGCACCACGGTCCATTTCGGCGTGACCACCGACGCCGAACTCGATGCGTACCTGTCCACCCCCGACGTCCTGTCGGTGGCCGGTGCCTTCACGCTCGACGGCCGCTCGGCCCCGTTCGTCGACGGAATCGACGGCGACCCGGGAAACGTCATCGGGCTCTCGCTGCCCACCCTGCGGAGGTTGCTGTCCCGACTGGGCGTGTCGGTGACCGACCTGTGGGACGAGGCACCCCGATGACCGCCACCCCCGCCGCCGCACCGACCGCCCTCGAGCTGAAGATCGGCAACCTGGTGGTCGACCTTCCGGTCGTGCTCGCCCCGATGGCCGGTGTCACCAACAGCGCCTTCCGCACCCTGTGTCGCAGCTACGGGGCCGGGCTCTATGTCAGCGAGATGATCACGGCCAGGGCCCTCGTCGAGGGAAACGCCAAGACGATCGGCATGGCTTCGTTCGGTGAGGACGAGACCGTGCGCAGCGTGCAGTTGTCCAGCGTCGACCCGACCGTGATGGGCCTGGCCGTGCGGCGGCTCGTCGACGAGATCGGCGTCGACCATATCGACCTCAACTTCGGGTGTCCGGCCGGCAAGGTGACCCGGCAGGGGGCGGGGGCCGCCCTCCCGATCCACCGGGCCCTGTTCCGGGACATCGTCCGTGCCGCGGTGGACAACGCCGGCACCGTGCCGGTCACCGTCAAGCTCCGTATGGGGGTTGATGCCGACCACATCACCTTCCTCGAGTCCGGTTCGATCGCCGAGGGCGAGGGTGTGGCTGCCGTCACCCTGCACGCCCGCACCGCCGAGCAGCTCTATTCGGGCACGGCCGACTGGGACGCCATCGGGAGGCTGAAGGATGCGGTGACGTCCATTCCGGTTCTCGGCAACGGCGATCTGTGGGAGGCGTCCGACGCTCTGGAGATGATGGCCGCCACCGGATGCGACGGGGTGGTAGTCGGCCGCGGGTGCCTGGGGAGACCCTGGTTGTTCCGGGACCTGGCTGCGGCCTTCCGGGGCGAGCCGGTGCCGGCCCCGCCCGGCCTGGGGGAGATCTGCTCGATGATGCGCGTCCACCTCGAGCTGCTGTGTGGCCTCTTCGGCGAGGAGCTCGGCGCCCGCCAATTCCGCAAGCACGCCGGCTGGTACCTCACGGGATTCCCGGTGGGGCCGCAGGTCCGGCGGGCATTGGCCCTGGCATCGTCGGTGGCCGAGGTGGACCGGTTGCTCGACGCACTCGACCCCACGCTGCCCTTCCCCCTCGAGGCGCTGCGCATGGCCCGGGGCCACACCAACGGACCGCGGCCCGTCCACCTGCCCGACCGCTGGCTGGAGACGAGGGACGACCGCACCCCACCCGTCGGCGGAGACCTCCTGGTTTCGGGTGGATGATCCCTGGGTTCTGGCTCCTTGCCCCTGACCACGGCCTCGTAACACGGAGTGTGGTGGTGGCCGACCTGAGTACCGGGACTGTGACCGTGCGCACCTGTGGGACAATGGACAGGCTGACCTCGCCGGGAACTTCCGGCGCCCGCCCGGGGCACCTCCCGGCGACACCGGTCAACCCTCCCCCCTCCCATGATCGTCGGCTCCTCCCTCACCATCGAAATCGGTGACCGCACCCTGCTTCGTGACGCCTCGTTCGTCGTCGGGGCCGGGGAGAAGGTCGGCCTCGTAGGACGCAACGGCACCGGCAAGTCCACCTTCATCTCGGTAGTCATCAACGAGCCCGGGCGCAACGTGCGCTCAACCGGCAGTGCCGCCATCCGCGGCACCTACGGCTACCTGCCCCAGGTCCCCGAACCCCACGGTCTGGGTCTCGAGCCCAACGGCTTCTCCCACGTTCTGTCCGGCCGCGGCCTCGACATCCTCGACGACGCGCTCGGCAAAGCCCGCGCCCAGATGGCCAAGGACCCCTCCACCGAGAACATCGCCTTATTCTCCGACCTGGAGGAGCAGTTCCGCGAGAACGGCGGCTACGAGGCCGAGGCCACCATGGCCCGGCTGGCCGACGGTCTCGGCCTCCGCCAGGAGCTCCTGCTCGAGGACATCGAGAGCCTGTCCGGTGGCCAACGCCGCCGAGTGGACCTGATCCGGATCCTGTTCCAGACCCCGGACACCATGATCCTGGACGAGCCCACCAATCACCTCGACCGTCCGGCCAAGGCGTGGTTGATGGAGGAGCTCGAGAGCTTCCCGGGGGCGATCCTGGTGATCTCCCACGACCTGAAGCTGCTCGACCGGTCCATCAACAAGGTGCTGCACCTTTCAGACGCCCGCCTCACCGAGTTCAAGGGCACCTACTCGTCCTACCTGGTGCAGCTCGAGGCGGACCAGTCCCAGCGCGAGCGCTCGTCGCTCCTGGAAGGCCGCGAGATCGACCGCCTGGCCAAGCTGGCCGACTCGATGCGGGGTAGCACCAACCGCCGGGCCAGGATCGCCAAGTCACTCGACAAGCGCGTCGAGCGCCTCGAATCGGACCGGACCGAGGTCCATAAGCGCGAGAAGAAGAGCTCGTTCAAGCTGCCCGTTCCCGCCCGGTCGGGTGAGGTGCCGCTGCGGGTCGACCACCTGTGCGTCCGCTACGACACCAACACCGTGCTGACCGACGTCGACTTCCACTGCCGGCGGGGCGACCGGATCGTCGTCATCGGCCGCAACGGCGCCGGCAAGTCCAGCCTGCTCCGCTGCCTGGCCGGCGTGCAGGAGCCGACAGCAGGCACCGTGGAGCCCGGGGCCAACGTCACGCTCGGCTACTTCGCCCAGGAGCACGAGCAGGTCGACCTGTCGGTCAGCGTGCTCGACAACATCGACGACCGGATCCTGACCAAGGAGACCGAGCGACGCGCCCTCCTCGGCTCGTTCGGCCTGGTGGGCAGCGTCGCCTACCAAATGCCCAAGACCCTGTCGGGCGGTGAACGGGCCAAGCTCGGACTGGCCATGCTGGCCGCCGGGCAGGCCAACGTCCTGCTCCTCGACGAGCCCACCAACAACCTCGATCCCTCCTCGATCGAAGCCGTCGGCACCATGCTGTCCGACTGGCCGGGGACCGTCGTGGTGGTCAGCCACGACCGGGCCTTCGTGGACGCCATGGAACCCACCCACGCCCTCAAATTGCCTGACGAGGTCTACACCCACTGGCGCGACGACTACCTCGACATGGTGGAGATGAAGTAGCCATGGGCGCGGTTGACACGCGTCCCCGCCGGGGTGATGCTCGCCCCATGGTTCCCACCTCCGACATCGTCTTCCTCGGCGGAATCGACTACTTCGGCTCCGTCGTCCACTCGGTGCCGGACTCGTCCTGGTCGGTCCCGTCTCCGTGTGAGGGCTGGTCGGCCCTCGACGTCCTCGGGCACCTCGGCTCGGCCATCGATTTCGGCGTCGACATCCTGGAGGGCCGCGATCACCAGTGGCCCACGTTCGACCGCCCGGCCGACCTGGTGGTCGGCGAGCCGGCCGACTACTGGGCTGGGATCGCCACCTCGGCCAGGTCGGCGCTCGAAGGCGCCGACCTCGGGGCCACCCGCGACACACCAATGGGCACTCGAACGGTGGCCCAAGGCCTGGCCTTCCCCGCCATCGACCTGTACGTCCACGCCTGGGACATCGGCCGGTCCGGGAGGATCGAGGTCGAGGTGCCCGACGACGTGATCGGTTTCGCCCATCACTACCTGGACCAGATCCCTCCCGAGAAGATGCGCGGGCCCGGCGGGGCGTTCGGCCCCGAACTCACGGCACCGCCCGACGCCACGCCGACCGAGGCCTTCATCGCCTGGACCGGTCGCCAGCCCCGCTGACCTTCCGCCGGTCGCCTGCTCCCCCGGTTGCCAGGAACGTCGGCTCAGGCGGCGGGCTTGCCGTTGGAGGCCACGGGTACCTCCGTGGTGCCGCCGGCGTCCTTCATGGCGTCGACCAGTACCGAGGCGGCACCCACCAGCCCGGCCGCCTCGTAGGGGACGACCACCTTGGCGTTGGGCGACGTGGCCACGGCCTGGAGGGCCCGTAGCTGCATGATGGCCAGCGTGTTTGGGTTGATCCCCACCTTGTCGATGGCATCGAGCGCGGCCGCCTCGCCTTCGCCCCGCAGCTGGGCGGCCCGCTTCTCGCCGTCAGCCCGGAGCTCGAGGACCTGCTTCTGTGCCTCGGCGGCCAGGATCGACGCCTGCTTCTGACCCTCGGCCTCCAGCACGTTGGCCTGCTTGCGGCCCTGGGCGCTGTTGATGGCCGCCTGCTGCTCGCCCTCGGACTTCAGGATCGCGGCCCGCTTGTGCTGCTCGGCCTCCTTCTGCTCCGACATGGCTTGGAGCACGTTGGTCGGCGGGGTGATGTCGAGGATTTCGATGCGGTTCAGCCGTACGCCCCACTTGAGCGTGGCCTCGGCCATGTGGTCCTGCATCTTCGAGTTGATCGTCTCGCGCTCGGACAGCGACTCGTCGAGCGTCAGCTCACCGAAGACGGCGCGTAGCGCGGTGCGGGCCATCTGGTCGATGGCAAGGCCGAAGTCGTTGACCTCGAACAGGGCCAGCTTCACGTCGGTCACCTGGCAGAAGATCGTGGCGCTGACCCACAGCGACACGTTGTCCTTGGTGATGACCGCCTGCTGATCGCCCGTGCGGGGGAACTCCCGGACATCGACCTTGTCCATCCGGTCGGCCAACGGCATGAGCACGTGGAGTCCCGGCTGCTTGATGGTCCTGAACTCACCGAAGCGCTTGACCACCCCGACGCACCCCTGCTGCACGACCTTGAGGCACGACTTCAGGAAGACGACGATGAGGGCGAAGACGAAGAACCCGATCACCGCCACTGCGATATCCAACCCGGCTGACCCGATGATCATCCTGACCACCTCCTGCGGCCACCTTAGGCACCTTCAGGACCGCACTGCGCGTCGCCCGGCAACTCACGTTGCCAGAGGGGCCCGATTCCGGCGTGGCGCGACCGCCGGTCAGACGTCGTCGGCCGGGTAGCAGACCAGTAGGCCACGCTCGACGTCGGCCACCACCACGGTGGTACCGGGGGTGATCCTGGTCCCCGGGAACATCGCACGGGCGAACCACTCCTCGCCCCGGGCCAGCACCGAACCGGGCTGGTGCGGGCCGGACAGCTCCTTCGTCACCACCGCCGTCTCGCCTACCATGCCCGAGACACCGTTCAACATCGTCGACTCCTGTGTCTTACCGTCCTGTGCCCGTCCGGGCGTACGACCCGCTGCGACCGCACGGCCCGCACCTCTCCAGGCCGGGGCGTCGCGCCCACTGCACTGCACTATACGGGACGACCCCCGGGCGCCCCGCCGGGATACCGTGGGCCATGCCCAGCGCCCCGTCGCCTGTCTCCCCAGTGACCGCCCGAAAGACCTGGCGGACGGTCGAGCCGCTGCACGGGATGGTCTACTTCGCCCCCGAGGCTGCCGAGTCCTACCGGCGGCTCGGGCTCGAGGGCCAGTCGGGCTACTTCGCTTCGCGCTCGGCCCCGATGGGCGCGGTATCGGCCGGTACGGTAGTGGCCACCTTCTACAACTTCGCACCGTCCCTCGTCGCCAGGTCGATGAACGGGCTGTGGGCGAACGTGGCCCCGTCCGACGTCCTGTTCGCCCGTCGGGAGGCGGCGGCCGCCGCGCTGGCGCGGATGCTGGGACCAGCAGCGGACACCGACGACGTGGCGTTGGCCGCCGACCTCGCCGCACGGGCCGCGCTGCGGGCCTGCGAGCGCACCGAGGGCCGGCCCCTGTTCGCCGGCCACGCCGGTCTGCCCTGGCCGGAGACGCCCCTCGAACGCCTGTGGCACGCCCAGACCCTGCTGCGTGAGTTCCGGGGGGACGGTCACATCGCCCAGCTGGTCAACCACGGCCTGGACGGCATTGAGGCGCTCGTGCTGCACCAGGCCACCGGCGAGCTCCCGGTCTCCTTCCTACGCCAGACCCGGGGGTGGACCGACGAGGAGTGGGCCGACGCCGCCGACCGGTTGCGCGGCCGGGGCTGGATCCGACCAGCCGCCACGCCGGAGCACCTTGCCCTCAGCGAGGAGGGTGCGGCTGTCCGCCAGGACATCGAGGTGGCCACCGACCGGCTCTCGGTATACGCCTACGAGGCCATCGGCGAGGAGGGCTGCGACACCCTGCGGGGCCTGGCCCGGCCGTTCTCGCGCGCGGTGGTGGATTCCTCGGGCCTCGGGACCTGACCGAGCCGGGCCGGTCAGGTGGACGCGGAAGGCGCGGGCCTCAGTCGGCGAGTAGGGGGCCGAGGCGGCCCGCCTCGGCCCGGCCCTGGGCCAGTCCGGCCCGGGCCGACGGCTCCCGCACGAGCGGGTCGAGCACATTGGTGCCGAAGGCGGCGAGCGAGGCGGCGTCAGGGGTGATGACGGCGGAAAGGACTCCGGCACCCAGTCCGGCCAGCTCGACGGGCAGAACCTCATCGGCAAGGGGTGCGAGCACCACTACCTGACCACACCCCGTCGCCAGGTCCGTGTTGGTCAGCGACCAGATCCCGCCGTCCACATACCGGGCACCGCCGATGGTCACCGGGGGCCAGATTCCCGGCACCGCGCAGCTGGCTGCCACTGCATCGACCACATCCACGCCGGATGACCGGTCGAACACCCGCCGTTCGCCGGTGGACGCCTCGACCGCCACCACCGACACCCGGTCGTCCGTCCAGTCCAGCCCCTCGAGACGGGCAGCGATGACCCGCCTGCGCACGGCCTCGTCCACCGTGTCGGCGTCGAGAGCCAGGCGGCAAAGTCGTCGTCGCCGCTCGGCGTCGTCGGCCGACTCGGCATAGATGGGAGCCATCTGCGCCCACAGCTCGGCGATCGACACGGTCGGTTTGAGCTCGGTGGCGAGCGTCGCCGTGTCGACCTGACGGGCGAACATCTCCGTGAGGGTGAGTCCCCCGGCGATCTGGGCGGCGACAGTGGAGCCGGCCGACGTGCCGACCAGGTGATCGGCGACGGACAGATCCACCCCGCCCTCGAACAGGCCGACGAGCACCCCGATGTGCCAGGCGACACCGGCCACGCCGCCGCCACCCAGGACGAGACTCAACCTTCGATCCGGACTCATCGCCACTACCGGGCCCTCACGCGTCCCGATGGACCAGCAGCCAACCGGCCAGCACCACGGCGGCGACCGTGTACACGAGGAGCAGTCCGACGGCGGTCCACGGTGTGAACAGGACACCGGCGAAGTCGGTCTTGCGGGTGGTCACCAGGGTCATGGCCAGACCGAGGTTGGAGGGCAGGTACTTCTCGAACGACTGGGCCACGCTGGAGGGCAGCACGCTCACAATGAGCGGCAGGACGAGGATGACCCCGACGAAGGCGGCTATGGCCCCAGCCGTGTGACGCAGCACGAAGCCTGTGGCGCAGGCCAGGAGTGACAGCAGGAGGAGGTAGATCCCGCTCAGGAACACCGCCCGCAGAGCACCGCCGTCGGACAGGCTCACGTAGGGGATGGTGGCACTTCGGACCTGGGTGAGGATGGAGCTCCCGGCCGGCAGGACCTTGGCCCCGTGGGCGAGGAGGACGGCTTGGCCGACGAAGAACGAGGCGAAAGCGGTCACTTCGGCGACCACGGCGACCACCCCACCAATCACCAGAAGTTTGGCGGCCAGCACCGTCGGCCGCTTGGACATGACGGCCAGAGTGGTGCGGATCGAGCCGGTGGCGTACTCGGACGTGATGATCAACGCCCCGAGCACCCCGACGACGAACTGGGACAGGAACGAGCCCGTCTGGCTGAACCGGACCGGGTCGAACGAGGCCCGGTCGGCCAGTCCCAGGTGGGACCATTGGCCGGCCTCGACGTTGGAGACCAGGGCCGAGAGCCCGATCCCGGCAACGAAGACGATGACCAGGCAGATCCAGGTGGACCGGACCGAACGCAGCTTCGTCCACTCGGAGCGGACCTGGTTGGCCAGACCGGCGTGGCCGTTGTCGAACGCGGGCATCGGGGTCGCCACGGTGGCGGTGGTCATGCGCCCACCTCCAGCGGGGACTGACCGTGGTAGTCGACCATGTCGGACGTCAGGTCCATGAAGACCTCCTCGAGGCTGGCTTGGACCGGGCTCAGCTCGTGCAGGGCCACCCCCGCTTCCAGCGCCAGGTCGCCGATGTGGGCGGCATCGAGACCGGTGACCAGGAGTGCGCCGTCCTCCCGGCCACGCACGGTGGCCCCGGCCGACCGGAGCGAGTCGGCGAGCCGGTCGGCCCCGGGTGTCCGGACGAGCACGGTGGCCACGGTGTTCGAGCTGATGAAGTCGGCCACCGTGGTGTCGGCGATGAGTTGACCCCGGCCGATGACGACCAGGTCGGTGGCGGTCAACGCCATCTCGCTCATCAGGTGGCTCGACACGAAGATGGTGCGTCCCTCGGCAGCCAGCGACTTCAGCAGGTTGCGCACCCACAAGATGCCCTCGGGGTCGAGCCCGTTGATCGGCTCGTCGAAAAGCAGGACGCCCGGGTCGCCGAGGAGCGCCGAGGCGATACCGAGGCGTTGGCTCATCCCGAGGGAGAATTTCCCGGCCTTGCGGCGGGCCACGCTCTCCAGGCCGACCAGTCCGAGCACCTCGTCCACCCGGGTCCTCGGGATCGAGTTGGTCTGGGCCAGTGCCAGCAGGTGGTTGTAGGCCGAGCGACCGGGGTGGATGGCCTTGGCCTCGAGGAGGGCGCCGACCTCCCGAAGAGGCCACCGCAGATCGGCAAATCGCTTGCCGCCGATGGTCACCGTCCCCGAGTCGGGGTGGTCGAGACCCATCACCATGCGCATGGTCGTCGACTTGCCCGAGCCGTTGGGCCCGAGGAACCCGGTGACGACTCCGGCGCGGACCGCGAAGGTGAGGTCGTTGACCGCCCGGGTCGACCCGTAGGACTTGGCCAGCCGATCGGCCGTGATCACGGGCGACCTCGGACAGGGGACATAGTTGGACGGTACCAGGAGGTCAGTCCGAATCGGCATCGCCGGCGGCAAGGGAACCGGTGCATTCGGCCCTCTTGTCCAGACCCTTCAGCCCCCGGCGACCAGGCCGGCCAGCTCCGACTCGCCACCTGGCAGCATTACCATCCGGTAGCCCTCCCGGTCGAGCAGCCACTCGTGGTTCCGGCGGTGGATCTCGTGCTTGCCGTCGTAGCGGTTGAGGACGACCACCACCGGCACGCCGCCCAGTGCCGTGGTCGGACCGGCAAGGGCGTCCATGGTCATCCGAATGCTGTTGATGGTGCCCAGTCCGGCGTCGGCCACCAGCACCACCAGGTCGGGGGCGAGGGCGGCCACCAGATCGCACACGTCACCATCCTCGGCCTGGGGCGAACGTACTCCACCGGCCGTCTCGACCACGCCGACCTCGACCCGCATACGCGGCCAGGCCAGCTCCTCGACCAGGTCGGCCACGGTGAACGGCGGCATCCCGAGGGCCCGGGCAGCGATGGGTGGGGCCATGGCCCGGTGGTAGGAGCGGAAGGAGTGGCACACGTCCCCCGGGTGTTCTCCCGAAGCGGCGCCGAGCGCCTCGGCGTCGGTGGCGCCTCCGATCCCTTCGCCGTATTGACCGACGTCGAACGACTGCGCCGGCTTGCGGGCCGCAACACTCCGGCCCTGTCCCCGCAACTCGACCAGCAGCCGGGCCGCCACCCAGGTCTTGCCCACCTCGGTGCCGGTGCCGCACACCAGCGCCACCCTGTCAGGCCGCACTGCCGACCCCCCGGCCGTCCTTGGGCACCAGGTCGGCGAGCGCGGCCACCAGGCGGTCGACCTGCTCGTCGGTATGGGTGGCCGAGAGGGTGATGCGCAGGCGCGAGGTCCCGGGTGCCACCGTGGGCGGCCGGATGGCCGGTACCCACAGGCCCTGCTCGAGCAGGGATGCCGACGCGGCCACCGTGTCCACCTCGGCGCCGATGACCACCGGCAGAATTGGGGACAGGTGATGGGTCGCGCCGATACCGCGAGCCACACGGTCGATCAGTGCCTGCAGTCGGATGCGCAGGGCGTCACCCTCGTCGGAGCGGACCACGCCGAGCGCGGCCAGGGCGGCGGCGGCGTCAGCGGGTGTGGGGGCGGTGGTGAAGATGTAGGGGCGGGCCCGGTTCACCAGCAGCTCGACGAAACGAGCCGGTCCGGCCACGAACCCGCCGAGCGACCCGAGCGTCTTGGACAGGGTGCCCACCCGCAGGACGTCGACTCCGGCGGTGTCGCCAAGTTCCGGGCCGAGCACGGCGTGGGCCTCGTCGAGCACCAGGAGTGCGCCATTGCGTCGGGCCACAGCCACCAGGCCACCGACGTCGGCCAGGTCGCCGTCCATGGAAAAGACGGTGTCCGATACCACGACCGACCGGCCCGTCGCAGCGGCGAGCGACCGGTCGAGGGCGGCCAGATCGCCGTGGGGCACGACCCGCACGTCGGCCCGGGCCAGCCGGCACCCGTCGATGATGGAGGCGTGGTTGAGCTCATCGGAGTGGACGACCACGCCGCCCGATGCGAACACCGACAACACCGACAGGTTGGCGGCGAACCCGGTGGGGAAGATCACGGCGGCGTCGGTGCCTTTCCAGTCGGCGAGCGCCGCCTCGAGGTCGTGATGGACCGGACGGGAGCCGGTCACCAGCCGGGACGCACCTGCACCGGCGCCCCAACGGTCGAGGGCCCCGTGGGCGGCCGCCACCACCGACGGGTGGGTGGTCAGCCCCAGGTAGTCGTTGGACGCGAAAGAGACCACGCCACGGCCCGGTGCGGACGCGATGAGTGGCCCCTCGTGGCCCTGGGCGTCGAAGGACCGGGGGGCGCGCCACCGGCCGGCCGCCTCCACTCCGGCGCAGGCTTCGTCGACCCAGTCCCCCCACGTGGACCGCCCCTCGGTGCTCACCGCTGGTCCTCGGCCCACACCTCATCTATACACGCGGCCAGTACGTCGACCACCCGGTCGAGCTCGTCGGCCGTGCTGGTCAGCGGGGGCATCACCACCACCACGTCGCCCAGGGGACGCAGCAGCACACCGCGACCCACGGCGGCCGCACACACCCGCCTCCCCCAACGGATGGCCCCGTCGGGCGGGGCCAGCTCGACGCCGACCATCAGGCCGCGACGACGGACGTCGGCCACCCCGGGCCGTCCCACGATCGTCCCATCGAGACGCGCCCCTAGGTGGTCGGCCATATCGAGCACGTGGTCGAGCACGTGCCACTCTTCCAGCAGGCGGAGGTGGCGCAGGGCCACCGCGCAGGCGAGGGCATTCCCGCCGTAGGAGTGGCCGTGGTAGAAGGTCGCGGTCCCGAGGTCCTCGCCCCGGAACGCCTCGAACACCTCCCGCGATGCCACCGTCGCCGACAGGGGCAGGTATCCCCCGGTGATCCCCTTGCCCAGGCAGACGATGTCCGGCCGGAACCCGGGCCCGGCCCACTCCGAGGCGAATAGCTTGCCGGTTCGCCCGAAGCCGGTGGCCACCTCGTCACAGATGAGCGGCACGCCGTGGGCCCGGCAGGTCCGCCCGATCAGGGCAAGGTCCTCGGGGTCGGCCACCAGGATGCCGGACGCACCCTGCACCAGGGGCTCGATGATCATGGCGGCCAAGGTGTCGGCGTGGGTTTCGATGGCGGCCACCGCCTTGGCCGCCCAGTCGGCCGTGGCGTAACCGGGCGTCCGCACCACCGGGAACCGCAGCGGATCGAAGACGGTGGTGCCGAAGCCGCCGTCGCCCACCGAGAGGGCCCCGACCGTGTCCCCGTGGTAGGCGTCGCCGAGGGCCAGGAACTGGTTCCGCTCGGGACGCCCCCGGTTGACCCAGGACTGGAAGGCGATCTTGAGGGCTTGCTCGACGGCGACCGCCCCGTCCGAAGCGAAGATGACGTGGGCGTCGTCCACCGGCACAACCGCGGCCAGTGCCTCGGCGAACTCGATGACGATCCGACTCCCGTTGCCGAGGAGAGTTGCGTGGGCCACCTTGCCGAGCTGGTCGACGACCGCCTGATCGAGCTCCGGGACCCGGTGGCCGAGCGTGGTCACCCACAGCGACGAAATGGCGTCGAAGTAGCGGTTGCCGTCGACGTCGATGAGCTCCCGACCCTCGGCCCGCTCCACGGTGACCGGGGTATTCCCGGCGTAGGCAGCCATCTGGGTGAATCCGTGCCACACCACGGCGACGTCCCGCGCCACCCATGGGTCGATCACCGGCACGGAGGGGGCCTCGTCACTCATGGCCCACGAGTCTTGCCCACCGTGCGACACCGGTCGAACCGGATGCTGCCTGCCTCGTACACCCCTGTCACCAGGGACGATGTACCCATCCACCCCGGGCCGGGCCGGGGGGTGCCCGGTAGAGTGTAGCGATGGACCGCATCGGCGTCGTCGACACCATGTTCGCCCGCTATGACATGGGCGCGGAGGCCCTCGACGAGCTGGCCTCGTGCCCCGGCCACGGCACCACGTTCGAGGTGGTCCGGCGCACCGTCCCCGGGTTCAAGGACCTCGGCGTGGCCTGCAAGCAGATCATCGAGCAGGAGGGATGCCGGATCGTGGTCGCCCTCGGCATGCCCGGCAAGGCCGCCATAGACCAAGTCTGCGCCCACGAGGCGTCCCAGGGGATCATGCTGGCCCAGCTGCTGACCTCCACCCACATCCTCGAGGTCTTCGTCCACGAGAACGAGGAGGAGGACCCGGCCAAGCTGGCCGTCGTCTGCGCCAACCGGGCCCGCAAGCACGCCCGCAACGCCTATTGGATGCTGTACGAGCCCGAACAACTCACCCGTAACGCCGGGCAGGGCGTACGCCAGGGCTACGAGGACGCCGGTCCGCTCGTCGGTTGAGCGGGGCCGCCGCCCCACGGCGCGCCCGGTTCAGAGCTGGGGGTCGTGGGGCAGCCCCAGGGTCCTCTCGGCGATGATGTTCCGCTGGACCTCGGAGGTCCCACCCCCGATGGTCAGCGCGGGGGCGAACAGGAATCCGTACGACCACATGGCATCAGGCCAGGGTCCCGCGTTCGGGGTGCCCGGCACCGGGCCGGTCGCTGCCAGCATCCCCGTGGCTCCGGCCAGATCGCGGGCCAGTCCCATGATGTGCCTGCCGTGCTCGTCGGCCAGGGCCTTGCGGACCGACGCCTCAGGTCCGGGGGAAGCACCCGCAACGGCGGCGGCCACCGTCCGCATCCGCAACAGCCGGAGGATTTCCCCCTCGGCCCAGACCTGCGCCAAACGTTGACGTAACAACGGATCGGAGACACCGCCGGCGGCCTTGACGGTGTCGACGAGATCGTCGGCGGTCGGGCCCATGCCCCACAGGGCCCCGGCGCCCGACAACGAGACCCGCTCGTTGGCCAGCGTCACCTTGCCCAGCGACCAGCCCTGCCCACGCTCGCCGACCAGGTTCTCTCGGGGCAGCCGGACATCGTCGAGGTAGACCTCGTTGAACGTGTGGGCCCCGGTCATGTCGACCAGTGGCCGGACGGTGATGCCGGGGGCGTCCATCGGGCAGATGAAGTACGAGATGCCCTGGTGCATCGGGGCGTCAGGCTCGGTGCGGGCCAGCAGGATCCCGAATTGTGCCAGGTGGGCGTAGCTGGTCCACACCTTCTGGCCCTGGACCACCCACTCGTCGCCGTCGAGCTCGGCCCGGGTGGTCAACGACGCCAGGTCGGAACCGGCACCCGGCTCGCTGAACAGCTGACACCAGATCTCGTCGGCGGCCAGCAAGGGCACGAGGTACCGCGTCTTTTGCTCGACGGATCCCGCGTGGAGCAGGGTCGGCCCGGCCCAGCCGATTCCGATGGTGTTCTCCGGGCGCCGCACACCGGCCCGCCGGAGTTCCTCGTCCACGACCAGCTGGAGGGCCGGGTCGGCGCCGAGTCCCCAGGGCGCGGGCCAGTGAGGGGCCACCAGTCCCCGCTCAGCCAGCTCGCGGCCGGTCGGTTCGGGATGCTCCGCGAGCCAGTCCCGCAGCTCGGCTCGTCGGGGGTGATCCTCGGCTGGCTGGCCGACAGAGGGCGGTGCGCTGTCCACGTGGGCCAGCGTAGGCTGCATCGATCGTCACGGTCCCCCGCTGGGGTCGTGCCGAGGGGAACGACCGGCGCCGGGGGGGCCGGTGTGGTGGGCAAGGTCGATTCGGACGGACAGTGGTCGGATCCGGAGGGACCACGGTCCGGTCCGGAGGATCAGAGGAGATCGACGTGAGCAAGTGGAACTTCGCCGACGTGTGGGAGACGGTGGCCGACGCGCTGCCCGACGCACCCGCGCTCGTCCACGGTGGCGTCACGCGAACCTGGCGGGAGTTCGATCAGCGGGCCGACAGCGTCGGACGGTGGCTGCTTGGCGCCGGTGTGGCAGAACAGGACAAGGTCGCCCTCTACCTCTACAACTGCCCGGACTACCTGGAGGCCAGCTACGCCGCCTACAAGATCGGCACGGTCCCGATCAACACCAACTACCGCTACGCCGACGACGAGCTGGTCTACCTGTGGGAGAACGCCGACACCGTCGCCGTGGTGTTCCACGGTGTGTTCGTACAGCGCATCGAGGGAATCCGCGACCGGGTGCCCGGGGTCCGGAGCTGGCTGTGGGTCGACGACCACACCGCCACCTGCCCGCCGTGGGCCGTCCCCTACGAGGAAGCGGCCGGGACGACGGGCCCGATTGGACCCGACGTCCACCAGTGCGTGCGGGCGCCGTGGGGGCGGGGACCGGACGACATCCACATGCTCTACACCGGCGGCACCACAGGCATGCCGAAGGGAGTCATGTGGCGCCAGGACGACCTGTTCGCCCGACTCAATGGAGGTGGGTTCCGCCGCTATGCGTCCGAAGGCGGCATCGATGATGTCCGGACCGATCTGACGGCCAACGGCCCCGGCATGACCCTGCTGCCGGCCTGCCCGCTCATGCACGGCACGGGCGCGTTCACCGCCATGGAGTGCCTTAGCGAAGGGGGACGCGTGGTCACCCTCGCCGGTCGCCAGTTCGATCCCATCGAGTTGCTCGACACCATCGAGCGCGAGCAGGTGAACTGCACGGTCATCGTGGGCGACGCCTTCGCCAGGCCCATCCTGGCCGCCCTCGACGCCCATCCGGACCGGTGGAACCTGTCCAGCCTGGTCGGCATCGTCTCCTCCGGTGTGATGTGGAGCGAGGAAATCAAGCAAGGCCTACTCGGCCACCACCCGGGGATGCTCCTCATCGACGCCTTCGGTTCGTCCGAGGCCGTGGGCATCGGCACCTCGGTGTCGTCGGCAACGAGCGCGGCCAAGACCGCTCAATTCACCCTGGGGCCCGACGTGCGGGTGGTCGACGCCGACGGCCGGGACATCGAGGCGGGCTCCGGCCAGACCGGAGTGCTGGCCCTCGGTGGCCGGATTCCCGTCGGCTACTACAAGGACGAAGCCAAATCGGCGTCCACATTCCGCGTCATCGATGGGAAGCGGTTCTCTGTCCCCGGCGACTACGCCGAGATCCGGGCCGATGGTTCCATCCATCTGCTGGGCCGCGGCTCGGTCTGCATCAACACCGGTGGCGAAAAGGTCTACCCCGAAGAGGTCGAAGAGGTCGTCAAGACGTTCGCGGGCGTCGTCGACGTCGTCGTGGTCGGTATCCCGAACGAGCGGTTCGGCGAGGAGATCGTGGCCGTCGTCCAGCTCGCCCCCGACACCGACGATGACTCGGTTGCCCCCGGGACCGTCATCGACCACGTGCGGTCGAAGCTGGCCGCCTACAAGGCCCCTCGGCAGGTCCGCTTCGTCGACACCATCGGACGCTCGCCGTCAGGAAAGGTCGACTATGCCCGCCATCGGGCCGAGGCGGCCGAGTGGCTCGGGGTGTCGCACGGGTCCTGATCCGGTCGGTCGGTCGCCGACTCGCGCGCCGCAGCACCGGGCCGGTGGGGTCAGCCCTTGTTGGCGCCGTACTTCCGGACGAAGTCGTTGACCGTGTAATACGCGTCGATCGATTCGCCGGCGTCGCCCCAGAAGCCTTCGAGGACGTCGTAGGCCATCGCCCCCTGGGCGATGTAGTGATTGTTGACGTCGGTGATCTCGAGCTCGCCCCGGCCCGAAGGCACCAGGGTCGGGATCACATCGAACACGTCGGCGTCGTAGCAGTAGATGCCCGTCACGCCGAACTTGGACGCCGGGTGCTCCGGCTTTTCCACGATGCCGATCACCTTGTCGTCGTCGTCGAACGTCGGTACCCCGAGGTGACGGAGGTGCTCGTCCTCCTCCACCGGGGTCAACAGGATGCGCGCGCCGTGGGGATCCGCCCGGAACGCGTCGACCATCGGGCGGATCGAATTCTCCACGATGTTGTCGGCCAGCATGACCAACACCGGGTCACCGTCGACGAACCGGGCGGCCAGGCCCAGGGCCTCGGCGATGCCTCCTGGGCGTTCCTGATAGCCGTAGCTGAGTCGGTCGATGCCGAACTCGTGGCCGTTGCCCAGCAGCCGGAGAAACTCTCCGGCGTGGGTACCCCCGGTCACCAGCATGATCTCGGTGATCCCGGCGTTCACCAACGCCTCGATACCCCAGTTGATCATGGGGCGGTCGTAGATCGGCAGGAGGTGCTTGTTGGTGATCCGGGTCAGCGGATGGAGACGGGAGCCGGTGCCACCGGCGAGGAGGACGCCTTTCATGCGTCGAAGCCTAGACGGGGCCGCTGGCGGCGCGCGGGGCCGGTCGGGCCGTCGGCCGGTGTGCCGACAACTCGTCCAGGACGGCATCGGCCAGTGCCGGCCAGGCCCGCGAGGCCCACACCCCGAACGGACGGTCGGCCAGGCCACAGCAGAGCACCCCGGCCACCGGGTCCACCCACAGGAACGACCCGCTCTGCCCGAAGTGGCCGTAGGTGGCCGGCGAGTTCGACCGTCCGGTCCAATGAGGTCGCTTCGCCCCCCGGACCTCGACCCCCAGTCCCCAGTCGCACGGATCGAACGGGCCGAAGCCGGGTAGGACTCCGCCGAGTCCGGGGAACTGGACCGCTGTGGCCTCACGCCAGGTGACTTCGCTCACCAGGGACGGGCGGGCCCACTCCCGCCCGAGGCGCACCATGTCGGACAACGGCCCGACCATTCCCGCCGCCGCAAACTCCGGATCGGCCCCGGTGAGCACCGACGCTGTCATGCCCAACGGCTCCAGAACACCGGCGGCCAGGTACTCGGCGAACGGCATGCCGGCCGCAGCCTCCACCAGGCGGGCCAGAGCCTCGTAGCCGGTGTTGGAGTAGATCCGCCGGGTACCCGGTGGCTCGACCGGTGGGCCGGCTTCCGGGCCCAGTCCCGAAGCGTGAGCCAGGAGATGGCGGACCGTCGAACCAGGAGGGCCGGCGGGCTCGTCGAGGTCCAGGGTGCCCTCCTCAGCTGCCACCAGCACGGCCAGCGCGGTGGCCGTCTTGGTGACCGAGGCCCACGGCAGGACCGAGTCCGCGTCGCCCACCGTGGTGGTCGGGCCGAGCCCGTCCGGGCCCAGTAGCACCACGGCGACGGCCGCCATGCCCACCGGCCACCGGGCCACCTCATCGAGTGCATCCATCCCCGACCAGCGTAGAGGAACCCCCGACACCCCACGTCTGGCTAGCCTGAGCACTCATGAGGACGTCCTGGTCGAACGCGCCCTCCCGACGGCTGCCGTCAGGCGGTCGAGCAGCTGTGTTCGCGGCACTGGCCGTCACTGCAATCCTGACCCAGGTGGTGGCCGTCCCCGCCGCCGCGGCGTCCACCCCCGGCCCCGTCCCGGTAGCCACGTCAGGGAGCGACGCGGCCGTGACTGGTGCGCTGGCCTCGTTCTACCGTCCGCCCAGTCCGCTCCCCTACGCCCCCGCCGGCACGATCATCCGCAGCCAGGCGCTGACACCTGATCCGAACCTCCCACCTGGGACCCGGGCCTACCGCGTGCTCTTTCACTCGACGTCGGATTCGGGAGGAGACCTGGCGGAGTCCGGCGTGGTGGTGATCCCCGGTGGCGGCCCACCGCCGGGCGGTTTCCCGATTGTGAGCTGGGCCCACGGGACCACCGGTGTGGCCAGCGGCTGCGCCCCGTCGGTCACCGGCACCTCGACCATCCCCGACCTGGCCGCGCTCCTGAAGCACCGCGAGATCGTGGCCGCCGCCGACTACCGCGGCCTCGGCGCACCCGGTCAGCACCCCTACCTGGTGGGGACGAGCGAGGGCGAGGACGTCCTCGACGCAGCTCGGGCGGCACGGGCGCTGGTCGGTGACGCGGCGTCCAACGAAGTGGCTGTGCTGGGCTTCTCCCAGGGCGGGCAGGCCGCTCTCTTTGCCGGCGAGGTCGCGCCGTCCTATGCGCCCGAACTCTTCATCGCCGGGGTGGCTGCCGTGGCCCCGGTGACCTCAGTGCTCGACCTGGCGCCGTCGGGCAGGAAGCGGCCGCCGTCCGGCCAGTCGGCGTTCACCGCCATGGTTCTCTACGCGTGGGCCCTCCACTACCGGACCTTTGAGCTCGGGAGCGTGCTGACCCCGGCCGGCATCGCCGATCTGTCGGCGGTGTCCACGTCCTGCATCGACACCGTCGCCTCGCTGTACGACGCCGTGTCCCCAGCTCGGTTCTTCCAGCCCGGATGGGAGGACAGTCCGGGCGTCCAGGCCGCCAACCGGGCCAATCAGCCGGGCAGTTCCCCGACCGCGGCCCCGATACTTGTCGTCCAGGGCACGGCCGACGAAGTGGTGCCGTTCGGCCAGACCACCCGGTTCATCGGTCGACAGCTCTGCCATGACCAGTACGACACGGTCGACTTCGTGACCGAACATGGGCTGGGCCACGACCAGGCCCTCGACCGGTCGACGACGCTGGTCAACCGCTGGCTGCAGGCCCGCTTCGCCGGGGGTCCCATCGTCGACTCCTGCCTTCGGCCCGGGCTCGGGATCGCCAAGTCCCACTGACCCGCCGACCGGGGTCGATTCCCTGTGGTGTCGCCAGATGGGCGTCGGTGACGACCGCTACCCGAGAGCGTCCGCGGGGACGTCGACCCCGACGGGTGCGGTCCCTCAGACGTCGAGGAAGCGACGGACGGCGAAGGCCGACCCGACAACGCCCACCCCGATGCCGACCACCGAGACGAGCAGGCAGGTCCCGAAGACCTCCCAGCCGCTCAGGGACATCTGGGCGATGATGCTGTTCGAGGTGGCCGCCGTCGCGCCCTTGTTGAGCCCGATCCCCCAATAGAGGGCGAGCACGACGACGACGGCCACACCGGCCCCCAGCAGACCCTGGATCATCCCCTCGGCCATGAACGGCAACCGGATGAACCAGTTGGTGGCGCCGACCAGCTTCATCACCGAGACCTCACGTCGCCGGGCGAAGATGGCCATGCGGATGGTGTTGAGGATCAGCACCGAAGCCGACAGTAAGAGGACGACGGCGACGGTCAGGAAGACCCACTGCAGCACGCGGATCACGCTCTGCATGGTCTTGATCTGCTGACCTGGGTACTTGACGTCGAACACCCCGGGCTTCCCGTGGAACGCCTGGTAGACGGCCGGGGCCTGAGATGGATCGTTGAGCTCGCACCGGAACGAGGCCGGGTACTGCGACTGATTGGTCACGTTGATCTCGTCGGCCGGCAGGATGTTCTTGGCCTCGTTGTAGTCGTAGGCCTGGCTGCGGTACACGCACGTCTTCACATAGGGCGACTGATTCAGCTGGGTCTTGATGGCGTTGGTCTGGGCCGGTCCGGCGGTCGGCTGGACCCAGACGATCGTCTGGACGCCGTTCTGCCACAGCTCGGTGGCCTTGGACGCGCCCTGCTTCAACAACAGCGCCGAGCCGACCAGGGCAAGGGATACAGCCACCGTCAGGATGGCGGCGGCCGTCATCAGGCGGTTGCGCCACAGATTGGTGGCGGCCTCCTTCGAGACGTAGCCGGGGGAGATCGCCATCAGGGACGGGCCAACGAGGTTCCGGGGACATCCATGTCATCGGCGGTGGGCATCTGGTCGACCAGGTTGCCCGTCGGCGAGCCGGCGCCACCGGCCAGCGTGGTGCTGTCGATGTCGTAGACGCCATGGGCCTGGTCGCGGACGACGATGCCCCGGTCGAGCTCGATGACCCGGCGGCGCATCTGGTTGACCATGCCGGCGTCATGGGTGGCGATGATGACGGTCGTCCCGGTCCGGTTGATCTGGTCGAGCAGCCGCATGATGCCGAGGCTGGTCTTCGGGTCCAGGTTCCCGGTCGGTTCATCGGCCAGGAGGATGAGCGGCCGGTTGACGAAGGCCCGGGCCACCGCCACCCGCTGCTGCTCGCCACCGGACAGTTCGTTCGGGAGGTTGTCCCGCTTCTTGGCCAACCCGACCAGGTCGAGGACCTGGGGCACCTGGGAGGCGATCACGTGCTTGGGGCGACCGATGACCTCGAGGGCGAAGGCCACGTTCTCGAAGACTGTTTTGTTCGGCAGCAGCCGGAAGTCCTGGAAGACACAGCCGATGTTGCGCCGCAGGTAGGGGATGCGCCATTTGGCGAGGTGGCCGATCTCCTTGCCGGCCTCCCATATGCGCCCGGAGTCGGGCATCTCCTCGCGCAGCAGCAGGCGGATGAAGGTTGTCTTACCGGATCCGGACGGGCCGACCAGGAATACGAACTCACCCTTGTCGATTTCGACCGAGCAGTCCTGGAGGGCGACCGTTGATCCCTTGTACGTCTTAGTGACGTTCTGGAATTTGATCATGAGGATGCGATGGTGCGGGGCAGCGCAACGGCATGTCCGTGGGCGCAACGGCGGATCGTCCGCGTCGTCCATAGTACCCGGGGCATCGGGCGAACTGGGTCAGCCCCTCTGACCTCGGACGACGCGCATTTGCGACGTCCTTGCGCATCGTGTGCACCGTTACGCGACCGGGCGTCGTTCGCCGTGTCGTGCGGAGTGCTCAGGAACCGTCGCGTTTCTTCTCGGCCTTCCGGCGCAGCTCGGCCTCGATGAACATGTCGAGGTCGCCGTCCAGGACGGCCTCCACGTTCCCGGTCTCGGCGTTGGTGCGCAGATCCTTCACGAGTTGGTACGGCGCCATGACGTAGGAGCGGATCTGGTTGCCCCACGCGTTGTCCGTCCGGTCGCCCGACAGCTGGTCGAGCGTCGCCTGATGTTCGGCCCGCTGCCGCTCGGCCAGCTTGGCCCCGAGGACCTGCATGGCCTTGGTCTTGTTCTGGGTCTGGCTCCGCTGGTTCTGGCAGGTCACCACGATCCCGGTCGGCAGGTGGGTGAGGCGCACCGCCGAGTCGGTCTTGTTCACGTGCTGACCGCCGGCGCCCGACGACCGGTAGGTGTCGACGCGGAGGTCCTTCTCATCGATCTCGACCTCGCCGGACGGGTCCTCCAGGAACGGGACGACATCGAGGGAGGCGAAGCTGGTCTGGCGTCGGTGCTGGGCGTCGAACGGCGAGATGCGGACCAGTCGGTGCACGCCGCGTTCGGCGGCCAGCAGGCCGAAGGCGTAGCGGCCGCGCACGATGAAGGTGGCCGACATCAGTCCAGCCTCCTGACCCTCGGTGGCTTCCTCGACCTCGATGGTGAAGCCGCGCCGCTCGGCCCAGCGCGAGTACATTCGCAGCATCATCTCGGCCCAGTCCTGGGCGTCGGTGCCGCCGGCCCCGGCGTGGATCTCGGCCACCGCGTCGCCGTCGTCGTAGTGGCCACCGAACAGGGCGCGCAGCTCGAGCGCACCCAACGTGCGGTCGAGGTCGGCAAGGAGTTGTTCGGCCTCGCCACGGAGGGACTCGTCGTCCTCCTCCTGCATCAGCTCGTGGAGGGTCTCGGCGTCGGACAGCCGCCCATGGAGATTGCTCAGCATCTCGAGGTCCTCGGAC